>JBBIOJ010000039.1:0-32023 GCA_037443445.1 Desulfarculaceae bacterium | reverse complement strand
CCTTATTCCCAATAACCCAAGGAGGCTTGACAACACAAAACAGTATCTACGACCCTGAACCCGAGCAACCCAGGCAACCCGAGTAACTCAAGCAACCCGAGCAACCCAGGTAACCCTCCCGCAAAATCTCCTCAAGTTGCCTATTGAGGACCGGCTGGCCTCACGTCCACGGTGTTGTCGTAGAAAGTGCTCCCAGCACCCCTGTCAGTGAGCTTCTGGGAGGTAAGGGCGTTTACGGATCTAGGGCCCGGGCAGTGGGCCAGCCACCAGACCCCTTCTGCCACCACCACCCCCTTCGGCACCCCGCTGGACAACTTGAGGATGAAAGGGACCTCCCCCAGCTCGTTGAAAGCTATTACTCTCTGGCCCTGGGAAAGCTCCTTGGCAAGGGCGTCCCGGGGGTTCATGAGAAGGAACATACCCCTCTCCAGCCTCAAGAGCCTGTCCTGTTCCCTAAAAGAGGAGTTCAGGCCATAGAGGCTGGGTGCAGTCATCAGCCTGAATTCCCTGGAGCCCCCGTAAGGAGGCAGGTAGTCGGGAAGGGGCATTGGTTCCCTCTGATTCAGTATCTCTATCTTGCCTGATGGGGTCCCAAAAGGCCTGTGGGGGTCTTTCCTGAGCCTCAACTCCACGGCCCTTCCTTCCCATAGCCCCTTCTCGTCTATTCCCTCGCGAAGGGGGCTCGGGATGGACAGGAGAAGCTGGATTAGCTCATGGGCTGTCTTGCGGAAAAAGGGCTCTTCAAAGCCCATGGCCTGGGCCAGGAGCCCGAAGACCTCCAGGTTTGACTTGCTTTCCCCCACGGGGGGAATGACCGGCTCAGCTTTCTGGATACAATAATGCCCGTAGGATCGGTAAAGGTCACTGTGCTCCAGGGAGGAGGTGGCTGGAAGAACTATGTCTGCGTAAAGGGCCGTGTCGGTCATAAACCTCTCATGCACCACCGTGAAGAGATCCTCCCTGCACAAGCCCTTTAACACCTGATTCTGATCCGGGGCCACTGCAGCCGGGTTGGAATGGTAAACGTACAGCCCCATGACCGGCGGATCCTTCAGGTGGTTCAAGGCCGTGCCCAGCTGGTTCATGTTGATCCTGCGGGTCTCCTTGGCCATGAAGTCCTCCCTCAGGATCTGCTTAAGGTCAAAGGCCTTGCCGGTGGAAGTGGAGGCCAGGCAGCCTCCCCCGGGCCTTCCATAGGCTCCCACCAGGGCCGGAAGGCACACAACTGAGCGAACACTCATGGCCCCGTTTCCGTACCTGGAAAGACCACTTCCCAGCCGGATAAATGGGGCACGGGCCCGGCCAAAGGCTCTGGCCATTTCCTCCAGGGTGCCCTCATCCAGCCCGGTCAAGTCCCTGACCCTCCGGGGTCCGAACTTGGGCAGCACCTCTGAACTGAATTCCTCGAAGCCCAGCACGTGGGAGTCCAAAAAGCCTCTGTCCAGGAGATTCTCCCTCACCAACAGGTGCATTAGCCCCAAGGCCAGGGCCCCGTCGCTTCCGGGCCTAACCAGAAAGACCTTGTCTGCCTGTGCTGAGGTTCGGGTCCTGTATGTCTCCACCAGCCAGACCTGGGCCCCTTTCCTTCTGGCTTCCTTCACCCCGTGCAGGAAGTGTATGTTGGTGGCCACGGCGTTGATGCCCCAGAGGATGACCAGGTCGCTCTGGGCCACCTCGTCCGGATGGGGCCCTGGCGTCTCGCCCATGACCGCTGCCCAGCCCAGCTCCTTGGCCGGGGAGCAGATTGTCCTGTCCAGCCTTGATGCCCCGAGCCTGTGGAAGAAGGGGTGGCCTGAATTGCGCTGAATCAGGCCCATGGTGCCTGCATAGGAATAGGGAAGGATGGCCTCGGCGGTGAAGCCCTCCATGATGGAGGTCCACTTTGAGGCAATCCGATCAACAGCCTCCTCCCAACTGATGGGCCGGAAGTTTCCAGAGCCTTTGGGACCGCTGCGGAAAAGGGGCCTTGTGAGCCTCAGGGGGGAGTGCACCGTGTCCTGGTACCTGGTCATCTTGGGGCAGAGTGTGCCCCTGGTGAAGGGGTGCTCGGGGTCCCCCTTGACCCTGACCACGCGGCCGTTTCTGACTTCCACCAGAAGGCCGCAGGTGTCCGGGCAGTCATAGGGGCAGACCGAACGTTTCATCCCTCCACCCATCATCCACCTCACCATGCCTTTGGGTCTTCTTTCATCACAGAGGATATTCCTGGCGCCTCTTGCTGCCCTGGTTGTGGATACCCGCTCCAAGAGGCCTAAGGATTATAATCCGAGCCAGGCATCTGGGACTAGCTCTTCTCACCCTCGGCTTCCAAGACCTCATTTCTATCTCGGAAGACCAGAACCGGCCTGGTGCTCAAACGAACCAGGTCCAAGGCTTCATCGCTGATCATTTTCATGTACTTGGGCCTTTTGCGTCCATACGCTCCCAGAACCAACAGGTCGTAGCGCTCAACTGCCACGGCCTTCAGGACCTGGTCCACAAAGTCACCTTTGGCCAGCTTTGTTGCCGGAGTGAAGCCAAGACCGCTTAGCGTTGCTTCTGCCTCAAGCAGACACGCCTGGGCAAATTCCTCCTTCTCCCCCAGCTCGGTCTCCTGAACGTGCATCACCTTAATCTGCGGCTTTTTCTTGGCGAACAGCGGGGCTATGAATTTCAGGGCACCCTGATCGCACGCGGAGCCCCTATAGGCTACCAGGATCTTCCGGACTGGTCTGAAATTGCGCAAGATCAAGACCGGTTGCCTGGCGTGGTGAAGAATCTTGGCGTGGACTGCACCCAGCAGAAAACCCTTCAGTAAAGAACGGCCCTTAGAGCCAAGCACGATCATGTCATATCCACCTGCGTCCGCCAGAGTGAGTATCTCTTCCGCCGGATCGCCGATTGCCACCCGCGGCTCGCAAGGGATCTTGGCCCCCAGACAAACCTCGCAGGCCTCGATGATTCCCTCCAGGGCTTTCTGTGCATCCTCTTCGATAGCCCTCTTGAAGTCATCGGCGGTGGCAAAAGGCGCGTATGCGCCCTCTACAGCCGCTTCCACCGGGTCAGGCTTCACGTAGATAGCTTCCACCTCTGTTTCGAAATGCTCCAGCAGATGGCATACATACCGTAAGGCTATCTGGGACTCCTCGCTCTTGTCTACCGCTACCAGTATCTTCATGGCCTCACCCCTCTTATTCAGCTAGATCTCGATTGGCTTTGTCCTTCCGTGAGAGACCCCCAAAGGTGCCAACCCCTATCGCATCACCAGCACCGAGGTTCTGCACTTTCCCACGAAGCGGCCTACCCACTCCTTGGGGAAGAACCGGTCCAGGAGTGATCTCTTGCCCATCCAGAGTGCCAGCAAGTCGTTTTTCAATTCTCTGGCGATAAAGTCTTGGAATTGGGAAACCTCTTCCAGGCGGGTCTCTACGCTGAGCTGCCTGTCCTCATAATAATCCCCGATCTCAATTAGACGTCTGTAAACGTCCTTCTTAAGGCCACCTTCCTGAGTCAAGCCGACCAGCTCCAGGCCAGCACCATGGATGGTGGCCATCTGATTTATCATTTCCAGGGAATCTTGGCTGATATAACTCTGATCCAAACAAGCCAGGATGCGGCCGAAGCTCTGCTGTTCCTTCACCAACAGAACGGAGCACTCCGCCTCGCTGACAACCTTTTTGGGCACCGGGGATGAATTCTCCCAGAGGCATTGCTCTCCCTGACTGCAGCCCAAGATAATTAGATCGGCCTCCTGATCCTCGGCTTCGGCCAGGATCTCCGTGGCGACCATCCCCACTCGCATTCTCACCTGCAAATCCTTCCTGGCACCACGACACACAAGCATCTCCTCCCAGGCTTTCTCTGTCCTTGGGACCCATTCGTAAACCCACCTGGTCATGGCATATGGAGATTCCCTCTCACCGGCCCGTTTCAAGAATTTGTCTCGGTATTCGTGCATCGCCTGGCCGAGCGACGAACCCTCGATAGGGGGCGACACAGAAGGAGACACCCCAAGGAAGATCACGTCGGCCCACGTGTTCATTGCGAGTCTGGCCGTCTCCTCCAAAGCGTAGGCACTGTACGGATGTTCATCTCCTGCAAAAAGGATCCTCATGGCGACTCCCCCTTGGATTCTTTCGGGACTCTTCCTTCCGAGAACGCTCTCTTCTCTCGCTGCCCCGGCTGCAGTTCCAACTGATTAGAGCAATCCACCTTCCCACTGTCCGCTCAGGCTTTGTCTCCACGGAGCTTGGAGGCGGCCCTTCCTACTACCTCCTGAATCTCGCTGAGTTTGAAGGGTTTGGCTATGAAGTCGAACACTCCCTTTTGGAAAGATTCCTTGGCTGTCTCCAATGTAGCGAATCCTGTTATCACAATGACCTCCGTCCGGGGAGAGCGCTTCTTGGCTTCCTGAAGAAACCGCATCCCGTCCAGTCCCTTCATCTTGAGATCCGTTATGATGATTTCATACTCGTTTTCCTGGATGTGATCCATGGCCTCGAGGCTGTTGGTGAAAGTCCTGACTTCGTACCCCAGTTTTTCCAAAGCGGGTTGGAGACGTTTGCAAACGATGGGTTCATCATCCAGCACCAGTATCCTAAGTTTTTGGGAGTTCATGGTTCCTCCTGTTCTCAGGGGACGTCCCGGGCTGTGTCTTGTTAAGAAAGGTTTCAGCGAAGTTCAAGACGTCCTCTTCGCTCCTCAGCTGGATATCCAGCTGGCGGGTGAAACCTATTAAACGGCCTAACATTTCCAGGCGGGGCTGCATCTCTTCCCCTGGGAGATGAAGAACCCTGGCCACGATGAGGTCACCTTTTATGTCCACTTTGAAATCATACCGGGAGAGGATCTGGGCAAGGAGGTGTGCACGGCGAGACCTGCGGGTTATGTCTGTCACCCCTCCTACGAAACGGAAGTAAATGTGGCTGCGAGCCGGCTCAGGGTCTACCCGTGCATCGATAAGATTCAGGTGGTACCCGAGGCGCAGGTGCAGATTCATGTAATTCCCTGTGATCACCGCCAGGTTAAAGCCGGTGAATTCTACGAATCCGGGCATCTCCGCCTTGGTCTTGGTCAAGCTGGACATCATCCCCTTGAAATCCACATCCACAGGGACTGTGCTCCAAATCCCTGGCTCTGAAAGACCCCTCCAGAGCCATTTCAAGGGAACGGACAGGATCTGCTCCGGCATTAGCTCGTCGCCTTGGAGCCGAGGCTCCACGCCCTCGCCCATGTCCAAGATCTTCAAGCCCATGGGTATCTCCGATACCAGCCTCCATACCTTGATCCCTCTGAAGCGCTTGAGGAGATGGGGGAGATCCATCAGCTCTTGGACGGCTTTCTCATGGGCGAAACGTATCACGTCGTGGACCGACCTACACCCTTGGGGAGCGAACTCCGGGGCGTTCGGGTCCAGCAGATGGAGAGGGGCAATGCGCCTGAGAATCCTTCGCAGCACCCTGAATTCAGGCGACTCTTCGAACACAGAGCCCTTGGCCAGTTCAAACATGAGGAGTTCTTTGACCACCCCCCGGTAAATCACCCTCTGTTTGGCATCTACCGTCACCTCCTCTCCTCTAGGCAACAGCTCTGTGGCACCCTCGACCTCCAAGAGGGTTGGAACACGGAATTCCCTAGCTATGGTAGCCAGGTGTCCCGCAGATGAGCCACGTTCCGCCACGATGGCTGCTGCCTTTGGCACCACGGCAGCCAGCCAAGGAGCAGTGTATTTTGTCAACAAAACGGCCCCCTCCGGAAAGGAAAGCATCTCGCCTTCTGAGCTCACCTGATGAACTGGGCCAGCACCAACCCCCGCATGGGCCACCACACCGCTATCCCTAACCAGCACCGGGTATTGGGAACAGGACTCGCAGATATTATCGATCAGTGCTCCGGTCTCCAGGGAAAAGCCCAAGGCCCTAGACTGGAGTATCCAGCAGCGGCCCATTTGATCGACGGCCCACTCTATCTCCTGTGGGCGCTTGAAAAACCTCTCTAGCGTCATAGCCGCTGCGATGAGGGTCTTGATGGCTTCCCCACCTAGGCGCTGTCCCCCCTTGTCCGGTTGAACTGCCAAGCCTAGTGGGGCTTCACCCCTCAGGGAGGGCTTTCCTTGGACCTCCGGAGCTTCATTCCGGGCGCCTCGCCAAGGGCTTCTTTTCACCGAGATTCGTTGCACCTGGCCCGTACCCTCCAGAACCGGGCGTGCAGGTCCTTCTGTGGCGTAAATAACCAGGGTTTCCTGCCCTGGGTTTGCGACGTCTATGGTGTGAATAACACCGGCAAAACCACCTTGGATCATTTCCTGAAACAGGACGGCCATGGCGGGTTCTTCCCCCAGCATGCCCATCTCTCGACGGTAGGTTAGGGCCTCCTGGGAAAAGAGGCTGGCCAGCACTCGACGGTAAGCCGTCACCAGCTCCCGGGTCGGGACGTCCAAAACAGTCTGGTAGAGTCCTGCAAAGGATAGCTCACCATCCTCCCCGTAAGCGCTGCTTCGCACGGCCCAGGAGGTCTCCTTCCGCTGTGCCAGTCGCCTTATGGCTGAGGCCACATCAGAAGGCACGGTGGAAGCCAGAATGCTGTATTGGATCTGACGCGAGGCTTGGCGGGTGTCTGACTTCCCGCAGGCCCACGACTCCAGCCAGGCATGGATCCGATCCTCCAACCCGTTGTGCTGCAAGACTCTCCTATAAGCACGGGTGGTGGCAACGAACCCGTCCGGTACCCTTAGGCCCAGCCTCTGTCGGATTCGAGCCAATGCATTGGCCTTGCCCCCCAACAGCTCCGGGTGATCCAGTGGCAAGGCATCCAAAGGGGCTACCAGAGGCATCTCTTCCGAGAGCACCAAGCGTCCCCTCAACTCGGCTTCTATCTGCAGTAGGATTCGGTCCACGCTCGAGTAAAGAGCCATATAACGGTTGCCGGTGAGGAGATTCAGTCGCTCCACGAGGCGCAGCAAGTCTCCTCTGAGCTGATTGACAGTGTCATCAAGATACTTACGGTCAAAGACGTACTCCCCACCGGACTTTTCGCCCAGGTCCGCGATCCTCACCATCAGTTGTTGGTGGTCCTGCAAAAGGCACTGGAAGTGCTCGAAAAGTTCTGCCAGCTCCGAGGGTTCGGCCCTGGGTCCCAGGATTCTTCGGAGTTTTTCCAAGAACTTTCTCATGGGTTCGCACATATGGACTCGGATGAGGCCCGGTCCCAAAGTCTCAGTGTGCGCCACGCCCCTTGAAAATGTGCCCGATCAGGAACCCGGCCAGCATGGCCAGCACCACAGCCAACACCCCATACAAGAGCGGATGATTTTGGGCCAACGAGCGAAGGAGAGCCGGCAAGCCTTCCAGCCGCACTTCCACAGAGGTTCCGGTTTGGCCTATCAACTCGCCGTTTTGTGTCAGCAACAAACGAACCTCGTAGCTTCCCGGTTTCACATTGCTTCGCAAGAAGAAAGAGGTTCTCAGTCTGGGACATTCATCTTCAAGAGCCGACCCCGCAACCTGACCCGGGAACACATTGTAGAGGCCCTGCGTTTTCTTCAAGCTTATAAATTCACTGACTAACCTTCTCCTGATCTCATCGCCTCCCTGTCCATGGAACTTGATCCTTTCAGCCATCGCCCCGTAGCCCCATTCCCGAAAATCAGAGGGGTTATGCAGCAAGGCCGGATCTGTGCTTGCAGCCAGGTACAAGGAAGGTGCGTCCTCAACCTCCACCTCTTCTCTATTGAGCCATAGTGGTCCCCAGCGTTCTTTGCGCATGAGTCTTTCCGAGACAGACCCGCCCAAGATTTCCACCACTGCCTCTACCCCCTGCGGAACCGTGGCCGAAACCGTCACCTCTTGCCCCTGAAAGAATGTCCCAATCCCCACCGTGTCTGGTACCACTTCAAGATTGACCGAACAAGCCGCTGCCCCCCATTGCAATCCCACCATCCACTGCAACGCCAGAAACAGCACGATGCTGCTGCAGCAGCGCCATCCCACATTCATTTCAATGCCCTCCTTTGGGAACCAGCAGGATTTTGGGGGGGAGCAATAGGCTGATCAGCATCTGCAGCATAACCACTAGAACGATAGAGGCCAAGAAGACTTTAAGCTGGTCGGCTTTCATGCGGTGACTCAGCCTTGCGCCGAGTTGCGCGCCGACAGAGGAGCCCAACAGCAGAACCAAAGCCAGAACCAGATCCACGGTTTGATTGGCCACGGCCTGCATTATGGTTATGTTGATGCAGGTGAACAGCACCTGGAACAAGCTGGTTCCCACTACCACATGCATGGGCATGCGCAGCAGATAGACCATGACTGGGACCATTATGAATCCACCTCCCACCCCCATGATGGCCGCTAAAACCCCAACCAGGCCTCCCAGGGCAGTGGGAAGGATGGGAGACACTTTCACCCCGCACTTCTCGAATTTCATCTTCCAGGGCAGTCTCTGAACCAAGCGTCTATAAAAACCCGGCCTTGCACCCTCCTGCCGCTTGGTTTCTGCATCGGCCTTCCTTCGCATGCTTTGAAGGCTCTCCACGAACATGTAGGAGCCGATCCATCCCAACATCAGCACGTAGGTAAGTTTGATGACGATGTCTGCATTTCCCATCATCCTTAGGAGCTTGATTATCTGTACACCCAGGCTTCCCCCCAGCACCCCCCCCAGCAGGAGGAACCCGCCCATTTTAAAATCCACATTGCCCATTCGATAATGGGCGTATGTGCCAGATGTAGAGGCCGCAACAATCTGGTTGGAGTCCGAGGCCGCAGCCACCGTGGGGGGGATCCCTGCCATGATAAGGGCAGGAGTCATGAGGAAGCCGCCTCCCACCCCGAAGAGCCCGGAGAGAAACCCGACCCCCACTCCGAGCCCCAACAGTAACAGGATGCTCGTATCAGCACCGGCAACAGGAAGATATATTCCCCACATATCACCTTCACCTCCGCTTCAGGATGTTCTTGCAGGAAACATCTTTGAGCCTAAGGATACTTCCGCGACTTGACACCAGCAGGACCTCCCCTTCGAACTCTTCTCCAAGTCGTTGCAGGTTCTCCATGGCAGCCTCGGCGGGGCCAGGGGCTGTGGTAACGTCAGAAAGTTCCATCACCACGAATTCCGTGGAGGGATCAGTGGTTACGAATCGAAGGACTTCCTCGCACAAAGGGCCGGTCCCGATAAACAGCTCCACGCTCACCCCGTGCTCCTGGCACTGCTTCATTACGCCCTCAATCCACAAACGCTCAACGGCATCTTGGGCCTTGGGGCTGCTCTTCCCGCTGCTGACCAGCATCAGAACCAAAGAGAGATTCATCCGTGAGGCTAGCTCCACTGCGTAAGAGACAGCTCCTTCTCGAGACCGCCCCGCATGGACCGCGAGCAAGACTTTCTTGGTGCCGAACCGCATGCCCTGCCCTGAAGCAGCAGGCGTGCCAACAGAATAATCTCAATAATATTAATATGATAGGGATAAGAAGAAGGAAGGAGCAGCAGCTATTGTTTCATTATGGAATATTTCTCATTAACCCAAATCATTCCCCAAGGTCGTTCATTTTGGGGGTTACGCCCCCAACCCACCGGCACTGTTTGGAACTTTTCGAGGCAAACCAGGGCCGGATCCAAAACCGAAGCCACACTTCCTACTTGTGAATGACAAATTAATCTTTCCATATCAACAAGTTAATCTGCATTGTCCGCTTCTCGTGAATAGTGCGATCCAAGTTTGTATGTTCATGAGGAAAAATTGTTTCAAAATGGAACAGCTGGGAGAGGTGATCAGAAGGCAGCAGCTGCAGCCGACTCCGAGTTGAGCTCACGGCCTGGAGAGGCCCAGCTTTTTCATCTTGCGCCAAAGGGTGGTGCGGGGAAGGCCCAAAATCCGCGCGGCCTCCCCGATACGGTATCTTGTAGATTGAAGGACCTGCCGGATGTATTCCCTCTCCTTTTCTTCCAGGGTGGTACAGGCATGCACGGTGGTACTGGCATGCGCTTGCAAATCGGAAGGCAGGTCTTTTAGGGCCAGGTAATCTCCCTCTGTCAGGGCTACGGCCCTTTCGATGATGTTCTCAAGCTCCCTAACATTCCCTGGGTAGGCATAGTTCAGGAGGACTTCCTTGGCCACGGGCTCTATTCCCCTGACGGACTTTCGAAATCTTTCCCTGTAAACTGAAATGAAATGTTGGATCAGCAAAGGGATGTCTTCCCTGCGTTCGGCCAAAGGTGGTAGCGTTATTGCAACTACATTCAGGCGGAAGAGCAGATCTTCACGAAAACGTCCCTCTGCGACCGCACGCTTAAGGTCCCTATTTGTTGCTGCGATAAATCGCAAGTCTAGCTGGATGGACCGATTGCTACCAACCCGGAAGATCCGCTTTTCCTGTATGACCCTCAGGAGCTTGCCCTGCATAGACAGGGGCATGTCCCCAATCTCGTCCATGAAGACCGTCCCCCGATGGGCCGTCTCCAAGAGGCCTATTTTTGTTGCTACCGCCCCCGTGAAAGCCCCGCGTTCATACCCAAAGAGTTCGCTTGAGATTAGCTCTTCGGTGAATCCGCCACAGTTGAAGGCTACGAAGGGCTGGTTTCTGCGAGGACTTTCGCGGTGTATCTCCCTTGCAACCAACTCCTTGCCGGTTCCGGTTTGCCCCTGGATCAGTACATTGCAATCGAGGGGAGCTACCTTCCTGACTATTTCGAAGACTTCCTTAATCCTCGGGCTGATGCCGATGACCTCACCCCAACCCTCTCTAGGCTCCAGTCGTGCCCTAAGCCATCGATTCTCCTCGCGCAATCTCTTGTGGTCCAAGGCTTGCTTGGCCAGATTTCTGACCTCTGCAAGCCTCAAGGGCTTGGAAACATAGTGGAAGGCCCCCCGCTTAACGGCCTCCACAGCAGAACTTATAGAGGCCCTCCCAGTGATCAGGATCACCTGGGTCTCAGGGGAGTTCTTTTTGATAAGCTTTAGCACTTCCATACCCTGCAAGCCTGGCAGGATCACATCCAAGAAGACTAGATCGAAAGAGGACTCCCCCATTTCCCTGAGCAGTTCCTCGCCAGAACTATATGTGTCCACCCCATGCCCATCTTTCTCCAAAACGGCTCTGAGCCTTTTTTGAACGATCTCCTCGTCATCGACTACGGCAATTCGCATCGGGCCTCCAATCTCGACTTGAACCCCTCAGAGCCTCCGTGCGGGCAGAATAACGGTAAAGGTAGTCCCCCTACCCACCTCACTCCGCACCTCTATTCTGCCACCGTGCTTTTCCACTATGCCGTAACTAACTGATAGACCAAGGCCCGTACCTCGCCCCACCTCCTTGGTGGTAAAGAAAGGATCGAAGATTCGTGGGATGTGCTCGGGCGCAATACCAACTCCGGTGTCCGCCACCTCGACCGTAACGTTTTGGCCCCCGTCTGATACGAAGGCAGTCACTTTGAGAACCCCTCCATCAGGCATGGCCTGAATTGCGTTGATAAAAAGGTTCAAGAAGACCTGTTGGAGGCTGGAATGTTCGCCGAATATCATAGGGAGGCCCGGATGGATCAGGACCTGCACTTCGATCCCGGACAATGTGGTTTGGTTCTTGACGAGCCTCAAGGTCTCATTCACCAGTACCTCCACAGACAGCTCTTCCATCTCTTTGCGCTCGGAGCGAGAGAAGTCTAAGAGATCACGGACTATCTCGGATGCCCTCTCGGACTGTGCCAATATGTCCTGGATCATGGAAAATATCTCTGTCTCCTCGAGTTCTCGGAAATCATCTCTGAGAGCTTCGGCGGTCAGCACAATGTTGTTCAAGGGGTTATTCAGCTCGTGGGCTATCCCTGACGTAAGGGTCCCTATAGCTGCTATCTTGCGGGACTGTACAAGCTGTTCATGACGCTCCTCCAGTTCCCGAATCATCCTGTTGAAGGCCTTGGCAAGGCTGAGAGACTCGGCTGCCCTCGATCCCGTCTCTGGAAGGAGGGAGAAGTCTCCCTGAGCGATCCTCTCCATTGTTTGCTGCATCTGGTCCAGGGGTCGAACAAGCAACCTGGCAATATAAAACGCCAACCCGACTCCTAGTGCTGCGAAAACCAGCACGGACAGCAAGAACAGGTGAATGGCCTTCTGCGACAACCGGTCTATGGCGCCCCGCTGGGCTGTTGCCCATCCCTTTGCCGCCTCCAAGAGGTTCTGGCCCAGGCCGCGAATGGACTCCTCCATAGCCGAGAACGCCGGCGTATCGGTGGATGAGAACAAAGAGTGGGACTTGGCATCTACGCGGGTTACGATCCGCTTGTAATCTTGGAGAATTCTACGAAAATGCGATACCTCTTCACCTCCTTTGGCTCCGACCAATTCGTGTTCGTAGGCCAAGAGGATTCCTTCAATCCTGTTAATGTGAAACATGGCCTGGCCAAGACTGGAGCTTTCCTTGTAAAGAAAGAAATTCTTCTCGAACCGTCTCAGTTCCAGGACTTCTTGGTACAGGTCGTCAGCTTGTTCCAATATCCCAAGCCGCTTTCCTATCTCCCTGTGGACTTGGTAGCTAAAGATGGCGAATATCAAGACGCAGAGGATGCAAGAGAAAAAGGTGACTATGATCTTGCGACGGATCTTGAATGTGCGGCGCTTCATGGAAATCCCGGCACGCGTTTGGCTTGCAAGCCCCCGCGTCTGGATAACAAGATAACATTTTCCCCAGCCGGTATGAACACAAACCCATTTCGTGGGTCAGAAGACTACTCGAATGAGGGGCGCTCATGGATAAGGTTGCTGCATCGGCCGGGCTTCCTTGCCTGGCAGTCAAGTCGGCATGGGTTTGACACTAGCTTTTCACGGCTTCGGTCCTGACCTTTATACGCCCGGCCTAGATGCTCCTCTGGGAGCTTTCCCAACGGGGGTGAAAAACCGCTCCGGCCATGCCAACCTATCGTTTCTCACCCTAAAGCCTCGGAGGCCTGTGGGAGAAACTCCAGGAAAGCCGGTTTCGGATGCTTGGGAAGGCCATATCTAGCCTAAGATCTGCGGATTTAGCCGCCACAGCCTGTAGCTGAGCAGCGAGGCAAAGCCTACCCAAAGCAGATAAGGGATTAACAACACCCCTGCCAAGGCTCTAATCCGCCAAAATGAAATGGCGGTCAGAAGTATAAAAGCCCACAGCATGACTGTATCTGCAAAAGCCCATGCGCCCAAGTGCCAGACAAAGAAAAGCCAGCTCCAAATTGCGTTCAGTGAGAGCTGGACCAGGAACCAAAAAATTCATCATGCCCTGGAAGCTGAGGTTGTCCTATTGGCTCAGTTGTCTTTAAGGCAGAAGAGGCTGTTCTTTATTTGCAGCTCATATAAGTAGCTGGGATTAAGAGATTTTACCTAGAATCCGAATCTGGGCTGCATCCAGGGTTTGACTCATATGCCCGTCTAGGGCAGTGGTAAGAAGTGCGGATTGGTTGCCCAAAATGGGAGAGCACGGCCTTGAGATGGGAGGCCTTCTTCCTGGCCGCTTCGCATTGGGCCCCCAGCTGCGAGAACCTGGCATTTTTGGCATCGAACTCACGGAGCTTGGCCTGCCCGGCCGCCTTGTTTTGTAAAAATTTCTCCAAAAAAACTGCTCCCAAGCCTCCCCAAAAAGTTTCACTTTGTGAAAAAATTTCCTCTGGCATAACTATCACATTTCCCCCGCCAACATTTGGAGTTGGCAGAGAAAAAGACCGCCGTGAAAAGCCAGGGCTCAGGCGGTTAGGCCTAAGCCCTTGAAATTACTGGCGCGCCCAGGGTGATTCGAACACCCGACCTGCGGATTCGTAGTCCGACGCTCTATCCAGCTGAGCTATGGGCGCCTGGCGGATTCCCTTCCCAACGAGCCCTATATTGCGATAAGGTTATATGCCTGTCAAGAATGAGCAGGGCCCCGGGAAAGACCTCCATAACTCCCCAAAGCCGTGTGGGAGGGTTTGAAACCCCCCCTGGCTGGTTGTGGACCCCTGGGGCAGCCCACCCGGTGGACCAGGACTGGTGCTGTTATGGGAGGAAGAACGATGATCTACGTGGTTGCCACTGTGGAGTGCAAGGAAGGATGCAGGGATGCGTACCTGGAGGTGCTGAGGAGCAACGTGCCCCATGTCAGGGCCGAGGCGGGATGTCTCCAATACGAGCCAACCTTGGACATGCCATCCGGGATCCCCATGCAAGGTGCTGTGCGGGAAAACGTGGTCACCATAGTGGAGGCCTGGAAGGATCTGGACTCGCTACTAGAGCACTTCAAGGCCCCTCACATGCTCTCCTACAGGGAGAGGGCCAAGGAGCTGGTCAACCGGGTGAGCATTCAAGTGCTAAAGCCGGTCTGAGACCGCTCAGTATCCCCTGTGGGGGTCCACCCTGTTGAGGGGCTCAATAGAGCGGCAAACCCTCCGGTAGTTCTCCAGGATCTGTGGGGCCACGGCCTTGGGTTCCGTGAGGCTGGAGATGTGCGGGGTGAGCTGTATCCTGGGGTGAGCCCAGAAGGGATGATCCGAGGGGAGGGGCTCCTGGCTGAAAACATCCAGGCGTGCTCCAGAGAGTTGCCCTTTTTCCAGGGCCTCTAGAAGGTCCTCTTCCACAAGGTGTCTTCCCCTGGCCACGTTTATCAGAAAGGCCCCCGGCCTCAGCCTGCGGAAAGTCTCCTTGTTGAGGATTCCCTCGGTCTCGGGGGTCAGGGGCAGGAGGCAGACCAAGACATCGGTGCCTGCAAGGAAATTCCCAAGCTGGTCTTCTCCCCAAAAAGTGGCCACCCCCTCCAAGGAGCAGGCGGTGCGTCTCCAGCCCAGCACTTTGTAACCCATGTCCGAAAGTTTCCTGGCACAGGCGCCCCCCAACTCCCCCAGGCCCATTATCCCTACCCCAAGCTGGTCCCTTGGTCTCGGAAAACGAGGGGCCCAACGTCTTTCTCTTTGGTCTGCCCTGTACTTCTGCATGTCCCTGGAAAAATCCAGCACCGACAGCACAACGTACTCCACCATGGAGCTGGTCAAGCTCTTGTCCACCACCTTTGTGATGGGCACACCCCTTGGCAAAGCAGGGTCGGAGAGGATGTGATCCACCCCGGCCCCCATGGAGGCTATGCACCTGAGGTTGGGGTACCTGGCCAGCTCCCCTCTGGGGTGGTTCCAGACCAGGGCCAAGAGCACATCCCTGGGATGACCCACATTGGGCCAGACCCTTATGTCGCAATTCGGGTCCTGCTCCCGCAGACTCAAAACCCATGGCTCAGGATCTTCCCCGGCACATAGGATCAAGATGGCCACCTTGGAGCCGCCTCCTTCATATTGATTTTCCCCGGATTCGGGAGGGGTCAGATCCTGATATCCACCAGGAGTCCTCTGGATTCAAGAAGCATATTGTGGGGCCTACCCTGGAAGTCGTAAGTGTTAGGAGGGGATTCCGGGGCCTTCACGGGAAGAGACGTATTTCTCGACTGGTCCCCCCAGGCCTTTTCAGACCCGGGAATGTCCATGGCCGACATAGCCTGCATGTGTGTTCGAAAATCCCGGCTCTGAGCCTGGGGATCCCTGGATGGTGCACCCACCCAGTGGATTCCCCCCATGGCAAAACCCAGGAGGTTCCCGAACCCCCATCTGATTCCGTACGCCAGCATCTCTCCATTCCTTGCCTGCGCCTATATTAATCGGGTCTTCCAATTAGTCAAGTCCAAGAGATTCCCGGTGGCTTTACAGACTGTAAAGAAAACTGGCAGAGAAGGCCCTGGGTTTGAAGCTGGGGCGGATGTCTTATTCTTCTTTGGTTTCCCGCAACTGCACCCACAAAAAGCTTCCCTCCTGGGTGGCACATGGGTTGCTCACCAAGACCGGTGAAGCCCTTCAAGAGGGCTCCCGGCGGATCAGGTCCCGCCTGCAAACTCTTCCTAAGGAGGTCACCCCGTGTTGCCCGAAAAAGCACCTCAGAAAGCACAGGAGGAGGAGTTCAACGAAGAAGAACTTGCAGCCGCGGACTCCATCATCTCGCGCCACAAGGGGACCCCCGGCTCCCTGATCCCCGTGTTGGAGGAGATCCAGGAGCGCCTGGGATATCTCCCCAAATCCATCCAGAGAAGGGTGGCGGAAGGCCTGGGCCTTCCTTTGAGCGAGGTTTACGGGGTGGTGACCTTCTATTCCTTTTTCACCATGGTGCCCAGGGGCAGGCACACGGTGAGGGTTTGCCTGGGCACAGCCTGCTACGTCAGGGGCAGCAAGCGGACCCTGGAGGAGCTCTGCAGCAGCCTTGGCATACAGCCAGGGGAGACCACCCCTGACCGCCGCTTTTCCCTGGAGACCGTGAGATGCCTTGGAGCTTGCGGGCTTGCCCCGGCCATGGTTGTGGACAACGACGCTTTTGCCCAGGTAAAGCCGGCGCACTTGAGGGGTATCCTCCAGGAATACGACTGAACAGCATTCCAAAGGCAATTGCCAAGGATAAGGAGCGGCCATGAGCAGACTCTCACCTGACAGCCTCCAGAAACTTCATGAGGAGATGGCCTCTTTCCTTGCCCCCAGGCTGAAACAGGAGCTCACCCCGGGGGTGCCCGATTATCCCTACCACCTCCTGGTATGCGGCGGCACCGGGTGCCATGCCACCCGGAGCCTGGAGGTGATGGTCCGGCTAAGGGGTGAGATAGAAACCAGGGGCCTGCAGGAGAAGGCCCTGGTGATAGAAACCGGATGCAACGGCTTCTGCGCCCAAGGGCCTGTCATGACCGTGTATCCAGGGGGCATCTTCTACCAGTATCTGAAGCCAGAGGACGCCCTGGAAATAATCCAGGAGCACGTGCTCAAGGGCTCTCCGGTGGAACGGCTCATGTACCACGACCCGGAGACGGGCCAGCCGGTGTACCGCATGCAGGACATTCCCTTTTTCGGGCTACAAGCGCCCCGGGTGCTTAGAAACCGAGGGCTCATTGCCGCTGAGCGAATCGAGGAATACATAGGCAGGCAGGGCTACCTGGCTGCCTGCAAGGCCCTCTTGGAGATGAGCCCGGAGCAGATCATCAAGGAAGTGAAAGACTCCGGCCTAAGAGGCAGAGGGGGGGCGGGCTTCCCCACTGGCATGAAGTGGGAGTTCGCCTCCCGCTCCAGGGCCAGGGTTAGGTACGTGCTGTGCAATGCGGATGAGGGAGATCCAGGGGCCTTCATGGACAGGAGTGTTCTGGAGGCAGACCCCCACTCGGTGCTGGAGGGTATGATCATGGCCGCCAAGGCCATCGGAGCCCATCAGGGCTACATCTACTGCAGGGCCGAATACCCCCTGGCTGTCAAGAGGCTTGGGATGGCCATAGAGCAGGCCAGGAACTATGGGCTTCTGGGAAAGGGCATCCTGGGCTCGGGCTTTGACTTTGACCTGGAGATCTACAGGGGGGCGGGAGCCTTTGTCTGCGGGGAGGAGACAGCCCTCATGACCTCCATCGAGGGGAAGCGAGGCATGCCCAGACCCAGGCCCCCCTTCCCGGCAGTGGAAGGACTTTGGCGCAAGCCCACTGTGCTCAACAACGTGGAGACCCTGGCCAGTGTTCCCCAGATCATTCTGCAGGGGGCCAGGTGGTACAACGCATTGGGTACCCTCAGGAGCAAGGGCACCAAGATTTTTGCCCTCACCGGAGACATAGTCAACGTGGGGCTGGTGGAGGTGCCCATGGGCACACCCCTCGGCACCATAATCTACGACATCACAGGCGGCATCCGAAAAGGGAAGCGTTTCAAGGCTGCCCAGCTCGGCGGGCCCTCCGGGGGCTGCATCCCGGCCCAGCACCTCAACGCCCCAGTGGATTACGAGTCCATAACCCAGCTTGGTGCCATCATGGGCTCGGGCGGCATGATAGTGATGGACGAGGACAAGTGCATGGTGGATGTGGCCAGGTTTTTCATGGAGTTCTGCCAGGACGAGTCCTGTGGCAAGTGCACGCCCTGCAGGGTGGGCACCCAGAAGATGCTCGAGATCTTGACCAGAATATGCCATGGAGAGGGAAGGGAAGGTGACATAGAGACCCTGGAGAGATGGGCTTCAATAATACAGAACACAGCCCTTTGCGGCCTGGGCCAGACAGCCCCCAATCCAGTGCTTTCCACCCTTCGGTACTTCCGCCAGGAGTACGAGGCCCACATCAGGGAGAAGCGATGCCCGGCCGTGGTCTGCTCGGCTCTTTTCAAGGCACCCTGCATACACACCTGCCCCGTGGAGATGGACATACCCACGTACGTGACCCTGGCCCGCCTGGGCAGGTTGGAAGAAGCCTACAAAGTGCTCCTTCGCACAAATCCCTTCCCTAGCGTGTGCGGAAGGGTGTGCGACCACAAGTGCGAACTGAAGTGTCGCAGGGGCACACTGGATGATCCAGTGCACATAAAGGCCATAAAGCGCTACATCACGGACCATGCCCCAATGCCCAGGCAGGAGCCTTTGTCTCCCACCAGAAAAGAGCACATTGCCGTGGTGGGGGCCGGTCCTTCTGGGCTTGCCGCAGCCAGGGAACTGGCCCTGAGGGGTTACCCGGTGACGGTTTTCGAAGAACTTCCGGAGGCAGGAGGAATGCTCATCTGGGGGATTCCAGAGTATCGTCTGCCCAGGGAAGTACTCAGAAAAGAGGTCCAGGCCATCCTGGATCTGGGGGTGGAGCTGCGCTGCAACACCAAGGTGGGCCGGGATATTTCCTGGGAGGAGCTGAAGAGGGGATTCGATGCTGTTTACCTGGCCGTGGGAGCCCACAGGAGCATGAAGCTGGGGGTGGAAGGGGAGGATCTGCAAGGCGTGTACGGGGCCGTAGAGTTCCTCAGGAAGGTGAACCTGGGGGAGCCCCCTGCCCTGGGGGAGAGGGTTGCAGTCATAGGAGGGGGGAACTCTGCCATAGACGCTGCGCGCTGCGCCCTGCGGCTGGGAGCCGGGGAGGTGACCATCCTGTACAGGAGGCTTCGGCCTGACATGCCAGCCCAAGAAGAGGAGATCAGGGCTGCTGAGGAGGAAGGGGTCAAGATCAGGTATCTTGTAACCCCTGTCAAGTTCCTGGGAGAGGACTCCAGGCTGAGGGAGATCCTCTGCCAGAGGATGGCCCTGGGGGAATTTGATTCTAGCGGTCGCAGAAGGCCTGTGCCGCTGCAAGGAGAGAATTTTTCCCTCAAGGCCGATGCGGCCCTCCTGGCCATAGGCCAGATTCCTGTACTGCCTTTCCCGGCCGAGGGGGACGGGATAAAGGTAAGCCGGGGGGGCTTGATCCAAACCGTGCCGGGCAGCAAGACCCGAGTGAGCGAGTCCCTTATCTTTGCCGGAGGGGATGCGGTGAGCGGCCCCGACACCGTAATAGGGGCCATTGCCTCAGGCAAGGTGGCCGCGAGGGAAATCGACTCCGCCATCAGGCTCAGAAACGGTGAGGAACCTTTCCGGGAGCCAGCGCTGGCCCAGATAGAGATCCCCGCGGAGGTGACGGAGACTCCCCAAGGTCCACGGGCGAGCATACCCCACAAGGACCCCCAAAGACGTAGAAAGGATTTCACGGAAGTGGAACTGGAGCTTCCCGAGGAGCTAATGGTGAGGGAGGCTTCCCGCTGCATGCGCTGCGACATCCAGGTTGCCTAGGGGGCAGGAGGCAGATCCATGGACCAGACAGCCACGGTGCGATTGAGCATAGACGGTAAAGAGATCAGGGTGCCGGAGAACATGACCATACTGGATGCGGCCAGGGAAAACGGGATCCGGATCCCCACGCTGTGCCATCATCCCGCTCTTTCCAGCTGGGGAGGCTGCCGCATTTGCGTGGTGGAGGTGGACAAGGCGCCCAGGCTGGTGGCCAGCTGCGTCATGCCGGTGCGGGAGGGCATGGAGGTTGTCACCAGCAACCAGCGCATCCTGGAGAGCCGGAGGACCATCCTGGAGTTCCTTTTTGCTGAGCGCAACCATTACTGCATGTTCTGTGCCCAAAGCGGTGATTGCGAACTCCAGAGCCTTGCCTACGAACTAGGCATGGACCACCTGACTGTGCCGCCTTCCTTCAAGGAGTTTCCAGTGGATGCCACCAATCCTTACATGGCCCTGGACCACAATCGCTGCATTCTCTGCGGGAGATGCGTGAGGGCATGCAAGGAGCTGGCAGGCAACTCGGTGCTGAACTACCAAAACAGGGGAGCCCGCACCTTGGTCTGCAAAGACTTGAATGAGCCCACAGCAGACTCCAGTTGCGATGCCTCCGGGGTGTGTCTGCAGGTTTGCCCCACAGGGGCCATTTACCACAGGTTAAGGCCCCACCAGGCCGTGCTGGGGAAAAAAGGCCCACTGCGGGTGGTCCAGACACGATGCCCTGTATGCGGACTTCTTTGCGAGACGCAGTGCACTCTACGCGAGGAAAACCTCATACGCATAGACGGAGCTCTCTCCACCAAGAGACCAGACCGGGGGCAGCTTTGCCGCAAGGGCCGCTTCGAGCCCATGCTGAACAGGGCAGGAAGGATACTGGAGCCCATGGTGAGGCAGGCGGACCTTTCACTGCATCCCACCACCTGGGAGGATGCCCTGGAAAAGCTGAGTGCAGGCCTAATGGAGGCAAGGCACAGAAAGGGAGGGATCCTAGGTATGGTCTGTGCGGACTGCTCCTGTGAAGAGATGTGGCTAATGAAAGAGCTTGTGGAAGAGGGGCTGGGGGGCCATCTGGGGCTCCTGGAAAGAGAGGCTCTCGTTGCCGTGCAGAAAGCCTTCAGGGAGATGGAGCGCACATTCCTGGGGCTCAGGGAATGTTCCTGGGTGCATCTGGCCGAGGCCGACTTCATACTCCTGGTGGGGGCCGATCCTGAGGCATCCCATCCCCTTCTGGCCTCCCTGATCAGAAGAGCCTCCATGGAGCAGGGGGCTAAAGTGGTCTCCGTGGGCAGCACCCCAGTGCTTCCTTCATGCAAGGTCATGCACTGGGGAGTCGCCCCCGAGGCTTTGCCCTCGGCGGCAAGGGCTCTGCTGGCTGGAGCTGTGCAGGCAGCGGGGGGCTCTGATCCCATAACCAGGTGGAAAAGGATCCTCTCGGAGCTGGAGTCGGCCGGCTCAGAGGGACTCCCAGGGGAGCTCTCCGAGGAGGTGAAAAAAGAGGGACAGGAGATGGCGCTGGGTTTCATGAGAGCGAATTCCCCTGTGATAGTGGCCGGCCCTGAGCTGTTGGGCAGAAGGGAGCACTCAGCCTTGCTGCAGATAATGTTTCTGGCCCTCCTAAAGGGTCTTCTACCCCAAAATGCCCTGAGGCTTATCCTCTTGAAGCCAGGTGGGAACGCTGCCTCGGCCCTCCGTCTGAACTGCCTGGAAATACCCGAGGAAGTGGAGAAGCAGGGGGCAGGGGCATGTTTGGTGCTCCTGGGAGGAGATCAGAACCGGGAGCTCCATGGGGTTGTGCCAAAGGCCGATTTCCTGGCCCTGATTGGGGCCCATGTGCCCCACGAACTCATGAGAAGAGCACACGTGGTCCTGCCAAGGCCCCTTTGGCCAGAGCAGGGAGGCAATTACCTTTCCCTGGACGGGCACGAGGTGGGGAATGTTTCGGCAATCCAGAGTCCACCTGCAGGGCTTCGCCGCAGCTGGGAGGTCCTCTTGGCCCTGGCGGGCAGGGCCGGGATAAGAGGGCTACCCTCGGATCCGCAGGTGCTCAGTGCCAGGAGCCTGGCCGCCCTAAACCTGTCCTGAGAAGAAGCCCGGGGAGTGACGGCCCCGGGAAGGTACACCGGAGGCTGCGTCATGGAGAAACCCAAGATAGCGACTGTCTGGCTGGAGGGGTGTGCTGGCTGCCACATGTCTTTCCTGGATCTGGACGAGAAACTCCTGGAGGTGTTTCAGGCGGTGGAGCTCACCTTCTCCCCCATCACCGATCACAAGGACTACGAATTCCCCGAGCTGGCCGTGGGGATACTGGAAGGGGGGGTGGGCACCAAGGAACAGGAGGAAATCCTCAAGAAGCTAAGGAAAAGCTGTGGACTCCTGGTGGCCTGGGGGGACTGCGCTGTGTTCGGCGGCATAAACACCATGAGGAACTGGATCCCCAAGGAGGAGGTGCTTCGTTGCGGTTACATGGAGACCGCTTCCACGGTAGAGGGAAAGATACCTTCTGATCCGGAGCTCCCAGAGCTCCTGGAGAGGGTGCTTCCAGCAAATCAAGTGGTTCATGTGGACCTGTATGTTCCCGGGTGTCCACCTTCGCCCGAGGCCATTGCCCAGTGCCTGAGCGGGATTCTCCAGGGTTGCCCTGGAGCCCTGCCTACGGCCATGCTCCATTTCGACTGAGAAGGTCCTGCCATGGCCCAGCTCAAGAAGATAACCATAGACCCCGTGACCAGGCTCGAGGGGCACGGCAAGGTAACCATCCATCTGGACGACAAGGGAGAGGTCAGCGAGGCCAGGTTCCATGTCACCCAGTTCAGGGGCTACGAGCGTTTCTGCCAGGGCCGGCCCATGGAGGAGATGCCGGCCATAACCCAGCGCATTTGCGGCATCTGCCCGGTGAGCCACCAGCTGGGCTCGGCCAAGGCCTGCGATGCCATCCTGGGCCTGGAGATCCCCGAGACCGCAAGGCTCCTCAGGGAGCTTCTGCACATGGGCCAATACATTCAGTCCCACGCTCTTCACTTTTTCCACCTGGCCAGCCCGGATCTCTTGCTGGGCTGGGACTCTGAGCCAGCCAAGCGAAATGTGTTGGGGGTCCTGCAGGAACTCCCAGAGGCCGCCCTCCAAGGCATCCGCTTGAGGCGTTTCGGGCAGGAGATAATTCAAGCCCTGGGGGGCAAGAAGATCCACCCGGTGTTTGCCGTGCCAGGGGGAGTGAGCGATGCCTTGAGTCCCATGGACCGGGATCGACTTCTCCAGGGATTCCCCGAGGCCTACAAGGCCCACGCCACAGCCATGGAGCTCTTTCAGACCTGGTGGGAGAAGAACAAGGAGGAGGCCGCCTCCTTTGCCTCTTTCCCCACCAACTACATGGGCCTTGTGGACCCCGAAGGAAGGCTTGCCCTGTACGACGGGCAAATCAGCGTTTGCGGCCCGCAGGCAGAGCAAAAGGCCTGTTTCCCCCCGGCACACTACCTGGATTATGTTGCAGAGAAGGTAGAGCCCTGGTCGTACCTCAAGTTTCCTTACTTCAAGCCCGAGGGCTATCCTGAAGGCTCTTACAGGGTGGGACCCCTGGCCAGGCTGAACATATGCCGCGGCATCAGCACCCCCAGAGCCCAGGGGGCCTTGGAAGCTTTTCGGGCTTCGGCTGGCTCAGGTTTGCCCCAGGGTTCCCTGTTTTACCACCACGCCCGTTTGGTGGAGCTGCTATACGCCCTGGAAAGGGCAGAGCAACTCCTGGAGACAGAAGGGATCTGCTCCACAGAGGTCAGGATCACCGTACCCGGACCAGCCCAGGAAGAGGGGGTGGGGGTGGTGGAAGCCCCCAGGGGGACCCTCATCCACCATTACAAAGTAGACTCCCATGGGGTAATCCAGAAGGTGAACCTGATCGTGGCCACGGGGCACAACAACCTGGCCATGAACAGGGCCGTCACCTCCGTGGCCCGAGATTACATACACTCCGCCACGGTGAAAGAGGGGATTCTGAACAGGGTGGAGGGGGCCATTCGTTGCTACGACCCCTGTCTTTCCTGTTCCACCCATGCCTTGGGTCAGATGCCCCTGTGCATAGAGGTGCTGGGTCCCCAAGGCCAGAGCGTGGTGCAGCTGAGCCGCGCTTCATGAAAGGGAAACACACATGGAGGGAAAGGTCTGTATAGTTGGTTATGGAAACCCCCAGAGGGGAGACGATGCAGTGGGTCCCCTGGTGGTGCAGCGCCTGAGGGCCGCACTGGGCCCCAGACCTTGGCTTCGTTTTTTCATCCTGCACCAGTTGGAAGAGCTGCTCCTGGATGATCTGGGGAATGCTTCCCTGCTTATCCTTGTGGATGCCTCGGCACAAGACACTGCAGAAAGGGTGCAATGGAGGAAACTCGAGGCCAGAGGCTGTGCTTCTGCCTGCAGCCATCACATGGAGCCCGGCATGCTGCTTTGGCTCGTGGGGCTTACTAGGGGTTCCTACCCGGAGGCCTGGGTGGTATCCATAAAGGGGGAAAACTTCGGGCAGGACCAGAGCATGAGCCCCAGGGCCCTTTGCCTTGCATTGCAAGCCCAGAGGGAGATAGAGGCTTTTCTGACAGGGTGGCTGAGGTCTCGGGAGGCGGGGGAGGCTCCAGAACCCCTTGTGTGGGCCGGGCAAAAGGCGTAAAGCTATGGCAGCCTCGGAAGGGAGGTCTTCATGAGTGCAGGTGTGGACATCCTGGTCATAGACGACGACAGGGATCTGGTAGCCTCCATGAGAATCATCCTGGAGAGCAGGGGCTACCATGTAAGAACAGCGCACGACGGGAAGGAGGGTTACAATCTCATCTTGGACAAAGCCCCGGACCTGATCCTCCTGGACGTTATGATGAACACTGACACAGAGGGTTTTGACCTGGCCAGCCGTCTCAAAGGGGATGCCCGCTTTAGCAAGATTCCCATAATCATGACAACAGGCTTCCCCCAAAAAATGGCACAGAGCGGTCCTGAGAGGTTCCAGCATATCCTGGGCATGGAATGGCCGGTGGCACATCTGCTGGAGAAACCCATCGATCCGGAAGAGCTTCTGGCAGCGGTTGAATCCTTTCTCAAGGAGGCCGGGAAGCTCTGAGGAACCCCACGGGTGCCCGGCTGACCAGCATGTTGGGGATCCGGCTCCTTGGGGAAGCCGGGGGAGGGCAATCCAAGAACCCTAGAGAGGCTCGGCCAGTGCCTACTAGCCTCCACCGCGGCCTGGGAGATCCGCTTCCATGGAACTGGGCTACGAGCTCATTCGGGAGCAACTCTTTTTCCGAAGAGAATTGAGGGAGAGGGTTTTTTGGTTCATCCATCTGAGATGGGCGGCCGTGGGGTTGGGTCTGCTCGGGTGCTGGTTGGCTTTTCTGGCAGGGGAGGCCCTGGAGTACCAAAGCCTGGTTTCGGTCTTGCTGGGCATCGCCTGTTACAACATGATCCTCCTTTTCCTGGGGAGCCGCATGCAGGTGGAGACCCGGGAGGTGGGTTCCTTTGTTTTGTTTGCCCACGCGCAGATCTGTCTGGACCTGCTTGCCCTTTTCTTGATCCTGTACTTGACCGGGGGCTCCCAAAGCCCGCTTCTGGTATTCGTGATCTTTCACATCATCCTAGCCGGGATCCTGCTTTCCAGGAGGAGCTGTTTCCTCTACGCCGGGGCGGTGATACTGGCCCTGGCCGGCATGATGTGCCTGGAGAATGCGGGAGTTCTCATGCAAAGGCGCCCCCTTCTGGGCCCAGAAATGCTCCTGTGGAGCAGGTTCGGGGCCTTGGGTGTGGCCCTTCTGGTGGGGGCTTTCCTGATAACGCAGGTGGTGCATTCCCTCAGACTGAAGGGCAGGGAACTGCTCAGAGTGTCGGCCGAGTTGGAGTCCACAAGCTCCAGGCTCAAGGCCTTGTACGACATGGTCAAGGAAATGGGCGGGGAAACCGACCTCCAAAGACTCATGGATTCGGCCACCCGCCTGGCTGCCACCATAATGGGGGTAAAAGCCTGTTCCATAAAACTACTGGACCAGGAGCAAAGGTACCTCAGGTTTGCCTCTACCTACGGGCTCAGCCAGGATTACCTCTCCAAGGGCGCCATCGAGGTGGCCAGGAGCCCCATAAACCAGAGGATCATTGAAGGTGCCTTCTACGCCATAGGGAGTATCAGGGAGAAGGATTATTTCCAGTATCCGGAGGATGTCCAGAGGGAGGGCATTGTTTCCATGCTCTGCCTGCCCCTGAGGGTTGAAAGAAGGATCCTGGGGGTCTTCTGCGTGTACGGCGACCAGAGCTATCATTTCGGGGAGCAGGACACGGCCTTCTTCTCCCTCATGACCGACTTGACAGCCCTGGCCATAGAAAGGCTAAGGGGGGAGCTCACCAAGGCCTGGTTCTTTCACAAGGCAGCCCATCAGCTGCGCTCCCCCCTGCACGCTCTGCTGAGCATGTTCAAGGTGCTCCAGGAGGGATACCTGGGGGAACTGAACCAGAAGCAGAAAGAGGCGGTGGCCCGCTGTGAGAACAGAATACGCCTCATGGGGGAGCTCGTAGAGGATCTCTTAAAGATCGGCCAGAGAAGGTCCGAGACATCTCCCAGGAGCCTCAAGCCCATGAACTTGGGAGATGCCATCAGACAGGTCACCTCCCTGTTCCTGGAGCAGGCCAAGGCAAAGGGGGTTGTCCTGGAACTGGACATCAAGGAGCCAATGCCGGATGTGCTGGCTGATGAGGGGTTGTTGGACGAAGTGCTGACCAACCTCATATCCAATGGCATCAAGTATACCCCTGCGGGGGGCATTGTGAGGATCTGCCTTGTCAAGGAGGGCAGAGGATGGCTCAGGTTGGAGGTATCTGACACGGGAATCGGCATCCCCAAGGAGGAACTTCCCCAGCTTTTCACAGAGTTCTTCAGGGCCTCCAATGCCAGGGCCACCGTGGAGCATGGAACAGGCCTGGGTCTTGTGATTGTGAAAGAGGCCTTGAGCCGAATGCGGGGATCCATACAGGTGAAAAGCAGGCAAGGTGAAGGGACCACCTTTACCTGTCTGATACCCACCATCCTCCAGCTCCCAGAGTCCTGAGCCGGCCCCGGGGGTTTCTGTTTGGTTCCCCATGCTGTATCCTTCTTGGGGGAGGTCCAAGCAGGGCTGGCTTGCGAGGGCAGGCACCCGGGGGATCAGGAGGCCCTGGAGGGCACCCTGGGCTGAACTCAAGGAGACAGAAAGGGTCATGGAGAGTATAGGGGAGATCCTCTCCAGGGTCATGGCAGGGGAGGCTTTGGAGGGAAGGCTCAGACACGGGCCTGTGTTTCGCCATTGGTCCCGTATCGTTGGGCCTTTATTGGCTCGCAAGTGCTGGCCTGTGCGTGTTAGAAAGGGAGTGCTGCTGGTACGGGTGGCAGGGCCTGTCTGGATGCAGGAACTTCAGTTCCAGAAGCCAGAACTCCTGGAAAGGATGGCAAAGGAGGTGGGCCCGGGGGAAATAAAGGATATTCGATTTACCACGAGAGGCGCCAGGACCGCGGCCTCCAAGAGGGGCATGGCCTGTGTCCAGGAGCTCTCGGAGGAAAAGCCCCTCAGCCCAGAGCAAAACCAATGGGTGGAGCAGACAGCAGGTGAAATACAAGCCCCGGCCTTAAAGAACACTCTCAAGAGGATCCTGGAGCATCACCTGAGAGCACGCCACAGAAGATGAGCTTGCCTTGACCAGAGGATGCCCCGGCTCTGCCGTGTGATCTCCTTGCCCCCTGCCCGGAGAAGAAAAGCGTCATCTCTCGATAAGCTATAGCATCTTGTACACCTCCTGGAGTTCCTCGGTGTACTCCTTGCCCTCCCTGTAGAGAATGAGCGGGGGCTCCACAAGCAATCCTCCTCCCCTGCCTCCCCTGACAGCCTCCAGGAGGCACATGCGGGCCGGCAAATCAGCTCTCCCGTGCACGAACCTGAGTCTGCCCGGGGCGAATCCTGAAGCTTCCAGGGTTCTGAACAGGCGGGCCAGGCCTGAAGGGGCGTAGCTCAGCCACAGCCTGCCCTTGGTTTTCAGAACATATCTGGCCGCCTCCACCACGTCCTGGATGGAGCCCTCTTCTTGGTGGCGGGAAAGGGCTCTTTCCTTCCTGGGGCTCCTCCTGCCCTCAGCCGGGTGGTGATAAGGGGGGTTGCTGAGCACGTGGTCAAAGCACTGGGGAGGGAAGATTTCCCTTATTTTCCTAAAGTCACCTTGCAAGATCCTGACCTTTTCCCCCAGAGAGTTGACAAGGACCGACCTTGCGGCCATTTCCGCCAGCTCTTCTTGCAACTCCAGGCCGAAGGCCTCCAGCACATGCCCCCTTTGTCCCAAGATCATGGGGATCAGCCCGCAGCCCGTTCCCAGGTCCAGGACCCGTCGGCCTGGGAATTCCCCCGCAAAATAAACCAGAAGCACAGGATCCATTGAGAAGCGATAGCCCTTGCGCTTCTGGAGAATCCTTAGCCTGCCCTGGAAAAGGCTGTCCAGGGTCTCGTCCTGTCGTGGACCCAGGTCCTCCACTGCTCCTTCCATGCCGGGAAAATATAGCCTTCTTGTGCAGGTCAAGTGAGCTCGGCAACCCCCTCCTGGAAATCCAGGGTACGCACCAGGAGCCCGGAGAGCAGTTTGGGGTAAAAATAGGTAGCCTTCTGGGGCATCTTACAGCCTTCGGCCGCCACCTGTTTTAGGGCTTCCACAGGGATGGGGTTCATGAGAAAGGCTGCCTGCACCTTTTTTCTGGCTGCGGTCTCCAGGGTCTCTTCCAGCTCATGGGAGAAAAGAAGGTGGGACTGCCCCTGCCCTCCTATGTCGATGCCCATCCTCTTCTTCAAGATGAGCTCGTGGAGCAGGGTTACATCAAGCCTTCTCAGGGAGTTTGGCAGGTGGCCCAAGCACTGCTGGGTGCTGGAGATGTTCCTGGGATGGATAACCCAGTAAGACTTTTTCCCGGGCAAGGCCAGGCCTATGGGAAGGCTTTCCCCTGCCAAGCTCTTCATCCTGGCCGAGAGTTCCCTTCGGGCTTGAGGCTCGCCCCCTGGGGAGAAGGGAAATTCCTCCAGGCAAAAATCCTTTTTCAGATCTTCCAGGAAACCCTCTGGGGTGAAATCCTTCAGGTTTCTCACCAGCTTGTGGGTGGGAAAGACCACGAGCCCAGGGTCCTCCATGGGGGCCAGATACATGAGGGTCCAGTCGCTGGGCAGGCCCCGGTCTGTGCCTTTCCCTTGTTCCGCCTGAAAACGCAAAGAGGTTTCATACCTGTGGTGCCCATCGGCTATGTAAACCGGTCTTGGGGCCATGGCCCGAACCAGGCACCTGATGAGCTCCGGGTCATCCAAGCCCCAAACCAAGTGGTCCACCCCTTGCTCATCGCAGACGAAAATGTCCGGGTCTGGCCTGGGCGGCTCCATCAGACTGCTCACCTCCCCGGCCGGGTCTGGAAAGATTGAAAAAACCGGGTTGAACTGGGCCCTGCAGGCCCTCAGAAGAGCCAGACGATCCTTCTTGTGTTTTGGGAAAGTCTCCTCGTGAGGGAAAACAACCCCCCCTCCCAGGGGCTCCAGATGAAGGAGCACCACCAGCCCTCTTCTAGTTTTCCTGTCTCCGTTCAGACCCTGGAAGCAATGATGGTACAGGTAAAAAGAAGGCCTGGGATCCCTCAGGAGAACCCCCTGTTTCTGCCACCTCTTGAGAAAGCGGGCTGCCCTTGTGTACCTGTTCTCCTTTTCGTTGTCGCCGGGGAGATCCTCTCCCAGCTCCAGGCGGATTATGTTGTAGGGGTGTCTTCTGTGGAGCTCCTGCTGCTGCCTTCGGTCAATGACATCGTAAGGGGGTGAAACGACCCTCGAAAGCTCCGGGATTTTCTCTGGATTGTAACGCCAAGCGCAAAAAGGAGCGATTCTGGCCATGAGAGATAATCGAGAGGCAGCCCCCCAGGCAGCCCCTGCTTCCTTCCACAAAATAGATTTTCCTGCATTGCCCGGAAATGTGGAACAATGCAACCCGAAAACCGGATCCAATGGCACCCGGGCGACTTTGCTTGAAAACTCTCTACCTGCCCGATGCTGACAGACTCAAGGCTCTGGGCGCGGCTTGTTCACCCGAGTTGGCCGCATGGGGGGCTTAAACCCCCAAGACACCGGGATACTTGAAGATGTCCAGACTTGAGAGCTTTTCCCAGCCAGTCTCCCAGGCGCAAGGTGCTATTAGCCAAGGCCGTGTGACTCAAAGATTAGTTAACCTGCATCATCCACTGTTCTTGAGGAACACGGGTTAATTCAGAACATCTCTGAGCATCCCAGGGGCCTTTGGGGGGGGCAGCCCCCGATCTCCTTGGCCTTGGGTAAAAATCCAGATTATCTTGATATCATAGAGTCTCTCCGAGGGCAAGGCCCGGCTTGAAAGCCCAGGTGATTCGAGTTTAACATACAAGACAAGTAGCCTATTGCCCATACCTGAACCCGGGGGTAAGCCATGAGCAAGGAAATTTCCAAGAAAATAGTTCTCTATTTCTCCAAGTCCACCTGGGACAAGCCCATTGTTTACAGACTTGTGAAGGACTATGACCTGGTCTTCAACATTCTGAAGGCCGAGGTGCTGCCCAGGCAGGAAAGCTATATGGTCATGGAGCTAAAAGGCCCCCAGTCCAGCTACCGCAGGGGGGTCAAGTACCTCAAGGAGTGCGGGATCACTGTGAAGCCGGTGGAAAGGGACGTGCAGAGGGACGAGGAGCTCTGCTACCACTGCGGGGCCTGCACGGCCATCTGCCCCACCCAGGCTCTTCATGTGGATCCCCCGAGCATGGAGGTCTGTTTCGACAACAAGCTCTGCAACGGCTGCGGGCTGTGCATGCCCGTGTGCCCCAGCCGTGCCATGCAGACGGCCATGCTCTAGTTCCCGTGAACTGATTCAATGAGTTCTTTTGACAGACCTGTCTGGGCTGCCTTGAGCGGCGGGGTTGACAGCGCCACTGCCGCCGCCCTCCTGGTGCGTCAAGGCTTTCGGGTTGAAGCCGTGTTCATGGAGCTTTGGGACTGCGGGCTGGTGATGCGGGGGGAAAAGGCCACTTGCTGTTCCCCTGGTGACATGGCAGATGCAAAGCGCGTGGCCGAGTATCTGGGAATCCCCTTCAGGAGCGTGGAGTTAAGGAAGGAGTTCAGGGCAAGGGTCATAGGGGAGTTTGTGGACTCCTATGTTAAGGGCAGGACCCCCAATCCCTGCATCCGTTGCAACCAGTGGATCAAGTACGGGTTACTCTTGGAACTGGCCCTCCAGCATGGGGCCCAGGCCCTGGCAACAGGGCATTATGCAAGGATCGTGAAGCAGGGCGGGGGGGAGGTCCTGAGGTTGCTCAGGGGTAAGGATCCCGGCAAGGACCAGTCCTATTTCCTCTTCCCCCTGGGCCAGCAAGAGCTTAGAAGCGTGCTTTGGCCCCTTGGTGAAATGAGCAAGGCCAGGGTGAGGCAACTTGCCGCGGAATGGGGGCTCCCTGTGGCCCAGAAAAGGGAGAGCCAGGAGATTTGCTTCTTGGCAGGGGGTAATTACAGGGAATTCTTGAGGGATTATCTTGGGCCTTGGGCGGACTCCCCAGGTAAGATAAAGGATGAGAGTGGCAGGGAGCTGGGTACCCACCAAGGGGTTTTTGGTTTCACCGTGGGGCAAAGAAGAGGCCTTGGGATCCCTTGGCAAGAGCCCTTGTACGTCCTCAATGTGCTGCCCGAGGAGGCTGAAATTATTGTGGGACCCAGGCAAAGCACCTTCTCCAGTGGGCTTGTGGCAGGGGATGCCTCTTGGGTGGGAGGGAGGCCGCCCGCCAAGGGGTTTTCCTGTTCGGTCCAGATCCGCTACCGGCACAAGGCTGCAGAGGCCTGGGTTGAACTCCTGGAGGATTCCCGTTTCCAGGCCACCTTTTCCAGGCCACAGCCTTCCATCACCCCAGGGCAGGCCGCGGTGCTCTATGAGGGGGAGGAAGTGCTGGGCGGGGGTTGGATAGAGGAGGCTCTGAGGAACTGATGAGCCGCCTGAGCCCATGCCAATTCTCTGCATTTAAAAGGCCCGGGTTTCTCCTCCAGACCCTGGGCTGCAAGGTGAACCAGTTTGATGCGGCCTCTTTGGCTCAGGCCTTGAGAGACTCGGGCCTGGATCCTGCCGGGGAGGGGGAGCCGCCCTCCTTGGTTCTGGTCCAGACCTGCACTGTCACCTCTTCCACGGACAGACAGAACAGGCAGCTGATCAGGAGCCTCAGGGCCAGGTACCCCCGGGCCTTGCTGGTGGTGACGGGATGCCAGGCCGAGGTCTACAAGGAGGCCTTGGAGGGCATGCCCGAGGTGGATCTGGTTTGGGGGAACAAACACAGGGAAAAACTCCTGCAAGAGATACTGGCCAGGCTGGGCATGAAGGGGGGCGGAATCTCGGAGGAGGAGCTTTCATGGGGGGAGGAGCTGGCCGGGCTTCCAGGCCGCACCAGGGCTTTTCTCAAAGTGCAGGATGGGT
>JBBIOJ010000038.1:0-34453 GCA_037443445.1 Desulfarculaceae bacterium | reverse complement strand
ACGTTCACTCTTTCTTCCTGAAGGGGGAGTTTCCGGAACCCCAGGGATGGTTCAAGAAGCCCATAAAGTCATGGGCAGAGCTCAAGGGCCTCAAGGTGCGAGCAGCCGGGCTTGCAGCAGAGGTCTTCAAGGAGGCAGGCATGTCCGTTGTAACCCTCCCCGGTGGAGAGATCCTGCCCGCCTTGGAGAGAGGAGTCATAGACGGAGCTGAGTATAGCGACCCACACAGCGATATGCTCCTTGGGCTGCACGACATATGCAAGTTCTATCACGCACCGGGGGTCCACCAGCCCACGGGGTACGTGGAGCTCCTGATAAACAAGAAGAAATGGGATGCGCTCCCCAAGGATATCCAGACCATCGTGGAGCTTGCGGCCAATGAGCTGATGCTCAAGAACACCATAGAGGAATATGTGCTTGGCCAACAGGCACTGGAAGAGCTCGTGACCAAACACAAGGTGAATCTGGTGGAGACCCCGGATGAGATCCTGCTCAATGTCCTCAAGGCTTGGGACAAGGTGGCGGAGAAGGAAAGCCAGAAAAATCCTCACTTTGCAAAGATTTACAAGTCCCAAAAGGAGTGGGCTTCCAAAATAGTCCCCTACAGGAGGACCTTCTTCAAGGATTACTCCTTCACAGCAAACTACTACTGGCCCAAGAAGTGATGGATTAAGCTTCCCTCTCATGGCATGTTGAGGGGTCCAAGGGATGGGGAGGGGGCCTCAGGGCCCTCTCACCGAGATGCCTGGAGCATCGGTGCCTCATCTTCCAAGGAGGTACGTCTTGGGAAAGATAGTTCTCTTTATAGACGCCATAGCAGAGTGGACTGGGAAGATTTTGGGGTGGCTGGTACTGCCTTTGATGGGAGGCCTTCTCTGTGAGGTCTTCAGCAGGTATTTCCTGGGCGCCCCAACGGTGTGGGCTTACGATGTGACCTACATGTTGTACGGGACGATCTTCATGATCGGGGCCTCCTATACCCTGTACAAAAAAGCCCACATCAGGACCGACATGCTCTACGCCAAGTGGTCCTTGAGGTGGCAGAACATACTGGATGCAATCATGTACTTGCTGTTCTATTTCCCCGGGATCATCCTCTTTTTGATCGCGGGGTGGGACTATGCTTCCAGATCCTGGATGATGGGGGAAAGATCGGATGCCAGTCCCTGGAGACCCCCCATATATCCCTTCAAGATGGTGATTGCAGTCACCGGCTTTCTTCTACTTCTTCAGGGAGTCTCGGAGTTTCTCAAGTCACTTTACACGGCAATAAAAGGGAGGCCATATGAGTCCTGAGCAACTCGGGTTCCTGATGCTGGGAGTCCTATTGGTGGCCATATTTCTGGGCTTTCCCATGTCCTTCACTCTCATAATCATCTCCTTGGTGTTTGGTTACATAGGTTTCGGGGACCTTGTCTTTCACCTCATGGTCATGCAGGCCTTCGGCTTCATGAAGGAGGAAGTCTTGGCGGCAGTGCCCCTGTTTGTCTTCATGGGGTATGTCCTGGAGCGATGTGGGCTGATGGAAAGGCTTTTCACCTCTTTCCAGATGGTGATGGGGCCTGTGAGAGGCTCGCTTTATCTGGCCGTGCTCGTTGCATCAACGGTCTTCGCAATGGCCACTGGGATAATAGGTGCACCTGTCACTGTCATGGGGCTCATGGCAGTGCCGATAATGATGAGGAACAAGTACGACCCCAGGCTCTCTGCTGGGGTGATAACCGGGGGAGGTTGCCTGGGGATCCTCATCCCCCCAAGTGTCATGCTTGTTGTCATGGGACCTGTTGCCGGGATATCTGTGATAAAGCTCCTGGCCGCTGCAATAATCCCTGGTTTCATACTTTCTGCCCTGTACATTCTTTACGCAATGGTGCGGTGTTACCTGAACCCGGCCCTGGGACCTGCTCTTCCCCCAGAGGAAAGGGCCAGATCTGTTGGTCAGGCCCTCAGGGAGCTCTCCTTGGGCATCGTACCCGTGTTTGTGCTTGTGGCTGCCTCCCTGGGGAGCATCCTGTTTGGGCTTGCAACCCCCACCGAAGGAGCTGCCCTCGGGGCTTTTGGGGCTGTTCTGCTAGGGCTGGCGTACAGGAAGCTCACCTTGGAGAAACTCGTCAACTCCACCAGGGAGACGGTTCAGACATCCAGTATGGTGCTCTTTCTAGGCATGGCAGCCAACGTGTACGGGGCTGTCTTCTCTAGGCTCGGGTCAGGAATGATGTTGGTGAAGGGCTTCTTGGGGCTGGAGATGGCTCCTGTGATAGTACTGATACTGTTGATGTCTTTCGTCTTCCTCTTGGGCTGGCCCCTTGAGTGGCCTGCAATCATCTACATATTCCTTCCCATGATGCTTCCCATTGTGGATGCATTTGGATTTGACAAGCTTTGGTTCTGCATCCTGGTGGCCATGAATCTCCAAACAGCCTTTCTTTCTCCCCCTGTTGCCATTGCCGCCTATTACCTCAAAGGGGTTGCCCCCAACCTGAGCCTTTGGGACATCTACGTTGGGATGTTCCAATTCATGGGCCTGCAGCTGGCAGGGCTGGCTATTGTGGCTTTTCTCCCTGATACGGCACTGTGGTTGCCGAAGGTGCTCTTCGGATAGTAAACTCCATGGGCTCGCACCCAATCCCTTCCTGGAGACGCTTGCCCAGGGGTGGGGTGGTTTGCCAACCCAAGAACAAATTCGGCTGGGACGGGGAAGAAAGTGGGGAGGGATGCCCGAGGATGGAGAAACTTAAGAAGCCTTCTTGAAGGGGGTGCAGGGGCCAGAATCGGCATCGTTGCCTTTCTTTACTTTGCAGAGGGTTTCCCCTTTGGCCTGGTGTGGGATGCCATGCCGGTTTTCCTGAGACAAAGGGGCCTTTCCCTTGAGGCCATAGGCTTGCTTAGCCTCATGAGCCTTCCCTGGTCCCTCAAGTTTCTTTGGTCACCAGCCTTGGACAGGTGGGGTTCTGAGCGCACCTGGATAACAGCAACCCAGTTTCTTCTGGCCACACTGCTTGCAACCGGGGCGATATGGGGCTTCTCAGGCCCTGTTTTTTTTGTATGGCTTCTGGGCCTGGCAATTCTTTCGGCCACCCAGGACATAGCCTGCGATGCCTACACCATAAGGCTTCTCAAGGAAAGGGAACTGGGTGCAGCCAACGGAGTCAGGGTTTCAGCATATCGGATGGCTCTCATTGCCTCAGGTGGCCTCTTGGTGGCCCTTGCAGGCAGGGTGGGATGGGAGGGAGCCTTCCTGCTGGGGGCGGGAGTCATGCTGGCTTGCTCCATTGCAGCAAGCAAATTGCCGGGCCACATGTGGGTGGGCTCCTTGCAGAGGAGGCTGCAGGTGGCTGCCCCTTTGAGGGATCTTTTCACACGCGCAGGAGCCCCCCAGGTGATGCTCTTCGTGGTTCTCTACAAGCTGGGGGACATGGCTATGGGGCCCATGGTGAGGCCCTTTTGGGTGGACAGGGGTTTAGAACCTTCAGAGATAGGCTTCATCACAGGAACGGGCGGAATTCTGGCCGGGATCCTGGGGGCTCTCTTGGGGGGCGCTCTCACCTCGGGATGGGGCATCTTCAAGTCTCTCTGGGTGCTGGGGATCTTTCAGGCGGCAAGCAATCTGGGCTATTCCATTGTGGCTTTTTTCCCTGAAACCGGGCACTTGGGAGTGTATGGGGCCTCCCTGGTGGAATCTTTTTGCGGGGGGCTGGGGACCGCTCCTTTCCTGGCTTTTCTAATGAATACGTGCACAAAAAAGTGGGCGGCCACCCAGTACGCCCTTCTCTCTGCTCTGTTCGGCTTGGCCCGCTCCCTTTCAGGAGCTGGAAGCGGGTGGCTCACCTCCTCCATGGGTTATGAATCCTATTTTGCCCTCACATTTCTCCTTGCAGGGCCCGCCTTCGCCCTGTTGCCTTGGGTGAGGGACTGGGCTCAAGGGGAGAGGGAGCTGTCCAAGGAGATCTCTGCGCCTGAGGCCTCAGGCCCCAAGCACTCAGCAGGATGAACCGGCTACCCTCGTACCCCGAGGGGAGTATAATGAGAATGGTTTACACACACCCCCTACGCGGGAAAGGTTGCAGGGCATGCAAAGAGGGAAACACTGGCTCTTGGCGTTTCGAGGGAGTTTTTTGCCTCATGTTCTCCCGCCAATAATGGCAGCTTTGCTATCCGGGCTGCTGGGCGGCTGTTCTGAAGGAAAGAGCGAAGCCCCCAGGCAACTCCCGCCTGTCCCGGTCACAATAGCCCTGGCTATCCGCAGAGACGTGCCCGTTGAGGTGAATGCCATTGGGAATGTGGAGGCATACAGCACCGTGTCCATAAAATCCAGGACCGGGGGAGAGCTGCTCAAGGTGCATTTCCAGGAAGGCCAGGAGGTCTCCAAGGGGGATTTGCTTTTCACTATAGACCCAAGGCCGTATGAGGCTGCCCTGGCCGAGGCCAAAGCCCGCTTGGCCAAGGACGTGGCCCTGCTTAAGAAGGCCCAGCAGGACGCTCAGCGCTACGCATCTCTCATACAGAAACAGGTGGTCAGCCAGGAGCAGTACGACCAGGTCAAGGCCAATCTGGCTTCCCTGGAGGCCACCGTGAAGGCCGACGAGGCGGCGGTGGAAAACGCCAAGCTTCAGTTGAGCTACTGTTACATATATTCCCCCATCTCCGGCAGGACCGGCTCCCTGTTGGCCCACGCCGGGAATCTCATCAAGGCCAGCGATGACAACAAGTCCATGGTGGTGATAAAACAGATCCAGCCCATCTACGTGAGCTTCTCAGTGCCCGAGCAGTACCTTCCCAAGATCAAGGCCCGCTGGGCCCAGGGAAAGCTCTCGGTGAGGATCTCCCTTCGCAACGGGGCTGCTCAGAAGCTCCAGGGCGAGCTCACCTTCATGGAGAACACAGTGGATCCCGCCACCGGCACCATCCTGCTCAAGGCCACATTTCCCAATCAGGACAAGACCCTTTGGCCAGGACAGTTTGTGGATGTGGCCCTCAAGCTGGAGGAACAACCCAGTGCGCTCCTGATCCCCACCCAGGCGGTACAGACAGGCCAGCAGGGGCCTTACGTGTTTCTGGTAAGCCCCGAGAACAGGGCGGAGATGCGTCTGGTGCGCCTGGGTAGATCTGTGGGTCAGGAAACCCTGGTGGAAGAAGGGCTCCAGGAAGGGGACCGCGTTGTCACCGACGGGCAGATAAGGCTGGTGCCCGGGGCCAGGGTGGAGGTGAGGGGCCAAGAGGAATCCACAGGGGCGAAGCCATGAACATATGCGAGCCCTTCATACGCAGACCGGTCATGACCACCTTGGTCATGGCCGGCATTCTGCTTTTTGGGGCCATGGCTTACAGGCTCCTTCCGGTGAGCGACCTGCCCAACGTGGATTTCCCCACCATTCAGGTCCAGGCCAGCCTCCCTGGAGCCAGCCCCGAGACCATGGCCTCCTCAGTGGCAACCCCGCTGGAAAGGCAGTTCTCCACCATAGCCGGGCTGGACTCCATGACCTCCGCCAGCTCCTTGGGCAACACCCTCATAACCCTGCAATTCGTGCTGAGCAGGGATCTGGACGCAGCAGCTCAGGATGTCCAGGCAGCCATTGCCTCGGCCTTGAGGCAGCTTCCGGCAGACATGCCCTTCCCGCCCTCCTACAGGAAGGTTAACCCGGCGGATCAGCCAATCATGTACCTGGCTCTTACCTCCCCCACCCTCCCCCTTTACGCCCTGGACGACTACGGACAGACCATCATGGCCCAGCGCATCTCCATGGTGAGTGGGGTGGCCCAAGTGCTGGTATACGGGGCCCAGAAATATGCGGTAAGGGTGCAGCTGGACCCCAAAGCCTTGGCCACAAGAGGCATGGGCATCGACGAGGTCTCCAGGGCCGTGGCCAGGGCCAATGTTAACCTGCCCACAGGCACCCTTTACGGGCCCCAGAGAGCCTTCACCGTGCAGGCAACGGGCCAGCTAACAGAAGCCGCCTCGTACAGACCTGTCATTGTTTCTTATCGGGCAGGCAAGCCCGTGAGGCTGGAGGAGCTGGGCAGGGTAATAGACAGTGTGGAGAACGACAAGATAGCTGCCTGGTTTGTGGACCAGAGATCAATCATCCTGGCCATCCAGAGGCAGCCCGGCACCAACACTGTGGAGGTGGCCAGATCCATCAAAGAGCTCCTGCCTTCCTTCCAGCTCCAGCTGCCTGCCTCGGTCTCCATGCACGTGCTTTACGACCGCTCGGAATCCATCCAGGAGTCAGTAAGGGATGTGCAATTTACCTTGCTGGTGGCCCTGGCCCTGGTGGTCCTGGTCATATTCATCTTCTTGAGGAACATCTCGGCAACCCTGATCCCCAGCCTGGCCATGCCCCTTTCCATCATGGGCACCTTCACCATCATGTACTTGGCTGGCTTCAGCATGGACAATCTTTCCCTCATGGCACTGACCCTCTCCCTGGGCTTTGTTGTGGACGACGCCATAGTCATGCTGGAGAACATCGTCAGACACATGGAGATGGGAAAGAAACCCATGGAGGCGGCCCTGGAGGGGGCAAGGGAGATAGGTTTCACCATCGTGTCCATGACCCTTTCCCTGGCCGCGGTTTTCATCCCAGTGCTGTTCATGGGCGGGATCATCGGGAGACTCTTTCATGAGTTTGCTGTGACCATTGGTGTGGCGGTTCTGATCTCGGGCTTTGTGTCCCTCAGTCTTTCGCCCATGCTCTGTAGCCGCTTCCTGAAGCCTCCCGCCTCGAGCCATGGAAGGCTTTACGCGGCTTTTGAGAAAGGCTTTGACCTTCTTCTCAGATGGTACGGCTGGGGCCTCAGGGGTGTCTTGGCCCACAGATTTCTGACCATGCTCTTCACGGTTCTTGTCATGGCGGCAACCGTGTACCTCTTCAAGAGCATCCCCAAGGGTTTCATCCCCTCGGAAGATACCGGTCAGCTTGTGGCCATAACCGAGGCGGTGGAAGGGATTTCCTTCGAGGCCTTGGTGGAAAGGCAAAAGAAGGTGGCTGCAGTGGTTGCCCAGGACCCCAACATTGAAGCTTTCATGTCCAGCGCAGGGGCCAGGGGTGGCGTCATAGGGAGTAACCAGGGGACGCTCTTCATCAGGCTGAAACCCAGAAGCCAGCGCTCCATGACAGCCGATCAAGTGGTCCAGTCCCTGAGGCGAAAGCTCATGGGTGTTACGGGCATGAAAGTCTACCTTCAGAACCCGCCTCTGATTCGCATTGGGGGAAGGTTTACCAAGAGCCAGTATCAATTCACACTCCAGAGCCCAGATACGCACGAGCTTTACAGGTACGGCCCTTTGCTGGAGGAGAAGATGCGTGCCCTGGAGGCCATCACAGATGTCTCCTCGGATCTCCAGCTCAAGAACCCTGAAGTCAGGGTGCTCATTGACAGGGACAAGGCCTCAGCCCTGGGGGTAACTGCCGAACAGGTGGAAGATGCCCTTTACTCGGCCTACGGCTCCAGGCAGATTTCCACAATTTACGCTCCCAACAACGACTACAAGGTGATTTTGGAGTTGCTCCCGGAGTACCAGCGGGATCCGGCAGCCCTCTCCATGCTGTATGTGAGATCCTCCTCCGGGCAACTGGTACCCCTGGAGGCCGTGGCCGGCTTCCAGGAAGGCCTTGGCCCCATGAGCGTGAACCATTCAGGGCAACTCCCTTCGGTAACCCTTTCCTTTGATCTCAAACCCGGGGTGGCTTTGGGACAGGCTGTCTCAGAGATACAGAGGCTGGCCAGATCCATGCTCCCGGCCAGCATAACCACCGGTTTCCAGGGAGCGGCCCAGGCGTTTCAGGCCTCCATGGAGGGGCTGGGCCTGCTGCTTCTCATGGCCGTGCTGGTGATCTATCTGGTATTGGGTATTCTGTACGAGAGCTTCATCCACCCCATCACCATTCTTTCCGCCTTGCCTTTTGCAGGGTTCGGAGCCCTGGCCACATTGCTTTTTTTCGGGACAGAGCTCAACATCTACGCTTTTGTGGGAATAATCATGCTGGTGGGCTTGGTAAAGAAAAATGGAATCATCATGATAGACTTCGCCATTGAGGCCCAGAGAAAAGAGGGGAAGGGACCGGTGGAGGCCATTTACGAGGCCTGCATGATCCGCTTCAGGCCCATCATGATGACCACCATGGCAGCGCTTATGGGCACCCTGCCAATAGCTTTGGGCATGGGGGCCGGAGCCGGCTCCAGAAGGCCTCTGGGCCTGGCAGTTGTGGGGGGGCTGCTCTTTTCCCAGTTCTTGACCCTTTACGTTACTCCGGTCTTTTACGTGTACATGGATTCGCTTCAAACCCGGCTTAGCAGGCGTTCCAGGGCTACAGGCCAGGCTGATGAGCAACCAGTACCCTCGTACAGGCCTCACCCTTGAACCAAGTTTGGCGGGAGTCGACGCAAAGACGGCCCGCGCGACTCATGGCAGGGCACCTTGGCCAGGGGAGGAGGCCGAGGTGCTGTTTACCCTGGCCTTCACCACTGGCATCCCATTTTCACAGGGCACCCCGGTTTGGCATAGGCCGCAGGAGAGATGAAGTCCTGTTATCTGGCGGCCCAGCCCCAGGGAGCGCCCCCTGCGCCTCAGGGAAGCCACCTGGTGCTCCTGGCACCTGCGCTTGTCTTGACCTTGGGGGGTTATGGCCCCGGCCGGACAGCGTTTCATGCATCTGCCGCACTCCCCCAGAGAGAGGAACAGGCAGTGCTCGTGGGGCGAGCTGTAAGCCCTGGGCGTGGGCTCAAGGGGCAGGTCGGTCACAACCGTGCCCAGTCTCACTGCCATACCCGCCTGGGTGATGAGTCCCCTGCTCAGGCCGAAGGTACCCATCCCGGCAGCGAAGCAGGCGTGACGTTCCGACCAGTTGGAAGTGATCTCTCCGCCAACGAGGGGGAATTGAAGGAATCCGGGGTGAAGCACAGGGGCCACCGCCCGATACCCCTTCTGGCTGATCCATTCCACCAACCGGTTCCTCAGCCACTCATTGAAGGCTTCTCCATGTATCTTGGTGAGCATCCATTCCCTGTGGGGGAATTTTTTCTGTCTCCTGTTGGCCATTCTGGCGCCTTCCCCTATGGGGAGCACGTAGCAGATCACCCACACCTCCTCTTGCCTGAAGCGCTCGCCCGGGAAGGCCGCTTGGAGAACCTCCGTGGGAACCCAGTGAAACGGGCCTATTATCTCCCGGAAGATCCTAAAGAGAGGGTCAGCTCCCCAGGCCACCCCAAGAATGGGCCGGCTGAAAAGCCTTCGACCTGGCTGCCCTGGGAAAGAACCTCTGGGATCCCGACAGACCCAATGCACAAGCTTCTCCTGAATCTCTTGCTCCAATCCCATGGCTTGAACCAGAAATTTCCCCCTTGGCCTTTCTCCAATCCAAGACTATCCTCTCTAGAAGCTCAGGGCAACCAGCACCAGGGTCCTGTGAGGCACCAGGCCGCGGGTGAGGAGAGCACCCTGCAAATTGATAGCTCTATCAGGAGGTAAGAGATGTCTCAACATTCCCGAGAGGGATACCACATGAGCCCAGAGGAGTTCCGCAGGTATGGACGTATGGTGGTGGATTGGATCGCCCACTACATGGAAACAGTGGAATCCTACCCGGTGCTTTCCCAGGTCCTGCCTGGGGAGATAAGGGCCTCTCTTCCCCCCAGCCCACCCGAGAGGGGAGAGCCCTTCGAGCAGATGCTTCTGGACATGGAGAAACTTCTCCTGCCCGGGATAACCCACTGGCAGTCCCCCAGGTTCTTTGCCTTTTTCCCGGCCAACACCTCGGGACCCTCCATACTGGGAGAACTCCTGGCCTCGGGCCTGGGGGTGCAGGGAATGCTTTGGGCCACCAGCCCTGCCTGTACCGAGTTGGAAACCCATGTCTTGGACTGGGTGGCCCGCATGCTGGATCTTCCCTCCGCGTTCATGTCCAGCGGGAAAGGTGGTGGAGTAATACAGGATTCGGCCTCCAGCGCTGTGCTCTGCGCCGTCCTGGCTGCCAGGGAAAGAGCCACCGGGGGCAGGAGCAACCTGAGCGGCTGCCTGGGGGGACTTGTGGCTTACGCCTCCAACCAGGCCCATTCCTCAGTGGAGAAGGCTGTTGGGATAGCCGGTATCGGCAGACAGAATCTTCGGCTTATAGAGGTGGATGAAAAATTCGCCATGCGGCCGGATGAGCTCTCGGCAGCCATCCGCAAGGACCGAGAAGCAGGGCGGGTGCCTTTCTTTGTATGCGCCACAGTGGGCACCACTTCCTCCAATGGGCTGGACCCTTTGAGGCCCATAGGAGAAATCTGCAGAAAAGAGGGACTTTGGCTTCATGTGGACGGGGCCATGTGCGGCACGGCGGCTATCTGTCCTGAATTCAGGTACATCCACGACGGGATCGAACTGGCTGACAGTTACTGCTTCAACCCCCACAAGTGGATGTTCACCAACTTCGACTGTGACTGCATGTTCGTGGCGGACAAAGCCCCCCTTATCCAGGCCCTGAGTATCTTGCCCGAGTACCTCAGGAACAAGGCTACAGAAAGCGGTGCTGTCATAGACTACAGGGACTGGCAGATACCTCTCGGAAGGCGCTTCAGGGCTCTTAAGCTATGGTTCGTGCTTCGTCACTACGGGGTGGAAGGCCTAAGGTATCACATAAGGAAGCACGTGGAGCTGGCTCAAGAGTTCGCCTCCTGGGTGGAACAGGACCCAGAGTTCCAACTGGCTTTGAAGCCGCCCCTCAACCTGGTGTGCTTTCGCCATAAGGAGGGCGATGAGTGTAACCAAAGGATATTGGAAAGGGTGAATGCAGGGGGAAAGGCTTACATAACCCATACCCGCCTGCAGGACAGGCTGACCTTGAGGCTTTGCGTGGGCCAGACCCATACCCTGGAGCAGCATGTGAGAGAGGCCTGGGAGGAGATAAGGAAGGCTGCCCAGGGCCAAGGGGCTTGAGGAGGAAGCTGGGCAGACTTCTTGACCCTGGGCCGGCTCAGGGATAGCTTGAGGATCAAGTGGGGCCACACAACAAATTGAGGAGGTGTCTCGATGAAAAAGGTTCTGGTAGCCTACGACAGCAGGACCGGCAACACAGAACGCATGGCCCAGTGGATCGCCGAAGGTATCCGCATGGGTGGACATGAGGCAGAACTCAAGAGAATTACCCAGATCAAGAATGAGGGGGAGCTGGCGGGTTATGACGGTTACGTGTTTGGATCTCCGACCTATCATAGGGATATGATAGGAAGCATGAAGACCTTTCTTTTCTTGGCACACAAGGCCGGGCTTTCCGGAAAAGTGGGGGGAGCCTTTGGCTCCTATACACACAGCGGGGATGCGGCCAAGATCATCTTCGACACAATGGAACATGTTTTCAAAATGCAGATGTCAGAGCTGGGCTCCTTCAATTTGTTGGAGCATTTGGTCCCCACACAGGAAGGTATGAAGGCCTGCCACGATTACGGGAGAGCTTTGGCATCCAAGCTAGGATGAGATGTGTTGGGGGAGGGAGGGAGAGCACACTGCTGCCCTCCCACCAGATGCGATCAAGCCTGGAGATATACCTCTTTGAGAAGTTGGCTCAAGTGAAGCACACGCACGGGCAGTTTTTCCTGGCGTACTCCGTAGCTCAACTGTATCACGCAGCCAGGGCACTCGGTGGTCAGAATCTGGGCCCCGGTCTTTCTTAGGTTTTCCATTTTGCGGTTCAGCACAGCCATGGACTGCTCGTAGTGCATTATGTTGTAACTTCCCGCTGCCCCGCAGCAACGGTCCGCCTCGGGCATCTCCACATAGCTTACCCCTGGGATTTGCTGTAGCATCTTGCGGGGCTCCTTGACTATCTTCTGGTAACGGCTCATGTGGCAGGGATCATGATATGTGACCTTGAGTGAAACCTCTCTGGGAGATCCCATTTGATCCAGCCTTGAGTGCATGAACTCGCTGAAACCCTGGACACGCCTGGCAAGTTTCTCAGCCCTGTCCCTCATGGAGGGATCCTCCTCGAAAAGCTCAGGGTAATCTTTAAGGAAGGCAGAGCAGCTTCCGCACTCGGTAAGCACCACGTCCGCTTCCATGGACTCCAGGATCTGGATGTTCTTCCTGGCAATGGAGCGGGCTGCATCCAGATCCCCGTAACCGTAGGTTGGAAGACCGCAGCAGCTGTTTTCGGCCACATCCACCCGTATGCCCTGGTGAGTCAACACCGCCAGGGTAGCCTCGCTCACGTGGGGAAGCACGAAGTTGAAGCCGCAGCCCACGAAATAGGCCACCCGGGTCTTGGCATCCCTGGGGCCCAGTCTTGTGCTCTCCAGCCTGTCCCTCAGGAACCTGGTGGGCAGCTTCTCTATGATCCCCTCCACCTTGTCCAGGTCTTTCCCGAACCACTTGAGTATTCCCATGGCCCTGGCCAGTTTGCTCATGCCGGAGTTCTTGCCGTATGCACCCAGGCGCACGTATCGGGCCATCTTGCGCTGGTCGGGCAAGAGGTTGTGGAAAAGGAACTTCATGATCTTGGGCTGGCCCACACGCTTCATGTACTCGGCCCTGCCAGCCACCACATTGCGGTCCGTACGGACCGCTGGGAAACAATTGGCCACACAGGTGCGGCAAAGCAAACACTCGAACAGAGGGTCCTTGAGCTCCTGGTTGAGTTCCAGCTCACCCTCGATGAGCTTTCTTATATGGGCATTGTGTCCACGTGCCACGTTGCGCTCGTCCCTGGTTATGTCGAATACGGGACAGTGGGCTTGGCAAAACCCGCACTTGTTGCACTTGGCCACCTCTTCGTAAACAGAATTCAACGTATCACTCATGGAAGCCTCCCCGACGAATCCTCACCCTTTGCAAATCCTTATCTCTCATAGCCCAACAGGCAACAGTACCCCCAGGGGATCCCAGGACCTCTTAATGGGCATGACCACGTTTTTTCCCACCACTGGGTCTATCCTGGGCCCCCATTCCTTCAGGGACTCGCGGGGTCCAGAAACAGGCACCACCTGCCCACCCGTGCGCAGAACTGTCTCACGCACCCCCTTGGAGAACTCGGCCAGCAACTGATCTGATTCGTCTGTGGCGTAAACAAAAATAACACCGTTTCCGGCCAGAAGTGCCAGATCCACCCTGAGGCTGCCCCGCACTGCCAGATCCTCCATTGCCCTGGCAGCCCCAAGCCCCTGGGCTATGGGCACGCTCACCTTGAGGGCCAAGGTGCGAGGCATGTCCCACTGGGGATCCACAGCCAGACGCAAGTTCTCCAAGAGCCTCTCTCTGCCCTCCAGGGTCTCCCCTGAGCCCCCGTGGCTAGCTGCCATTGCCTGGATCTCCCTGGCCTGCCTTTGCACAGCCTTGGGATGCCCTTCCAGGGCCACGGTGAGAACCTTCACTGCCTCCCCGGCACTCCATCTCCCCACAACGGCCGAGGGCAGCAAGACCGATTGCCTGAGTTCCAGGAGAAAACCCTCCAGGTCCGAGTCCAATGGGAACATCAGCCGGCAGACTCCCGAAGCCTCCGGCACAGGAAGAATTCTTAGGGCAACCCGGGTGATCACACAAAGGCTTCCGGCCGATCCTATGAGGAACTTGGTCAGGTCGTAGCCCGAGACGTTCTTGACCGTGATCCCCCCGAAGCCCACTTGCTTGCCTTCCACGTTCACGCCCCTTACACCCAAGACCTGATCCCTGAGCACTCCGTAAAGATGCCTTAGAGGGCCGCTCATGTTGGCAGCATAAGAACCTCCCAGGGTGGCCTCGGAGGACCTGGGGGGATCCAGGGGCAGCATGAAGCCCCTTTCCAGCTGGGCCAGCTCCTGGTTTATGGACTGGATTGTCTTGCCGGCCTCCACCATCATGTTCAGGTTGCGCGGGTCCAGCTCTGAGATGGAATTCATCCGGCGCATGTCCAGGGCTATGTGTACCTTTTCTGGCAGAACAGCGACTCCGAGACAGGTCCCACCGCCCAGGGGCAACACGCTCAGCCTTTCCTTGTAGGCCTTGGCAAGAATGGATTGAACTTCCTGTTCCGAGGATGGGGACTCCAGGTGAGTTGCCTCTACCCCAAACTCCTTCAAGATTTCCTCGGCAGCCCTGAGCTTAACAGCGTCCTTTTCCCCTTTATCAGGCTTTTGCCGTCTCACAGAACTCTACCCCCTTCCCCAAGACCTCGGCTGCCTTGTGCACTTTGAGATTGAAACTCTGCCCACCAGGGCCTCTCAGCCCTGCCCTGCTGCTTGCTCCATGCGGGGAGGAACCAGCTTCCCTGGATTGCACAGCTCTTCTGGATCCAATGCTTGCTTGATCCTGCGCATCATCTCCAGATCCTCTTCGCTGAAGATGAGGCGCATTTCCTTCAGTTTTTCGGTGCCTATGCCGTGTTCCCCGCTTATGGTGCCCCCCAGCCGGGCCACGGCCTCCAAGATCTCGGTGCCGGCCTTGTGCACCTTTTCCAACTCCTCAGGGTTGCGGCCGTCGAAAAGTATCAGCGGATGCAGGTTCCCATCCCCTGCATGGAACACGTTCCCTATGGGCAGCCCGTACTTCTTGGAGACTTCCTTAACGGCTCTAAGAGCATCTGGGAGCTTGGTGCGCGGCACTGTGCCGTCGCAAACCAGATAACTGGGCCTAAGCCTGGCCACTGCCCCAAAGGCCCCTCTTCTGCCGGCCCAAAGCTCTGCCCTCTCAGAGTTGTCCTTGGCACGCCTGACGCTCACGACATTGTTGGCCTTGCAAATCTCCTCTATGCGAAGTGCCTGCTCATCCATGCCGTCGGCCAGGCCATCCAGCTCTATGATGAGAACTGCCTCTGCATCCTGTGGATACCCGGCCTTTACTGAGGCCTCCACTGCCCGGATCACCAGATTGTCCATTATCTCAAGGGTGGCTGGAATTATCCCCTGGCCTATGATGTCAGAGACGGTCTGCCCTGCCTCCTCCAGGGACTGGAAAATCCCCAGGATTGTCACCACATGCTCAGGCTGTCGCATTATGCGCACCAGTATCTTGGTGGCTATGCCCAAAGTGCCCTCCGAGCCAACGAACAACCCCATGAGATCAGGACCCGTTGTCTCGGCAGGCCCCCCCAGCCAGACCACCTCACCGTTGGGAAGAACCACCTCTGCCCCCAGAACGTGGTTACTGGTCACCCCGTACTTCAGGCAGTGGGGACCTCCCGAGTTCTCACCCACATTGCCCCCCAATGTGGAGACCTTCTGGCTTGCAGGGTCCGGAGCGTAGTAATAGCCCAAGGGAGCCAAGGTGTTCTGGAGGGTCAGGTTGTAAACCCCAGGCTCTACAAGAGCGGTCTGGTTCTTGGTGTCCACCTCCAGGATCCTACGCATGCGACACAGGTCTATTATTATGCCCCCGCGGGTCGGAGCCGTACCCCCACTCAGATTCGTGCCTGCCCCCCTTGCCAGGAAAGGCACCTTCTCCCGGTTGGCTAGCCTCACCAGCTGCGCCACCTGCTGGGTATCCATGGGGAAAGCCACCACGTCGGGCCGACCCTGGAAAAGGGAGGCGTCATACTCGTAAACGGCCAAGGAGGCCTTATCCTGGAGCACGTTGCCTTTCCCCACTATGGAGATCACTTCCTTCACCAGCTGGCTTCTGTTCATCTTCTCCTCCTTGAGGCGCGGAGAATACTCACGGCCACCCCATGGGTCTTGACGCCCCTGACACGGCTGCTCACTGGCCCCCAAACTCCAGCCAAGTCCTTATCATCTTTATCATCTTTGCTCTGCCAGGCTCCCAGATCCGCAGGGCAGGGGATAAGGGCCCCCAAGCCCCATCCCCCTTTTCCCCGGTCTCAACCTGCTTTGCGTTTGGCCTCTTTGGCCTGTATCTCCTCCATCACGGCTAAAATGGTCCTGGCGTTTTCATACACTGGGGTGTCCACCATCTTCCCTTTGTAAGAGATGGCAGCCAGCCCCTTGGCCAAGGCTTCCTTCTCAAATGCCTCCACCACACCCTGAGCCCACTCCACGTCCTCGGGCTGGGGTTTGTAGATACGGTTGGAGGGTTCGATCTGGCTTGGATGAATGAGCATCCGGCCCTCGTATCCCAGGGTCCGGCCGTAGGCTGTGTCCTTCTCAAAGGCCTCCATGTCCTGGAAGGCCACGAACGGACAATCTATGGCCACGCAGCCTGCTGCTCTGGCAGCCACTGCAGTGTGAGCCCTGGCGTATTTCAGCTCCTCACCCTCGGTGGTAAGCTTGACTCTCATGTCTTTTGTGTAATCCACTGCACCGAAAATCAAGGAGTTAACCCTGGGGCTCTCGATGGCGGAAGGATAGGCATTGATGACACCCCTGGCCGTCTCGATGAGAAGCTGGATCTTCACCGTACCCACAGCTATGCCCCTTCTTCTCTCCAGTTCCTCTAGCTTCCAGTCTAACCTGCGAACGTGCTCAGGACCACCGCACTTGGCCAGGCACACCCCGTGAAGCCCCTCGTGTACCACTGCCTCCAGGTCATCGTTGGTAAGCAGGGTCTCCCAGTTGTTGATTCGGACGTATATTTCAGCCCCTCCCTGACCGGCGTACTTCAAATTCTCCCTTACCACCTCCCTGGCCTTCGGCTTTTCCGCAGGGGGAACAGAGTCCTCCAGGTCCAGGGTTACGATGTCCGCAGGAAATGTCGGGGCCTTGGAGACCATCTTCTCATTGTTCCCGGGGATGTAAAGAATGGAACGCATAACAGCCATGATTTCACCTCCCAGTCTTGGTTGTGAGCTGCTCTGTGCTCAGGAACCCCGCTGCGAGCGGGAAAAGTCTCTTTGTTTTCTCTTTCCCTTTTGGCCCAAGAATATTGGCTCAGATTCCAAGGAGCCTCTTCACTGTAGGGGCGATGTCGTCGGGCTTTTCCACCACATGGGCTCCGGATTCTCTCAGTATCTGGATCTTGTCCTTGGCCGAGCCTTTACCCCTCTCTATGATGCTGCTGGCATGGGAGAAACGCATGCCCGGCGGAGCCCAGGCACCTGCCACAAAGATGACGAAGGGCTTGGTGAACTTCCCCTCTCTGATACACTGGGCAGCCTCCTCCTCATGTGCTCCTCCTATCTCCCCAAACACGGCCACGGCCTTGGTCTCCTGATCCTTCTCGAATTCCAGAAGCAGGTCTCCCATGGAAATCCCGGTCACAGGTTCTGTGCCCACGTGCACCACGGTGCTCATCCCCAAGCCTGCCTCCTTCAAAGCCCAAGGCACTGTGCCAGACTGCCCGCCGCTTCTGGATATAACCCCCACGGGACCTGGTACAAAGACCTGCCTGGCCCAGCTGGGATTTGCCCCCAGCCAGCCCAACACTGCCTTGCCGGGGTTCAATATGCCTATGGTTCCTGGCCCCAGGATCTTGGCCCCAGCGTTCTTGGCCACGTACATCATCTCCAGGATATCATGCAGGGGCACTCGCTCCACCGGGCAGACTGTGAACTTTATCCCGGCCTCAATGGCCCCTATGACCGCGTCTTTTAGGGCCGGACCTGGCACAAAAGCCACGGCTGCGTCAATGGGACCGTGTTTTTCTATTGCCTCCTCCACTGAATCGTACACAGGAATTCCATCCACCTGGGTTCCACCCCTTCCAGGCGTGGAGCCCGCCACCACCTTGGTTCCGTAAGCCTTCATGTAACCTGCCCTGGCCGAGCCCTCACGGCCTGTAATCCCCAGGACGATAACGCTGGTGTTCTCGTCAATCAGTATTCCCATGGCATTACCCTCTTTCAGTAGGCTGTGCCGTGCTTCCGGCGGTACTCTTCCAGGCCCGCAATGGGCACCTCTATACGGATAGCCCCGTTGCCCCTCTGGGCACAGGCGAACTCGCAGGCCAAGCACTCGGTGCCGAGCCTCTTTAGCTCCTCTGCGGAAAGGGCCACCCCCGGTTTTCCGTCAATGATTTGGAGCACCGAGCGGTCGAACTTCTTGCATGCCTCGGCGCAGGCGTGGGTCTGACAGCCCTCGCATTTTTTCTCGTCGATGATAACTTTGATGGTTCTCTCTTCGAATTCCATGGGAATCAACCTCCTTGGCCCGCGCGCTTCTTCTGGTACTCTTCCACCAGGGAGCGCATGCGCTGTGCAATGAAGGCCGTGTCGTAAACATGCTCTCGACCGTAGATTTCTATGGGATTGGGAAGATCCTTCACCCCTTCCCTGAGGATCTCCAGGGCCTCCGGCTCCCTATTCCCGCAAAGCAGCAATACCACCGGGAAACCAGGCCTCTTGGGGAGTTCCTCCCGCAGGGCCTTTACCAGCCCATGGGCGTGGTGCCATTGCTCCTGGTTGGCCATGATGAATCCTCCCAGGCAGTATCCCTCTATTCCCGGCTGGGAGAGCACCAGTTTGGCTACCCTGTACACCTTGGATGCGGGGGGATTCCCGCTGGTGTCGGCATAATTGGCCACCCTGAGACCGGCCTTGTTGAGGGCGTCCACCCCCAAGATTGCCCCGCCACCGCCTATTCCATGGTAGCCCACAGTGGCAATGGCCTCTATCTCCTGGTTCATCTGGGCCACGTATCCCGTTCCCCTCAGGTCCCCTTCCTCTATGGACCAGGCGATTTCGTCAAAATCCGTGGGCTCCTGGTTGGACTCCCTTGCCACTGTTATCCCCAGCTCGGGATGGCGATAAACAGAGGAGTCATCTATGGCAGCCCTGCAGTCCGCAGCCACCAACTTCCCCTGCTTTGTAAGTACCAAGGGGTTGATCTCCAGGGTCCTGCAATCCCACTTCCTGAAAACCCTGTACAGTTTGGCATTGATGTCCGCCACCTTCTCCAGGAGGTTGCGGGGAACACTTGCCCTGCGGGCCAAATCCAGGGCATGGAAGGGTCTCAACCCCAACAAGATGTCCACGTTCACCCTGGAGATCTTGTCTTCCGGGACCTCCTCTATCTCCATGCCGCCTTCACTGCTGAAAATCATCACCGGGGCCCGCACCTCCTTGGAGGGATCCACGATCACCCCCACGTAGAACTCCCGGTCTATGTCCAGCTTCTCCTCCACCAGGAGCCTTCGTACCTGGAACCCCTTTACCTGGGAGCCAAAAAGCTCCTCGGCTATGTTCTGCGCTTCCTGGGGGGTTTCGGCAAAACGGATGGCACCGGCCTTGCCCCTGCCCCCGGCCCATATCTGCACCTTCACAGCCACGGGTTTCCCGATCCTCTGGGCGATCTCCCGCACCTCAGCAGGGGTTGTGGCAACACCACCGTCGGGAACGGGGATCCCTTCCTGCTTCAACAACTCCTTGCCCTGGTACTCGTAAAGACGGGCCATCTCAGACTCCTTATCTCTATGGAAGTGGTTTTCAGAACAAGTTTTTCTAACCCAGCCTTTCTGCCACGAAACCAATCTGATCCCTATCCCTTAGGCCTTATTCACCCCCTTTCTACGGTCTTTTTTGCTTTTCTGTGAATGTAATCAGTTTGTTCGCCATTTGTGACAGCGTCATATATAGTGATAACAGCCTAGGTTATCAGCTCTTGTTTGTCAAGGTAATTCGATAAGGGCCAAAGTTCTGGAGGCTGGCTCCTCCACTTCATCTGATGCGGATTGAGATGGCCTTGGCAAGAGGTTAGAATGGGCCACCGGATCATGCTGTACATGAGGAGGGGGGGAGGCCATGAGAATGGATCTTAACTGCGACATGGGGGAGAGCTTTGGGAGGTACAAGCTGGGCATGGACGAGGAGGTCATGAATTACATCACATCTGCCAACATAGCCTGTGGCTGGCATGCCGGGGATCCCATGGTCATGGACCATACCGTAAGCCTGGCCAAGGAGAAGTCCGTAGGGGTGGGGGCACACCCGGGGTATCCTGACTTGCCAGGGTTCGGGCGCCGGTACATGGAATGCACACCAAGGGAGATCCGCAATTATGTGATATACCAGATCGGGGCTCTCAAGGCCTTTTGTGATTTGCACGGGGTGGGCCTGACCCACGTGAAGGCCCACGGCGCCCTTTACTTGGCCGCGGTGGAGAATGAGATGGTGGCCAGGGCCGTGGCCGAGGGGGTTGTGAGCGTGGAGCCCCATCTCCTTTACGTGGCTCTGGCCGGGGCCAAGGGTGAGAAGATGCGGCGCATAGGGGAGGAGATGGGCCTGAAGGTGGTGTACGAGGCCTTCCCGGACAGGGCTTACAGCCCCGAGGGGAATCTGGTTCCACGCAGCCAGAAGGGAGCAGTGATCCATGAGCCTTCCTTGGTGGCCCAAAGGGCCCTTCTCATGGCCAAGGAGGGCAAGGTGGTGGCCGTGGACGGGACAGTGATCCCCATGGAGGTGCAGACCCTCTGTGTGCACGGGGACAACCCCGCTGCCGTGGAGCTGGTGCGAACCATCCGAGAGACCTTGGAAAAGGAGGGGGTGGAGGTACGTCCCATGGGTTCCTGGGTGGAAGTCGGGGCCTAGGCCATGGCTCTTTACAGGCAGGCCCTTGTGCGTCTGGTGGGGGATAGAGGAATCCTCTTGGAATATGGGGACTCCATCGAACCAGGGGTGAACTTGAAGGTCAGGGCCATGGCTGCATTGCTTGAGAGCCGGCCAATAAGGGGCCTCCTGGAGGTGGTGCCCACATATAGATCCTTGCTGCTCATTTACGATCCCATGCTCACGGAACCCGAGGCCCTTCTCGAGGGACTCAAGGCCCTGGAAGAGTCTGGTGTCTCCGAGGCCCAGATCCCTCCTCCCCGGGAAGTGGAGATCCCGGTGTGCTATGGGGGTGAGTTCGGGCCGGACATGGAATTTGTGGCCAATTACCACGGCCTTGGAGTTGAGGATGTGATCCGGATACATTCCTCGCCCTGTTACCAGATCTACATGATGGGCTTCACCCCTGGATTTCCATTTCTGGGAGTCCTGCCCGAGATACTGGCAACGCCCCGGCTTGAAACACCGAGGCTGCAGGTGCCAGCCGGAAGCGTGGCCATCGCGGCAAACCAGACAGGCATTTACCCCATTTCCAGCCCCGGGGGCTGGAGGCTCATAGGCAGGACCCCGCTTAGGCTCTTTAGGCCCGAGAGAAGGCAGCCTTTTCTTTACAAGGCAGGGGACTTGATACGGTTCAGGCCCATCAGCAGGGAGGAGTTCAATGCCCTGGCCCAACAGCAGAGCTGAGTTGCCGGCCTTCAAGGTCCTGGATCCCGGCCCCATGACAACTGTCCAGGATCTGGGCCGCTTCGGTTACCAGGCCTTTGGAGTGCCTGTATCAGGGGCCCTGGACCAGTTCTCGGTCAGGGTGGCCAACTGGCTGGTGGGCAATCCAGCTGGAGCCGCTCTCCTGGAGGCCACTTTCATGGGCCCAAAGCTGGAGGTAGCAAGTGAGTGCCAGGTGGCTGTCACCGGGGCGGTTGTGGAGTTGCTCCTAAACAGCAGGCCGGTTGAGACCTGGAAAGCCCTGAACCTGAGGCCAGGGGACCAACTCTGGGTAAGAGGGGCCAAGGCCGGGATGAGGGCTTACTTGGCGGTCACAGGAGGTGTGCATGTCCCGCTCGTGATGGGAAGCCGCTCCACTTACGTGGGGGCTCGACTGGGGGGACTGGATGGCCGTCCTTTGAGAAAAGGCGACATGATATCCAGGGGGCCTGCTTCTCTCCGAGGCAAGGCTCCCAGGCTCCCAGAAGAATACAGGCCTGTGTGGACCCACCAGCTCAGGCTCCGGACAGTCCTGGGCCCCCAGCAGGAGCATTTCTCAGAAGGGCTCAAGGTCTTCCTGGAATCCGAGTTCCAGGTTTCCCCCCAGGCAGACAGGATGGGATACAGACTGGAGGGACCCCAAGTCCTGAGAAAGCCCGAGGCACCCCCCAGCATCATTTCAGAGCCCAGTATTCCAGGGGCTGTCCAGATTCCCCCGGACGGGAAGCCCATCGTGCTCCTGGTGGAGCAAACCGTAGGTGGTTACGCCAAGATAGCCACTGTGGTCTGGGCTGACCTTCCCTTTCTGGCTCAGGCCAGAGCAGGAGACCGGGTGAGATTCCTCCGGGTGAGTCTCCACGAGGCTCACCAGATCTACAGGGAAAACATGGCCAGGCTGGAGGCCATCAGAAGGCTGCTGGAGGCCCCACCCTGAGCTTCTCTCCAAGGAGAGGGCTCCTCGCTGAAACTGGGGTCTAGGGAAAGAAGCTCCCACACACCCAAGGTGCGGGCAAGAGATGTGAGTGCTCTGAAACCTCATTTCCAGGCCAACATGTCAGGGGCTCAATCCGGCCAGGCCTGCACTGCCCATTGCCAACTACACGCCTCCGGCCAGCCAATCCCCCAGTCTTGTTTGGTGTTCTTGGGCTTTTCAGGTCAAAGCCCCAGGTAGGCCTTTCGCACCAGGTCAGAGCGCATCAACTCCGAGGAACTTCCCTGCAGGACAACTCTTCCTGCCTGAAGCACATAACCTCTGTCGGCCAGCTCCAGGGCCTCCTTCACGTTTTGCTCCACCAAGAGTATTGTCATGCCCTGCTGCTTCAGCCTCCCCACTGTTCCCAGCAGCTCGCTCACCAGTAATGGAGCCAGGCCCAGAGAGGGTTCGTCCAACATGAAAACCCTGGGGTTTGACATGAGCCCCCTTCCGATGGCCAGCATCTGCTGTTCTCCTCCCGAGAGCGTGGATGCCGCCTGGGAGCTTCTCTCCTTCAGCCTGGGAAAGAGAGAGTAAACCGAGGCGAGTTTTTCCTGGATCTGAACCCGTTCCTTGAGAAGATAAGCCCCCAATCTCAAGTTTTCCTCAACAGAGAGGGGCCCAAAGAGCATCCTTTCCTCAGGCACGTAAACCACACCCAGCCCCACGATCCTCTCTGTAGGAAGCCCCTGTATTTCCCTGCCTTCCAGCAGCACCTTCCCCTTTGAAATCCTCTGGGCCCCCATGATGCCTCTGAGAAGGGATGATTTCCCTGCCCCATTGGCTCCCAGCACGCAAGCCGTGTGCCCCTCGGGCAGGCTTATGGAAACCTCCTGGACTACCGGAAGCCCTCTGTACCTGACCTCCACGTGAAGGGTTTCCAGGAGCCCTTTTCCCATCTTCCCTTCCCCTGTCTCACTCACCGGCATCAGCCCTCTGTCTGAGCATAGCGCTCCCCAAGGTAAGCCTTTATCACAAGCGGGTCAGCAGCTATCTGGGCAGGAAGGCCCTCGGCTATCTTCTTTCCAGCATCCAGCACTATGACCCTATGGCTGATGTCCATGACCAGTGCCATGACGTGCTCTATGAGTATCACGGTTATGCCCAGATCCTTGTGCACATGGCGTATGGTATCCTTGAGCTCCTCCACCTCCTGGGGGTTGAGCCCTGCGGCGACCTCGTCCAATAGGAGCAGTCGCGGCTCGGTGGCCACAGCCATGGCCATGGTTACCAGCTTCTGGGCAGGGACCGGTATCTCGGTGAGGAGTCGGCCGGCCCTGTCCATCAGGCCCATTTCTCCCAGGATCCACTGAGCCCTGGCCTTGGCTCTTGCCCTGGAACGGGTGCGCAGGAAAGCCCCCACCATCACGTACTCTTGCACCGTGAGATCCCCAACGGCTGCGTAAACTTGAAAGGTCCTAGCCAAACCCCTTCTGGCCACCTCATGCGCCTGCAAGCCCGTGATGTCCTCACCGGAAAAAAAGATCTTCCCAGAGGTCACAGGATAGTGCCCTGATATACAATGAAAAAGAGTTGTTTTCCCTGCCCCGTTGGGCCCTATGAGGCCCACCAGCTCTCCTTCCTCCACCCCAAAGCATATCCCGTCGTTGGCCCTTAGTCCTCCGAAATCCTTGGTCAGGTTTTCCACCACCAGAAGGGCCATCACCTGCTCCTTGTCTTGCGCAGCCTGTCCAGGAGGCCCCAGATGCCCCTGGGCTCCACTGCCGAGACCAGCATGATTATCACCGCGTAAAGTATGAGATCTATTCCTATGAGGCCCGCTTTGGCACCCAACCACTCCTTCAGATAGCTTTTCAGCGGGATCAGGATCCCTGCCCCTATTATGGGCCCCCAGAGGGAACCTGCCCCGCCCAGCATGGCCATTAGGGCTATGAGCACGGAAATATCCAGGCTCATGGTGTCCTCTGGCTCTATGTTCTTTATGTACACGGCATGAAAAGATCCCACAGCACTCACGAAAGCAGTGGCCAGGGCATAGGTCTTGATCTTGGCCCAGTGAACGTTTATCCCCAAGGAACGTGCCACATCCTCGTTGTCCCTTATGGCGCGAAGCTGGAACCCAAGCCTGGAGTGCCTGAACCAGTTTATTACCAGAATCCCAAGGAAGAAGAAGGCGAGCAAGAAATAGTAATAGTACACGTCCTCCTTGAAGATCAACCTCAGGAAGTCAGGAGGCGGGTACTTCACCGGGGATATGTGGAGTCCTCTGGCCGCCCCCACAAAGTCCCAAACCTCGAACAGATCCTTGAGCACCAAGGAAGTGGCTATGGTGGCTATGGCGAAATAGTGCCCCTTCAGCTTGAACAGAGGGTAACCTATGATAAAAGACCACCCCACGGCCAGGCCCATGCCCACGGGCATGGAAACCCAGAAGGGCACCTCCCACCTTGTGAGCATCACAGCCGTGGTGTAAGCCCCTATCCCCACGTACTGGGCCTTGCCCAGGTCAACCTGCCCACCGTAGCCCCCGATGGTGTTCCAACCCATGCCGTATATGGAAAACATGAGAAACTGTATCATGGTGGCCATGGCAAAAGACGAGTAAGGCACAAGAGGGAAGGCCACCAGAAGAGCAGCCAGAATCCCGGCCACCAAGAGATCTGTGTGAGGGAAATCCGAGAAGTCCAGGGCGTTTCTCAGCGCTTCCATCCGAAAAGCCCTTTTGGTCTGGCCAGCATTATGACGAAGTAGGCCAGGTACACCCAGGTGTACTTGAAAGAGGTCATGGGCACGTCCATCATCCATCGCCATCCCAGGCCCAGGGATATGGAGTCCCATAGCCCTGGGATCTCGGTTATGAGGCCCACCACCAACCCGGCCAAAAAGGCGCCAGGCACGCTCCCGAAGCCTCCCAGGGCCACTATTGTGAAGGCCAGCATGGTGAAAAGAAGTCCCACGTATGGGTTCACGGCCCAGAAATTCACCAAGAGGGCCCCGGCAATGGTGACCGTGGCTCCACCGATACCCCAGGCCAGGCCGTTCATGCGATCCGTGGGGATACCCATGTACCTGGCCCCCTGGGCATTGAGAGCAGTTGCTTGGAGAGCCTTGCCCACCTTGGTCCTGTTTATCAGGAGCCACACCGCCCCGAATGCCGAAACAGCCAGGACTGCCGCGGCCAGCTTGGTGGCCGGAACGCTTACCCCCATGCCCAGGGATAAGCTCTTGCCCACCAGTAGCCCGTGGTGGATAGCCCTGTCTTCGGAGCCGAAAAGCAAGAGAGCCAAGTTCCTGAGAAAAAGCATGAGCCCGAAGGTGCCCAGGAGCTGAGCCACCATGGGTCCCCTCAACAGAAACTTCACGAAGAGGAAGTAACACAACCAACCCAGCACAAAGCCCACCAAAGCGGCCATGGGCAAGCTCAGCAGAGGCTCCATCCCGGCCCCCTGGGCCACCAGGAGCCCTGTGTACATCCCCACCATTAGGAATTCCCCGTGGGCAAAGTTGACTATGTCCATGACCCCGAAGATTATGGTCAAGCCCAAGGCTACCAAAGCCAGGACCATACCTATGAGGAGCCCTGCCACCAGGGACGCTACCAACACCTCGATCGCCAACTGAACCCCTCCAGCAGGATCTTACTCTGGATCAGACATGACTCATGGCTCCAGCCCAGGCATGCCAATATCCTCTTCTCCTCAGCAACTAATCTCGCAGGGTATCGGGATCTTTTCTTTCCTGGGACTCAATCCCCCAAAGAACCTTTGGCCGGAAGCCATGCAAGTTGCCCTTGGGCCTGAATTATCCCCCCCAAGCGGTGGATAATTCAGGCCAGAGCTCTTCCAAGAAGAAAGAGAGAAGGCGCGTTCACCCTCTCCTTCCCTCTACCTCAACTCAGAACCCTTTGAATGGGTAAATAAGGTTGGCTGTGGCCAACTCGAATGGATAGACGATCTCCAGCACCACTTCTCCGGCCTGGTTTTTCTGGTACTGGCCTATGATTCCAGAGCCCAGCATGTTCTGCCCTATCTCTTCCCCTGAGCCGGAGAACTGGATCCCTTTCCAGGGCACCACCAACTGTTCCCCCGGGATGCTGATCCCATTGGCCGCGGCCTGGATGGCTTCGGGTTTGGTGGAACCTGCTTTTTCCAGCACGTGGACCCAGGTCTGCACCCCCGTGAACCCCCTTGCGGAGGCGTCACTCAGGTCATAGCCTGTTTTCTTCTTGTACATTTCATTGACCTGCCCCGAGATCTTCTTTACCTGTCCCAGCTTTGGGGAGAAGACGGTCCTGGTCAGGACCCCCACGATATCCTCCCCCAGTGTGGTCCTGAACTCGGGGGTCTCGAAGCCAGCATCCTGCCCCCAGATGAGCTTGGGCTTGGCCTTTTCTGCTTTCAGGGTCTTTAACATGAGAATGGCGTCCGATGTGTAGGATGCAAAGAGCATTGCATCGGGCTTTACAGCCAGGAGGGATCTGACCTCACTCGAGAGATCGGCCGATTTGGCCGCGTAGAGCAAGTTGCGTTTCAGATCATATCCGTATTCCTTGGCATACTTTTCTATGAGCCCGGAGGCCGCAGATCCCCATTCGGTTTTCTCGCAGGCGGCAGCCAGAGTCATGAGCTCCTGTTTGGGCACGGCTTTGACGCCCTTGGCCTTTCCCTCGCTCAGCCCCTTGAGGAACTCGAAGAGGTCCTTGGTGAAGGTGCCGTCATGGGGAGTGGTGCGCCAGAACCATTTGTACCCCTGCTGAGTCAGGACCGGGGATGTGGAAGAGTCGTTGATCATGGGCACCTTGTACTGCTCGCAAACGGCACTCACTGCCTTGGTCACTGAGCTGTGGTAGCAACCCAAGATCCCCACCACCTTGTCGTCCAAAATTAGCTTCTTGGCCAGGTCGGCCCCAAGGGTGGGATTCCCTTCGTGGTCCTTGAATATGAGTTTTATCTTGGCCCCGCCCAGGCTCTTTATGCCGCCATTCTTGGCCATGTCCATAGGCAATTCGGACATGACACTGTTGGCTATCTCGGCTGCCAGCTCAGCTCCGTACTGTAGCTCCCTGCCGGCCGAGGCCGCCCCTCCCGTCAATGGATAGATGACCCCTATGGTCACCTCCTTCTGCGCCACGGCCTGGGGTGGAAAGATTACCCCGGTGCATGCCAGGCCCAAGGCCACTGCTGCAATCCAACCCAAATTCCACACTTTTCGCATATTGACCTCCTTTCTCAGGTTATGGCTCCCGAGCCTCAGGGCTTTTTCAGCCCCTCAACTTGGAGTCCGGCCCTCAACCCGCAATCCGGCTCTCACATTTAAAAAATAGCCAGGTCTCTATCTCTCAGATCAGTCACCAACATGTGTCCGGGCGCGTGAGTGATGGCCAAAGTAGGCTTGGCGTTCAGAAGTGCCACCTGGGGGGTAACCCCGCAGGCCCAAAACACGGGGACTTCCCCTGGCCTCATACTGACCGGATCCCCGAAATCAGGCTTCTTAAGGTCCCGGATGCCCAGCAGCCCAGGGTCCCCAACATGCACTGGAGCTCCGTGAACCCCGGGAAAGCGCGAGGTTATCTGCACAGCCTTGCTCACCAGGGGTCCTGGAATGGGCCTCATGGTTACAACCAGTTCTCCCCTGAAAGGGCCTGCGGGCTGGCAAGCCACATTGGTCTTGTACATGGGCACGTTCTTACCTTCTTCCACGTGCCGCACTGGCACCCCGGCCTCCACCAAGGCTGACTCGAAGGTAAAACTACAACCCAGCAGAAAGCTGACCAGATCCTCCCTCCAAATCTCCAGTATTTCCTCTGCCTCTTCCACCGTGTCTTTCCTAAAGATCCTGTACTTGGGGCAATCCGTCCTTATATCCGCCCCAGGGGCGCTCTGCCTGGGTTCCCAGACCCCTTCCTCCAGAACCTCCAGGACCGGGCAGGGCTTGGGATTTCTTTGGCAAAAAAGCAGGAAATGAAAAGCATGTTGGACCGGCAGGATCACCAAGTTCACCTGGGTGTGACCAGGGCAACACCCAGCTGTGGGCCCCCCCCAGCTGCCCTTCCGGACCCAGCTGCGGAACTCCCGCGGGCTTGCAGGCACTTGTGTGGATGGCTGACTCACCCAGCCTCCATGAAGTCTTATCGGCAGATCTCGGGATACCTGTTTATCCCGGTACGGGTGGGCTTGTCAAGGTATACGATCAGGATTGTTGACCTTTGCCTTCTCATACATTTAAAGTTAGTCTGGCCGCTGCCCGGGTCTGTTGCTTGCCGGAATCGGCCCATCTGCATGAGCACTCTGGGGTGGTTCCTTGGACTGGAGCTCTCTTTTCGACACATCGGAACTCCTGGAAGCCTTGGTGAAGCTCTCTGTGGCAGCTCTTTTGGGAGCCATGGTGGGCTATGAGAGGGAGGCCCACGGAGAAGCTGCAGGGTTCAGGACCTTTATCCTGGTTTCAGTGGGATCCTGCCTCATCATGATGGTTTCCATTCACCTGGAGAGTCTGTACCGTGGCTTTAGGATGGAAAGCGCTGTAAGGGTGGATCCGGGCAGGATAGCATCCTATGCCCTGGCCGGCATGGGCTTTCTGGGGGCCGGGGCCATCATCATGGGTCGCAGTACCGTGAGGGGGCTCACCACAGCCGCAGGTCTCTGGCTCATGACTGCTGTGGGGCTGGCTGTGGGAAGCGGGTACGTGATTCCGGCCATCCTGGCCACTGTCATGGGGGTGTTCGTACTGTTCAGTTTGCGCAGAGCCAGGCAATGGTTCAACAGAGACGCCTACTCCACCCTGGTGCTGAGCTTCGGGGATTCAAGACCCCGTATTGAGGAAATTGAAGCCGTGGTGCGCAAGTATCCATTCACCAGGATCAGCTTTGTGAACTTCCACAGGTCCCTGGAAAAAAACACCATAATTTACAGGCTCAACATCATCTCCAAGGAAGGCCTGGAATGGCAGGAGCTGACCCAAGAGCTGGCAAAGCTTCCCGGTATCAAGGAGGTGTCCTTGGAAGAGGGTCGTGTGGTCTGAGCCGTTCTCAAGACCCTTTGGGCCCAGTCAAGAGCGCCAGCTTCTCCTCCACGTTGTCCTTTAGCCAGTGGGGATCCCACCATTCTATGGGATTCACATATGTTCCTCCCACCAGGATGCTGAAATGCAGGTGATCCCCTCCAGCAAGCCCTGTGCTTCCCGAGAATCCCAGCTTTTCCCCTTTTTCCAGAAGCTGCCCCACATTGGCCGAGACCTGACTCAGATGGGAATACATGCTGAAAAGCCCGCAGCCGTGGTCCAAGACCACCGTGTTACCATATATGCCCAGCTCTCCCGCAAAAACAACCCTGCCCCTGTTGGCTGCCTCCACAGGACTTCTCACCAGGGAGGCCAGATCTACCCCCAGGTGCACCTGCTCGTCTATGGCCTTCTCCTTCCAGATGTAAGTGCGCCTGTCCGCAAAGCCGGCCATGGCCTTGGCATTGGCCATGCGCAAGAAAGGGCCTGACCAAAGGGGCTCAGGCGCCGAGCGCTTGCAGATCTCCTGGATGGTCTGCTCGTTGGCCTTCCTGAGCTCCCTGTTCACCCGAAGGAACATCTCCTGGGGCTCTCCTTTGAGAGCCGGGTCCCTTTCTGCAAAGTAAGGCAGAACTCTCTCAAGGAACTCCTCGCTCAAGCGGATGGAGTCCTGCCTGAACCTCTTGGGCTTCAGGTTGTACTTGAACTGAGTCTTGGCTAGGTTTCCGGCCAGATCCTCGGCTTCCAGGTGGATCGGTATCTGAGCAGAGGCATCGTGGGGCACTGCAAAAAGGGCAAACCAGCCATTTTCCGCTCCAGCCGGGTAAGCCCTGAACCATTTCTCCCCCACTCTCACCCCGCTCATTCTCAAGGGCTCTGAAGCCCGAAAAGCCACCACTCCTGCTCCGCCTTGATTCAAGTGGTGAAACTGGCTAAGGATGGAGATACCAGGAGCTCTGGTGTCCAAGCTCAGGTTGAGGTTCAGAAGCTTGGGATTCCCCCCCCTCCACGAACGGTCTCGCACCTCGGCCCTAAGTGCAACCGGTCCCTCCTGAAAACCCAGCGCATCTGCCGAGATCTCCAGAACTCTCTCCGCCTCATGGGTGCCTGGAGGGAATTTTTCCTCCAGCACACTCACCACCCTTCCCCCTTGCTCAAGGCTTACCCTGACCTGCTCCAGACCCGACCTGCGGTCAGCCATGCTAATTCTCAGTGTGGTTCGCTTTCCTATGGCCACAGGCTCCGGAGAAAGGGAAAGCTCAGGCACTTCACCCTCCAGCTTCCCGTACAGGAAAACAGCTCCAGCCACCAAGAACAGGAGCCCACCTGCAATAGCCCCCACCCTGCCCACGCGAAGCGCCCTCATGCCTTTATCTCGCCTTCCTGGAGCCAGGTCCTATCCCAGAGTTCCATTCCCCTTTCCCGTATCCAGTTGTCTATCCCTTCTTTGAGCTTCAGGATTTTTCCCATGATCCCTTCCAGGGCTTTCACTACCTCCATGTCCAGTTTCCCCCCGAGGGCCTCCCGTCTAAGGAATTCAAGAGCCCCCTGCGCAGTCTCGGGTTCCCTGTAAGGCCTGCGGGCCGTAAGAGCATCAAAAATATCCACCACAGCCAATATCTTGGCCCCAGGGGCAATCTCTGCTCCTTGCAGACCCTGCGGATAGCCCGATCCATCCAGCTTCTCATGATGGGCAGAGGCTATTTCAGGCACATCTCTTAGACTCATGGGGAAAAGGTGACGCACATCCTCAAGGATCTCCTTGGTCTTGGAGGCGTGGCTTTTCATAAGAGCAAACTCCCACTCGCTCAGAACCCCGGGTTTAAGCAGCACCTCGTCCGGGATGCCCAGTTTGCCCTGGTCATGGAGAAGCCCGGAGTACTCCAGGATTCGAAGCTCCTCCTCTTTCCATCCCATGGCACGACCCACCTCCACGGCATAGGCCGCAACCCTCCAAGTATGACCCGAGGTTATGTGGTCCCTGGCGTCGATAGCCACAGCCTGGCCTCTTATGAGACTATGGAAAACCTTGCCCTGGGCCTCCAGGTAGCGGCTGTTCTCTATGGCCATGGCTGCCTGGGAACAAAGGGCCGTTAGCATCTCCTCATCCTCAGAATCAAAGCCTCCCCCGGTGTTCTTGTTGAGGGCCTGCACCACGCCCACCACATCACCTCTGGGGGTTCTCATGGGGGCGGTTAGCATGGAAACCGTTCGAAAACCCGTTACGCTTTCCCAAGCAGCATCAAAGCGGGGATCCTGGTATGCGTCTTTCAAGTTGATCAGACACCCGGAGGCCGCCACCTCTCCTGCAATACTGCCTTTGCCCAAAGGGAGAGATATTTCTCCTGCTCCTTGGGCCACCCTGCTCACCAAAGAGAGCCTCTTCTCGTGGGTCTGCCCGCCATTTTCTTCTACCACAAGATAGATTGTGCTCCTTTGGGCATTCAAAACCCTCGTTGTCTCCACGGCAATCAGATCCAAGAGCCTGTCCAGATCTTTTTCCGCCACCAGGGTACAGCTCACCTGCCGAAGCACCTCCAACCTGGACAACCTGCGCTTTGTCCTTGCAGCTTCTTTGGAGTCAGCCATGCACCTACTCCTGCTTCCAACCCCCTGCCTGCCTGGCCCCGCAGACCTCAAGCCTCTCTTTCAACCCCGAGAGAACCTCCACCACCTCTGGATCGAACCTGCGGCCTGCCTCCCTGCGCAAAAACCCAAGCGCCTCCTGCAGGCTCATGGGGCTTTCACCAAAGCGAGGGTTCATTTTACACCATAGGGAGTCGGCCACGGCTATTATTCTGGCCTCAAGAGGCACGTCGGTCCCCTCGGGAGGCCCTGGAGGGAATCCCCCGCCTTTATACTCCTTGTGATGAAAAGGTGCTATCCCCGCAATGGCAGCCATTTCCCCGTAAAACTCCATCTTTTCCAAAAGCCTCTTGGTCCACATGGCATGTTTCTCATAGAGGGACCTCTCTGTTACGCTGAGGGGAGCCCCCTTGCGCAAGACCTGATCAGGCACTGCTAGTTTCCCCAGATCATGCAGCGAGGCGGCCCATCCAACTACCCTCACTCTGGCTTGCTCCAGGCCCATGGCCTCGGCTATCAGGGTGCTGTAGGCCCTCACCATGGAAGCATGGGCTCCCATGACCTCGGTTCTCATCTCCAAGCCTTTTACCAGGGCCGCTATCACCGCCTCAGTGGCCCTCAGCTGCTCTTCGTAGAGCTGCACTGTTTCAATGGCCACAGAGGCAATGGCAGCCAGGGCTTCCAGGAGGGCCAGGTCCTCCTCGTCAAAAGGCCTGCCATCCTTGCGATTGAGCACTTGCGCCACCCCCAACACAGATCCACTGTGTCCTCTCATGGGGACTGCCATAATGGACCTGGTCCGAAAACCGGTCATCCTGTCTATGTCAGGATTGAAGTGCGGGTTTGCGTAAGCGTCAGGAATGAGCATGGGAAGACCGGTGGCCAGAACCCTTCCGGCTATTCCCTTATTCTTGTGGAAACTTATCTCCTGCGCCTCTTGGGCCACCACTGATCGCAGCTCCTTGTTTTCCTGATCCAGGAGGAAAATGGAGCTGCGCTCCGCATCCAGGATCCTTGTGAGCTCTTTCCAGACCCGCTCCAGGAGGCACCTGAGGTCTCTCTGTGAGCAAATCTCCAGGCTCAACTGGAGCAATAACTCGAGCCCCCTGGCCCTTTTGCCAGAATCCCCCATGGGCTTTGGAGCCTTCTAGTTCGGTCATCTCCTGGGCAGCTCAGGGCTCCCTGAGAAACGCTTCCTTAAGAAGCTCAATCCGACCTGGAGCCTGGCCCTCTTCCTACCATTGGCCTGCATTTGCCCACAATCAGCCATCCAGATGCAGGCCAAGGCTTGGCGCACCGGATGGGCCCATGCTGAGAAAAGCTTGGGCCTTCTCTTCTGCCTTACCAAAGGGCTTCCAATTCCAACAGCTCCATGGAACCCCAAGAGCTTAGCCTGCCCCGGCCCCCCATCTCGCCGGTCTCAGAATCTTGGCCGGTTTGCTCCCTACCACCCCGAGTCCTCGTAATGGGTTGTGGGATACCCCATGGGTCGCTCGAAGGTGAACTTGTACGGGGCCACCACAAGGGCATCAGCAGCTTCCTGGGTTGTGCCCGTGAGGGCTGCAAAGGGAAGCGCCACGATGAAGCTTGCAGCACCCAGCACTGTGGCTGCTATGCCTAAGGGGCGAAGGGCCCAGGCATCTACCTCCATGGGAGTGGAGTCCCAGTCCCTGTAGGCCCACACCTGGGGGACAAGAGCCACAGCCAAGGCCATGATCAGGGCCAAGGCCACAGTCCTTCTGGCGGCTTTCCTCATGGCATCCTCCTTTAGGGTGTATTCCCTACCTGTTTTCCGCATTCTATGGGACTGGCCGGCACGGATCAAGCCTCTGAGTTCCTGCTGGCCTCAGCCAGAAACATGGCCACCTCCTTGGCCACCCACCATGGTGCTTCCAGCACCAGGTGATGTCCCACCCCTTTTAGGATCACTAGACGGCTCCTGGGAAGGGAAAGGGAGATCCTCTCGAGCTCTACCAGCCCCACAAGCCTGTCCTCCTCCCCACCCAACAGGAGGCAAGGAATTTCAGGCAACACCCATGCCTCCTGTTGTTCCCTCCAGATCTCCAGCTGCCGGATCATGACTCGGCGGGTCTGCTCGTCCACTTGGTAATGCAGGGCCAAGTCCTGCAGGAACTTCCTGTTCCTCTCCAGGTACCCTTGGGAAACCATGTCTTGCAGGAGACTCATCATGATCTCCTGAGGATCCTTGGTGTTCAAGAGCCTCTGGAGCCGCTCGTCCCATTTCCTTGCCCTTGGCCCGGTTGTAGGCGGGGGAGTGCAAAGCACAAGCCCCTTGACCCGACCAGGCCAGGCCCTGGCCAGATCCTTCAGCACCAGGGCACCCAGGGAGGTCCCCAGGAAAAAGGCCTCTCTCACACTCAAAGCATCCATCAGCCCCACCAGGTCCAGGACCATGTCCTCCATACTGAAATGATCCAGGTTCCCCTGGGACCTTCCAAGCCCCCTGGGATCAAATGCCACGATGCGAAGCCTCTCTTTTCTCAAGAAAGGCAGAAGGGGATTGAAGGCCCTGGAATCACCTCCCAGACCGGGAACAAGAATCAGGACTGTACCCTGGCCTAGGTCTTTGTAATATATGCAAGCCCCTCTGACCGGGACATAGGGCATGGGCCAGCTTTCTCCACCAAGGGGTCTCCTATTAAGGCCCTCGGGGACACAGAGGGTACCTCTGGTTCTTTTCCGACAAGATTATGGACTCTGCAAAGGCCGTGGTCCAGGGAATCCTTTGTTTCTTGTGGGCTGAACTCTTCTCGTGCAAAAAGCCTGGGAAGCGAGACTGTAGAATTTTGTGTTGAAATTATTTGGAGAGAAAGGTAGGGGTATCTCC
>JBBIOJ010000037.1:0-34578 GCA_037443445.1 Desulfarculaceae bacterium | reverse complement strand
GATGGGCAAGGGGCGCCTGGAGCTCCTCCCCTCCAAAATCAAGGATGCAAGGCAGGTCAGAAGGCTCCTGGGAGGCTGAACATGCTCAAAGTCCTGGCACACCTGGCAGCCTCATGAATATCCCCCGGGTTTCTTGACTGGACTTCTCTGGGAGGCCCTCCATGTCCGGCCCTTGGTTTCTGGTTATGGGCCCCTTGGTTGAATCTGGCTGGGTTTCTGAAACCCCCGGCTTGGGGGGCGAGCTGGAGTTGGAGTACAGGGGGGTTCGCCTCGTGGCACGGGCCAGAAGGGCAGCTGTGGGATGGACGGGGGAGCTGATGATAGTCCTGAAACCTGTTTCGCTGCCTGTGCAGGGCTTTTGCACTGTGCCCCGGTTCCATATGGATCCGGCCACCGCTCTCCAGGAAGCGCTGCTTTACGGGATCAGGAGGGTGGAGAGGGGGCAGGTCTTGGATCTGTAAAGGGGAGTTGCTTGCTCAAGGAGCTCGGAAGCGGCTTTCCTGACTCTCCGGGGGTCTCTCCTCTTTGATGCAGAGAAGGATTTCCAAGAAAGCCCTGGCCGCGGGGGAGAGCTTGTCTGCTTCCCTGACGGCGATGAAGACCGGAAGCTCCATTTCCTCATCCAGGAGAGGGACTATGCTTAAGGATCCCTTCCTGGCATCCTCTTGAACCGCCTGCTCCACCAAGAAGGAGATCCCCTCTCCCTTGCTCACCATGTCCTTTATGAATTCCACGTTGCTTGTCTCCACAAGCACGTTGGGAACCATGTTGCGGCGGGCAAAACACTCTGTGACCAGGGCATGGGTGCCTGACCCCTTCTCCTTCATGATCACCGATTGGCCCTCCAGCTCTGAAAAGGAAATTGCCCCCCTGGCCGCAAAAGCATGGTTGGGGGGGGTGAAAAGCACTATGCGCTCGTTTCTGAAGGGAATGAACCTTATTCTTCTTGTCTCCTCCACCTTGGCCAGCACCCCCAGCTCGTTTCTGAGCTCCATAAGGCTCCTGCACATCTCCAGGGAGCTTCCTTCTTCCAGGACTATTTTCACTCCAGGGTGGGCTGCGTGGAATCTGGTCATGATGGAGGGCATGAGGTACCTGGCATAGGTTTTGGTGGTGGCAACTTTCAGCACCCCCCTCTCCAGCTTGTGCATCTGAGTCACCACGGCCTCCATTTCCCTCTCCAGCTCAAAGAGGCGGTGGGCGTACTGGAAAAGCTCCGCGCCGGCCTCGGTGAGCACCACCTGGCGGCCTCTCTTGCGGAAAAGCTTCAGGTTCATGCTCTGCTCCAGGGCCCTTATCTGGCTGCTCACCGCGGGCTGGGTCACAAAGAGCGACTGGGCTGCCTTGGAGAAGCTGTTTCTCCTGGCCACTTCCCAAAAGGCCCTTAGCTGGTTGAAGTTGACCATGGAAGTAGGAGCTGCCCTCTTTATAAGAGAATCTTATGGATAGCATAAGAATATAAAATTTGACTGGTGGGAGGCAAGGGTGTATATGCACATATCATGGGCTGCTAGATGGAATCAGTGAGTCCTTGAGCCTCTGAGAGTTCCCATTTCCGCTGCTCGCTCCTGTCACTTGTGGCCAAAGCAGCTCAGACTTGTTGAATTCGGTCTTGTTGTAAGCCTCTGATGCAAGGCCAGGGGATTCCCGGGAAGGTCGCTTTTTCCCTGGGGCCCAAGGCCTTCTCCTAAGGAGGGGAGACACAAACTTCAAGAGGAAATCAGGGAGGTGAACCATGACAAGGAAAGGTTTTCCCAGACCCTCAGAAATGGAGTATCCCCCAGAACTCCAGGGATGGGAGGAGATGTATCCTCCCTACTACCTTTTCAGTCCGGAGCGGGCCCAATGGGAGGACCGCCAGTTCTGGTACCATGACAAGATCCATGCCCCTGACCCCATGTACCCTTGGGATCTAATATTTCACGAGGCCTGGCAAATCTCCCTTTCGCAGTACAACACCAGGGTCTTCTGCATCCCGCCCGCTCAGGGAGTGGCACAGCGCATGGTGGGCTGTTACATGTTCATCTGCGCAGTGGAGCCGCCCCCACCAGAGCTCATCCAAAAAAAGGCAGAGCTTTTCCAGAAGAGGGTCTTCTACGTCTTCGAGCACTTCGACGAACTCTACGAGGAATGGTTGAAGAAGTTCAGGGCCCTGGGAAACTCAGTGGAGGAGCTGGTGATCCCCAAGGAGCTTCCCGGATTCGAGCCGGACGGGGTGGTCTTCCCGGCCCCCAGAGGATACTTCACTTCCTTTGAGATCATGGACGCTTATGATCGACTGGTAAATTCGGTCATCAAGGGCTGGCAGTACCACTTCGAGTACCTGAACCTCTCATACCTGGGTTATCTCATGTTCGCAGACACCTGCAGGAAGCTTTTCCCTGGGATAAGTGAGAGCACCATAGGCAAGCTGGTGGCCGGCGCAGTGGTGACCATGTACAGGCCAGAGGAGGAGCTCTGCAAGCTGGCCCGGCTGGCCTCCACCATGCCATCGGTGAAAAAAGTGCTCGGAAGCGAGGATCCGCCCGCAGCCAAGATCCAGGCTCTCTCCCAGAGCATGGAGGGCCGGGAGTGGCTCAGGCATCTGGAGGAAGTCAAAAGGCCCTGGTTCTATGCCTCTTGCGGTAGCGGATGGTTTCATTATGAGGGGAGCTGGATCAATCGCATGGAGGTGCCTTTCGGCTATCTGAAAAGCTATGTGGAGAGACTGGACAAGGGGGAACGCATCGAGCGCTACCTGGAGGATATCGAGAAGGAAAGGGAGAGAATGGCCCAGGAGTACAGGAACCTAATCTCCAACGAGGATGACCGAAAGGCCTTTGAAGACGCATACCGCACCTGCCGGACCATATACCGCTATGCCGAGGACCATCTCTTCTGGGTGGAGCACTGGTTCCATACCATAGTCTTCGAGAAGATGTGGGATCTGGCCGCACTTCTGAAGCGCTACCATATGCTGGAAGATAGCGACGATCTGTTCCTGTTCAACCGCTTCGAGGTGCCCATGATTCTGGAGGACATGGTCACGGCCTATGCCCTGGGGGAGGGGGTTCCTGCTAGGGCTAGTTTCTGGAAGGAGAAGGCCTCCAAGAGAAGGGCGATCCTGAAGGCTGCCAGGAACTGGAGCCCCCCTCCGGCTTTGGGCACTGTACCGGAGGAGATCGCAGAGCCTTTCACAGTAATGCTTTGGGGGGTCACCTCTGAGAAGGTGGACGAGTGGCTCAAAGCCGGGACCATCAGCCCTGAGGAGGTCACAGAGGTGAAAGGGTTCGCCTCTTCGGCCGGCATGGTGGAGGGAAAGGCCCGAGTCATAAAGTTGCTGGAAGAGATCACGAGCCTGGAGCCGGGGGAGATCCTGGTTTGTCCCACCACAAATCCTTCCTGGGCCCCGGTTTTCACAAAGATCAAGGCTGTGGTAACGGACATAGGGGGGCTCACCAGCCATGCGGCCATAGTATGCAGGGAGTACGGTCTGCCGGCAGTGACCGGGGTAGGCATAGCCACAGGAGTGATTCGCACAGGCGACCTTATCCGTGTCAACGGAGACAAGGGAGTTGTGAGTCTCCTTGAGAGGGCCTGAAGAAGTTGGGGGAGAAGAGGCAGGATTCCCAGGGGCGGAGGAGAACCCCATGGAATGGATAGTCTGGTTCGATCAGTTGGGAAAGGAACAAGTCTCTCTGGTGGGTGGTAAGAACGCCAGTCTGGGAGAGCTCATGAGGGCCGGAATCCCGGTGCCCCCGGGCTTTGCCCTCACTACCCATGCATACCGCAGATTCCTGCAAGAGGCCGGAATAGAAGAGAAAATAAGGGATCTCCTGAACAGGATGGACCCGGAGGCACCTGCCTCCATAGAGGAGGCCAGCCAGAAGATCAGGGGCCTGATGGAGAGAGCCTCCATTTCCATGGAGGTGGAAGATGACATAGGCGAGGCTTACAGGCGCCTGTCCCGCATGTGCCAGGTGCCTGCTTTGCCGGTGGCTGTCAGATCCAGTGCCACTGCAGAGGATCTTTCCGAGGCCAGTTTCGCGGGCCAACAGGACACCTTCTTGTGGATCAGGGGTATGGACGAGCTGCTCTCTCACATAAAACGCTGCTGGTCCAGCCTCTTTTCAGCCAGGGCCATTGGTTACAGAGCCCGTATGGGCTTCCCCCACGAGGGGATTTCCATATCGGTGGGCATCCAGAAGATGGTCAACTCCTGGAATGCAGGGGTCATGTTCACCCTGGATCCGGCCACCGGCGACCCCTCCCGCATAGTCATAGATGCCAACTGGGGCTTCGGGGAGAGCGTTGTGAGCGGGGAGTGCACCCCTGATCAGTTCGTTGTGGACAAGGTGACCATGCAGATCGTGGCCAGAACCATCTCACGCAAGCACTGCTATTTCACCACTGATCCGGAGACACAAAGCGTCCTGAAAGTGCCCATTCCTGAAGAGAGACAGGAAAACCAATGCATGCTGGACGAGGATGTGGTGAACCTGGCCAGGATCGGCAGGGCAGTGGAAGCTCATTACGGAAGACCCATGGACATCGAGTGGGCAATAGACAAGGACCTCATGGCCCCGGGGAATGTGCTGATACTCCAAAGCAGGCCCGAGACCGTCTGGAGCCAACGCAAGACAGGCCCTCTCCTTGGGAAAAAGAGCGGTTTCGACCTTCTCATGGAAAGGGCCATGAAACCTTTTCGAGTGCAGGATTGAGGCAGGGGCAAAGGGCCCGGCCCTCCCAATCCAATTTTATCCCAGGGAGGAAAGCATGGATCTTAGACAGTGGATTCAGATGGCAGAGGAACACGGAGAGCTAAAGAGGATCAAGGCCGAGGTGGACTGGGACCTGGAGCTTTCCCACATAGCCAAGTTGAACGAGGAAAAAGGGGGCCCGGCGCTCTTGTTCGAGAGGGTAAAGGGATATGAGACGCCGGTTCTCACCAGCGCCTGCACCACCACCAGACGGCTGGCCCTGATAGTAGGGGCACCTCTGGAGTCCACCCTGGTGGACCTCATGCGGCTCTGGGTGGAAAAGAACCAGCAGAAGATTCCCCCCAAGTGGGTGGAAACAGGACCCTGCAAAGAGAACATCATGCGAGGCGGGGAAGTTGACCTTTACAGGTTCCCTGTGCCTAAGTTCTATCCCAAAGACGGTGGCCGTTTTTTCGGTACAGCCGTTTTCGTGCTGAGTCGTGATCCAGAAACCGGTTGGGTGAATCTGGGCACGTACAGGCTTCAGCTCCTGGGAAAGAACCTCTTGGGCACACAGTTCATAAAGGGAAAACACGCCGACATCATGCTGAAGAAATACCAGGCCCTTGGGAAGCCAATGCCGGTCGCGGCTGTGGTCGGCTGCGACCCATTGCTTTTCCTTATGGGGGCTGCCAGGGTCTCCGCCTTTGTGAGCGAGTATGATCTGGCGGGCTCCATCCGAGGAGAACCCATAGAGGTGGTGAAAGCTGAAACCAACGACCTGCCTGTGCCAGCCAGCGCCGAAATAGTGGTTGAGGGCTTTGTGGATCCCGCCAAGACCATGCCAGAAGGGCCCTTCGGGGAGTACACCGGGTACTACTCGGGAGTGGGAACGGACGAGCGCAACTACATTCAGGTGGAATGTGTCACCTTCAGAACCAAGCCCATCTTCTGGGGCACCACCGTGGGCAGGGCCGTGACCGACACCCACATGACCATGGCCCTTACCTACGGGGCAACCCTGTGGCAGCAGCTGGCGGACATGCGCATCCCGGGACTAAGAGCAGTGTATTGTCCTCCAGAGGGCTCTGGCCGGATGCTGGCCATCATCTCCATCAAGCAGATGTACCCGGGTCATGCAAACCAGGTTCTCACAGCCGCCATCTCCACCGAGATGGGGGCTTACGGGCTCAAAACCGTAATCGTTGTGGACGATGACATAGACCCCTGGGACCTGCCCAGGGTGCTTTATGCCCTCTCTTTCAGGGCCCAGCCCAACAGGTGTGAGATCATAAGAAGGGGAAGATCCACACCCCTGGATCCATCCCTTCCCATAGATTCAAGGGATATCACAGGAAGGCTTCTCATAGACGCCACGATCCCGTACGAATGGAAAGAGAAGCCCATACCCATAGAGCTGGATCCAGAGGTGGTAAAGAGGATAAGGCAGCGTTGGGTCGAGCTGGGCTTGTGAGCAGGCTTTGAGGAGAGGGGGTGTCAGGGTGGCAGTGGGAATAGTGGGGATGCTGGATGAAAGAGAGGAGGCCCTGGGCTTCCTGCGAGAAAGAATGGGCAGCAAGGGCGTGGAGACCCTGCTCTTGGACACCAGCCTGGGAGTCGGGGGTCTTTCCCCCTCCCTGAGGCCGGATATTTCCAGCTCGGAGCTGGCCAGCCTGGGTGGACTCCGAGGCGGAGACATAAGGGAGCTGGCCGCAAAAGACAGGGAAAAGGCCACCTCTGCCATGTCCCTGGGCTTGACGCAGAAGCTGGTGGAATTACAGGTCTCGAACCGCTTGAAAGGGGTTGTGGCTGTCGGGGGTATGACCACCAGCACCATATGCCTGCCTGCCCTAAAGGCCCTTCCCTTTGGCTTTCCCAAGCTCCTGGTCTCCAGTGCCCTGGCCATGCCAGCCTACGCCGGAAAGTTCTCCCAGTTCCTGGGTCTCAGGGACATAACCGTGATGCACACGGTGGTGGACACCGTGGGGATGAACCCCCTGGTGCGCGCTCTCATGAACAATGCCTGCGGAGCCATTTGCGGGATGGTGGAGGACTGGGTTCCCATGAGGGTGGAGGAACGTCCCTCTGTGGCCCTGACAGAGCTGGGCTTCTGTGACAAGGGGGCACAGCAGGTGAGAGATCTGCTTCAGAGGCAGGGCTACAACGTCATCTCCTTTCACGCCACAGGCATGGGGGATCGAGCTGCCGAGGACCTGGTGGGCCAAGGGCTTTTCCAGGCGTTCGTGGACTTGGTGCCGGCAGGCCTCAGCGAGCACATCCTGGGGGGAAACAGGGACGCAGGCCCAGAGAGGCTTCTGGGGGCGGTCAGAAGCAGCACACCCTACATACTGGCGCCTTGTGGGTTCGACATGCTGAGCTGCGGGCCCATAGACCGCAAAGAAAAGGGGGACCCCCTCTGGAGCCAGCGGGGACTCGCTGGCAGAAAGCTCCTGGTGCAGGATGCCATGAGGGTTCAGGCCAGGACCACCGGCCAGGAAATGGAAATGGTGGCCAAGGCCGTGGCCGAGAGGTTGAACCAGCATCCCAGGAAAGAGCTGGTCTTTTTCCTGGTGCCTCTCAAGGGCTTCTCCTCCCTGAGCGTGGAGGGAGGGCCTCTTTACGATCCGGGGGCTGACAGGCATTTCCTGAACGTGTTGAAGCAGGCTCTGGACCCGGAGATAATCCTCAAGGAGGTGGAAGCCCACATAAACGAGCAGGGCTTTGCTCAGGCAGTGCTGGAGGCTGTGGTTGAAGCCCTTGGGAAAGCAAGAGGTTAGCCTGGATCAGGGGAGAAGGCCGGGGAATCCATTCGGCCTGGCCCAAGTGAGAAACGCCGAGGCTTAAGAACTGGTGTGCCTTGACCGTTGGATACAGGGGAGTGCAAGCTTCTCTGAAGCATGAAGAAGGGGGGGGCGGGGCTGGAGCCCCCTGTTTTGGAGCTTAGGAAAAAAGCCGGGAATTGGAGAGCTTCTAAGGATCTGAGCAAGCAGTTCATCTTCTTGGAGGAGCGCATGCACCCCAATGCCGAGCGGATGTGGAATCCCATCTTGGAGACCATGCCCCAGGAGCAGATCAGAGAACTCCAGTTGAGAAAATTCAGAAGGATCTTTGAGTGGGCCTACAGCCGCTCCAGATTCCACAGGGAGCTTTACCAAAAGGCAGGCCTCAACCCCGGGGAGCTTCGAACCCTGCAGGACACAACAAAGGTCCCCAAGGTGGAAAAATCCATGATGCGCTCAATCCAGGGCAAGGAGCCTTTTCCCTATGGGGACATGCTCTGTGTGCCTCTGGAGGAGGTGACCGAGTTCCGCCAGACCAGCGGCACCACTGGTCAGCCCGTATACCAGCCCGACACCTGGGAGGACTGGGAATGGTGGTCTGAATGCTGGGCTTACATCCTCTATGCCCAGGGCTACAGGAGTTCTGACAGGGTCTTTATACCCTTTGGGTACAACGTTTTCGTGGCCTTTTGGGCAGGCCACTACGGAGCCGAGAAGCTTGGCTGCGAAGTGGTCCCGGGCGGGGTCCTGAACACCGAGGCCAGGGTCCTCAAGATGCAGGAGGTAAGGGCCACAGCCATCATGGGAACCCCGACCTACATCCTCTCAATGGCGGACGTGGCCAGGAAAAAACTGGGCCTGGATCCACCCAAAGATCTTTGGGTGAGGAGAATCACCTGTGCCGGGGAACCCGGGGCCAGCGTGCCCGCCACCAAGCAGAGGATCCAGGAGGCCTGGGGAGCCAAGGTGTTCGATCATGTGGGGGCCACCGAGATAGGGGCTTGGAGTTACGAGTGTGAGGAACAGCCCGGGGGGCTTCATGTGAACGAGGCCATGTTCCTGGTGCAGATAGAGGATCTGGAGACGGGCCGGTTGATAGAAGAGCCGGGGAAACCTGGCAGGATGGTGATCACGGCCTTTGACCGCTTGGCCCAACCCTGTGTGCGGTTCGACTCCAAGGACATAATCATGTGGTCCAAGGAACCTTGCCCGTGCGGCAGGAGCTTCAGGCTGATCCAAGGAGGCGTGCTGGGAAGGGCGGACGACATCACAAAGGTGAAGGGGGTCCTGCTTGCTCCAACGGCCATAGAGGATGTGGTAAGGTCCATCCCAGAGCTGGGGGACGAGTACGAGGTGGTAGTCAGCAGGGAAGAGGACACGGACAGGATCTCCCTCAAGGTGGAGCTTGAGCCCTGGGCCGAGTCTCGCCAGAAGGAGGTGCTAAACAGGCTGCTCCAGGAGCTGAGGCTGAAGACGAATCTGGGCTACGAGATCAGCTTCCATCCCTATGGATCCCTGCCGCGTTACGAAGTGAAGGCCAGGCGCTTCAAGGACCTGCGCAAGACCCAAGGAGGACACTGATGGAAGAGACTGCAGGGCAAGGCCCCTGCGCCGAAGCCGGAATTGATTTGAAGAGAATTGCCGAGCTGGTGGAGGAACTGCAGGAGACCGCCCGGGAGCTCCTCAAGGAGTCCGGGGGGATTCAGGCCTTGGAGAGAAACACCAGAAGGCTCCTGGCCAGTGTGCGCATGTTGCAGCTGAACCTGGGTTTGGATCCGCATTAGGAGCCGGGTTGGCATGGGCTGCATTGCTGTAATGGGTACCCTGGATTCCAAGGGAGAAGAGTGCCTTTTCCTCAAGGAGGCAGTGGCTCGAAGGGGCATGCCAGTGATCACAATCAACATCGGCACGCTGGGAGAACCAGCCTTTGTGCCGGACCTGGACCTGGGTGTGAGGGGAGGTCTGGCCAGGGAAGAAGCCGTGGAACAGGTGCTTAGGGTGGCCAGGGCAGAGGTGGCCAGCCTGCAGAGAAAAGGGCAAATCTCAGGTCTCATATCCTGTGGTGGAGGAACTGGCACCCACATGGCCACGGCTGTAATGAGGGAACTTCCTGTGGGTTTCCCCAAGGTGATGGTCTCTACAGTAGCCTCCAGGGATCTTTCGGGGATAGTGGCCACATCCGACATCACAATGGTTCACAGCGTTGCAGACCTGGTGGGAATCAACTCGGTTACCGGGAAAATCCTGGACCAGGCCGCAGCAGCGGTGTGCGCCATGGCCGAGGCCCGGTGGGATCCACCCTTGCGCCGAGGTAGCATCGCCCTTAGCAACTTCGGCTTTGTGACCGAGGCTGCCCAGCGCATAAGAAGGCTCCTGGAGGAAAAGGGTTATGAGGTGGTGGCTTTCCACGCCAACGGCACAGGCGGCAGGGCCATGGAGGAGATGGCAGCCCAGGGGTTTTTCGACGGGATACTGGATCTGGCATTGCACGAGCTGGCCGATGAGCTGATGGGGGGTTACTGCCGGGGGGCAGGGCAGGCTCGGCTCAGCCAGGGGACAAAGAAAGCGCCACCCAGGCTGGTGGTGCCCGGGGGGCTGGACTGTGCAGTGCTGGAGTTCACAAGAGAATCCGTGCCTGAAGAGTACCTGGGCCGAAAGCTTTTTTTCTACGATTTTCGCTCTGCCATAGGGCTGGACCCCCAGGAGTCGGCCAGGCTCGGGGAGGAGCTGTGCCTCAGGATCAGGAATTACCCGGGCCCTCTCAGGATATTGCTCCCGGAGGGGGGATGGTCTGAGGCAGACGGCCCTGGGAGGCCACTTTACGACCCGGAGTCCAGGAACTCGCTGCTCCTTGCCCTGGAAAAAGGACTCCCCCCGGGTTTCAAGCTGGAGCGGGTTGAGGCACACATCAACCAGGAGCGCTTTGCCATAGAGGCTGTAAGACTCATGGAAGAACTCCTGCAGCAGGGAGGAGGGCCATGATAATAAGAAACTGGATGCGGAAGGATCCCGTGAGCATTCACAGCGACGCCCTGGTGAGCGAGGCCCAGGAACTGGTCCAGCGTCACGGGCTGCGCTACGTGCCCGTGGTGGACAACGGGGTGCTACGAGGAATACTTCGCCGCAGAGACCTGTACGAGGCTGCCACCTACGTCACCTCCAGGCAAAACGTTTATGAGCTGCGCTACTTCAACGAGCGGCTCAAGGTGAAGGACCTGATGATAAGGAAGCCCAAGACCATTTCGGCCGAGGAACCCGTGGAAGAGGCCATGAGAAAAGGTGCCGAATTGGGAGTCAGCTTCTTCCCTGTGATGGAGGGCGGGAAACTTGTGGGGACCGTGTCCTACGAGGAGATATTCGAGACCTTTGCGCAGGTCTTGGGGGTGAGGGAGAGGTGGGTGGGAGTCACCCTCAGGGACGTGCAGCTGGGGCCTGGAACCTTGAGAGAGATCTCCCAGAGAGTCGAGGAGACAGGGGCAGTTCTGCGCAGCATGTTTACCCTCCCACAGCAGGAAGGCACGGGCACCAAGGTAGTATTGAGGGTGGAGACCCAGAGGCCAGAGGAACTTCTGGAAACACTCAAGCAGGCAGGCTACCGCATCATGGAAGTGGAGAGGCAAGACAGTGATCAAGGGAAGAGTTCTCGGGCAGGGTGAGATGAGGAGCCATGCGAAAGCCATGGGCTCAGGACGCCTCATAGTGGGCATCAGCGGCGCAAGCGGTGCCGTGTACGGCATAGAGTTGCTGAGAGCCTTGCGGGAGAAGAATCTAGAGACTCATCTTGTGATCACCGAAGCGGCAAAGAGGACCATTTCCTTGGAGACCGATTACACAGTCCAGGAGGTGGAAGGCCTGGCTACAGTAACGCATGACTGGAGAAACCATGCTGCGGCCATAGCCAGCGGCTCCTTCCTGACCGAGGGCATGGCCGTGGTGCCCTGCAGTGTGAAGAGCCTATCAGCCATAGTGCATTCCTACAACGACAACCTCCTGGTCAGGGCAGCGGACGTGTGTCTGAAGGAGCGCAGGAAACTGGTCCTGGCGGTCAGGGAGACGCCTCTACACCTGGGGCATCTGCGTCTCATGTGCCAGGCTGCCGAGCTGGGGGCTATCATCCTTCCGCCCATTCCTGGTTTTTATCACAAGCCCTCCTCCATGAATCAGCTCATCTTGCATGTGGTGGGAAAGATCCTGGACCAGTTTCAAATTCCCCACCAGTTGTTCCCAAGATGGGAAGGAAGCTGAGCTCTGTTGCCCCTCTTGAATTGAACAGATCTCGGTCCTGGCCCGGATCATTCCGCAAAAGGGAAGACATGGGGGATCCCGCCCCAAGCCCCTCGGAGGCTTTGGGATGTCTGGCCCAAAGCCTTCTCGGGAAGTGGTGTGAACCTTCCTGGAACTTCAACGTCAGAACCAGTATGCATTGTTTGGCCAGGGGCTCCTGAGCCTGGAGGGTGCCTGGAACTTTCCATGGGGGAGGTTGTCAAAAAAAATGTTGCTCGCCCTCACCACCCCCCTGGACTTCAGGTAGGGAGTGATTAGACTGTTGGTGCCAGCGGCCGAGATGGCCCAGCTCACCAGGCGGGAGAAACAAGAAGGAGAAAGGAAGCTAAAGGATGGGTTACGTCAAAGATCAGGACATAAGCAAATGGATGGAGGAACATCAGCGGGAGATGATTGTCTGCCCTCATCAGCCGGGCCTTCTTCTGATTTCCAAGAAGGCCTGCATGAAGCGCTACAGGGCTGCCCTGGGGAAGGCTTTTGAGACCGTGTCAGAGGATGACTCTTTCCACTACGTGCTCAAGAAGGGCTTGAGTCTCTGTGAGGGTTGCCCCATAGGTCGCAAGCTGGTGGATGATGAGAAGAAGGCCGCTGCCGCCGCCATAGAGCCCCCCCAAAGCCAGGCCGTCCAGCAGTCCTGAACGCTTCCCAGGCAATCTCATAGTTCTCCTCACTCGGGGAGAGATCTTCCAGGAGGGCATCAGTCCACCTGGGCGGGGAAATAAGCTTTGGCAAACCATACCAGGGCGAGGCTCATCCACAAAGGGTGAGCCATGCCCCCAATCCCAAAACTTCTCAGGGGCCAGACCTTCGGCCGGAGTCCTGCTCAAGCCGTGGATAAAGCGGTTTGACCCCCGAGGGGGCCTGGACAGGGAAACCTCAACTTCCAACCAGGCCTTGAGTCTGGTAATTTGATCACTGGGGTGAAGGCTTGGGGGGCCCCCCCTAGCCCCCACATCCTGTGAGAGGGGGTCGGCATGTACTCTGAATTACTTTCCGGGGAAGAGGATTGGTTCTGATGCGGGTTCTTGTATCCACTTACGGGTGCCAAATGAATGAGCATGACTCCCAGAAGATCATTTCACTTCTGGAGAAGGAAGGGCACGAGAGCACCGAGGATCCGGGGCAGGCCGATTGCATAATACTTAATACCTGCAGTGTCAGGGAAAAACCAGAACAAAAAGTTTATAGCGCCTTGGGCAGGCTGCTCCCCCTCAAAAGGCGCAAGCCCTCTCTCATCATAGGGGTGGGGGGCTGCGTGGCCCAACAGGCCGGGGAAAGGCTCCTGGAGAGGGCGCCCCATTTGGATTTCGTGTTCGGGACCCACCAGATCCAAATGGTCCCCGAGCTAGTGAGAATGGCTGGGCAAGGGATAAGGGCCTGCCGGGTGGACATTGTGGAGGACGTGGGCAGTTTGCATTACTTCCCCAGGACGGAAAAGGGGCAGGTCAGGGCCTTTGTCACGATAATGCAGGGTTGCGACAACCACTGTTCGTATTGCATAGTGCCCCATGTGAGAGGCCCAGAGCAAAGCCGGCCTGCAGGGGAGATCCTGCAAGAGGTGAAGAGCTTGAGCCTCCTGGGGGTCAAGGAGGTGATGTTGCTGGGACAAAACGTGAACTCCTACGGCAGAACCCTGGGAGATGAGGGAGGCTTTGTGCGACTCCTGGAGGCCATTGAGGATATCCCAGGTATAGAGAGAATCCGCTTTACCACATCTCATCCCAAGGATCTCTCCCAGGAGCTCATGGATGCCTTCGCCCGCCTGGGAAAGGTCTGCGAGCACTTGCACCTGCCCGCTCAGTCGGGTTCCACAAGGGTTCTTCAGGCCATGAACAGGGGTTACACTCGAGATGAGTACTTAAAAAAGGTGGAATGCTTAAGGGAGCGCATTCCCAATATGGCTCTTACCACAGACATCATCGTGGGCTTTCCTGGTGAGACTGACAAGGATCTGAAGCTGACCCTGGATCTCCTGGAGAGGGTCCGTTTCGACTCCATTTACTCCTTCAAGTTTTCCCCCAGACCCTTCACCAAGGCGGGTGCAATGCATGACAGCGTTCCCAAGGAGGTGAAGGCCGAGAGGCTGCGCATGGTTCAGGAGCTACAGGAATCCATCACCTCTTCCATCCTGCAGGAATGCGTGGGCAGCCTTCAGGAGATCCTGGTGGAGGGGCCCTCTCTTTACGGCTCGGATCAAGTCACCGGTCGCACCAGGACCTACAGGATAGTGCACATGTCGGGGGATGAGCACCTGTTGAGGGGAAAGCTGCTCAAGGTTAGGGTGGAAAAGAGTCTGAAACACTCCCTTTGGGCCACGGCTTTGGAAGGGGAGGGAACTTCGTGATGAACGAAAAAAGCTGGTTTGCTGATTTTCACACTCACACCATCTTCAGCGACGGGGAGTTGCTTCCTTCTGAGCTGGTACAGAGGGCGCATGAATTGGGCTGTGCATGCCTGGCCATAACCGACCATGCCGACAGCTCCAATTTGGATTTCGTGCTTTCCAGGCTGCTCCATTTTGTGGAAGAACAGGGAAGGGATTGGGGCATGCTGGTGGTGCCGGGGGTGGAGCTGACCCACGTGCCCCCTGTGCGCATCGAGAAGCTGAGCCGTCGTGCCAGAGAGATGGGGGCCAGATGGGTGGTGGTCCACGGAGAGACCCTGGTGGAGCCTGTGGCCAGGGGTACCAACAGGGCGGCCCTGGAGGCAGGAGTGGACCTGCTGGCCCACCCGGGGCTTATCAGCCTGGAGGAGGCGGCCTTGGCGGCCTCCACAGGGGTGTTTCTGGAGCTTACCACACGCAATGGCCACAGCTTGGGCAATGGCCGGGTGGCAAAGCTGGCCCGGGAAGCCGGAGCCAAGCTCCTTATCAACACCGATTCCCATGGGCCCCAAGACCTCCTGGAGGCGGAATCCAGAGTCAGGGTGGGGCTGGGGGCTGGAATGGAGCGTGAGGAGCTGGATTCGGTCTGGAGAAACGCTCTGGAACTGATGGAACGCCTGGGAGCAAAGAATAGCTGAAGATGGTTCCAGAAGAGAGCAGAAGCCCCCTGTGGGAGCTTGGCAGGATCATCTCTGTGGCAGTGGTGCTTTGGTGGCTGGTGATGTGCGCAGCACTCCTCTGGAGGGAATATCTTCTGCCTCGCCTTCCCGTGGGGGCCGCCCGGGTGGCTGCCAGCGAGGTGGAGGACCGGGAGGAGTGGATGGGAATCTACGCACAGGGCCAGAAGATAGGCCATGCCAACACTCGGATCAGCCGTTCGGGGGCGGGCTGGGTACTGGAGGAAGGGGCCCTGTTGAGACTAAGCTTGCTGGGGATTCCCAGGGAGGTGAGGAGCCACATCCTTGTTGAAACCACAGAGGGGTTCCTCTTGAGAGGCTTTCGCACCAAAGTGGAAAGCGGGCCCACTCACTTCAATGCCGAAGGCAAGGTGGAGGGCTCGGAGCTTTCGGTGAAGATTCGCTCGGCAGGAAGGGTTCGGGAGGTGCGGATTCCGCTCAAGGAGACCCCATGGTTACCCCAGAGCATCCGCTACCTGCTTCTTTTCCAGGGGGATTTGCAGCCAGGGCAGCGCTTCAGGTTCCCTATGATGGATCCGCTTACCCTTGGGATAAAGCCTCTGGAAATAGTCGTGGAGGCAAGGGATCGAATTGTGATGGGCCAGCGAGAAGTGGATGCCCTCAGACTGGGCTATTCCTGGGCCGGACTCAGCACTCGTGCATGGGTGAGCCTGGAGGGGGAAATGCTCAGGGAGGAGGGATTCGGCGGGCTGAGCATGATAAGGGAAAGCAGAGAGCAGGCCTTGGGGGAGGGATGGGTTCTGGGGAAAGGGGTGGACCTGTTCCGGGCCATGTCCGTGCCTGCCGAGCCCTTCCTGGAAGAGGCCCGCAAGGCCTCCTACCTGAAAGTGCGATTCTCAGGGGCCGACCTCTCCAATTTTTCCATGGCCGGGGCCAGACAAAAGAGCTCCGGCAGAGAGGTGGAGGTGACCAAGGAAGACCTGGGCAGAGCCAAGAGCTATGAGCTGCCCCATCCCAGGACAGGGCAGCTGGCGGAACTGCTGGATCCCACCCCACTCATTCAAAGCGATGACCAGGCAATAAGGGAGGCCTCCCAAAAGGCTCTGAAGGGGCACACAGACGCCCTCAAGGCCGTGGAACTGATTTTGGCCTGGGTGCACGAAAGCCTGGAGAAGATTCCCACCCTGAGCGTGCCCAGTGCCGTGGAGGTGCTGCAGAACAGGCAAGGGGATTGCAACGAGCATGCTGTGCTCTTTGCGGCTCTTGCCAGGGCAGCAGGCATTCCCACAAAGCTGTGCGCGGGAATCCTGTACCAGGAAGGCCGTTTCTACTACCATGCCTGGAACGAGGTGTACCTTGGGCAATGGTTCAGCCTGGACTCGCTCCTGGGTCAGTTCCCGGCGGACGCAACGCACATCAAGTTTGTGGAAGGGGAGCTGGAAAGCCAGGCCAAGCTGGTTTCCCTGATCGGAAATTTGAAGGCAGAGATCCTCGCCTACAGATGATACGAATACAGAACCTCTCAAAAAATTATGGATCATTTCAGGCTTTGGAGAACCTGAGTCTCACCGTGGAGCCAGGAGAGATCTTCGGATTCCTGGGGCCCAACGGGGCAGGAAAGACCACCACCATCAGGATCATGGCCGGGCTGTTGAAACCCACTTCCGGCACGGTGCAGATCGCAGGTCACGACATCCGCACAGAGCCCGAGTCGGCCAAGGCTGCCATGGGGCTGGTGCCGGACAGGCCCTTTCTCTACGAGAAGCTGACCGGGGAGGAGTTCCTCTTGTTCCTGGGGGGCATCTACGGACTGGAGCCTTCCGTAACGCGGGAGAGAATGGATCGGCTCTTGAACATTTTCGAGCTTGAGCAATGGCGCGGGCAACTAATAGAGAATTACTCCCACGGCATGAAGCAGAGGCTAGTGATGTGCGGGGCCTTGCTGCACAAGCCAAAGGTCCTGGTGGTGGACGAGCCCATGGTGGGGCTGGACCCCAGAGGGGCCAGGCTCCTCAAGGAGGTGTTCCGAAGGGAGGCCAGGGAAAGGGATACCAGCATATTCATGTCCACCCACACCTTGGAGATGGCCGAGGAGATGTGTGATCGCATAGGAATACTTCACAAGGGACGCCTAATTGCCCAAGGAACCCCACGGGAATTGAGAGAAATGGCCGGAGAGTCGGGAGGGGACCTGGAGGCGGTGTTCCTTCGCCTCACAGGCGACGACGGCCTGGAGGGCCTCCAGGGTGGGGTTGGGGACACAAGCTCCCCATAGTGTAACGGGCCTTGGCAGGGCACCCAGGTGAGAGCCCCGGGAAAGGCCACGGGCCGGATCAGCCTGCAGCTCGGGATCGCTCCAGGGGGAAGAAAGGCGTGAGGTGGCTAAAACTTACAGTTCCATGGTGGCTGTCCCTGAGGCGCAGGATGGAGACCGGGGAGCGCATCAGACTGCTCCTGTTCCTGGGGCTAGGCACCCTGTTCTGGGCAGTCACCTTCTGGGGCTTCTGGAGGGTCCTGGAGTACTTCAGGGCCATAGAGTCCTTGGGGGACATTCTGGCTGCCAAGCTTCTTTCCATGATATTGCTCACCTTTCTGGCCCTGTTGCTGTTCAGCAACATCGTGATCTCCTTCTCTAGTTTTTTCTTGTCCAGGGACCTGGAATTGCTTCTTTCGGCTCCAATAGGCACAAGCGAGATCTACAAGGCAAAGCTGCTTGAGACCCTGGCCGGCAGTTCATGGATGGTGATGCTTTTTGGAGCTCCGGTTTTCCTGGTTTACGGGGTAGTCTATGAAGCCTCCTGGACCTACTACCTCATGCTGGGCCTTAGCCTTCCGGCTTTCCTGCTCATCCCGGCAGCCACCGGGGTGGCTGTGATGATGAGCCTGGCAAACCTGTTTCCAGCGCGCAAGGCCAGGGAGGTGATGCTGCTCTTGGGCTTGGTGTTCGGGGTGGGGATTTACCTGCTCATCAGGTTTCTCCAGCCTGAGAGGCTAGTGGATCCGGAGACCTTTAGCGGGGTGCTGGGCTACCTGGTGGCCCTGAATGCTCCTCGTTACCCTTTCCTGCCCAGCCACTGGATGACACAGGCCATCAGCCCATCGCTTTTCGGGGGCACAGGCTTGCCCGGCTTTTTCCTCGCCATGCTCTGGTCCACGGCTTGCGCCTTCGTGGTGCTGGGTGGATGGTTCGCACAGGGGGTTTACAGGACAGGCTGGTCCCGTTCTCAGGAAGGCAGGAGGGCTCCGGTGAGCCGCTCCAGGCTGGCCCGTTCCCTCGTGGCTTCTCTGGCAGGGCTCTTCCCCCGGGGGCTGCAGCCCATGGTGGCCAAGGACGCCATCACCTTTCTGAGGGATCCTTCCCGGTGGTCGCAGCTGCTGCTGCTGGGGGCCCTCATAATAGTGTATCTTTACAACTTCGCGGCCTTGCCCTTGGAGAGAGCTACGGTGGAGTCCTGGTATCTCCAGAACCTCATAGCATTTCTGAACATGGGGCTGGCCGGCTTTGTGGTGGCAGCGGTGGCAGTGCGTTTTGTTTTCCCCGCAGTTAGTCTGGAAGGAAGGGCTTTTTGGATAATCCGCTCCTCGCCCTTGAGCTTGAGGACCTTTCTTTGGGCCAAGTTCTGGACCAGTCTGCTTCCACTGGCCCTCCTGGCAGAGCTCCTGGTGTTGGCCTCCAATACCTTGCTGAAAGTGGCCCCCTTCATGATGTTGCTTTCCACCACAACCATGTTCCTGGCCAGCTTTGCCCTCACAGGCCTGGGGGTGGGCCTTGGAGCCGTTTACCCTAGATTCGAGGTGGAAAACCCGGCCCATGTTTCCAACGGAACAGGGGGGTTGGTGTACATGCTCCTGGCAGTGGGTTTATTGGGTGGAGTGGTGATTCTGGAAGGTTTGCCGGTATACCTTTATTTTTATTCCAGATTCACAGGTACGGATTTGGGATTCTGGGGTCACCTCGGCATGGGGCTCAGCCTGAGTCTCCTGGTGGTTGTCATGGCAGCGGCCTTCTGGGTACCCATGAAGAAGGGGCTGGCCTGTTTGGAGGCAAGAGAGGAGTGAACCATGCCTGGATCACCAGGTGGAAGCATGCAAGAGGAAAGGGTTTGGATACCACATGGGGATCTGGTGCTGGAAGGCAAGCTTGCTTTGGGCCGAGACCTGGCAGGGCTGGTTTGCCACCCGCATCCCGCATACGGCGGGGATATGGAGAACAATGTGGTAACAGCCACTTGCCTGGGCTTGGCAGCTGCGGGGGCCAGTGTCCTGAGATTCAATTTCAGGGGTTTGGGCCTTACTGCGGGAATGAAAGGGGAGGGGGATCTGGAGCTCCAGGAGGTGAAGGCGGCTTTGGAGTTCCTAAAGCTCAGGACTGGATGTGATGCCTCAAGGCTGGTTCTTGCAGGGTATTCCTTTGGGGCTTGGGTTGGATTGAGGGCTCTCAGGGAGATGGAGCCCGTGCTGGGTTGGGTGGCCATTGCACCACCTGTGGCTTTGTGGGACTTCTCCTTCTGCAAGGGCATTGCCGGAGGCAAACTGGTATTGGCCGGAGGAAACGACCAGTTTTGCCCTTCTGATCTCTTGCAGGAATTCTTTGGGGGTTTGCAGGATCCCAAAGAGATGATGATCCTGGCTGGAGCCGACCACTTCTTGGGGGGATTCGAGTCCAGGCTGAGGGACATGGTAAGAGAAAAGGTCCTCTCCTGGGCCCAGGCCCTGGGGGATTGATCAGGCTAGAAAGGCTGAAGTAATATCCAACCCACGCTTCTATGGGTGGTTCGTTCTTGAAACAAGCCCGTTCCTCTTGGTGAAGTCACGGGATCTTCTCAGATAAGGAGGTGCCTTCATGGGGACGCAGGTCTGGGTCTCTGGCTTTGAGGGGCCGTGGGGCCCTTTGTGGATTTGCTCCAGCGGGAAAGGGGTGTGCGGGATTTCCCTGAGGGGTGGCAGGGAGCAGCTGGAAAGGGAGCTGGGAAGCCGCAGGGAGTGCCATTTCAAGCTCGACCAGGACGCCAACAAGGAAGTCATGGATCGGATACAGGAGTATCTGGAAGGCGAAAGAAAAACCTTCCACACGGAACTGGATCTCTGGGGCACTGGTTTCCAGATGAGGGTCTGGGAGCTTCTGAAAGAGATTCCTTATGGAGAGACCCGCTCTTACGGAGAACTGGCTTTCTTGCTGGGCCTCCCCCGGGCCGCCAGGGCCGTGGGGGGGGCTGCGGGCAGGAATCCCGTCCCTTTGTTGGTGCCCTGTCATCGTCTGATTCAGAGAAATGGAGGTCTTGGCGGCTTCGGCTGCGGGCTGGACATAAAGAGGTTCCTGTTGGACCTGGAAGCAGGAGTCTCTAGAACCTGGGATCAAACCCAGTAGGAGCCAGGAACTGGGCATAGGGGGTAATGGATGGAGCGCAGGGTGTGGATCAAGTCAGGCATTGGCCTGATGAGTATTGCCTTGGCTTTGGGGAACCGGTTCCCCCTGGAGCCTAGATTGCTCGGGGCCCAGGATCGGGTTTCGGAAAAGCCCCGGAAGAAATCCTCCCTTCCACCCAAACCCAAGGCTTCCCCCGAGAAGAAGCCCGAGCCCGAGGTGCACTGGCCCAAGGACATCTCCAGACTCCAAGGATTGGAGACGGATCACGTTCCTCTTCTGGAGGTGCTCTCTCCTGAAAGCAAGGAAGAGCCCGTACAGCTGGTCATCCGAGTGGGCAGGCAATTACATGTCATGACACAGGCTCACTACCTTCGTCGGGTTGAGATCTTGGTGGGGGATCTGAGAGCCTGTGAGATGAGCCTTCAGCCTGGAGATCTAATCCCCAGGTGGCAACTCGGCCTGCAAAGGAAGCCCTCCATGCAGATCACGGTGAAGATCCACTGCAATCTCCACGGGATTTGGGCTAATCGGTTGGTATTATGAACAGCCCCACGAGACAATCTGTTTCCCCTGGGGCAAAGGCAGGCCTTTGGGGTGTGGGTTTGTTGCTGGCCCTTTCCCTTTTCATGGGGGCCCAGGATCTGCCCCTGAGGGATTTCAGGGAGGTCCGTTTTGCAGAGGTGGGCAGGGAGATGCTGGAGACTGGGGATTGGGTTCTCCCACACCTGAACAACTCTCCTTACCTGAACAAGCCCCCCATGGTGGGCTGGCTGGTGGCCTTTTCCTTCAAGATGCTGGGGGGGAGCGAGTTGGCGGCCAGGTTGCCAACTCTTCTGGGTACCTTGGGGACAGCACTTCTTGTGGGATGGCTGTTACAGATGAGCGTGGGGGCCCCATGGGCAGTGCTGGGAGCCACCCTTTACCTGGGATGCCCCGGAGTCCAATACTACGGCAGGATGCTCTCCAGTGACGTCGTGGCTGTTTTCTTCATGACCGGGGCCCTGGCTGCTTTTTGCAAGGGCTTGGTGCGGGGTGCCAGGCCTTACCACCTGGCGGGATTCGCCCTTTGTGCCATGGCAGTGCTTTCCAGGGGGTTGGCCGGGGCCGTCTTCCCCTTGGGGGGGGTGTTCCTGTTCCTGCTTCTGTCCCAGCACAGGAAGCTCAAGGAAGTGCCTTGGGGGACCGGGCTTTTGGTTTTCTTGGGGATCAGTTTGCCATGGTTTCTGATGGTGGAATCCAGGGAGCCCGGCTTCCTTTCACACCACTTCTTGGAACAACAGCTAAGGAGAGTGGCCTCCGGGGATGGGAGTCCCTTTGTGGCCCTGCCCCGATGGGAGATCCTTCTGGGTTTCCTGGGTTTTCTCGGACCGCTTGCTCTTCTGGTTCCCTGGGCCCTGGGGCCCGCCTCCAGTAGGGGGCAAGTCCGTGGACTGTTTTGGATATACGCGCTGTTGATCCTAGGGGGTGTGGCCTTGTCCGCGGGTAGGAATCAGCCTTACACGCTTCCTGCGCTTGCCCCCTTGGTAGTCCTTGTGGGGGCGTGGCTGGCTCAGCCTGGCAGAGCTTTCCCCTCCTGGGCCCCGCCTTTGCTCTTGGGCTGCCTTGGAGCGGTTTCGGCAGCAGGAGCCTTGATGGCAGGGGAGATCCTGGAGAGAATCTGGAGGAGTCTGGCAAGGCCGGAGCTGGTGAGCAGGGTCCAGGTTTGCATGGGCATGGTGGCCATTTTGCTTTGGGCCTCTGCCGTTTGGATGGGCAAAGGCAGGAGACGGGCTGCCGCGGCTCTCATGGGGGCGGTAATGATCCCAGGGGGTTGGATGCTCTCCCTTGTGCAGGGGGCCATGGCCCCCCTGGAGAGCAGGCGTGATCTGGCCGTGTGGGTCGCAGAAAACGTGCCCAAGGAGTGGCCCTTGGTGGTGGCAGATCCCTCGGATGCGCAATTGGAAGGGACAGCCGGCTGGAACTTCTATGCCAAGCGCCAGGTTCTCATGGTGAGATTCCAGGATTACCGGGAGATAAGGGCCCAGGCCCCCAGGCTACCAGGATGGGTCATCTCGAAGGAAGAGTTCCTGGAGATGCTAAGCTCGGGGAAGCCATTGGCACTGGCCGCAACTTCCAAGGGGCTGGAACTGCTGCAGCTCTCGGAGCTTCCCGTCCCTGCGGCAGCCGACGGGAAGTTCCAGCTCTGGATGCTGGCTCCCAGCGGGGGTGGCAGGGAGCCTTTGGCCGCCCCCAGCCAGACAGGAAGCACATCTTCCTCCAACACCTGTGTCCAGGAGGGGTAGTGGCTCTGGGCATGGCGGCTTGCCCTTTGCCCCATTTCCTTGAGAAGATCTGGATTTGACAGAAGCTCCCTGGTATAGCCTGCCCAGTTCTGCGGATCCCTGTCAGGCAGGAGCACGCCATCCTGCCCGCGCCCCAACATGACATGGCTGGCTCCTTCTGAGCAGGCCAGCACGGGAAGTCCGCAGGCCCTGGCCTCTGTGACCACATTGGGCCAGACCTCCGCCTCCGAAGGAAAAAGAAGCAGGTCAGCGCTGGCATATATCCATCCCAACTCCCCATGGGGAAGATTCCCGGGGAGGGTGACCCGGTCCTTGAGCAAGGAGGCAACTTCCTGCTTTTGTGAACCGTTTCCCACGGCCAACAGATGGACTTCCAGGCCCTGGTCCGCCAGGGCTCTCACTACCTGGGCCGCGATCATGACCCCCTTGACCTGGTCCAGGCGTCCCACAAAGAGAAGAAGGTGCCTGGAAGCTGGAATACCGAAATGTTTGAGAACCAGTTCCCTGTTTTTCCTGTCCGGGTGGAAGAGCTGGAGGTCTATTCCACGTCGGAGTAGAAACACTGGGGTACGCGGGGCTAGCCTCCTGAGCCTGAGCATGTCCCTTGGGTGGGAGGCGAGCACAGCCGAACAGGCCCTCATGTAATGCCCGAACCTTCTCTCCATGGAGAGCTCCTGACGCTCCAGGAACCCATACCTATCCAAGACCCAGCGTGCTACCGGTCTGGGCAGAATTCTAAAGAGGATTCCAGGTGTGTATATTCTTGCCCAGGAGATGATGTCCGTTTGGATGGAATTCACAAGAGGGATCTTCCTTATTCTGGAAGCCCACAGGGCAGTGGCTGCAAAAGCGTAGAAGGCCTCGGTTGTGTGAAGCACATGGAATCCCTTTAGGGCTCTGAAAAGGCCAGGGTGCACGGGAGCCAAATCCGTGTGGGTGGGGATGGTGGAGAGGAAAACCAGCCGCTCTGTGCCCAAAGCAGGCTTCATGAGGATTCGCTTGATGTTCCCGGCGGGCTTCTCTTTGCACGCCCTGTCGCCAAGGAAGAAGAGGGTAAGCTCCAAGTCCTCTCTCTCCTGGGCTGCCGAACTCAACTGCTCCCAGGTGCCGGCCAGACCTCCCACTTCCCCAGGATGGTTTGGCCTGTGATCAATGAGTACAGCTACTCGAAGAGGTATGGGTCCTTTCATTGGCCTTCACTGTAACTTCATAGCCGATCTGGAACAGGCTGTGCCAAGGCGCCTCACCCCGGAGGCTTCATGCTCTTCCAATTTGCTTGCCATCGCCTCGCAGGGGGAACAGGTTCCTTTGTTTGAACGAGGCAGTTTCTGGCTGCCAAACCTGCCAGTAATCAGCCTCATCCAATTCATGGAGCGGGGCCCAGGAGAAAAGGGGTCTTCTGATCATCGGATCTTCTTGAGGAAATGCCAGAGCTCAGAACCGGTATCCAGGAGCAGGGTGCTTTTTTCGTCAAGCCCCCTGGAGTAGACCTCCAAGGATTTCAAAAGGCCATAGAATTCCTCATCGCGGCTATAGGCCTGGGCATATATTTTGGCGGCCTCGGCCTCGGCCTTGCCTTTTATCTCTTCGGCCTCTCGGTAAGCCTGGGAGGAGATCTCTGCCAATTTCCTGGCCTTGTTCCCCTCTATTATGTTGGCTTCCCTCTTGCCTTCGGACCTTATCTTCTCTGCTATGCGTTTTCTTTCCTGGATCATGCGGGCAAAGACCGACTTCTGCACGTCCTCCACGTAAAGGATCCGCTTTATTCGCACATCCACAAGCTCTATCCCGAACTCCTCGAGCTTCTTGGCGGCGTTTTCCTGGATCATCTCCGTGATCTTGTAACGGCCCACGTTTATTGGGATGAACAGCGAGTCGCTTCCTGTCTCCTCCTCCCCTATGACAGAGCGTATCTCAGCCTCATCCCTGTTGGTGTTGCGCACGGCCTCGATGAGCATGTGGGAGGTGATGGCGTTTCTGACCGCAGGGTCTATTATGTCATCCAGCTTCTTTTGGGCCCAAGTCTCATTCCCCACAGTCTGGAAAAACTTGAGTGGATCCTTGACCCTCCATCTGGCAAAAGCATCCACCCATATGAAGGTCTTGTCCAGGGTGGGGATCTGCCCCGGATCTCCATCCCACTCCAGAAGAGTCTTGGGAAAACGGTTCACCTGCTGTATTAGAGGCCACTTGAAATACAGGCCCGCTTCCTGGATGGCTTTGCCTACGGGCCTGCCGAACTGGGTGATTATCACCTGCTCCCTTTCGTCTACCACGAAGAGGCCTCCCAGTCCCAACAACAGCACTGCCCCAATCACAGCCCAAATCAGAATGGGGTTGCGGGATCTCATCGTCCACCCCCTTTCTGACCCAGCTCCAGGAAAGGCAAGATTCCCTTGAGGTCCTGGTCCATAATGTATTTCTGACCCACCCTGGGCAGGACATCACCCATGGCCTCCAGGTACAAGCGCCGCCGGGTCACCTCAGGAGCAGCCTTGTACTCCTGCCACAGGGCCAGGAATCTGTTGGCATCCCCCTTTGCCCTGTTGACCCTTTCGGCAAAGTAGCCCTGAGCCTCCTGCACCACTTTCTGGGCTTGACCTTCGGCTGCGGGAACCTCACGGTTGTACTGCTCCTCTGCAGCCCGGATCATTGTCTCCTTGTCCTGAGTGGCCTTGTTCACGTCGTTGAAAGCCGGTTGAACTGGCTCTGGCACGTTGGTGGTCTTCAGCTCGAGGTTTACCACCTTGAGGCCTGTGTCTGCCACGTCCAAGGCCTTTTGCAGTTCCAGCTTTGCCTCGTCGGCTATGACCTCCCGACGGTTGAGCACCTCGTTGACACTGCGGTCCCCCACAACCTGCCTCACTACAGCCTCCGAGAGATCCCTTAGGGTATCCCGCACACTTCTTACCCGAAAAAGGAACTTGTATGGATCCTGGATTCTGTACTGCACTATCCAGGGAACCACCACCACGTTGAGGTCGCCCGTGAGCATGAGGGATTCCCTCTCCTGCTCCCTGGAAGGGGCCGCGTACTCGGTGCGCACCCCCGGCCTCAGGGTCCTAAGGCCGAAGTCCTCTGTGAAGACCTTGCGCACCGGAACCTTGGTGACTTTTTCAATGCCTGCCGGAAGCTTGAGGCTCAATCCAGGCTCGGCCGTGCGATGGTAACGCCCGAAGCGCTGTACAATGCCTACCTCCTCCACATCCACCTTGTAAAAACAAGTGGTAAGCACCCACAAGAGGGCCAGGATTCCGAAAAGCAGAAACGGACTCGGGCCCTTTACCTGAAAGCCCCTCCCGAGCTTCCTGAGGAACTCCTCCAGAGGGTTGGTGCGCGGCTGCCAGGGGCCTCCCCCCCCGTCACTCCTAGGGTCCCAGACCATGTACACCTCCAATCGGCCAAAGAAGAGAGATGGATCAATACCTGCCAGAATCTACAGGGCTGGGCAAAACCTGTCAAGAAATAGTAGCTCAGGGTACAGGTCTCCTTGGGGCAATTCCTCAGGAAGGATCACTTCCCAGGGGGGATTCGAAGAGTCAAACAGCCTGGTCGGGATTCCCAGGTGGGCCGGCCCGGCCTGCTTTTTCCCAATCCCGGCACGCTTTCGGAACATGGAGGGACTTGCGGGAGCTATGATCTGTTTGACAGCATGAGGCAGCCGTGCTGAACTGGTATCCAGGGGTGCTAGGGAGCATGAGCCAGAGCAGGCCATCCAAGAGAGATTACAGAAGGTCTGTTCCCAGCCAGGTGGGTTGGTTTGCCTATACCGTCAGGTACAAGGAAAGCGACCTGTGGATCCAGACCGATCTGGATTTCAGACAAGAGGCCGAGACCCTGCTCTTGGAGGCCAGGTTGCAGGTGGAGCTCTATGCCCGGGAGCATTCAGATTTTCTGACAGCTCATGTGCCTTTGCCTCAGGATCCCAAGGCCCCCGAGTTGGTAAAGTGGATGGTAGGAGCAGGGCTGGCCGCGGGGGTGGGGCCCATGGCCGCGGTGGCTGGGGCCATTGCAAAGTATGTTGGGGAAGGTCTGCACTCCCTTGGATGCAAGGAAGTCGTGGTGGAAAACGGGGGGGACATCTACCTGGCTGCGAACAGGGAACTGCTGGTGGGCCTGTATGCAGGTTCCTCCCCCCTCAGCGGCCACTTGGGAATCCGAATCCGGCCTGGAGAAATGCCGATCGGGGTGGCCACCTCATCGGCCAAGGTGGGCCACTCCTGGAGTTACGGGGCCACAGATGCGGCATGTGTGGTGGCCCGGGACTCTGTGCTTGCAGACGCAACAGCCACGGCTTTGGGCAACCGTGTCAGGGAGATTTCGGACATGGAGAAGGCCCTGGAATGGGTGTGCTCCATAGAAGGGGTGGTAGGGGCGGTTCTGATCTTGGGTAAGGCCATGGCGGCAAAGGGAGGTATCCAACTGGCCAGTGTGCGAGGCGGCTGATTAAACCCGCGGGCCAGAGGGAGCCTTGGGGGCGGGGAAACCAGATCAACCTGCCTCAGGAGCAATTGACCCCTCAGCAAAGCCCAAAGAGACTTGCCCCCAGGGTTGATTCCAGGGAGCCCGTGTGTTAATAGTGACCAGGTTTGAGAGGAGGAAGGGGCAGTGCGAATAGGCGTAATCTCAGACACTCATTTGAGGAGAGTGCCTGAGGATTTCTTGGAGGGTTTAAGAATAGCCTTCCAGGGGGTGGATGTGCTTTTGCACTGCGGTGACTGGGTTTCCAAGGCTGTGCTGGAAGCCCTGGCTGCCCAGGGGTGGGAGGTTTTGGGCGTGGCCGGAAACATGGATCCGCCGGAGCTGCACAGTGTAGTGCCTGCCAAGAGGGAGCTGAATCTGGAGGGAAGAAGGCTCGGATTGGTGCATGGATGGGGTGCCCCGGGGGGCATAGAAAAGAGGGTGATGAGCAGTTTTCAAGGGGTGGACGTGGTGGTGTTCGGACATACTCACAGACCTTTTTGGGCAAGGCTGGGGGAGGTGTGGTTGTTCAATCCAGGCTCCGCGGCCGGAATGGGAAATCCTAAGGGGCCTACAGTGGGAATCCTGGACATGGGAGAGGAGATCAGGGCCAGCATAGTTCCTCTGGGGGGAGTGTCCCTGTGAGCCAAGCCAAGAGAAGCTCTGGAGGCATCTTGTGGGCGCCTTGGAGGGCCTCCTATGTGCAGGAGAGGAAAAAGGCGGGCTGTGTATTCTGTCAGGCCCTGGAAGAGCTTGAAGAGCCGGGAAACCTGGTCTTGAGGATAGGGCAGCGGGTATTCGTGATGATGAACCGCTATCCTTACGCCCATGGACACCTTCTGGTTTCCCCTCTCAGACACGTGCCAGATCTGGAGGGGCTGACAGAAGAGGAGGCCAAGGATCTGATGGAGGAAACCCGCCTGGCAACCAAGGTCCTTACAGAGGTTCTTAGTCCAGAAGGCTTCAATGTGGGAATAAACCTGGGAAAAGTGGCCGGGGCCGGATATGCCGGACACCTGCACGTGCATGTGGTGCCCAGATGGAACGGGGACCTCAACTTCATGCCCGTCCTGGCCGATGTGAGGATCATCTCTGAGCATCTCCAGGAAACTTTCTCCAAATTAAAGAGAAAATTTGCCCTGCTCGGGAAGGAGGGTCCCTCATGATAAGAGTCCTCAAGTCCATTTTCTGGGTTGGCATCCTATGTTTGGTCATCGTGTTCGCGCTTCAAAACGGGGCAGAGCTGGTGAGACCTGTGGAGATAAGGTTTGATCTGTTTGTGAAAGACCTTTCCCCTGGAGCCATCCCCCAATATGGGCTGGTCCTGAGCGCCTTGCTCATAGGCCTCCTGGTGGGAGGGGTTTGGGGGCTCATCCAGCAGCTAAGCACAAGGGCAAGGTTGCGTGAGACCCAGAGGCTGCTAAGGGACAAGGAAAAAGAGCTGGACTCTTTGCGCAACCTGCCAGTGGTGGATAGTTCCTCTGTGCCGGCTGGCACCTATCCCGCACAGGCGGTGGGCTCTGGCAACCCAGGAGAAAAGAGCTGATGATCCCCGAGTTGCTGATAGGGATTCTAGGGCTGGTAGCAGGTTTCCTACTGGGACGTCTTGGGCCGGGCCGCTCGGCCCAGGCCCTTGGGCAGCAGCGGGCCGAGGAAGGGCTGGCCTATATACGGGGGGTGAATTTTCTCCTGGCCAAAGAACCGGAGCGGGCCATAGCGGAGTTCGTCAAGGCGGTGAAACTCAACTCCGATACAGTGGAGGCCTACCTGGCTTTGGGGAACCTGTTTCGCAGCCAGGGGGATCCGGCCAGGGCCGCGAGGGTGCACCAATCAATAACCTGTCGCCCTGGCCTCCCGCAGGAAGTGCTGGTGCAGGCCCTGTACGAGCTAGCCCAGGACTACAAGGAGTGCGGGTTGCTCGAGCAGGCCAAGAAGGCTGTGGAAGATCTTCTGGGGAAAGCCCCCAAGATGCTTCAGGCTTGGTTGCTCCTGCAGGAGGTGCAGGGGGAACTCGGTGAATGGGAAGAGGCCCTCAGGAGCCAGGAAAAGATCTCCAAACTGCGAAAAGGCGAAGATTCAAGCGCTGTTGCGCATCTCTGGACAGAGCTGGGCAAGCTCCAAATGGAAAAAGGGGATCTCAAGGCTGCCAGATCTTCGCTGAAAAAGGCCATATCCACCAACAAACTTTGTCTGGACGCTTATCTCCATCTTGGGGACCTCTATGCCCAGGAAGGATCAGATCCCAAGGCCATAGCCATGTGGAAGCAGGTCTTGGATCTTGCCCCTGAGTTCACATTTCTGGCATATGACAGATTGGAACACGCCTTCTTCAGATTGGGCCAGGTGAGCGGTCTGGAGGTGCTTCTCCGCAGCCACACGGAAGGGGATCCGGTCCTACGCCTTTATCTGGCTCGTCACTTGCGAAAAAAAGGAGAGCTGAAACAAGCTGCCCATATCCTGGAGGGCTTGCTCCAGGAGAGGCCTGGATGGATGGAGGCGCGAAAAGACCTCATCCAGATATATTCAGAGCAGGGCTCTCAGGAGCAGGCCCTGTCAGAATGCAGGAGATTGGCTTCCTGCGTGGGTACAGCAGGAGTTGTGTTCACATGTTCGCACTGCGGCCACGAGTGCCCGGAGCTCGTGTGGAAGTGCCCTGGTTGCAAAAGGTGGGACACCTTGCACCCGAGGGAAGGATTGGAATTGGATGTCCTCAGAGGGCAGGGAGCAGGCGTTTCTGGAGCCACGCTTCCTTCTGGACGGGAGTCTGGGCAAGCTGGCCAAGTATCTGAGAATGTTCGGGCTGGACGCTGAGCTCCTGGACAGGCCCTTGAGCCAGCTTCTCAGAAAGGCCCTCCAAGAAGGGCGATGGGTGTTGACCAGGAGAGCAGAAGCCCGGAAGCGGAACTCCTGGCCAGTGCCCGTAGTGCATTTGAGAGAGGACCGTCCTGAAGCACAGTTGATACGAGTCCTGAAGAGTCTTGTGAGTCCAGTGAATAGGGCAGGGTGGTTCTGGCGGTGTCTGGTTTGCAATACCCCGCTCACGGAGGTGTCCAGGCAGGAGGCATGTTTCATGGTGCCCGAGTACGTGGGGCTGTCTCAGGAGAGTTTCAGGCATTGCCCAGGTTGCGGGCGAATATATTGGCCTGGAACTCACAGGCAAAACATGCTTAGAAACATGGAGCGCTGGGCCATGGAAGCCTGGGGCGTGATCCCGCAGAGCTAGGGGCGAACAGGCTGGCTTGGAGAGCCAGTCCAAATCCCACGGAATACCCGGGAGGAGGCCCCCGGGCTTCTTCACCGGGAAGAGCCAAGCGGAGAAAAACAAAAGGTGAATCGTTTTTCAAGTAACAGGAAGGACAGTAACCAAGACCCTGCCGAGCAGATCCGGGCAGCCCTGGCCTCTGCCAGGAGGAGGGAAAGCCGGCTTTTGAGAAGACTGGGTCGTAAGGCCATGGAGACTTTGGCAGAGGGCCGTGTTCTGAGCCCTGAGGATGGACACATAAGGTTGATTATGGAGGATTTGGTCAGGACTAGGGCAGAAATGGGATGTCTGCTCGACAAGCTCAAGAGGGCCAACCTTTCCCCATTTTCAGAGAGGAACCTTTACCCTTCTCCCCCTGGGAGCGACACCCATTTCCCATTCAGCCGTTAGCCCTCTGAGAGTTGCAAACAGGGCATTAGGGCTGTGGAGCACATTCTCGGGGATCCCCTTGGATCTTCTCCATGGCGTGCGCGATGGCAGGCAATATGATGGAGAGGTTCTCCCTCACGGCTTTAGGGCTTCCCGGGAGGTTTACCACCAGGGTTTTTTTCCTCACTCCGGCAAGACCCCGGGAGAGCATGGCGTGGGGAGTCTTGGCCATGGAAGCGGATCGCATTGCCTCGGCCATGCCTGGTATTTCCTTGTCCAGCAAGGGCCTGGTGGCCTCGGGAGTCACATCCCTGGGGTGAACCCCGGTCCCTCCAGTCGTTAATATCAAGTCCACCTGTTTCTGGTCCGCCCATTCCATTATGGCCTTTTGGATCTCAGGCAGTTCATCCGGAACCAGCCGGTACTCTTCCAGCTCTGCTCCCATGGGCCGGAGCAGCTCCTGAATTGCCGGGCCGCTCAGGTCCTCTCTTTGCCCGGCTGCCCCCTTGTCGCTGACAGTGAGCACCGCGTAGCGAAAAGGGCTCATCCTGCCCTCTCCTTTGTGACCTGGATCAGATCTCCGGGCCTTACTTTTCCCCCTTGGATCACCCTGGCAAATATGCCTTCCATGGGCATTATGCATTGGCCCACCTGCTGGAATATGGCGCAGCCGGCGTGGCACTCCTTTCCGATCTGAGTCACCTCCAGCAGTGCCTCACCGCCCACCTTGAGGCGGGTCCCTATGGGCAGACTAATCAGATCCAGGCCCTCGGTTGTAATGTTCTCGGCAAAGTCCCCTGGTCTGACCTCTAGCCCCTTGTCCTGCATCTTCCTGATGCTCTCCATTGCCAGCAGGCTCACCTGTCTATGCCAAGCCCCGGCGTGGGCATCTCCCTCCACTCCCCATTCCACCAGCAGGCGCACCTCTTCCACGTTTCTCTTGGGGACCCCTTTTTCATCGCTTATGGAGACCCGCAGCACCTTCCCCTGCAAAGTCCTGTGGCTGCCTTGAGTCATGTCTTGCGCTCCGCCATGAGCTTCTTGGCTCCCACCACTACAGGATTGGGGAGATTTCTGGATCTTGCCACTTCCTTCAATTCCCTCTCCCTAAGGTGGCCGAGCAACCGCAGACTCTCCTTGATAGGGGTTCTGGGGTTGTTGACCAGGGCCACCTTCACCGAATAGTACTTGATCCAGTCCCTGTTCTTGAGTATGAGTCTTAGCACCTCCTCATCCACGCTTCTGGAGGCTGCTATGCGTTCCACCTCTGTGTCTGTGATCCTGGGGTTCTGGAGCACGCAGACCTGTACCGATCTCACAGGATCCCTTATGAGAATGGAGCGAACCTCCCGGTTGCCCAGAAGTGCCAGCTTCATCCTCTCTGACACGGTCATTCGTTGTATCTGCAAGAAAAGGCTGGCTCGGTCTTCCTCTGTAGCAGGCTGAGCTTCGGCCAGCGCTCGGATTCTACTTTCCTCGGCCGGTTCTTTGTGTTCCATGGGTCCCTGTCAGCCCCGCACCTGATAATTCCTCCCAGCCCCCATTATTCACAAGCAGCGGACAATGCAGGCTGAGAACCGGATTCACTTGGAGTGACGCGTTTGTGCCTGAAAACACTTTGCCCTGCCGAAAACTTGACATAGCTCCTGAGTCCTGCCATATCAAGGCATCCCAGGGGCCTTGGGAACTCGAGCCCCTCAGGCCCCACAGCCAGTTGAACCACCCGGGCCGGGCTTCCTGACCTACTCACCGTGGGCCTTGGGGATGCCCCACGGGGCTGCCGAGGCCCTGGGGTGAGCCTTCCCCAAAGGCCCTGCAATAAGGCTTCAGCCTCCTGGGGAGCTATGCTTCTGTCTTGGCCAACTTGGCTTGTTGTATGACCTTATCGCTCAGGTGCCCCGGCACCTCGTCATAATGGGAGAATTCCATGGTGTAGGAGCCCCTTCCGCTGGTTATGGAAGTCAGGTCCGGTTCATAAAGCAGAAGCTCCGCGTAGGGAACCTGGGCCTTTATGACCTTGAAGGTGCCCTTGTCCTCCATGCCCAGGACCCTTCCTCTTCTTCCGTTTAGATCCCCTATGATGTCTCCCATGTACTCCTCTGGAACCGTCACCTCCACGTTCATTATGGGTTCCAGGAGCACCGGATTGGCCTCCATCACGCCTTTCTTGAAACACATCGAGGCCGCTATCTTGAAGGCCATGTCCGAGGAATCCACCTCGTGGGACTTGCCGTCGTAAAAGCGGACCTTTATGTCAGTCACTGGATACCCTGCCAAGGGACCAGAGGTCATGGCCTCCTGGACCCCCTTTTCCACGGCAGGCACGAAATTTCTGGGCACGTTCATGCCCGTGAGGTTCTCGGCAAACTCGTAGCCCTGACCCCTTGGAAGCGGGGAGATGTCAAAGTGCACCTCTGCAAACTGCCCTCGGCCTCCTGTCTGTTTCTTATGCCTATAGATGATCCCTTTCTTGGCTGTTTTTATGGTTTCCCTGTAAGGCACCTTGGGGGTCTTCATGTTGACTTCCAGACCAAACTTGCGCTTCAGCTTCTCCACCGCCACGTCCAGGTGGGAGCGGCCCATGCCCTGAAGAATGATCTCCCTGGTCTGATCATCCCGGTTCAGCCTGAGTGTGGGGTCTTCCTCCATGAGTTTTTGGAGAGAAGTCATGACCTTATCCTCGTCCTCCCTGGTCTTGGGCTCTATGGCGTAGGATATTATGGCAGGGGGCAGAGGGCTCAGGTCATAGAGAATGGGAGTCTTCTCCTCGCACAGGGTGTCCCCGGTCCTGGTTTCCTTCAGCTTGGCCACGGCCACTATGGCCCCTGGCCCGGCGCTTTCAACTGGGTTCTGGGCCTTTCCCTGCAAGAGCATCAACTGGCCGAAACGCTCCTTGACGGCGCGGGTGGAGTTGTAGACTGTGGAGTCCGGAGTCAGGGTCCCTGAAACTATCCTGAAAATGCTCAGCTTCCCGGCATATGGATCTGTCAGAGTCTTGAACACGAAAGCCGAGAAAGGAGCCTCAGGCGTGGGATCCCTTAGAGCCTTCTCCTGGGACCCTCCCGGGATTCTTCCCTGTCGAGCCGGACGCTGGGCAGGGGAGGGAAGCAAACGCAGCATGCCATCCATGAGCTGGAGCACCCCCAGGTTCAAAGTGGCAGAACCGCAAAGAACCGGGGTCAATTTCCCGGAAACAGCTCCGGAGGTAAGGCCCCTAAAGATCTCCTCCTCACTCAGCAGCCCTTCCTCCAAGTACTTCTCCATGAGCTCGTCATCTGCCTCGGCCACGTCTTCCACCAGCTTTTCCCTGAATTCCCGGGCCCTCTCGGTGTGTTCGGCCGGGATCTCCACCGCCGTAAAATCCCCGGAGCCGTCTTTCTTGTAGAGCAAAGCTTTCATGGCCACCAGGTCTATGACCCCTTGGAAGTTTGATTCCTGCCCCAGGGGTATCTGCAATACCAGAGGCCTGACTCCCAGAATGGATCGGATGTCCTCCAGTGTCTTGAAAAAGTCCGCCCGCTCTCTGTCCATCTTGTTCACGAAAATCAAACTGGGCAAACCCAGATCCTTACACCTCTCCCAGGCTTTTTCGGTCTGCACCTTGACTCCATCTATAGCCTCCACCACCACCACGGCACTGTCCACAGCATCCAGGGCCAGAAAGGTGTCGGCAAAGAAATTGCTGTCTCCAGGGGTATCGGCCAGGTACACATGGTGTTTTTTCCAGTCGAGGTATCCAAAAGCGGTCCCGAGCGACTTTACTCGCTTCACCTCTTCTGGTTCAAAGTCCATGACCGTGGAGCCGTCCTCCACCCGCCCCATCCGGGTGGTGACTTTGGCGTTGAACAGAATGCTCTCTGCCAGAGAGGTCTTCCCGCAGCCCGCATGGCCCACCAATGCCAAACTCCTTACGTTGTTCACATCAGCTGCTCCCATTGCTCTACCTCGATCATAGGTTGTAAGGTCTATCTCCAGCCGGCCTGTGGGGCATACCAGGCTGCCCTTGGAGAACCGGGTCCAAGTTTTCCATTATATATCCTCAAGGGGACAATAACTCAAGGGGCTGAGCCAG
>JBBIOJ010000036.1:0-36677 GCA_037443445.1 Desulfarculaceae bacterium | reverse complement strand
CCATTGCTGAGATGCGCCCAAGGCTCGGTTACCGCTCCCATGCCCTTGGGTTCGCCGACTGGCCTTCCACCAGCTCGGGACTCAGACAGCTTTCAGGACACACACCTGCATCATTCACCAGAAGGGGGACAACTCGGCCAACCAACCGGGCCTGTGTGGAGTAAGGCGACCCTGCCTTGGAAGAGCTGCCCTTCAGATAACAAAGAAGAAGGACTTTGACTCCGGCACTCAGAGCATCCCGGGGGGGCTTGGGGGCGTGAGCCCCCCCTAATGTGGTAGACTCGTGTGAAGGATCCGGGCCAGGGGGCTCGTTGACCAGCCTTGAGAATCCTCCCCTGGATGCGAAGCTGGTAGCCTCCTGGGTCTTCTATGTCTCGGGCTTCTGGAGCAGTTCAATCAGCAGCACTCACATCCACTGCATGAAGTGTTCCTCATACTGGCGCTCGAGGGTTTCCTTGTGGTGCAGCTCCTCCTGGGCCAGTCTGGAGAATAGAGAAGACAGGGGGGTACCTGCATAATTGTTTCCCATGACACTGTAAAGATCGTAGGAGGCCTGCTCGTTCTTCATGGCAAAGATCATTATGTCCTGTGGGGAGCTCTGTGGTCCAATGGGCTCAGCCACAAAGGCATCACTCACACGCAGGTCTTGCACTGGCAGTTTTCCCACCAGGCTCTCCACCCCACCTTCGTCCAAGGCTTTCTGGAGAAGGTTTCGATGCCCCAGCTCCTGGTCGGCCAGTTCCTGCAAGAGGGTCTTGGCCCCAGGATCCTTGACCATGTCTTTGAACATCAGGTACAGCTCCCGCGCGTCGTGCTCTTTGCGGATTGCAAAAAACAGAACATCTCTTAGGCTGTCAAAGGTCATGAGATCCTCCTTGTGGTGGAATTCCCCCCAACCAAAATGGTTGGGAGTAGACTGAGACGCTTTTTTACAGAATACTTGGATGAATTGGCCTGTCAAGTTGCAACCCAATGTGCCCCCAAGAACAAGGGGCTGTGCATTGCTCAGTGCTGCAATCAAACCCTTGGCAGAGAGGCTCAGTCCTGATGAGCAGCATTTCGGTTGTGATACCTACTCACAACAGAGCTCCAATGCTCCGGGAAGCTGTTGAGTCGGTCCTCTCCCAGAGCCTTCGGCCAGGGGAAATTCTGGTGGTGGACGACGGCTCAACGGACGAGACCGAGGAGGTCATCCGTTGCTTCGGGAAGCGCGTAGGTTATATGAAACAACCCAATTCAGGGCCCAGCACTGCACGTAACCTGGGATGGCGCTCCACCCGTGGGGAGTGGGTTGCGTTTCTGGACTCAGACGACCTATGGCTTCCTAGGAAGCTGGAACTCCAGATGAAGGCCTTGTCCAACAGCTCGGATACGCCCCTTTGCTATACCGACGAGATATGGATCCGTCAAAACAAGAGGGTCAACCCTTGCAAGCACCACGCCAAGTACTCGGGCTGGATCTTTCAGCATTGTCTACCCAGGTGCATCATCAGTCCCTCTTCTGCCCTGATCCGCAGGAATGTACTGGAAGAACTGGGAGGCTTCGATGAAAGTTTGGCTGTTTGTGAGGATTATGACCTCTGGCTCAGGTTGACCTCAAGGTATCCGGTCATGTTTCTTGAAGAAAAACTCATCATAAAAAGGGGTGGCCACCCGGATCAGCTCTCCAAGAGATTCTGGGGCATGGATCGCTTCCGAATACGAGTCTTGGCAAGACTGCTCCGCGATCCGCTCCTGAGCGAGGATCAAAGAAAAGCAGTTCTGTCGGAACTGAAAAGGAAGTGTTCCATCTATGCCCAAGGCGCCCGCAAGAGAGGCAAGGAGAAAGAGGCTGATTTTTACCTACAGCTTCCCGTGGAGGTCTCCCAGAAGGATTTCCAAGAGACAGCCTTCCCTCCATGAGCTGCTCTGGTAAAGGGGAAGGGATGGGTAAGCTCCAGGACTGGTTGTGAGAGGCCTGACAAGACCGAACAAGAGAAAATCCCGAAGCCGCCTTCCCACCTCAAGACCTGGGCCCCAGATTCGGGCTTGCTCGAGTTGTTCGGGTAAGAGTCGGCGCCCAAGCCCCCACTTTCTTGTGTGTGCACGGCCGCAGAACCCAAAGCAAAGCCCCCTGCCCTGGCAAGGCTTTGGAGAGGAGAAAAGAATCGGCAAAAAGAGCTCTAAGGGTTTTCTGGGAGGAGGTATAGAGTGAAGCGAACCTTTCTGGATGTGCGCACAGAAGATCTCTTGTGGGAGGACCAGACATTCCGCTCCAGTCTGGAACGGGACTTGACTCCCTTGCTAGGATCCTTGGAAAAGGTGGGAATCCTGGTGCCTTTGAGACTACAGAGCAGCCCCGATGGACTTAGAGTGGTAAGCGGTTTCCTCAGGGCCGAAGCAGCTCGCAGCCTGGGCTGGAAGACTCTTCCTGCAGAGCTCCTACAGCCTGGAGAGCGCCTCACTGTCTTGTTGGCTGCCCTGCACGAGAACAATCTGACCAGGGGATTCACCTGGGCAGAGCGGGTCTGGGTGCTGGAGAGGGTCACGAAGCAATGGGAAGCTCCCAGGGATTGGGTCCTGGGTCAGCTTCTACCCGCCATGGGCCTGCCGGCCAGCCCCAGGGTTCTGGAGGAACACCTGAGGGTCTCCTCCATCCGGGAGGACCTGCGAGGAGCTTTGCTGCGCCAAGGTTGCTCCCTGGGAAATGCCCTCAGAGTGAGCCGCATGGATCCCCAGGACCAGGAGCTGTTCCTGGAGCTCTTGCCCAGCCTCCATCTGGGTGAAAACCTACTGCGGGAATTCCTGGACCTCCTATGGGAGATACATCACAGAGACCGGATGGGACTCAGCCAATTGCTCTCGGATCAAGCCCTGCTGCGGGCCATGGAGGCCAAAGGGCAAGACCGTCCCCAGCGCACCTCTGTGCTTCGCCGGCATCTCCTGAGGATCCGAATGCCAAATCTGAGTTCCATGGAAGAGGCCTTCCACCAGGCCCGGGCTGCTCTGGGCCTGCCCCCCGAGGTGTCGGTTCAACACAGCCCACACTTTGAATCCTGCGGGGTGACCATAGGATTCAAAGCCAAGACCCCCAAGGACTTCATGGAAATAGCTCGCCGGCTCTGGGAGGCATCTCAAAAGCAAGAGGCCCTCTCAGCCCTTTTCCACCCGGCAGGATCCCCTCCGGGGGTTCTTGGTGGCGGTTTCCCAAGCCCTGGGCAGTAACTTAGCAGGTATTTTTCCCCTGGGCGGACCCCATGGCTCATCAGGGCCTTTTGCTTGGCAGCTCACCCCGTGCAAGCCTGTCTGCTCCCCACGGCCTCTCTACCCTGGGGGTTCTTTGGCTAACAACTCCTTCAAGCGATCCTGGCTTCGGCCTTCAAACTCCAGGAAGCGCACCCCCATGCCAGGCTCCTTGCCTCCTTGGTCAGGTCTCACCCACACGACCTCTCCCTTTATCCTCAAAGGCACTGAATCTTCACCCACCACAAGATCCAGCTCCAGCTGGGAACCTATGCGAAGGGGATACAGGGTCTCCACAAAAACCCCTCCAGCACCCAGGTTGCTTATGTAGTGCTCCCTGAGTTCTCTGGCTCCCGACAGCCGTACCCTCAGCCTGCACCTCTTCCTGGGGTGACGTCTCCTCTCGGCCTTTGGTCTCACGAGCCCACCTCTGCCATGACAGCATCCAGTATCTCGAGGGCCAGGTCTATCTCCCTTTTTCTCACGTCCAGGGGGGGAAGGATCCTAACCGACTCGAATCCACAGCCTATGAGTAGAAGCCCTCTTTGAAAAGCCCTCCGCAGGACTTGGTCGCGCCATTCCTCCTTCTCCACCGAAAAAGCCAGCATCAGGCCCAGACCCCTGGGGTGGAAAACAAAGGGGTGACGTGAGCAGAGTTCCCTGAGCCCTTCCAGGAAATATTGCCCCATCAGCCTGGCATTTTCCAGCAGGCCGTCTCTTTCTATTATCTCTATGGTGCGGTAACCCACCGCAGAGCTGATGGCATTTCCCTCCCCCCAGGTGCTGGAGATACGCAAGGGTTCCTGGGGGAAGAGCTCTCTTCGGCCCAAGGTGGCCCCTACCCTTAGAGCCTTGGCCGAGGTGATAATGTCCGGAACTATTCCGAAGTGCTCACACGCCCACCAACGCCCAGTGCGGCCAAGACCCGTTTGTATCTCATCACAGATCAAGGGGATCTGGTAATGTTTTGCGATCCGGGCCACCTCCTGGAGAAATCCGGGGCGGGGAAGATCGTATCCGCCTTCTCCAAGTATGGGCTCCACTATTATGAAAGCCACTTCCTCTGGGGCTATGATGCCTATTTCAGGATCCAGTACTTGGCCCAGCTTGCTCATTCGGCCTTTTCGTCTGATGGTTGTGAGCAACCATCCGCAGTCGCAAGTGGACTCGCAGCGGCAAAAGGGCAATTCCAGTATCTTGGGAATCTCGGGGAACCAGTTTCGGTGGGCACGTTTGCTACGGTTCAGGGAAAGGGCGCCAAGGGTCCTGCCGTGAAAAGCCCCGCTGAAGCAAAAACCATAACCGAAGTTTTTCCTGTGCTGGTAGCAGATCTTCACGGCGTTTTCCACGGCCTCTGCGCCTGAATTGCTCAAGAAGGCCGTGTCAAAACCAAAAGCCCGGGTGATTTCCATGAGCTTGTGATGTAGGTGTGAAGGGGTTGGAATGGGACATTTCTCCGGATCTTCTCCAAACCCCCCCACAAAGTCGGTTCCAGCGTACCTGTCAGGATCCACGGATGAAAGCACCTTGGTCAATTCCAGCAGCTCGGGGTGGTTGTACCCAAGGGGACTGCTGGCCACATGGCTCACAAAGTCCAGGATTACGTTGCCGTCCACATCAGTGCAAAAAGGACCAATTGCCGGCTTAGAGCGATCCCACACAAAGTCGTAGAAATAAGTGGAGTGGCTTGCATGACGTTGATGAAATGAGGCCCACTTCCTGGCATTGGGCCCTGGGGGGAGGACCTTGATGTAAGGTGTGGCCTTTTCTCTGTCCATGGGCTGGATCCTTTCTGGGCAGATCCTCTTTGTTTTCAGCTCGGATCCTCTAGAGCCATTGAGGAGCTTGCATCCAGCTTCAAGCCTTGATTCAACAGCCCTCTTTCTCTCAGGAATTCCTCTATGACCTGGGAAAGCCCAGGAGGAGATGTCTCCTCCACACTGTACGTAACGCGGGCCACGGGCCTGGAGATCTTTATCAGGCGGCTCAGGTCTATAGGGGTGGCCACCACCACCATTTCGCAAGGGGTGGCCTCTATGGTGGCCTCCAGGTCTCTGAGCTGTTCAGGGAAGTAACCCTGGGCTGGCAGCACCTTCTCGAGGTGAGGATACGCCCTGAACACTTCCTTGAGAGAACCCTTGGCAAAAGGCCTTGGATCCACAAGGCTCTTTGCCCCGTGTTTCCTGGCTGCCAGGACTCCTGCCCCGTACCCCATGTTTCCGTGGGTTACTGTAGGGCCGTCTTCTACCACCAGGACCTCTTTCCCCTTGAGCCTTTCCCCCTCCTCCACCCAGATTCTGGAGGCGGTTGGAATGATCTGCGCATGGGGATTCACCCTCTTGGCAGAGGCTACAACCTTTTCCACCGCTTCTGGAGGTGCAGTGTCCACCTTGTTCACTATCAGCACATGTGCCCTGAGCAGGTTCACTTCTCCTGGGTGGTAAGCTGTCTCATGGCCCGGTCTGTGAGGGTCCAAGAGAGTTATTTCCAGGTCCGGGAGGATGAAGGGAAAATCATTGTTCCCACCGTCCCAAAGGATTACCTGGGCTTCCTTCTCCGCGGCCCTTAGGATTTCCGAATAGTCCACCCCAGCGTACACAACTATCCCCCTTCTGAGCAGGTGTTCGTACTCTTCCCTCTCTTCAATGGTGCAGCTTCCCTTGTCCAGATCCTGTATGGTTTGGTAACGCTCCACCCTCTTGCGTGCCAGGTCCGAGTAAGGCATGGGATGCCTTATTACAACTGCATGAACACCTGCACGGTTGAGGGCCTCCCATATTCGCTCTATGACCCCGCTCTTGCCACAGCCGGTCCTGACTGCGCACACTGAGATACAAGGCACCCTGGGACGCAGCATGGTGCGCTCAGGCCCCAGCAGTACGAAGTCAGCCCCTGCTGCCAGGACCTGAGAGGCCTTGTGCATCACTTCCAGGTGGGAGAGGTCGCTGTAAGCAAAAACCACTTGGTGCACTCGGGCTTCCTTGAGAAGCTTGTCCAGAGATTCCTCAGGCAGAATAGGAATTCCATCCGGGTACAGGGGCCCTGCCAGCTCAGGAGGGTAAAGCCTGTTGGCTATGCCAGGGATCTGGGCCGCAGTGAAAGCCACTACCTCAAAATCCGGGTCGTCACGGAAACAGACCAGGAAGTTGTGGAAGTCCCTTCCTGCCGCTCCCATGATCACTACCCGCCTTCTAGGCTTTCGAGTCTCTTCTCCCACCTTCTGGCTCCAGGAGAACCACAGCTTGCGCGGCCGCTCCTTCCTCCCTACCCACGAATCCCAGTCTCTCACTGGTGGTGGCCTTCACGCTCACCCTATGTACATCCACTCCCAGTACCTCTGCGATGCGCTCCCTCATGAGTGGGACATAGGGGGAGAGCCTTGGTCGCTCAGCCACCAAGGTGGCATCCAGGTTGCTCAGCTTCCAGCCAGCTTCCTCGATCATGGCTGCCACCCTATGGAGCAGGACAAGACTGGAGATCCCCTTGTAAGTAGGATCATTGTCCGGGAAATGCACACCCAAATCACCCAGGGCCATGGCCCCCAGCAGGGCGTCGCAGATGGCATGTAGGAGCACGTCGGCATCCGAGTGTCCCAGGAGCCCCATTTCGTGGGGGATCTCTACGCCTCCCAGCACCAATGGCCTTCCCTTTTCCCATCTGTGCACATCGTAGCCCTGGCCTATGCGGTACTTCATGGCAGCCCCCTCCCCCTGTGTGCTGCCAGTATCTCCCTGGCCAGGCTCAGGTCGGCCGGTGTGGTCACCTTTAGATTTTCGTAACAGCCTAAAACTACTTTTACTTTGTGTCCCAGCCTTTCCACTAAGGAGGCATCATCGGTGCCCAGGAAGCCCTCTTTTTGAGCCTCCTGGTGAGCCCTCAATATCCACTCGTAACAGAAGGCCTGGGGGGTTTGAACCATCCAAAGTGTTTCCCTCAGGGGCGTCCTTTGCACGAATCCCTCTGAGTCCACCTCTTTCACCGTGTCAGTGGCTGGCACAGCAGCGATTGCAGCCCCGTGTACCAGGGCCTGTTCCACGCATCTGGCTATGAGCTCTTGACTCACCAGGGGACGGACCCCGTCGTGCACCACAACCAGCTCCCAGCCCGGCCCCAGGGCCTCCAGGCCCAGGCGCACCGAGTCCTGTCTATGGGGCCCGCCCACCACCAGGGCCACCAGTTTGGATATCTTGTACTTCTCTAGGATTTCTTCCCGAACCTGTTCCATGCGGCTCTTGGGCACTACCAGCACTATGCCTTGCACAATGGGGCTGGAATCGAAGGTCTTGAGAGTGTGCACCAGAATCGGCATGCCCTCCAGACGGAGGAACTGTTTCTCCAGCGCACCTCCCATACGCCTTCCTTCACCTGCAGCCGGTATGATGGCAGCCACCCGCCTGGCAACGGATTCCATGGGGTCACTCTGAATTCCTAGGCCTGCTACCCGTGTGCGTCTTGGAAACCTGCGTCCTGATCCTCTTTCGGACAGGTGAAGATCATGCGGCCCGCTGAGGTCTGTATGACGCTTGTAACCACAGCATCCACGCTCCTGCCCAGGAAACGTTTCCCGTTGTCCACCACAACCATGGTGCCGTCCTCCAGATAGGCTATGCCCTGGCCTTCCTCCCTACCCTCCTTGATTACCTTCACCCTGAGATCCTCTCCAGGCAGGACCACGGGTTTGAGGGCATGGGCCAACTGGTTTATGTTCAGGACCTTCACCCCTTGCACCTCGGCCACCTTGTGCATGTTCAGGTCATTGGTCAACAGAGCACAACCCAGCTCCTTGGCCAGCTCTACCAGAAGGCTGTCCACATCCCCATTATTTCCAGAGGAAGGCTCCCGATCCAGCACGCGCACCTCGATGCCCTCCTGCTCTTGCAGAGTGCGCAACACATCCAGGCCTCTCCTTCCCCTGGCTCTCTTGAGGGGATCTGAAGAATCGGCTATCTTTTGCAGCTCTCTTAGCACAAACTGGGGAACCGCCAGGGTTCCCCACAGGAAACCGCTTCCGCAGACCTCTGCGATTCGGCCGTCTATAATGACGCTCGTGTCCATCAATAGCAGGCGAGTGCCTGCAACAGCCTGTCTCGGGCCACGGGTCCCGGCCCTCAAGGGCCAATCCAGGCCCTTGCGAAACCCCAGAGCCCACCCCAAAGGTCCCAAGAAACCCATGGCTCCAAGGTTCCACAGGGCTGCTTCCGAGGCTCTGGAGGCTTCCATGGGAGCCACACTGGAGCCTATGAGCCGCCCCAGGAGCAAACCCAGGCTCAGGCCGGCAGCCCCTCCCACCAGAGCCCAAAGAGGATATCGCTCCAGCAATCTCTCCAGCAAGACTGCCAGGCTGGCCAGACCGCCACCCACAATGGCGCCCAACATGTGTGCTTGAGAGTGGGAACTGAGGGATTCGGCCAGGAGGTACCCACACCAGCCACCAAGAAGGATCCAGAAAATTCGTGGAATAACCGAGGACATGAAGGGGGGTCCGTTTCTCACATCTGGAACAGGCTATGGATCTCCTGTTCCACCACTACCTCCTCTGTTTTCCTTGCTATGGAGATCTCCTTCACCAAGAGGTTCCTGGCCAGATCCAGCATCTTCCTCTCCCCAAAGGAGAGCGTCTTGTCGTATTTCAACAAGACCAGGTCCCTCAGCACCTCGGCAATCTCGTACACAGAGCCTGTCTTGATCTTCTCTGCATACTCCCGGTAGCGTCGGTTCCAGCTCTGGAGGCCAGGTTGCAGGTCTCTTTCCTGCAAGATCTCATACACTCTTGGGACTTCCTCGGGGTCTATGACATTCCTCAACCCCACGCTATGCACATTGTTCGTGGGGATCATAATAGTCATTCCATTGTCCAGGATCCTAATCACGTAGAATTTTTCTTGGCTCCCCGAGATCTCCCTTTGCTCTATTGATTCGATCACCCCCACGCCATGGGCAGGGTACACGGCCAAGTCCCCCACCTTGAACATGCCGCAAGACCTCCCCTGTCGAAGAGCTTGTACAAAGCTAACATTATAGCCCCAAGCCCAAAGCAGTCAAGGCAAAACCCTTAAGTTACTGTATGTACAAGATTTTATCGGAGCTCCATCCTGGATAAGGGGCTTTGGAAAGCCTTGACCCGGATGCATTGGAAGCTATATAAGGGAGTTGGAACTCTGAGTTCAAGGGGGGTTTTCTAGGTGCAAGAACAGATCTCTTCAAGCCTGACGGCCCTGGATGCCCAGATCCGAAACCTTGAGTCCTTAAAGGAGCGTTGGGAAAAAGCTGAAGGTTTGGACCGTGGGCAGCTGGCCGTGCGGGAGCTTACCTTGGAACTCCTGGAAGGAACCATAAAGGATCTCCTGCAAAGGCGTCAAGAAATGCTTTCCGCCAAGGGAGAAGACTGAGTCCGGAATTCCAGCTCCGCACTCCGGGCTCATCAAGGCCTTGTGCATCAGTGAGGTCCTAGCCCTGGGGCCTGGGTTTTTCTGGCCTCCCCGGAAGGGGACACTGATTCAGACTGGATGCTATTTCAGAGGCCGCAGGTTCTTGTATTTGTCCCGCGAGTGCTCTTTCAGCTCTTGGTATCTCCTCTCATGTTCCAGTTCCTCTCTGCCTGGCCTGTTGAGCCACCGCCAGAGAACAACCAATACCACCAACCCCACCACTCCCAGCCCCACGTACTCCATGTGTACCTCCTTTGGAAATTTTACCTTCATCCTTCCCCGGCACCGGATAAGGCAGGCTAGCTGCTTGATTTGTGTCCACCATCCCAACTATGTTGGCCCCTGGAGCATGGCCCTGGTTATTTATACATCAGGAACAAGCTGCTTGGCCATGATGAAGCTGGGCCTGGCACAGGCATTGGTTTTGAGGGCGTAGAGCCCTCATGGCTTTAGCGTTGGCAAGCTTGAAAGCAGATGATTCCCGAGGTAGATTCTTGGGACGTGCTTGGAGTTCTATGGAGCTCTTGGGGCTTCGAATTGGGGGGCCAAAGGTTTTCCCGTGCACAAGCCCCCTGGAATCCAGTTGTGTGAAAGGAGCTTCCCCCCTTGAGAATACTATTCGTGGTTCCACCTTATCCCATAGAGGAATACCCGGCCCTTGCCACGGGTTCAGTTTGTCTGGCCTCTGCCTTGCGCGCCAATGGCCACCAGGTGAAAGTGCTGGACCTTCTGATATCAGAGCCAAGTCAGGAGAAAGTTGAGCAGGCCGTGGCCAGCCTGAGGCCTGAGCTGGTTGGGATCACATCGGTGACCATGACATTCCCCATGGCTTGTCGTATCGCCTCATGGGTTAGGAATGCCAGGCCGGAGGCCATCATAGCCTTGGGAGGGCCCCACGTGAGCTTCCTTCCGGACAGGAGTCTGAGGGAGTGTCCCTCGGCGGATCTGGTGATAAGAGGTGAAGGGGAACAAACCATCTTGGAGTTGGCAGATGTACTGGAGGAGGGTTCGGATCTGCGTTCTGTAAGGGGGCTCACCTTCAAGGAAAACGGGAAAATAATCTCGACCCCTGGGAGGCCCCTGGTGGAGGACCTGGATGGGTTGCCTTCGCCTGCCTGGGATCTTCTTCCCATTGCCAGGTACAGGGTTCTGCAGGGGAAGGTAGGGGTTCTCTCCAGCCGCGGCTGTCCCCATGGGTGCGTATTCTGTGTGGGACACAGGATGGTGGGGCGCAAGGGAAGATTCCGTAGCCCTCACAAGGTGGTGGACGAGATGGAGTGGCTGGCCTTGCGAGGCTTTTCCTCCATAGGGATAGACGATGATCTTTTCACCTTAAAGAAGAGCCACGCCTTGGAAGTCTGCGGGGAGATCCTCTCCCGAAAGCTTCCCATCACCTGGCATGCCTTCGCCAGGGTGGACACCGTCAACCCGGAACTCCTGCGCGCCATGTCTGAGGCAGGCTGTACAGACCTTCTCTACGGGGTGGAGAGCGGCTCACAGGAAGTCCTGGACAGGATCGGGAAGGGTATCACCTTGGAGCAGGTGCGAAGGGCAGTGCAAATGGGGAAGGAGGCAGGGATTCGCATATTCGCCTCCTTTGTGCTGGGGCTCCCTGGGGAGACCAAGGAGAGCCTGAGGGCAACCAGGGAGTTCGCCCGCTCCCTGGGATGTCAGTACGGATTCCACGTCCTGTCACCATTCCCGGGGACCCGGATTTGGGAGGAAGCCCGAGCCATGGGCATCAGGATCCTGACGGAAAAATGGGATGAATACGATGCCAACAGGGTTGTCACGCTCACGGGCGACATCAGCCCACAGGATGTGGACAGGATCCTGAACGAGTATGACGAGGGGATCCGCAGATACTGCCGCGTGCAGGAGGAAAAGGTGAGCTCGGGCAAGGCCTCTGAGCAAGAGCGGCACGAGGTTGAGAATCGAACCTTGAGGCCTCTGGCATGGGAAATCCTCAGACAGGACCTGCTGGAGAAGCTCGGCCACGTAAGAGAGCCGATCCCCAGGACAGAGGCTTTCTTGGAGGTATGCCTCCGCATGAGCCAGAGGCTTCCCTTCTCCTTTGCCCAAGTCAGGGAGGCCATGCAGAAATGGGCTGAGCAAGGGCTGCTCAAGAGTGATCCAATGGCCGGGGGATGGCTCTGGCGCTGGGCTACCAACGAGGAACTGATCCGGAGAGAATAGCCCTCTTTCTCCAGGCTCGGGGCATCAGTGGCTCAAGACTCAATCTGCCATCATATCTCACAAGGTTTCGGCTTCTCCTCCACTGTGGCCAGGAGCATATCCTTCTCCCCGTTCCCAGCTGCCTGCTGGAGCCGCTCCTTGAGGCTCGTGTGACGGTGACGGATCTGGTCGTTCTTCACGGCTATTGCCAAGGCCTTGACGCTCCCCACGAGGACCACCAGTTCTCTGGCCCTGGTTATCCCGGTGTAGAGAAGGTTTCTCTGCAGCATCAGGTAGTGCTGGGTAACCACCGGGAGCACAACTGCCGGGTATTCGCTCCCCTGGGACTTGTGCACGGACACGGCATAGGCCAGCACCAATTCGTCCAGCTCTCCGGGAGCGTATTCCACTTCTGTTTCATCGTAAAGAACCCGAAGCCTTTGGCCGGCGCGGTCCACCCAGCTCACCATACCTATGTCTCCGTTGAAAACCTCCTTCTCGTAGTTGTTTCTAACCTGCATGACCCGGTCCCCTTGGGCCAGCACTTGCGTCCCCCTGGCTATCCCCCTCTTGCCTGGATTCAGGCGCTCCTGCAGAAGCCTGTTGAGCTCCTCGGTGCCCAAGGGGCCCCTGTGCATGGGTGTGAGGACCTGGATCTGCCTCCTGGGATCCAGGCCGAAGCGCAAAGGGATCCGCTCCAGGCACAGGGTGATTATTGTCTTTTGGATCTGGACTGGATCGGATTGGGATATGAAATAAAAGTCGGAGAGCTCCTCCCTCCCCTCTGCAGACCATCGGGGCATTTCCCCCCGGTTTATCCTGTGTGCATTGAGCACGATCTGGCTGCGGGCGGCCTGTCTGAAGACCTCCTGCAATACGACTACCCTGGCGCAGCCCGATGCGATTATGTCCCTCAACACGTTTCCCGGTCCCACCGAGGGCAGCTGATCCACATCCCCCACCAGGATCAAGGAAGCCGAGGCCGGCAGGGCCTGGGTGAGATGGTACATGAGGGGAAGGTCTATCATGGAGGCTTCATCCACCAAGACCAGATCGGCTTGAAGGGGTCTTTCTCGGTTGCGGAGAAACTTCCTGTGCTTGGGTTGGAATTCCAGGAGGCGATGGATGGTCCTTGCCTCCTGACCAGTAGCCTCTGAGAGCCTTTTGGCAGCCCTGCCGGTGGGGGCAGCCAACACCACCTTTCTTCCATTTTTCTGGGCCCTTTCCAGCAATGCCCGCATGGCTGTGGTCTTGCCGGTGCCCGGCCCGCCTGTGACCACCAGCAGGGGCTCCTGCATGGCCAGGCTTATTATTTCCCTCTGCTCTCGGTTCAAGCTGATTGAGGCCTGCTCTTCTGGAGGGCTCACCTCTGGCCCGTCCCGCCTGCCTGAAGGGCCCCCTCCCCTCCTTATCCTGCTCAAGACCTTTGCTGTGCCCACCTCTGCCTCGTGAAGCCATCCAAGGTACACTCTGGGCTCCTGTTCCCCCTTTTCCTCCACCACCACATCCCCCTCTGCAGCACAACGCCTGAGGGCCTCCTCTAGCAGCTCTGTGGACACCTCCAGGAGCTCAGAGGCAGAGGCCAGGAGGTCCCCTTTGGGGCAGAACACGTGTCCCTCCTCCCCCATTGCCTGGAGCACGTGCAGAATGCCGGCTTTGCAACGGGCCATACTGGTGGGCGAGAGTCCCAAGCGCATGGCAATGGCATCGGCCTTCCTAAAACCGATACCGAACACCTCCCGGGTAAGCCTGTAGGGATTCTCCGAAACCCTTGTGATGGTGTTCCTTCCGTGGATCTTGTGAATCTTGTGGGCAAAGGCAGGGCTCACCCCATGGCCCTGAAGAAAGACCATGACCTCCCTGACACCCCTTTGAGCTTCCCAGGCCTGGCGTATGCTGGCTGCACGCCCAGGGCCTATCCCAGGCACCTCTGCCAGCCTGTCAGGATCCCTGTCCAGCACCCGCAGAGTCTCTTCCCCAAAATGTTCCACCAGCCTCTTGGCCATGACCGGCCCCACCCCGTGTACCACCCCTGAGCCAAGGTACTGAACAAGCCCCTGGGGGCTGCTGGGGGGTTGGATCTCTGCACTTTCCACCTGGAAACGCAAGCCGTAACGTGGACTCTTGGCCCACTTTCCCTCCAGCTTTACCCTGGTGCCGGGTATGGCCGAAAAGGAACCTACTGCGGTGATCTCCTCGCCTCCTGGAAGACTCACCCTGGCTACCACAAATGTGCCTTCCTGATCCTCGTAGACCACCTTCTCCAGGTTCCCTTCAAGCACCACAGGAGTGTCTGCCATCACTTCTGACCACTTTGATTGCCCACGGACCAAAACAGAGAAAGCTGCCGGGGAGCTCTGGCACCAGCCGATTCCTCTGGGGTGGACAACCTCTTGGGAGCCGTTTGCTTCACGCAAGCCCTTTTAACTGACTTCTCCGCAGGCCACAAGGCCATCTGGAGACACCTACAGCATCTCTTTTCCCCCAGGCTGAAAGCCTTCCAGCCACATATCTGTTTGTGCACCCAGCACTGCTTGTGCTTGCACCAGATGCACTGGCGACCCAGCTCCAGCAGATCCATTCAGAATCACTCTTCCTCACCAAAAAGGGCTTCCACAAAGCCATGAGCATCAAAGCCTTGGAGATCTTGCATTTTTTCCCCGACCCCCACAAAGCGGATGGGAATATCGAATTCCGACGCCACAGCCACCAGGATACCTCCTTTGGCTGTCCCGTCCAGTTTGGTCATGGCTATGCCAGTGACCCCCACTGCCTCGTGAAACAATCTGGCCTGTGAAATGGCATTCTGGCCCGTGGTGGCATCCAGAACCAGAAGCACTTCATGGGGAGCTCCAGGCACCACCCTGCCCGTCACCCTCTGGATCTTTTTCAACTCCTGCATCAGGTTCACCTTGGTGTGCAACCTGCCTGCGGTATCCAGAATGACCATATCAATAGATCTGGCCTTGGCCGATTGAAGAGCATCAAACACCACGGCCGAAGGATCTGCCCCATGCTGCTGTCTTGCCACTTCCACCCCAATCCTATCCCCCCAGCTCTGGAGTTGCTCTATGGCTGCGGCCCTGAAGGTGTCACCTGCCACCAGCAGGACGCTTCGGCCCTCCTCTTTCCAGAGCCTGCCCAGCTTGGCTATTGTGGTTGTCTTGCCCACCCCGTTGACCCCTATGACCATGACCACATAAGGCCTTTCTGATCCGGGCTCCAGGGGGGCCTGTCGCGGCAACAGGATCTGGGTTATGGCCTCCCTCACGCATTGTTTCAGTAGCTGCGGGTTGTGGGCTTCAGAACGGCTGAGACGGGACTCCACTTCCCGAATCAACTTGGCTGTGGTGGCCACCCCCAGATCCGCTGTGATCAGGAGTTCCTCGAACTCCTCTAGGGTCTGGGCATCCAGCTTGGCCTTGCCCATGAGAAGTCGGTCCAGTTTTCTTATGAAACCATCCCGCGTCCTTTTAAGACCCTCCCTGAGGCCTCTCAGGAAGCCTCTCTTATTACCTTCCTGCGAATCCATCCAAGGCTCCTTCGTCCCCCCAAGCTCAGAGATCCCCGCGTTCCTCACTGAAGCCTCACAGAGATCATCCTGGAGATCCCCGGGGTCTCCATGGTGACACCATAGAGCACGTCGGCCATCTCCATTGTCCGCTTGCTGTGGGTCACCAGGATGAACTGAGAGTTTTTCGAAAGCTCCCTTACCATCTTGTTGAAACGATCTATGTTGGCCTCATCCAGTGGAGCGTCCACCTCGTCAAAAAGGCAAAATGGAGTCTCCTTGATCCTGATCATGGCGAAAATCAATGCCACTGCGGTCAAGGCCTTTTCTCCCCCTGAAAGAAGGGAAATGCTCTGGAGTCTCTTCCCGGGTGGTCTGCAAACGATCTCCACCCCGGCATCCAGAATGTCCTCTGCCTGGGTCAGGGACAGATGTGCCTCTCCTCCCTCGAAAAGCACCGGGAAGACCTTTCTGAATTCCGCATCCAGTCTCTCAAAGGCCTCCCTGAATCTCTTTCGGGAGCTTCTGTCTATCCTTTGAATGGCCTTTTTGAGCAAGGCAATGGAGTTCTCCAGGTCTTCCTGCTGGGCGCTCAGGACATCATACCTTTCTTTGAGCTCCCTGTACTGCTCCGCTGCCACGAGATTCACGTCCCCCAAGCGCTCCAAGGCCTCTTTCAAAGCGGCTATCCGGACCTCCTCCTGGGAGGGGTCCTGGAGTGTAGCCTTGGCCGCTTCAGCCGGAATCTCCTGGGGATCCATCTCCAGCCTGCCTTGGAGTTCACCCTGGGCATGCTCCATTCGCAAGGCCAATTCCCGCTCTGTGAGCTCAATTCTTTGCAGTTCGCTCTCCAGCGCCCTGATTTTCAGTCTGTCGGAGTGATGGGCCGCTTCTATCCTCGAGAGGCTCTCCCTCTTCTCCTGGAGTTCCCTCCTGGCTCTTTGAAGCTCCTGAGCTGCTTCCCCGTGGCTTTCTATGAAACTGGCCAGCCGGCTGCGGGCCTCAGCCACAGACACCCTAAGCTGCTCCAGCCTTTGGAGGCCCTTTTCTTTCAGTGCCTCCTTCCTGGAGAGCTCCTGGGAAAGCTCTGCGGCCTGGGCTTGCAGGCCTTGTGTCTCGCGGTGGGCGGAATGGAAACGCTCCCTGAGCGAGGCCACCATGACTTGCACCTTGGTCAGCTCCAGGCGCAGCTCCTCCACCTTCTCCAGGGCGGTGGCATGCTCCTGCTCCAGTTCCTGGAGGTCTTCCTCCTTGAGGCTTATACTGCTCTCCAGTTCCTGGAGCCGAGCCGAGTCCTCCTCCAGAGTCTTCTCCAGGCATACCAGTTCCTCGCTCTGCCCCTTGAGCTGCCACCTCAGCGCCTCCAGCCTCTGTCTGAGCCCGCCTGCGGCCTCTGTGGAGGAAAGAAAGTCCCTGCGGCACTCTGCCAGCCTGAGCTCCCTTGCATGAATCAGCTCCAACAGGCCTTCACCCTCTGAGGAAAGATGGGAGATACTCTGGGAAAGCTCTTTTTCCTGAATCATCTGCTCATGGCTTTGCGCCTCCAGCTCCTCAAGCCTTGCCCTCAGATCCCTGAGTTCTCTTCGCCTGGACAAGTATCCTTTGGAGGGATCCCTGTTGTCTCCTCCTTCCAGGAACCCTCTGGGATCCAGCATGTCTCCGTGAGGGGTCACCAGGCGGCCTGCGTGCCTGGGAAGCCCTCTTCTCACAGCTTCCTCCAGGGTGTCAACAACTCTGGCCCCTGCCCTGAAGAGCTTCCCCAGGGGCTCATAACCCGGCTCCCAGGACAAGCCCAGATCCGGCCCTTCTTCCTGGAGGGCATCCTGGTCTGCCTCCCTGCAGGCCTCCATCACCACAAAGCCTACCCGGCCCATGCCCCTACCCTTCACAAAGGCCAGGGCCTCCACGGCCTGCTCCCACCTCTCCACCACCAGGTACTGAATCCTCTCTCCCAGAAGGGCCCCTACCACCAGATCAGCCCCATCCGCTGCATCCACCAATTCCGCCACCACCTTAGGGGAAGGACTGCCCAGATAAAGCTCACCCCTTTGAATCGCCTCCCTGAGAGCCCGGATTCCCTCTGAAAAGCCTGCCAGATCCACCTGGAGCCCTTGCAGAGCATGTATCTTGGAACGGATCTCTTGCGCTGAGCTCCCAAGGCTTTGGAGCCGGGCCCTGAGTGCCTGCCTCTGGGCCTGCAGCTCAGATAGCTTCTCCCTGATCTCCTCCCTTCGGGCCTTCAGCTGCCCTAGGGCCTCCTCCAGCTCGCCAATCTCCCCCTCCAGAGAAGAGCCCGTCAGGTTCATCTCCTCCAGTTTTTTCTCCAGGGCTTCCTGCTCTGCTCTTCCCCTCTCCAGAGCCTTCTGCAACTCCTCGCACCTGCGGCGGTTGTGCTGCAGCCCGTTGTTGAGCCTGGCCCTTTCACCCATCCATTCCACCAGCTCCAACCTGGCTTCTTCCAAAGAGGCTCTAAGCAGCCTTGAATTCTCGGTTCCCCCTCTTAGGAGCCCTTCCAGCTCCTCCATTCTGGATTCGCCCTGTTGCAGCTGAGCTCGAATTTCCTCCCTCTCAGATGCCAGGGATGCCAGGTTTTCCCGGACGGCTTTCAGACGGACCCGCAGTTGGAGGGTTTCCTCCTCCCACAGGCTCCTGGAGGACTCCAGGGAGCTTGCCTCTTCTGATTCCTGCTGGATGCGGTTTTCCAGGTCACGCAGGGCCGTCTCCCTCCTGTGGAGCTCTTCCTGGGCCTCCAGCACTCCCTTTTCCATCTCCAGGAGCAGCACCTTCTCCCTTTCCAGTACAAGTTCCCCTGCCTCCAGAGCCGAGTCCAGCTGGCTCCTCTGCATGCTGAGCTGCTGGATTTGCTCCTGCACAGAAGATCTTTGCTTGTCCAGAAGGGCCCATTTTCTGAGCACAGAGTTCCTTTCCAGCTCCAAGATCTGAGCCTTGAGGCTCCTGTATCGCTCGGCTTTTCGAGCCTGTCTTTCCAGGATCTGGATCTGCTGGCCCACCTCGCGCCGGATATCCCTTATGCGCTCCAGGTTCTGGCCTGTGGCTTCCATCTTGCGCTGGGCCGCCTCCCTGCGGCTCTTGTAACGGCTGATGCCAGCCACCTCCTCCACCACCACCCGGCGTTCCTCTGGGCGAGCCGTTATGATGCGGGAAACACGATCCTGCTCCACTATGGCGTAGGACCTGTTTCCAAGCCCCGTGTCCATGAATAACTCCCACACATCCCTTCTGCGACAAGGCACCCGGTTTATGCAATACTCGCTTTCTCCGGAGCGGAAAAGCCTCCTGGTCACCTCTATCTCGGAGCACCCGGAGAGGTGCGCCGGGGCATTCCCGTTCACATTCTCGAAGGTGAGGCTCACCTCGGCCATGCCCAGGGGTCCTTGTGCATCAGTGCCGTGAAAAATCACGTCCTCCATGCCCTGGCCCCTGAGAGCCCTTGCACTGGCCTCCCCCATGGCCCATCTGATGGCATCCACTATGTTGCTCTTGCCGCAGCCGTTGGGCCCCACAATGGCTGTGACCCCCTGCTCGAACAAGAGCACGGTCTTGTCCATGAAAGACTTAAAGCCTGTTATTTCAACCTTCTTGAGCCGCATTTCTTGCTTCCCGCCAAGGCTTCACATTTGCACGGCCTTCCAGATCGGCTGCTTCGGCCCAAGGGCCCTTCAAACATGACCCCCGCCTTGTCTCAAGTTGATACTGGGCCTGGATTCCACTCCGCATTGCCAAGGCGCACTTGCACCTCTCCCGTGCGCCTCATTATATTCGGCCTACCTGGCGGTGTAAAGTGAATTCACAACAAGATGTGCTTGGGCAAAGGAGGGACACAAGATATTGATACTAGGCCAGGCTTGAGAGCGGCTCGGGCCGGGCCCAAAGCCCGGCCCGAGCTCAACTCCATCTTAGGCTTTTTCTTTTACTGCTGCATGGGCTGCGGCCAGTCTGGCTATGGGAACCCGGTAAGGAGAGCAGCTCACATAGTTCATCCCCACCCTGTGACAGAACTCCACAGAGGCAGGATCCCCCCCATGCTCTCCGCATATCCCCACTTTCAGATCAGGCCTGGCAGACCTTCCTTTTTCCACACCCATGCGAATAAGCTGGCCAACACCTTCCTGGTCAAGGGTCTGGAAAGGATCTGCTGCTAGGATTTTCTTGTCCAGGTACACTGGCAGGAAAGAGCCCACATCGTCCCGCGAGAATCCGAAGGTGGTCTGGGTCAGGTCATTGGTCCCGAAGGAAAAGAACTGGGCCCTGCCTGCTATCTGATCCGCCACCAGGCAGGCCCTGGGGATCTCTATCATGGTTCCCACCAGATAGGGGAAACTAACACCTTTCTCGGTTTGCACCTCCTTGGCGACCCTCTCCACTATGTCCTGCTGGTGCTCTAATTCCTTCAGGCTCCCCACCAGGGGAATCATCACCTCTGGGAAGACCTCCTTCCCCTCCAGAGCCATCTGGGCCGCTGCCTCAAAGATGGCCCTGGCCTGCATTTCGGTGATCTCCGGGTAGGTTATTCCAAGGCGGCATCCCCTGTGGCCCAACATGGGGTTCAGCTCATGCAGTTGGTCGATCCTGGCCTGGAGCCTCTCGGCCGGAATGTTCATTTGAGTGGCCAGATCTGTCACCTGCTCCGGGTTCAGGTTCACAAACTCGTGCAAAGGCGGATCCAGGGTTCTGATGGTCACTGGGAGACCTTCCATGGCCTTGAAAATGCCCAGGAAATCCTCTCTTTGGTAAGGGAGTAGCTTCATCACGGCCTTTCTTCTTTCCTGCTCGGTCTCAGCCACAATCATCTCCCTCATGGCCATGATGCGCTGCGGGTCAAAGAACATGTGCTCGGTGCGGCAAAGCCCTATGCCTTCTGCTCCGAAGGAGCGGGCCAGGGCTGCGTCCGATGGGGTATCGGCATTGGTTCTGATGCCCAGGCGCCGCACCTGATCCGCCCATGTCATGAGCTCCTTGTACCATGGGTTTCCTTCTGGGTCTGCGGGTAGAAGCTTCAACTGTCCCTTGTACACCACTCCCTTGGTGCCGTTGAGGGTTATCCAGTCCCCCTCCTTGAGCACCTCCCCACCAACCCGTATGGTCTTGGATTCCACATCTATGTCCAAAGCCCCGCAACCCACGATGCAGCACTTGCCCCAGCCCCGGGCAACAAGCGCCGCATGGCTGGTCATTCCCCCCTTGGAGGTGAGGATGGCCTGGGCAGCGTGCATTCCATGCACGTCTTCCGGAGAGGTCTCGGCCCTTACCAGGACCACCTTCTTGCCTTTCTTTGCCCATTGCTCTGCATCGTCGGCTGTGAAGACCACCTGTCCAACTCCCCCTCCAGGACCTGCAGGGAGCCCCTTGGCAAGGGGCCGGGCCTTTTTCTCTTCCACTGGATCCAGCATGGGATGCAGCAGCTCGTCCAGTTGGGAGGGTTGTACTCTCAGGAGAGCCTCCTCCTTGCTTATGAGTCCCTCTTTGCACATCTCCACTGCCATTCGAATGGCCGCTGTGCCGTTTCTCTTCCCCGTGCGGGTCTGGAGCATCCAGAGGGTGCCATCTTGTATTGTGAACTCTATGTCCTGCATGTCCCTGAAATAGGTCTCCAGCTTGTGCTGGATCTCATCCAGTTGCTTGTAAAGCTCCGGCATTGCCTCCTCCAAGGACGGCAAGGAGGCCGCCTCCCCTGTTTTTGTGGCCTTGTTCAAGGGCAGGGGTGTCCTGATGCCTGCCACCACGTCCTCTCCTTGGGCATTGGGCAACCATTCCCCGTAGAAAAGATTCTCCCCTGTGGCAGGGTTTCGGGTGAAAGCCACCCCGGTTGCGGATCTCTCCCCAGTGTTTCCGAAGACCATGGCCTGTACGTTCACAGCTGTTCCCCAGTCGTCGGGAATGCCCTCTATGCGCCTGTACGAAACAGCCCTCTTCCCGTTCCAGGACTGGAAAACAGCCCCTATCCCTCCCCAGAGCTGCTCTTCTGGCTCATCTGGGAAGGGTTTGCCCATGACCTCATTGACCTTCTTGAGAAAGATCTCCACCAGCTCCTTGAGGTCCTCTGCAGTGAGTTCGGTGTCCAGTTTGACCCCTCTTTTTTCTTTCAGGTGATCCATTTCCCTTTCCAGGATCTGCCGGATCCCCTGACCCTCCGGGGGTTCTATGCCCTGGGCTTTCTCCATGACCACGTCAGCATACATCATTATCAGTCTTCGGTATGCGTCGTAGGCGAATCTTTGGTTCTTGGTCTTGCGGATAAGCCCCGGAAGAGTCTTGCTGGTCAGTCCCACGTTCAGCACCGTCTCCATCATCCCTGGCATGGACCTTCTGGCCCCCGAGCGCACCGAGACCAATAAGGGGTTTTCCGGATCCCCGAATCCGGCCTTCATCAACCTCTCCACATGAGCCATGGCCTCCTGTACCTGCCCTTTGAGCCCTGGTGGATAGCTCCTGCCGTGGGCATAGTAGTAAGTGCAAACCTCCGTGGTTATTGTGAATCCCGGGGGAACCGGAATTCCCAGGTTGGTCATCTCAGCCAGGCCTGCACCTTTACCTCCCAAGAGGTTCCGAAGCGATTCCCCGCCTTCAGCGTGCTCTCCTCCAAATGTGTAAACATACCTTTCTGCCATCTTTCCTCCCTTTTTCCCTCGTGAGCTTCAGCTCCCACACGTGTGGTTTCAGCTCGTCCTAGGTGCTCTTTTTTCTCTCAGATTCCCGAATAAGGTCCTCCCACTTGTTGCGCATCCTTTGCACCAGCTCCTTATAGCCTGAGGAGACAACTATGCGGTTGAACTGGTTTCGGTAGTTGTTTACCAGGCTCACCCCCTCTATTACCACGTCGTAGACCCTCCATTCAGAAGACTTCTTCAGCATCCTGTAATCTATGGGTATCTCCATGGCCTTGCTCACCAGCTTGGTCCTGACCTCGGCCCTGGAACCCTCTATTTCCTCGCCCAGGTATTCCACCTTCTCGTCAGTGTATTGGGCCAGTTTCCCCGAGTAGGATCTTTGCAGCAGTTTTCCGAAGAGGTCCACGAACTCCTTTTGCTCTTGGGCAGTCCGATCCCTCCAGTGCACGGCCAGGGCCCTTCTGGCCATCTCCTCAAAATCAAACCTTAGGGACACCACCTCCCAGATCTTCTGTTCCCTCAGCTCAGAATCCTCCTTCAAGCTGGGGTCCTTGAGAATTTCTATCACCCTGTCCGTGGACTGCTTGATCACATCCATGGGTTCCCCTGCCACGGCAAGGCAACCCGTGCTCAACACCCAGAACAAGCCAAACCAAGAAATCCCCACCAGTGACCTCATACCCCAATCTCCTTTCTTTCCAACTCCCAGCTCTAGTTGTGGCGAGTTTTCAGATCTTCCCGAAAACAAAATTGGCTATTAGCTCTTCAAGGTTTATGGGGGCCTCTGTCTCAAAGAGCTCCCCTCCGGGTTTCAAGACCTGGTCAGATCCACCAGGGCTCAGTCTCACGTATTTCTCTCCCAAGAGCCCTTTTGTCCTTATGGAGGCTATGGTGTCCTCTGGAATCTTCACATCGCTTCTTATGGAAAAGGCCACCCTGGCCCTATAGTTCTGTAGCTCTATGCTCTTGACCCTCCCCACCTCCACCCCTGCTATCTCCACCAGGGTGCCTGTCTTGAGCCCCTCCACTGATGAAAAACGAGCAAATATGGTGTATCCTCCCTGCCCCACCACTTCCATCCGGGCCAAGTGTATGGAGAGATAACCCAAGGCCAGAAGGCCCAACAAGAGAAAGACCCCTACCGCCAGTTCCATGTCCCAGCGTTTTTTCATGGCACCCCCTGCCCAGCCATGTTCCTCAGGTTGCGGTGCGGCTCCAGAAAATCCCTGACAAAGGGCTCCTGGGACTCCAGGATCTCATCCGGGCTGCCCAATGCCAGGATCCTCCCCTCGTGCAACAAGGCCACGCGATCCACAATGGAGAAAAGCCCCCAGGTCTCGTGGGTAACTATCACACCTGTGAATCTCAATCTGCTGTGGGTGGAGTGGATGAGTTGGTGGATGGAGCGGGCGGTGATGGGGTCCAATCCGGTTGTGGGCTCGTCGAAAAAGACTATCTTGGGGTTGTGAACAATTGCCCTGGCCAAGGCCACCCTTTTTTTCATCCCGCCGCTTATCTCGGCCGGGTACTTCTCCTCAGCCCCGCTTAGCTCCACCAAGGCCAGCTCCTTTAGAACCCTCTCCCTTATCTCTTCCTGGCTCAAGCTGGATTTTTCCCTCAGGGGAAAGGCAATGTTTTCGAACACCGTCATGGAGTCGAAAAGCGCCCCCCCTTGGAACAGCACCCCGAAGCTCTCTTTCAAAGCTTTTCTCTGGGATGAGGAACAGCGGTGGAGATCCACCCCCTCTATAAGAACCCGCCCCTTGTCCGGCCTCACCAGTCCCATTAGGTGCCTCAGCAGGACCGACTTGCCTGCCCCGCTTCGGCCTATCAGGGCCAGCATCTCCCCCTCTCTCACTTGTAGGTCCACTCCCCGCAGCACCTGCTGGCCGTTGAAGGACTTATGAAGGTTCTCAGTCTGGATCATGTCCCAGGTTCAAAACAAGAAAGAGCCCATGAGGTAGTCCCACAAAAGCACTGAGACAGACGAAAGCACCACAGCCTCGGTGGTGGCGCTACTCACCCCCTCGGCACCGTATCCCGAATAAAATCCCTTGAAGCAACATATCCAGACCACAAGCACCCCGAAACAGAGCGACTTGTAAAGCCCATCCAAAACATCCTGCACCCCCAAGAAGGTGTGGATCTCTCCAAAATAGGTCCCGTGAGCCAGCCCCAGGAGCTCAACTCCCACGAGATATCCCCCCAGGATACCTATCACGTCGAAGAACCATGAAAGAACAGGGAAAACTACTATCCCGGCCAAGAGGTTAGGCACTATGAGGTATTGAACGGGATGGATCGCCATCATGTCCAAGGCGTCTATCTGCTCGGTTATGCGCATCACCCCCAGCTCCGCGGTAACGGCTGAACCTGCCCTCCCGGTTATCATGAGGGCTGAAAGCACAGGACCCAGTTCCCTGACCAGGGAAAGGGCCACGGCCGGACCCAGAAGCGCCTCGGCCCCGAACTTGCGCAGCGTATAGAACACCTGCAGACCCAGCACCATGCCACTGAATGCACCTGTGAGCAGTATCACAAAAAGGGTCTTCACTCCTAGAAAGTGGATTCTTTCCAGGACCCTATGCCAACGGTAGGGCGGCAAGAAGCAAAGCACCAGACTCTGGGCCAGGAAAATCCCCATCTGACCGGCGCTCTGAATGGTTTGAATGAAGCCCCGGCCCAGCCAGCGTAACGACTCCCAAGGCAAGCTGTCTATCTGACCCATGTTCCCAGCTGACCAATCCGAGTTCTGACTGCCCTTCTATGGCTCGAGGGAGCCGTGAATTCCGCTCATTATACCTCACCCCCCCCTTCAGTCAACTTCTAGGGGCCTTTGCAGGGCTCTTATCTCCCAACTGCAGCAAGCTGGTGCCAAAACCGCTCAGGAGCATCACCAGCCCTACCACGGTGATGCCCAGGGAGAATCGACCCAGCTCCCCCAGGAACCCTATGAAGGCCGGTATGCCCCCTCCCCCGAGAAGGAAGCCAAGGGGGACCACCAGAGAGACTGTCAGGCTTCTTACCTGGTCTGGCCCTATGCGGGACAAGGCTGCGAGAGCAGGAGGGAAAAAGCACACTGCCAGGGCTGGTTGAACAAGGGCGGCTGCAACCAAGGCCCCCCCGGAGGTCCAGCCCAGCAAGCAGGTAACCATGCCGCCGAGTATGAGACCAGAGGCCATGGTCTTCTGTGGTCCAAAGCGGTCTGTGGCCCATCCGCCCACAAAGGCCATGCCCATGGAAGAAATCCTTGATAGGCCCACAAGGGAATTTGCGCTGGCCAGTTCAAAGCCCCTATCTGCCACCAAGAACAGCGGCAGCATGGCGTACACCCCCAGACTTCCACCTACTCCAAGGCCGAATATGCCCATCATGAGCCAGAAATCCCTCTCCCTGCTCAAGGTCTTCAAGGAAGACGCACTTGGAGCAGTGCCCTTGGCTTCTCCCCCCTTTCCCCAGCGCAGGAAAGCCATCCCTCCCAAGGCCGAGAAAACCCCGATCAGAATCAGCAGCCCCCTCCAGGAAATGGCGCCAGAAAGAAGCTCTGCCAAGAAAGGGGCTGCCACGAACCCCAGATTGGGAGCCAGCTCGTGCACCGCTATGGCCCTTCCCCACAGACTCCTGTCCACCAAGGAAGTCATGGTGGCCATGCCAGAGGGCAGGTACAGACCAGCAGAAGCCCCCAAGAAGAAAAGCCCCACCCTGAGGCTTCCAGGGTCCGAAGAGGAGCCTACAAGGAGCAAGGAAGCAGCCAGGCTCCAGGAGGAAACCACTACTGTCCATCTGTGACCCAACCTGGCCGACACAAACCCGGACAGGGAGATGACCAGGCAATACCCGGCTGAGATGAGAAGAAAAAGAGAGCCGGCCTGGCCATGACCAAGCCCCATCTCTTCCTCGATCACAGGCAGAAGGGGGCCGAGGATTATGCGGGAGACGAAATTCACAAAAAAGACAGCTGTCAACAAGAGTATGGTAGGAAGGGAATTGCCCAGGCCCTGATCTTTTATGTTTCTTAATGATGGATCGATTTGTGGGTCCAATGGCTTTCTCCCCCCCCAACCGGTTGCCTCATCCAAGGAATTCCACTTTGGGCTTCACATCCTCGAACCCTTGCTTTCTCTATGGCGCATGCTGTTACAAGACTCTCACACGGTCATGCCAGGAATGCTCCTGGGAAAGGGCACAAGAATCCTCCTTTTCCTGGCAGCCTTTCAGAAATCAGTAATCTATGCCGGGTTGGGGTTCCAGGCCAGCCCTGAAGGCGTGTTTGATCTCTCTTATCTCACTTACGGTGTCGGCCAGCTCCACCACCTGCTCATGTGCGTCTCTGCCCGTGAGCACAAGGTGAAGCCGCGGCGGCTTCTCTCTGATTATGCTCAGGACCTGTTCCAGGTCCACTAGGCCCAGGTGCAAAGCATTGTTTATTTCATCCAAGATCAAGAGGTCCAGATCCTTGCCGGCCAGCCTGCTTCGAACCAGCTCAATGGCCTCTTGGGCATTTTGCCTGTGTTCCTTAAAAGGATATGGATTCCCCTGGATCCCGCAGAAACCCTTGCCTGTGGAAATCAACTCCATGGGGCAGTCCAGTTTACGCACTGCGTCCCACTCCCCAGAGTAAAGATCCCCTTTCATGAACTGAATCATGCACACCCTCATTCCATGACCGCAGGCCCTCAAAGCCATGCCCAAGGCCGAGGTAGTTTTTCCCTTTCCATGGCCTGTGATCACCACCACGAGCCCTCTGGGCTCTTTGGGCTTTAAACGAGTGATTTCCACCCCTTGAATCCCTCCCACTACAGCAATAAAGATCCCTTCCTGCTCCGGCCAGAGCCTGGACTCAATCCACCCAGAGCACCATGTTTTCGGTTCCAAAGGGGTTGGCAACCCTCTCCACCCCCCTTACGTAGTTTATCCACTGCCCATCAGCCAGGAACTTGTATTCGTAACGCCCTGGCTTCAGTCTCAGCTTGGCCTTCCAAAGGCCCTCCTTGTGTCTCTTCATGGGCGTGGCCGTGGGATCCCAGCCGTTGAAGTCCCCGGCCACAAAAACCTCATTTGCCTCTTCGGCTTGAAAGAGAAGCTCCACCTTGCGAAGATCTCTTGCCTTGGATCTAGGGCTTCGGACTCTTTCCTTGGATGCCTCTTTGGGGACTTTTTCCCCCTTCTTCTTTTCTTTCTCTGCCATGCCTTGCCTCCCTTCCCCTCGGCCCCCTCATTGCCTGAAGGCGTGATCTGCCAGGCCAAGACTATGCTCTGGGGAGAAATTGCCCTTGGGCAAACAGCTTTGCTGCCCTGGAGCATGCAACCTATTTTCACGGCTCATATGTTTATGGTGCCTTCCAGGTACAGGACCGCCCTGCCCGAGATTCTTACACGCTTTCCCTCATACCTGCAAAAGAGCTCTCCACCCCTCTTGGAGACCTGCAGCGCATGGAGGTCGCTCTTGCCCAGCCGGCCCGCCCAGTAGGGGATCAAAACACAATGGGCCGAGCCTGTGACAGGGTCTTCGGGAATGCCTACCCTGGGGGCGAAGAACCTGGACACAAAATCGCTTCTGTCCCCCGGCGCGGTTATTATGACTCCCCGAGACTCTATTTTCTCCAGGGCTGAGAAATCAGGGGTACAATTCCTAACGGCCTGCTCGGAATCCAAAACTACCAGGAGGTCCTCCTCGGACAGGAAACTTGCCGAGGGAATCACTCCCAGGGCACTATCCAGTCCGCTTGGACTCACCTCGGCCTCCACCGGTCTTGAGGGAAAGTCCATCTCCAGGAGTTCCCCCCTGTTGGCCACTGTCAAGAAGCCGCTCCTGCGGGTCTGAAATCTTACAAAGTCCTGGGGCCACCCCAGACAATGTAGAAATACGAACCCGCTGGCCAAGGTGGCATGTCCGCACAAAGCCACCTCAGTGGCAGGGGTGAACCACCTGAGTTCTAGGCTCTCCCCCTTGCAGACCACAAAGGCGGTCTCCGAGAGGTTGTTCTCAGCGGCTATGGATTGGAGCAGATCCTCCCTCAGCCATTCTTGCAAGAGGCAAACCGCAGCCGGATTGCCCGAAAACACCTCTGTGGCAAAAGCGTCCACCTGGAAGATGCGAATTCTCATGGGCCCCCTTGTGAGTTTCTTGTATCTGATATCTTGAAAGAGGCAGACCACTCCTACACCACATTCCTAACTCAGGGGCTTCCCCTGGTCAAGGCCTCACCCAAAGACCTCTCCCCAAGGCCAAAGTCCAATTTCCCGAAAAACAAAGGGCGCTTCCAGCCAACTTTCCTGTATGGATCATTGACACAGGCCCGGTCTTCTGATACAAGATCGGAGCTGGAAGTCATGGGGAAGTTTCCTCTGCAAGATAAAGGCTCCTGTCCCAGACAGAAGACAAAACCAAGATCCAGGGGAGGTGCAAGATGAGGAAAACCGCTTTTCTGAGCCTCTTGGTCCTTTGCGCGGTGTTTGCGGGTTTGACTATGGACTTGGGAACAGCCCACTCGGCCAAGAAGTTCGTGACAATAGCCTCTGGATGGGTGACCGGAGTCTACTATCCCCTGGCCGGGGCCATATCCAGGATAGCCCACGAGAAGCTCCAGGACGTAAAAATAACCGTTGAGTCCTCTGGGGCCTCGGTGGCCAATGCCAAGCTCATAGCCAGCGGGGACGCGGACTTGGCCATCTTGCAGAACGACATAGCCTTTTATGCCTTCAAAGGGCAGAAGCCAATGTTCGAGAAACAGGTCCAAAACATACGGGGGGTTTGTTCCCTCTACCCCGAACACGTTCAAATCCAGGCCAGAAAGGAGGCCAACATCAAGACCGTTGCGGACCTGAAAGGCAAGAGAGTTGCCGTGGGTCCCCTAGGCAGCGGCACCGAGCAGAATGCAATACAGATCTTGGAGGCCTATGGTCTGAAGCTGGAAGACCTCGGCAAAGTGGAAAGGCTGACAGCCAGCGAATCCTCGGACTATCTCAAAGACGGCCGCATTGATGCAGCCTTCTACACAGTGGGAGTCGGAGCCTCGGCCATAGTGGATACGGCCATTTCCGTGGACACCGTGATAGTGCCAATAGAAGCGGAAAAAGCCAAGGCACTGGTCCAGAAATATCCTTTCTACTCCGAGGACAAGGTGCCCGCAGGGGTATACAAGGGCACGGACAAGGAGGTCCCCACTGTGGCGGTTCTGGCCATCCTGGTGGCAAGGGCCGAGATGGACGCCGAGCTGGCTTACAGGATTACCAAGGCCATGTTCGAGAACCTCAAGACCATAGAGACTGCTCATGCCAAGGGCAAGGAAGTGAAGCTGCAAACAGCCCTCAAAGGCATGCCCATCCCATTGCATCCGGGTGCTGAAAAATATTACAAAGAAGCCGGGTTGATCAAGTAGAGCGCAGGCCAGCAAGGGGAGGTATCTGCTTGAGTTCAAAGGGAGTCAGGCACCTGCCCCTTGTCTTGCTTCTGGGGTTGGCTTTCTTTCCTCTCAGGGTTTTGGAGGTGAGAGCTCAGAAGTCCGGCCAGATCTTGCTCCTCAAGACCTCTCCCATAGGGCTTCTCCTGGAGGTCAGGTACATCCACTCGGTGGAAGGGGTGCCGGTGATAGGCCGCTTCCAGATAGCCAAGGATGGACGCATACAGCCAAAGGAAACCCTGTTTCCATCCTTCGGGGCTGGCCTGCCCAACGAGTTTGCAAGACAATCACCCCAAGGCTGGTTTCTCAAACAAGAGAGGCAGACTCCACCCCTAAAGGAGCTTTCCATTCTGGTATCGCCTGAAACCAAGCAAGTGCTCAAGGTGGGAGGGATGGAGCTTCGGCTTGACAGGCTTGCACACGGGGAGACGGTTCGGGTCATGGTGCAACGTCATTTTCTGGCGGAGGTGATATGGCGTCATGCAAGACCTTCAGAGCGCAGTCGACAAGGAGGCCCTGGAGCGCTCCAGAGAGATAGCAGAGGGAGCTGATTACGGGGCCAGAAGACTCTCGGGGAGCCTTCTGCTTCTGGCCACGGCAATCGCTCTGGCCATGGCTCTTTTTCAGCTCTACACATCGCTTTTTGGAACCCTCACGGCAACCCTCCAGCGCTCAGTGCACCTGGCCTTCGCCCTGGTGCTTTGCTTCATGTTTTTCCCTGCCAGGAAGAAAGCTCACCCCAGGGCAGTCCCCTGGTACGACCTTTTCCTTGCCCTTCTGGGTGGGGCAGCCGCCATCTATGTCACCGTGTTCTACGAGGCCCTGACCCAAAGAATAGGGAATCCAACCCCGCTGGACCTGGCTATGGGAATAGCTGCAGTGCTCCTCATACTGGAGGCAGCCCGAAGGGCTGTGGGGCTTCCCCTTCCCTTGATATCGGCCTGCTTCATTGCCTACGCCCTGGTAGGCCCCTATCTACCGGATATCCTAGCACACCGTGGCTACAGCATCCGAAGGGTGGTGGATCACCTGTACCTGACCATGGAGGGGATCTTTGGAGTGCCTCTCTGGGTCTCATCCACTTTCGTATACGCCTTCGTGCTATTCGGCTCAATTCTGGAAAAAACGGGCGCCATGGAGTACTTCATGAAGCTCGCCTTTTCCCTGGTGGGCAACACGCGAGGTGGACCAGCCAAGGTGGCGGTGGTGTCCAGCGCTTTCATGGGGACCATCTCGGGCAGCGGGGTGGCCAACGTTGTCACGACTGGCTCAGTCACCATACCCCTTATGAAGCGTCTTGGCTTCAAGCCCGAGATAGCAGGTGCCATAGAGACTGCAGCCAGCGGAAATGGTCAGCTCATGCCCCCTGTGATGGGGGCTGCCGCCTTCATCATGGCCGAATTTCTTGGCATTCCTTACCTGGAGGTGGTGGTAGCAGCAGCTTTGCCCGCGGTTATAGATCAGCTTGCGCTTCTGGGTGCGGTGCATCTGCTTTCGGTGAAATTCGGCCTGAAAGGAATTCCTAGAAAGGATTTGCCCAAATTCTTTCCGATTTTCATAAGGGGGATCTACTTCTTGGTTCCCATCGGAGTGCTTTTCTACTATCTCATAGTCCTCAGAGCCACCCCTCTCACAGCTGCTGCCTGCGGAATAGTTACCGCAATTCTGATATTCGTGTTCCAGGCCATTATGTCAGCATCAGGAAAAGGCTCAGTGCTGCCAGGAAGCTCCCTTCCCACTGACATGAGTGCCAAGGAGGCGGCAAGTGCTTTTTTGTTGAAAATGGGAGAAGCCATGGTGCGCTCTTCCAGGCTAATGGCCGGTATCGGTGTCACCTGCGCCTGTGCGGGGATAGTGGTGGGGGTGGTCACCCTGACCGGGGCTGGTCTCAACATGACCAACATAATGGTAGAGCTCTCCATGGGGAATATCTGGCTGGGCCTTTTTCTCACAATGGTGACCTGTCTGGTCCTGGGCATGGGTGTGCCCACAACCGCCAACTACGTGATCATGGCAACGATCATGGCCCCTGCTCTGAAGGCCATGAACCCCGATGTGCCTGTAATCGCCATTCACCTGTTTGTTTTCTATTTCGGAATCCTGGCTGACGGCACACCGCCCGTTTGCGTGGCAGCTTACGCTGCTGCCGGAATAGCAGGTGCAGATCCCCTCAAGACAGGCATAAACGCATTCAAACTCGATATGCGAACCTTTCTCTTACCCTTCATGTTTGTTACCGCTCCACAGATGCTCCTAATCAACACCAATGTCCTGGAAGCCGCATGGATCTTCATCACGGCCTCCATTGGCATGTACGGCCTTGCGGCATCCATGCAGGGGTTCCTCCTCAGGGAGGCCAGGTGGTGGGAAAGGATAATACTGTTTGCCTCGGCCGTGGCTTTGGTCAAACCAGGTCTTTTGACAGATGTGGCAGGACTGGCTGGCTTCGGACTCGTTTACTTGATCCAAACAAGGAATGGGGCGAGGGATCCAGAAAAGGCCATTGTATAGTCCAGAAGCTGCCCTGGATTTGTACAAAGCAAGATTTCCTGCTGTCATTATTAATATCGGCATTATCTACGGGATATCTGGTGTAACATTTCCATTAGCTGGATGGACAGGACGAAACCGGGCCCCAAGACCAGCGAGGCCATCCGGGTCCGTACGGTGAGGAGGGTCCTGGCTGGGGAGAGCTCTCAGGTGGTGGTAAAGGCTCTGGGGTTCAGCAGGCAGAGGATCTACCAGTGGCTGGCCAGGCATGGGGAAGGTGGTAAGGAGGCTATTAGATTCAAGGGGATACCTGGGAGGAAGCGAAACCTAAGCGATGCTCAGATGAGGAGGCTCTAAGGGATTGTCACGGGCAAGAACCCTTTGCAGTTGAGCTTTCGCTTTGCTCTTTGGACCCGTGGGATGCTAAGACAGCTGATATTGGAGCGATTCGGGGTAAGTCTTGGCCAGTCGCAGGTTGGAAGATTGTTGAAGGGCGTGGGTTTGACAGCTTTCATCTTCCCCCCAACTCCCCAGAGCTGAACCCTGGTCTCGAACCATCTGAAGAACCACAGGCTGGGCCGGGAGGTCATCAAGGGTCAGGCGCACATGAGGCAGAGGGTGCTCCCCATACTGAGGAGCCTTCAGCGCCTGCGGGCAAAGCTCTTCTCCCTCTTCAAGGACCCAAAGCTGTGCTACGCCCTCGTCTAATGTCCTGAAGATAATGACCTACTTAATAAACCACGCCGCAAAGAGCGTCGGCTTGAGTGACTTGTTAGGCATGATTGGATTTTCCCCGCTTTCTGAATCATCCGGTAATCCCCTCATCACCGCTTCATTAGAGCGAACACGCCCCAGCCCAGATATTCGCGCGTGTAAGTGGCGTAGCGCACGGGTTCCGATGTCAGTTGGGCTCGAACCTCTTTGGCTAACTCGTCGTCGGGATTGGTTTCAAGCCATCGCCGCATGGTGAGCCATTTGGCCGCCTCGTATCTGTCCCAGCTGTCTTGGTCCGCCAGAACCATTCCCACGACGTCGTAGCCAAGATGGCCGAAAGACGCGAGAAGTTCTGTAAGCATGAAAAAGTCGGAGTTTGAGTTGGCAAGACACCCCCTGGCAACATCTTCCGTCGGCGGTAACTGGCGCCAGTAAGGCTCGCCGATCAGAATGATACCTCCGGTGCGGAGGCTCCGCGCCAGAAGCTCGATAGTGCCAGCGACTCCCCCACCGATCCAGGTGGCTCCTACACAGGCTGCCACATCGAACTTCTCGTCCGAGACATAGCCGGTAGCATCGCCATGGATGAACTCGACTTGACCGGCCACGCCGAGTTCTTCAGCACGAAGTTTCGCTTGCTCGGTGAACAACTGGCTCATGTCGATGCCGATGCCGATGACGCCGTGATCGCGTGCTCAGGTGCACAGCATCTCCCCCGAACCGCTGCCGAGGTCGAGTACCCGGGTTCCGCTTTCCAGACGCAGCGCCGCGCCGAGAGTTGCAAGCTTTTCGGGTGTGAGCGGGTTATGTATACGGTGAGCACTTTCGGTGATGTTGAAGATCCGTGGAATATCCAATGCGGTAAATCTCCTTTCAGGTGCGAATAGATTCGGTAACTGGCTAACGCCCTGGTTCGGCGGTGGGCCGCGCAGCGGACCGGAGGCTGCAACCGGTTGTTAGGCAGACGTCATTGTATTCGGTCGCGTTTCTCCATGTTGTGGCGAGCGCAAAGTAACTGAATATTTTCGGCTACCAGGGATGTGCCTCCTTTCGAGTAGGGAACAACGTGATCAAAATGAAGCTCATCGGTTGCCCCACAGACGACGCACCGTCCACCGTCTCGCTTCCAGACCTCCAGCTTGACATGTGTGGGAATAACACGGCGCCGTGCTGCCTCCGGTCGGGCCGGAACATTCAGGTCCTCCTCACCCTCCACCGCTACGAGCTTGAATTTGAATACTTGGCGTCCATTGCTGACCTGTCGCCAAGCGTCAACAAGATGGAAGATACCATTGTAAGACCAGATGCCCTGACGCAGCTTCTCATACACCCGAACGCGTTCCGGTGAACGCTGACCGGCCTTCGCTTCCAGCGCAGCACGGTAGAAGAGGCCATTCTGAGTCAGTGAGCCAGTAGGGCTGCGCTCAGGCTGGTCAACGTGCTTAGGGTCAGGCACAAGAGAACTCCGAGGTTCGTCATGGCCCTCGTAAATCACGACTGTCCCACCTTCCTGGACCTCATCCTCGTAAGGGGCATTGGGTCGGAGTGACATTAGGATGACCGAATGATTGCCACCGAGCCCAAAGTTCATCCCGCGCTGGAGGCTGACGCCCTCACGTCTGCACATTTCAAGATACGATATAACTTCGTTAGCCATGTGCCTGGTTTCTTCTCCCCAATCGGGCGCTGAGCGAACTCGGAGGGAGCCGGGAGACCCGCAGGGTCGGACGGCGATCCGAACGAGTTGCGCTCTCCCGCCAAAGGCGGGATTCGGGCGCAGCCCGTCTGCTTGCAACGCACAGGCAGGCCGCCTCTTCCCTTTATACAACGGGCGTGCGAGTTTTTCCATTCTTGGGTTGATCATGCAAGCGCGCGGGTGCGCAAGCACCCCGCTTCCAGCCGGGTCCCGGCGGCGGCCGGCCTAGTCATCAAAACTGAAGACGGCAATGAACCGTCCGCTCCAACGCTTGTTCGACCGTGAGCTACGCAACTGTCCTTTCCAATCTCTCTGCAATCCACATCTTGATTATGGACTGACGAGTCACACCAAGTCTTTTGGCCTCTCTGTCCAAGGATTCAATCATCCATTCAGGGAAATCTACATTGACCCTCCTCTGTTGCAATCCAGGCCGCCTGGCCTTTGAAAGCTCCAAATGAGGGGTTATATCCTCTCCCCTCTCAAACTTCCTATCAAATTCCTTCGCTTTCATACAACCTAACCTCCTCCTCCCGAGAGCGACGAACCGAGATAATCCGAATTCTGTCCTCCCGATACGTTACGATTGCAGACCAGTGGATCCCCCCGATGATTCCCACAACGAGTAACCTAACCTCGTCAACGGTCCGAGCCGGAATCTCGATTCGCTTTTCATCCTGCCAAAGAGCCTGCGCTTCAAAGAAGTCGATGCCGTGTTTCCTCTTGTTGATGTCGCTCTTTCTCTTATCGAACTCGAACTCTGCCATGGTATAAAAAATATACCATTTCTTAGGTGTCGTCAACTAGCTGGTGATCGGTCGAACTGGGGCGCTGAGCGAACTCCGAAGGGGAGCCGGATGGCCCCGGAGGGCCAGAAGGCGACCCGCAGGAGTTGCGCTCTCCCGACAAAGGCGGGATTCGGCCGCGGCCTGTCTGCGTGCAACGCACAGGCAGGCCGCTTGTTCCCTTTATACAACGGCCGTGCGAGTTTTTCCATTGTTGGGTGGGTCATGCGAGCGCGCGGGTGCGCAAGCACCCCGCTTCCAGCGGGGTTCCAGCCGCGGCCGTTTCGCGGCCGACACCGGAACTGACTGCGGCTGAGTAGCAGCGCCGAAGGCGCTGTCCGCTCCGGCCGCTTATTAGCCAGCGCGGATATGAGCTAGCCCCTGATCCTTACACGGGTCTCCTCAACAATCCACAGAAGGTGCTCAAGCGGCTCACTGGAAAGCAGTGGTGTTAGACGCTTTATGACCTCAAGAACGTGGGGTTTATCCTGCCTGTGTAAACGCAGGACTATCAAACCGAGGAATTGCGCCGGTGGATATGCACGAATATCAGCGAAATCTGTGTCTAGGGTGATCAAGGCACGCCCCTCCTCTTGGCATACGGAAGCGATATCGGAATCGGACGCGCCTTCCAAGTGCTGCTCAACGACAGTAACAGCATTATGGCCAACTTGGCGCAGCAAATCGCCCACCTCAACCGGCAGATTCTCGTCAATCTTGAAATCCATCGCGTTTTCTATGTCGGAATAGCCACAACACGCTCACGTGCCAATTCAGCAGCGTATGTAATAGCAGCCTGTATCGCTTCCCGATTCAGAGACGGGTAACTGCGCAGAACCTCATCGAAAGAGAGTCCGGCAGCAAGATTGTCGAGTATGACCGAGACCATAATACGTGTACCCTTGATACAGGCCTTGCCGTGACAGATAGTGGGATCAACGACAATGTAATCCTGCCATCTCATAAATATCCTCCCCAAAACACTAGTACTACAATTATACTCCGTTTCTCTTGCGCTGGCTAACGGCCGGCACCAGCGGCGGCGGGGAGCGCAGCTCCTTGCTGCCACTGGAGCGAGTTCTTAGGCACCTTCCTCCGGAAAGACGATACGCGCTCTTACGCCTACTTCCTGGAGCAGATAGAGGAGCTGCCCCCCGTCCATGAGCTCTATGGGCTTGTCCTTTGCAAACTCAAAGGCGTCGGGGCCATAGCCGCTCGTGGTAACCAAAATGCCTTTATTTGCCCCCTCGTTGAGCATTGTTCCGTATAGGTCTCTTACTGCAAAGACCCCTACAGCGTTCTTATAGCGCTTCGCCTGGACAATAACCTTACCACCGAGTACCGGGCGAGCGTCATAGGCCACCACATCTACCCCTCCGTCGCGGTGGGACCTCGTCAGTTTGGTTTCCAGACCCATCCGTTTAAACAGGTTCGCGATGAGGTTCTCGAACTCGAAAGGATTGAGATCCATTAAGTTAGGGCGTGACTCGAGATCAGCAAGGATGTCACTTTGATCAACGAACCGCTTGTCCACCATTTCGAAGTCAACGATCGGCTTGACTGGCTGCTGGGTAGCGTTTGTCAATTGGTGTAATTTCCGAAGTGGGTGATGGGGCGTGCCTCC
>JBBIOJ010000035.1:3199-38815 GCA_037443445.1 Desulfarculaceae bacterium | reverse complement strand
GAGCCCCCTGGACGCCCTCCTGGGCTCCCGCATGGCTCCGCGGTGATGGGTCCCGGGGCTCCTGCCAAAACCATCTGACCGCTAGTTTATCTGTGCAGGCCCAGCCCGCCCGGCCTTCCCCAAGAACACCCTGGGTGCGTGAGACCGGGTGAAAAAAAGGGAGGGAGGCCCCGCAAAATCGAAGCCTCCAGACCAGGCTCAGGGAAGAACCTGTGAAACATACCAGGAGTAAGTGGAGGCTATTCCTTCCTTCAGCTTGATTCTTGGCCGCCAACCCAGGCTGCCCAGGCGCGACACATCCAGAAGCTTGCGGGGAGTCCCCTCGGGCCTGGAGGGCTCGAAACGGATCGGCACATCGCAGCCCACAACCTCGGCCACCATGCCTGCCAGTTCCTCCACGGTGCAATCCACACCTGTTCCTATGTTCAGGAAGCAGGGATTGGGCGGCTTGAACAGCTCAGAGAGCAAACTGTCTGGGAGCTCCATGAGGAAAACGCAGGCATCGGCCATGTCATCCACGTGCATGAACTCCCGGCGGGCCTTGCCCGTGCCCCACACACTCACGGCGGGACAAGCCTCCCCGGAGGCGGTCAATACGTGCATGCCCCCTGAGGGACCAAGGGCCACAGAAGCTGGAGGCTCCACAGGATGCCCGTGGGAGCGGGAAATGGCTGCCAGGCTCGCCAGATAATCCGTAGGAATGGGGCCGAACCTGGACTCGTCCGCGGCAATGGCCCCCCAGTCACCCCTGGCTGCCAGACTTGCCAGATGGAACTTGCGTATCAGGGCCGGCAGCACGTGGGAGCTTTGGAGATCGAAGTTGTCGTTGGGGCCGTAAAGATTGGTGGGCATGACCGAGAGGAACCTTGTGCGGTGCTGCAGATTGTAAGAGCGGCACATGATGATGCCTGCGATCTTGGCCAGGGCGTACGGCTCGTTGGTGGGCTCCAGGGGTCCGCCCAGGAGATACTCCTCCCTTATGGGCTGCGGACAGTCTCTGGGGTAAATGCAGGAGGAGCCCAGAAAAAGCAACCGCTCCACCCCCGCCTTCCATGAAGCGTGGATCACGTTGGTTTGGATGGCAAGGTTTTCGTAAATGAACTCTGCGGGATACGCGCTGTTGGCCCAGATACCCCCGACCCTGGCTGCAGCCAGATACACCTGCCTGGGCTTCTGGGAGAAGAAAAACTCCTCCACCTCTTCTTGACGGGTCAGATCCAGCTCCTGGTGGGTGCGCAGAATCAGCCGGCTGTGACCCGAGGCCTCAAGCCTTCTCACCAGGGCCGACCCCACAAGTCCTCTATGGCCTGCCACATATATCTGGGGCATATTTCTCTTGCAGAGCTCTCCCAACCCAGGTCGAAAATCCTTGGAATGGTCTCCAGAGCCTCTCTAGGCGGTGCTTTCCCAGTCCGGTGAATGAAGGTTGTTGGTTCTCAATGCAAGCTGGCGCACCAGATCCCGGCAATGCCTGAGCTGAAGGAGTTCCTCCATGTCAGCTTTCACCATGATGCTCACTAGGTCCCGGAATCCTACCTTGGGCTCCCAACCCAGCCTTTTCCTGGCCTTGCTGGAATCCCCCCGCAAGACCTCCACCTCCGTGGGTCTGAAATAGCGTGGATCTATCCTGACCAGCACTGAACCAGGCTTCAGGGCCTCCCCTTCACAGGGGACACAACTTGAGCCGGTCCCTTGCGATTCCAGGCTTGGGAACAAACCGGGCCTGTCTTCCAAAGAAGCCAGAATCCCCACCTCGTGGGTCCCGGTGCCCCTCCATTCAAGCTCCATGCCTGCTTCCCCGAATGCCATTTCGCAAAATTCCCTCACACTGTGGCACTCTCCTGTGGCAACCACAAAATCATCCGGTTCATCCAGCTGCAGGATCCTCCACATGACTTCCACATAGTCTGGAGCATATCCCCAATCCCGCCTTGCCTCCAGGTTCCCAAGGTAAACGCACTTTTCCAGGCCTAGGCGGATCCTGGCCACTGCCCTTGTTATTTTCCTGGTTACGAAGGTCTCCCCCCGACGGGGGGATTCGTGATTGAAAAGAATCCCGTTGGAAGCGAAAAGGCCGTACGCTTCCCTGTAGTTGCGCACCATGTGGTACGCGTACACCTTGGCCGCGGCATAAGGGCTTCTGGGCTGGAAAGGGGTCTTTTCACTCTGAGGGGCAGGGGCTGCCCCAAACATCTCCGAGGAGGACGCCTGGTAGAAACGCGCCTTCACCCCGCTTCTTCTCAAAGCCTCCAGCAACCTGGTGGTGCCCAGCCCCACCACGTCCCCTGTGTAGTCAGGCATATCGAAGCTCACCCGCACGTGACTCTGAGCTGCCAAGTGGTACACCTCTTGGGGCATCACGTTGTACACAAGATGGGCAAGCTGCCCGGAGTCAGACAGGTCCCCGTAATGGAGAAAAAGCCTGGCTCCAGGTTCATGGGGATCTGTGTAAATGTGCTCTATGCGGTCTGTATTGAATGTGCTGGAGCGCCGGATCAGGCCGTGCACCTCGTATCCCTTGGAAAGCAGCAGTTCTGCCAGGTAGGACCCGTCCTGACCGGTGATGCCCGTGATCAAGGCGGTCTTTCTGAGCCCAGCCATTCCCCTGCCTCCCCCAAAGAGCGTGAGGACCCGCCCTCACCAAATTCTGAAACCACCTGGATCAGGCAATGTGATGCTAGCCAAGGGCCCGTGGTGTGTCAAGCCGAGCCGGGGAGGGGCCTACCCAGCCTTAGCGCTGAGAAGGGCCCTCCCCTGGCCTTTTGGGCAAGGGCCGGGGGTTACGGCAAAGGCCAGGGGAGGCACAAGAGGGCAGCATCAAAAGTCGGGCTCCAGGACTATCCTGCGGGTAATGTTTCCTGAGTGGGCCTCCTCGAAAGCCTCCTTGATCTGGCCCATGGGCCTTGTTTCCAGGAATGGTTCTATCTGGATCTTGCCTTCCTGAACCATCTTGAGCACCACCGGATAGTACTTGGGCAAACATCCCCAGGTGCCTATTATCTCGGCATCAAAGGCCATTAGCCTTGAGATGCTGTATTCGTTCTTGGCCATTCCAAAACCGACCACCACCAGTTTCCCGACAAACGACAACAGGGTGAGGGCTATTTCCTGACCGGCCTTGGTACCTGTGACCTCAAAGATCTTCCATCCCCAGTTGTGGGGGAGCTTGTTGGCCTTGCAGATTTCACGGAACTCGTTCTGAATGGTCTTTACGTCCTTGTCCTTGGAGTTGATTATGGCATCGGCCCCGAACTTCAAGGAGCGCTCCAGCTTTTCCTGATTGCGGGCTATGGCAACCACATACCTCGCCCCCAGGGCTTTCACCATTTGGGTCATGTACACACCCACTCCCCCGGTTGCCCCTATTACAACGGCCAGGTCTCCTTCCTTAAAATCAGCCCTCATGGCTGCCTGGTACGGGGTGGTCACTGCATCGGCCACCACCGCGTAATGAGAAAGGGGAATTCCCTTGGTGTCTTCTACGACGCACAGATCCTGGGATGGGACCGGGATATGACTGGAAAATCCCCCATAGGGCCCCAGGCTGTTGCCGGGCATTTTCTGTGCCAGGCACCTGTTGCCTCTGCCTGCCTGACAGATGGGACAGTTATTGCACGGCATGACCGCCGGAACGATCACCTTCTTTCCCACCAGATCCCCGGCCACAACCGTGCCGCTGATCTCGTGCCCAAGGGTCAGAGGAGGCTTCTCCACCGTGGGCACCCCGTCGTAGAAATACCCCAAATCCGTGTGACACACTCCGCAGCCCGCCACTTCCACCAGGGACTCCCCCGGCTTCAGCTCTGGCACATCCAGCTCCGCCCTTTCCAGGATACCCTGGGTCACTGCCCCTGTTTCCCTGTCTTTGCTCCAGGGCCTCTTCATCTGCCACGTCTGGATCTTCTGGGGTGCTGCCATGGGAACCTCCTTTCTCGCCTATCTGGTCTGTTCCGTCTGTCCGGCCTATTTCTTAGGTTCGCAGCCTTGGGTTGGGTAAGTCCGGGAGACAGGTGGCTCAAGGGCCCCCCATCTTTGCGACTCACCTCCCCTTTGCCGGCCTGGTGTAGATAACCTTGAACCGCTCAGGGTTGGCTTCGAGACACGAGCGGCACTCCCCCTCCTCTGCAGGGGAGAGGGGCTCCAAACGCACCTCCAGCCCGAGGGAGCGATAAAGCTCCACTGCCTCGCTCAGTCTGGGCTCTGCGGCCACAAACTGCTTTGTCCAGCCCTCTTCCAAGGGAATCCTCTCTTGTCTCCCAACGGGCTCACCCTGTGCTTCCACTTGCCTTCCCCGGGGATTCCCTTGGTATCGGCTTGTCTGATCATTCATGGCCTGCCAACTCCTGTCTCCCGGAGGGAAAGGCCATGGCCTCCACCAGCATGTAGGCGGCCTGCAATGCCGAGGTAGGGCACAGGGGGAAGCACTCCTTGCAGTCCCAGCAGACCCTGGAAGCAATCTCCGGGATGAAACTTATCTCCCGCCTGGTTCCCCTGTCTATGAACCCCACGGCGTTTAACTTCTTTACCTCGGAACAGTACCTCACACAAAGCCCGCAGAGGATGCAGAAAGAGGCCTCTTTTTCGAACCGCTCTGGGTCGGCTCCATATTCCCGACCCAACTCCACCAGAACCGGTGAATGCGGTGCGTGGGCCAGGAGAAGCTCTAAAATACTCCTTCGGATCATGTCTATTTTGGGGGACCTGGTCTTCACCACCAGCTCCTCCTCCACAGGGTAAAGACATGCGGCCACCAGCCTTGACCTGCCCCGGCTCTCCACCTCAACGGTGCAGATCCTACATGCCCCATAGGGCTCCAGCTTTTCGTGGTGACACAAGGTGGGGATCCTGATCCCCTCCTTCTCCGCTGCCTGCAAAATGGTCATCCCCTCTCTTGCCGCAACCTCCTTGCCGTCTATTTCCAGCCGTATGTCACTCATCTCGGGGTTCCTCTGGTCTATCTGGTCTATTCCGTCTTTTTCGTCTTCTTGGACCCTGGGGCGCAACGGCCCTTTGAAGCACTTTCTTTCCCTGTCCCCGCCTTCATCCAGTAACCTCGGCTCCGGCACCCTGCTGCACCCCGACGGGTACGGGCTGCCCGGAGATCTTCTTCACGGCCCCGAATCGGGGCGGGCACACATCGAAACAAGTCCCGCACTTGGTGCACTTCTGCTGATCTATGACGTGCACGACTTTCTTGCCTCCGCTGACTGCCCCGGCCGGACATTTCCTGAGGCAATTCATGCAGGCCTTGCACTTCTCCGGGTCAATATAGTAGGAGATCAAGTTCTTGCAAGAAAGCGCCGGGCATCTCTTCTCCCGCACATGCGCCTCATACTCCTCCCTGAAATACTGAAGAGTGCTCAGGAAGGGGTTGGGAGCAGTCTTGCCCAAAGCGCACAAGGAGGCCTCTTTTGCCACCTCGGCCAGCTCTTCCAGCAACTGCAGGTCTTCCTCTTTGCCCTCTCCCCGTGTTATCCGGGTCAGGGCCTTCAGCATCTGGCGGACCCCTTCTCTGCAGGGCACGCATTTCCCGCAGGACTCGTCCGTCAGGAACTCCAGGAAGTACCTGGCCACATCCACCATGCAGGTATCCTCGTCCATTACGATCATGCCGCCTGAGCCCATCATGGAGCCGGCCTGGGAAAGCTCGTCGAACCCCACCTGCATATCCAGTAGGCTCTCAGGGAGGCAGCCCCCTGAAGGGCCTCCTGTCTGCACTGCCTTGAAGCCCTTCCCGCCCGGGATACCGCCGCCGATGTTGTAAATGATCTGCCTCAGGGTGGTTCCCATGGGCACTTCCACCAGCCCTGTGTTGGTTATCTTCCCCACAAGGGAAAAGATCTTGGTGCCCTTGCTTGTGTCGGTTCCAAATTCACAGAACCAATCAGCCCCTCTGTTTATGATGAGGGGCACATTGGCCCAGGTCTCCACGTTGTTAAGAACACTGGGCCGGTCCCAGACCCCCTTGATGGCCGTGTGAATGTACTTGGGTCTGGGCTCCCCCACTTTCCCTTCCAGGGCAGTCATGAGGGCGCTGGATTCCCCGGACACAAAAGCCCCTGCCCCCCTGTGCACCTTTACCTCAAAATCAAAACCCGAGCCCAATATGTTCTTGCCCAAAAGACCTTTCTCCATAGCCGTTTCTATGGCATAGCCGACATTTTCCACGGCAAGAGGATACTCTTGCCTCACATAGACAAAACCCTGGTGGGCTCCCACAGCGTATCCCCCAATGATCAAGCCCTCCAAGACCGAGTGGGGGTTCCCCTCCAGAAGGCTTCGGTCCATGTAGGCCCCGGGATCCCCCTCGTCCGCGTTCACGATCACATACTTGGTGTCACCGGCGGCCCTTCTGGACTCCTCCCATTTCCGCCCTGTAGGGAATCCGCCTCCACCCCTCCCCCTTAGATTCGATCTCTTTATCTCCTCGACAACCTGCTCGGGGCTCATATGAAATAGCACTTTGGCAAGGGCTGAATACCCCCCTATTGCCAGGTAGTCTTCCAGGCTCTTGGGATCGATGCTCCCGTTTGAGCCCAGCACAATTCTCTGTTGGTTTTTGTAAAAAGGAATATCTGATTCATGCACTATCTTCTGTCCTGTTGCGGGATCTTCGTACAGAAGCCTCTCCAGGAGCTTGTTTTGCTTTACGGTCTCCGAGATTATTTCAGGCACATCCTCGGGCTGCACCTTCAGGTAACATATGCCTTCAGGATGGATGACTATGATGGGACCTCTCTCGCAGAAGCCGTGACAGCCTGTTCTCCTGAGCTCAACATCCCCTTCCAGGCCCTGTTTCTTGAGCTCCTCCTGGATGGCCCCAGCCACTTCTCTGCTTCTGGCAGCATGACAGGCCGATCCGGAACACAAGGAAATACAGCGCCTGTGAGGATCTCTTCGTGAAAGAATCTCCTTCCTTAGCTCTTCCAGTTCAGCGGGCGAATTTATCCTGGGCATTGTCCCGTCCTACTCGTATTGATTGAGCACTTCTGATGTCTTGGAGGGCGCCATGGCCCCGTAAGTTTTCCCGTCTATTTCCACGACCGGCCCCAGAGCGCAGCATCCCAGACAATTCACTGTTTCCAGGCTGAACTTAAGATCTGCATCGGTCTCCCCAGCCCTTATTCCCGTGAGGTTCTCCACTGATTCCAAAACCCTCTGAGCACCTCTCACATGACATGCCGTGCCCATGCAGACATGGATCTCGTGACGGCCCTTGGGCACAAGGCTGAAGGCCTTGTAAAAAGTGGCTATGTGTTGGATACGGCTGAGCGGGACATCCAGCCTCTGGCTGACCCTCTCCAGGGCCTCTTTGGGGAGCCAATGGTATTCCCTTTGGATCTCAAGCAGAACCTGTATGAGGGAGCTGGCGTCTCCGTCGTACCGGCCTATGATCTCATCTAGTTTGCCCCTGTCCATGGCCTCCTCTTGCGCGCGGATTGCATGTTTCTGATTTGCACCTTCTGATACTGAACTGACAATCTGCCTGGCCCGAGCTGGTTTAGGGAGAGCTTGGCTCAGACCAGGGCAAAGCTCTTTTCTTGCCCGTCATACCTTATCAGTCCCCGCCTGGAGAGACCTATTAGCTGTCGGGAGACCTCCGAGGCACTCAGGCCCAAGCGCTCGGCTATCTGCCCTGTGGACAAAGGGCTTTTCTCCAGGAGAAACGCTATCTCTTCTTTTTCCAGTTCCTCCAGGATGGTCTTGCGCACAAGCTCCTTCCCCTCCGGGCTCCCGAAGAATCTGACATATTCCTGTTCTGACCTGGAAAGCTTGAGCCTCTCGGCCATGACCAGCCTCATGTAAGGCACGAGCCTGGTGGCAGCTGCCAAGCCGGCACTCAGCCTGACCGGATCGGTCCCCTCAGCCTTGCCCAAGGGCCCCAGCTTGGTGAGCTTCTTTGCAAAATCATTCATGACCTCGGCAAACCTTATCCCTTCTGAGGCGCTCACCCATTCCAGTCTGAGCCTTTGCGGGTCCAGGCCGATGTGCTCCAGGATCGCCTTGCCCACATACACCATGCCCAAGGCGTCGTAGTTGCCCTCGGTTATGTAATGGCATTCCCCCGGCCAACACCCACCTATGAAGACACCGTCGGCTCCCTGGCTAAAGGCCTTCAGCACAAAGGAAATGTCCACTCTGCCCGAGCACATGAGCCTCACCAGCCTCACGTAGGGCGGATACTGGTAGCGGGAAACCCCTGCCAGATCAGCCCCCGCGTAGCAACACCAGTTGCAGGAAAACCCTATTATCCTTGGCTTGAATTGAAAGCCAGCGCTCATGGTCTCAATGTCCTCCGGTTCCTGTGGCCTTCTTGGCTTCCTCTGCGGATTGCTCCAGCTCAGAAAGGAACGATTCTATCTGCGCGTAAACCTGCTCGTCCTTGTAGTGCTTGAGGAAGATGGCCCCTGTAGGACATTTGGTGTTGCAAAGCCCGTCCCCCTTGCAAAGCACCGGGTTAACGGCGGCTTTACGGCCCTGCGGGGTCTCTCGGAAATCTATGGCACCGTAGGTACAGCAGGAAATACAGGCCCCGCAACCCACACACCTCTGCTCATTGACCTCGCACACAGATCCCGAGGCTACTATTCTGTCCTGGGAAAGCAAGGTCAGTACCCTGCCGGCAGCACCGTAGGCCTGGGAGACTGCCTCGGGAATGTGTTTGGGATAATGCGCCGTGCCGCAAAGATAAACCCCGTCGGCTCCAAAATCCACAGGTCTTAGCTTTACATGGGCCTCCTGGAAAAAACCGTCCGGATTCATGTTCACCTTGAACAACTGGGCCAACTCCCTGGTCTTGGCCGAGGGGATAACGGCCGCGGCCAAGGCCACCAGATCAACACTTAGTTCCAGCTTCTTGCCCAGCACGTAGTCCGGACAGCTCACTTTAAGAACACTTCTGCCTTCCTCTGTGGCCGCTTCAACCTCGGGCATACTCTGGGGTTCGTACCTTATGAATCTGACACCTTTTTCAGCCGCTTCCCTGTAGGAGTCCTCCCTGAAGCCATAGGTCCTCATGTCCCTGAAGAGCACATAGATGTCCACTGCAGGGTTGAGCTCCTTCAGCTTGAGGGCGTTTTTCACCGAGTGGCTGCAGCATATCCTGGAACAGTAGTTTCTCTCCTGGTTTCTGCATCCCACGCACTGGATCATGGCAATGCTTTGGGCCCCCAGAATCCTTTCCTCCCTCTTGGCTATGAGCTCTTCCAGCTCTATGTTGGTAAGCACCCTGGGATCTTGGCCGTAGAGATATTCGGTGGGCTCGTACTCCTCTGCGCCCGTGGCTATCACAGCCGCCCCATGCCGGATCTCCTGAACCCTCCCCTGCGACCTGACGCTTGTTGTGAAATTTCCCACATAGCCCTTGCAGCCCAGGATGGAGGCCCCGAGGAACACGTGTATCAGGGGATGCCGGTTGACCTTTTCAATTAGATGGCGCAAATGGTTCTGAACGTCTATGCCCTCCAGGGTGTAATGGAGCCTTCGCGCTATCCCTCCCAGCTCATCCTCCTTCTCCAGCAGGTACACTTCATGGCCCTGCTCGGCTATGCTGAGAGCGCAGGTCATACCCGCAATCCCACCCCCCACCACCAGGGCCCTCTTGTCCACAGGGAGGTAGAACTCCTCCAGAGGCTCCAGCATTCTGCTTCTGGCCACTGACATCCTTACAATATCCTTGGCCTTCTCCGTGGCCTCCTCCTTCTCCCTGGAGTGGACCCAGGAGCAGTGCTCCCTGATGTTGGCCATGTCAAAGAAATACTGGTTGATACCGGCCATGCGCAAGGTGTCCCGGAAAAGCGGCTCATGTGTCCTGGGAGTGCAGGCAGCCACAATCACCCGGTTGAGGCCCTTTTCCTGTATGGTGTCGGCTATGGCCTTGGCAGAATCGCTTGAGCAGGAGAAAAGCTGCTCCTGGGCATGGGCCACATGGGGCAGGCTTAGGGCGTACTCCACCACCGAAGGCACGTCCACCACTCGTCCTATGTTGGCCCCGCAGTGGCAAACGAAAACGCCCACCCTGGGTTCCTCCTGGGATACATCCCTCTCGGCAGGGTAAACCCGCTCGGTGGCCAGCTTGCCTCGCCTGCGCCTCAAGAGCTCCCCGCATTGTGAGCCAGCTCCGCTTGCACTCACAACGCTTTCCGGTATGTCCACTGGTCCCTGGAAAGCGCCGCTAACATAGATGCCGGGACGGGTTGTCTCTATGGGATTGCCTGGATTTGTCTTGCAGAAACCGTGCTCATTGAGCTCTATGCCGAATATCTTGGCCAGCTCTTCTGCCCCCGCGGGCGGCCTCAGGCCCACGGACAAGACCACCATGTCGAACTCCTCCTCCTTGACCCCTTCCTCGAAGGTGGAGTACCTTATCCTGACCGCTTTGGTCTCAGGGTTTTCCCCCACTACCGAGACATAGCTTCTAACGAACCTGATACCCGGCAATCGCTCGGTCCTTTGGTAAAACCTCTCGAAATCCTTCCCGTAGGACCTGATGTCATTGTGGAATATTGTGCACTGGGCCTCTGCGTCATGATCCTTGGTGAGGATGACCTGTTTTTGGGTGTAGGTGCAGCATACCGCCGAGCAGTAGCTATTTCCCCCGGGCAAAACGGTCCTGGAGCCCACGCAATGGATCCAGGCCAGCTTCCTGGGGTGCTTCAGGTCCGAAGCCCTTCTTATCTCCCCCTCATACGGACCGGTGGAGCAAAGTATCCTCTCGTACTCCAGGCTGGTGACCACGTTCTGGAGGCGGCCATAACCGTAGCGCTCCAACATCTGCCGGTCCACTATCTTGTAGCCTGGGGCCAGTATGACGGCCCCCACCTTCACCTCCACCCTCTCCGGCTTCTGGGTGAAGTCTATTGCTTTGTTCTTGCAGACGGTCTGGCAGATCCTGCATTTCTTTTCTTTGAGGTACAGGCAGTTCTCGTCGATGTATGTCACCAAAGGAATGGCTTGGGAAAAATATATGTGGATGGCCTTGTTCTTGGATATGTCCTGATTGAAAGGATCAGGCACTTTCACAGGACAGTATTCCACACACGTGGTGCACCCAGTGCACACATCTTCCAACACATACCTGGGTTTTTTCAAAAGAGTGACTTTGAAGTCCCCCGGCTCTCCCTCAAGCCTCTCCACCTCCGTATAGGTCATGATCTCTATGTTTTGGTGTCGGCTGCACTCGATGAACTTGGGGGACTCTATGCACATGGAGCAATCGTTGGTGGGAAAAGTCTTGTCCAGTAGAGCCATGTGTCCGCCAATGGCCGGAGACTCTTCCACGAGGAAGACCTTGAATCCAGCGGTGCCCAAATCCAGGCAGGCCTGGATACCGCTTATCCCTCCCCCCACCACTAACACATCTGCGCAATTGGCAGTGGAAAGCCTCTCCAGCAACTTGAGTGTGTCGGAACGGATATCCATATCTCATCCCCTCACGCTTGGCCCAGGCCCTCTATACCACCTCAGCCAAGACCTCGGTTATCTCCTTGATCTCTATGGCATCGCTGTCAGGCCTGTTCAGCCTGCTGTCCTCGAAGTTGGTTATGCAGTAGGGACAGGAGGTGACCAGGACCTGGGCTCCTGTCTCCACTGCTTGTTGGACCCTCAGGTCAGAGAAACGCTCGTTCCTGGCGGTCTCCATCCAGATGCGCCCGCCCCCGCCCCCGCAACACAAGCTGCCTTCCCTTTGGTCGGGCATCTCCAGGAACTCCACACCGGGGATGCTCTTCAACACATCCCTGGGCTCCTCGAATACGTTGTTGTGCCTGCCAAGGTAGCAGGGGTCGTGGTAGGTAATGCTCTTGGGGAACTCCCCTTTCACCTGCAGCCTTCCATCTCGTATCAACTCCCAAAGGTACTGGGAAATGTGCACAACTTGCAGGTTCATTCCCAGATTCGGGTACTCGTTCTTGAAGGTGTGGTAGCAATGAGGGGATGAGACCAATATCTTCCTCACCCCGTGCTCAATGAAACTCTTCATGTTTTCCCTGGCCAAACGTTTGAACAGCTGCTCATCCCCTGTTTTTCTGATGCTTTCCCCACAGCAGTTTTCTTTGGGTCCGAGAATTCCGAAATCCACCCCGGCTTTGCCCAGCACCGTGGCTGTAGCCCTGGCCACCTTCTTCAGCCTGGCGTCATAGCTGGGATAGCAGCAGGCAAAGTACAGTATCTCGGTGCCCTCCTGGTAGCTCTTCACAGCAAGCCCCTGTGCCCAGTTGGCCCTGTTGGCCCTTTCCTGGTTGAGGGGGTTACCCTCTCCAACCAGGCTGGCGCTCACCGTGCGAATGGGCTTCACCGAGGCCGGAAATATGCCATAGTCAGTTGCAATCTTCCTCAAGGCCACCCCTGCCTCTATCTGATTCACTCCCCTGGGGCAACGCTGAGGGCAGGTCCCGCAGGTGGTACAGCGCCAGATCTCCTCCCCCTCTATCTCAGTAAGGCCAAAGACCCCCTCCCGGATTATCCTGCGCATGCTGAAACTGGTGACCCTATTCCAGGGGCATACTGCGTCACAAAGACCGCATTGATAACATAACCTGAAAGACTCCCCCCCAGACTGCTCTACGAGCTCTACGATTTCCTTGTAAGGTGCCACACTCTCCACTTTGTCTCTCTCCTTCCAAGGGCACTTCTGCGCAGCCAAGCCCCAAGGGGGGGGCGCGCCCAAAAGCCATGCCCTTCACCGGAGTTTTCCCAGCCCCCCCGGGCTTTGCCCTGCCCCCGGCTTGGTCTCCGGCAGACTCATTCCTTCTTGGAGACCTTTTCCCCCGAGAGCCTGGCTATGGTCTCTATGACCTTCTCCATACCGTACTTGTCCAGAAGGGCCTCCACACCCATCTCCAGATCCTCGGGCCTGGCATCTTCCTCTCCTTGTTCCTCTCTTTCCTCGTAGGTCAAGGCATCCACCAGGCACCACTTTACGCACATGGGTTCTTTTAGCTCTGGGTCGTCCTCGCACATGTCGCATTTCAGAGGCAGGCCCGAGTCTGGCTCCTTGAACAAATCCCTGGAAGAGCAAGAGGCATTGCAGAAATTGCATTCCCCGTAGTCCCTGCCCTCTATGACATAGGAGTGCCTCCCGGCGCACTCCGCCTCAGCGTGATAACCGGCCCTGATAGGCAGGAAAACATTGTCCAGCTCGTCCCTGATCACCCTGATCCTGGATCTGGCCGGGTTGTTGCTGGCATACTTGGGAGAGGAATGAAAGGCTGAGCAGGCCACCTCACAGGCCCTGCAGCCGTTACACTTGTCCACATCCACCCTTATGGATTTTATTTTCTTTTTCTGCACCTTCTACTCCTTTCACCTTACCCGGCCCACCCCAAAAGGACCGGTGAAAACTTGGCCCGGCCTGGGGGTCACAACTGAAAGCCCTCCCTCGTGTTCTCCCGAGGCCTGAGCCCATGAACCCCCTCAGCCTAGCCCCCCAAAATACCCCTTTCCAAAAAATCCTGGTACACGTATTCCAAACCCAGGTTCTGGAGCGTCTCCCTGGTGGGTATCCCCTGGCTGTCCCAGCCCTTATAACGGTAGTATTCCTCCAGAAGCTGGTTCTCGTACTCGGGGAACCTCTTTTTCCAGTGATCCTCCGGGGGGCGCTCGTCTTGCCTTCTCATTCCCCTTCTTATGTTTATGGATCTGACCAGATTCCGGACCCTGCTGGCCGCAGTCCAAAGAGAGTCCTCGTCCATGTCCAGACCTGTGGCATAGGAGATCAAAGGCGCCAGGTTGTGTATGTGGTAAGGGGGCTTGAGAGGGAAAGAGGAAAGCCCGGCGCATATCCCCGTGGAATCGTCTATGTAATGCATTATCTCCTGCCAGTCCACCAGGTCACAGATCACATCCACCGAGGGATAGAAGGGGAATACCTTCCCCTCCTCACCCCACTCCAGGATGAATTCCTTGAATTTTTCTTCCTTGCCGCTGGGCACGTGCACCCAGTCCCTCACAAACTCCTCCCTGACCTCCTTGGGCAGAGGTGCCTGGGGTATCTGCCCTTCGATCTGGGTGATGTTTATCTTCTCCCCTGTGGACCACATGAGGAAGTAAATGGGATTCAGCATGCCCAGCTTGATGGGGATCTGCTCGTGTTTCTTGATGGTGTTGTGATCATAGGCCTCGGCCCCCTTGCCTATTCGGCGAGCAGCCCAGTAGACTCCGTCTGCCAAGATGTCGCCTATTCCCTCCCTCCTCACTATCCTGTCCAGAAGCCAATTGAACTTCCCCTCTTTGTCCGAGGGCATGCCCTCCAAGTCCTGATCAGTCAGAATCCCGGCCTCATGCAGCTCCAGGGCAAAAGCCATGACCTGCGGGGCAGAGAAGCCATCCAGTCCGTACTCCTGCGCCCGGCCCGCTATCCTCAGACCGAAGTCCAGATCATCCGCCATGGCTGCCATGACATAGGTGAGCTTGGAGAAGCACTTCATGGTGTAAGTGGGATATCCGGGAATGGAGATGATGCCAGCGCAACGCACAGGGCAGTTGTAACAGCTTATGAGCCTCTTTCTGGCCGACTCCAGCGCGTCGGTCCATTTCTTTTCCACATCCTTGTTCCAAAAATCCTTTCGCCTGTGCCTTGCGTTCCCCCAGGCAAAGGCGATGGTGTGCCACTCCTCGTCATGTATTGCCATTTCCTGTGGGGAACCTATCCTGGCCAGGATGGGAGGCACTCCTTTGAGGGGGTTGTTGGCCCGGTGCTGGATGTATTCCAGGACCTGGTTGCATATCTCCATGAACTCGGCGGACTTGGCAATATTGAGATCCTTTGTGCCCCTCACGGCTATGGCTTTCAGGTTCTTGTCGCCCATGATGGCTCCGAGACCCAGCCTGCTGGCACTTCCCCTGTGACTCTCGATGGAGGAGAAATAGACCCTGTTCTCGCCAGCCAAACCTATGGCCATGACCTGGGCTTTCGGTTCTTTGAGCTCCTCCCGAATCAGCTCGGCGGTCTCGTAAGTGCTCTTGCCCTTGAGGTGGCTGGCATCTCTTATCTCCACCTTGTCATTGTTGATCCATATGTACGCCAGCTCAGGGGACTTACCCTTGATGACCACCTTGTCGTATCCAGCATACTTCAGCTCAGGGGCCCAAAACCCACCCATCATGGAATAACCCATTAGCTGGGTCTGGGGTGAAATGGAGGAAATGATTGTCCTGTTGGCCCCGGGGGCGGGGGTGCCGCATAGCAGCCCGGAGCTGAATATGAGGAGGTTTTCAGGAGAGAAAGGCTCTACCTCGGGTGGTACCCTTTCCCACAGGATCTTGGAATTTGTCCCTAACCCACCAAGGTATAGCGGGGTGAGCCTCGGGTCTGTCTCCACCCTTTCTATGCTCCCTCGGGACAAATCGATTTCCAGGTTGAACCCTGTCTCGGAGTAACGCATGTCATCCCCCCAGTGTGAAGCTGAACGGTTTGTTCCGGCCGCCTCAGGGCCCGGATCAGCCATCCCAGGACCCACTTTGGACCTCAAGGCCAGAGGTCAAATCCGAAAGGCCTGGGACCTCACGCTAAATTGATACTAGTCTCTTTGCGACTAGTATCAATCTATCTGGTCCCAAAAATCTTGTCAACACTTTTTTTGAGGAGCCGGGGCACGCCCAGGGGAATACGGCAGGATCCCCACGGGCTGTCTCAGGGTTGGTTTTTTCTCTCCAGGATGGACATGGCAAACAGAGCGGCCCCGATGGCCCCGGCCAGTTGGGTGTCGTATTTTGGTTCAAGGCTCTTTAGTCCCAGCTCCCTTTCTATGCGTGCCACCACCCCCAGGTTCTTGGCTATCCCGCCTGTGACGGCGAACTCCCTCTCAACGCCTAGCCTCTCGAGCAGGACAACCACCCTTCGGGCCATGGCAGAACAGTAGGCTGCAGCCACCATTTCCCTGGGCCAACCGGAGCGCAAGAGTCTGGAAGCCTCGCTCTTGGCGAAAACCACGCACGTGCTGCTCACAGGTGGAGGCTCCTGCTCCACCTTCAGGGAGATCTCCCCCATCTCCTGCAGGGGGAGGCCCATCAGCTCAGCCAGGACCTCCATGCCTCGGCCAGTTCCGGCCGCGCACTTATCATTCATGAGGAAAGACAGCACCTTCCCTTCCTGATCACACCGGATGGCTTTGCAGTCCTGCCCGCCCATATCCAAAATGGTACGCACAGAGGAACCGTAGACAAAGTTGGCGCCTTTGGCGTGGCAGGCTATCTCGGTTACTGTGCGGCCGGCAAAAGGCACATTCACCCTGCCGTAACCGGTGCCCACAACGTAGTGAATTTTCTCTATGGTGAGGCCTGTGGGCTCCAAAGCCCACTGCATGGCCCTGATGGCGCTCCCCCCACTCTCTGGGCCTGTGTGGATGTTGGAGTAACAAAAGAGCTCCCCGTCCAACATGACCACGGCCTGGGTACTCACCGAACCCACATCCACCCCCCCGGTTATCACTCTGGCCTGTCTCCAGTCCAACTCGGGGGAATTCCACCTGAACTCTTCCCATGCAAGAAAACCAGACATTCCCTGCTCCTGCCACATGGTGGCTTCCAGGCCCTTTGACAGACCCGGCTTCTGCTTGCGGCCTCTGGCCCTGGGCCTATTGTGAATCTTGCAGATTCTTTTTCTTCCCTCAACCCATCTCGGCCCCCAGGAGTGCCGCCCCCAAAGCACCCACCAGTTCGGGTTGCTCTGGGACTCTCACCTCTACTCCCAAAAGATCGCTCAAGGCCTCGACCACCCCTGGGTTTCTGCCCACCCCGCCTACCATTACAACTTCAGGTTCCACCCCTATCCGCCTCACCATGGAAGCTATGCGCTCCGCTATGGCGTCGTGGACTGCCCGGGCCATGTCAGGCTTAGGCGTGTTAGCATGCATCAGGGAGACCACCTCGCTTTCCGCAAAGACCGTGCACTGGGCATTGAGGCATACCTTTCTTGAGGCCTGAAGGGCCAAGGGGCCCATCTCTTCCAGCTTGACTTCCAGGGCCCGGGCCATGCTTTCCAGGAACACCCCGGCCCCGGCCGCGCACCTGTCGTTGATCACGAAATCAACCAGCCTTCCCTGGCTATCTGTCCTGAGAGCCCTTGCCTCCTCGGCTCCCACATCTATGACGGTTCTGGCATTGGGGAAAAGATACACGGCACCCCGTGCATCCGCACTCACCTCGGTGACAAGGTGCTGGTGGAAACCCACCTGGAGCTTGCCGCATCCGGTGGCAACTATTCTCTTAACCCTCTGCCTTGAAACCCCGGCCCGATCCAAAGCCTCCCCGTAAGCCCTCTCCACTGCTGCCGAGGTGTCCGCTGCGGCCACGAGCAGGCTCCAGCCAAGTATCCCTGCCTCTCCAAGAATTACAACCTTGACCGTTTTGGCTCCGCAGTCAACTCCTGCACTTATCATGCGTCCGCTCCCTTTTCTTCCTAGAACCAGCGCTTCCAACCTGTGGGGTCCCTGGAGCAGAAGGGATCAAACCGGATTGGAACAACAAGAAAGTATCACCGCCCAGTGCCCCTGCACAAGCTCCAAGCCCCCGCGCCCTGAATTCCAACCCGCAGGGGCCGGCTTTTTTTTCAAGAGGGCCATTGCCTTGGGGCAAACAATTGGGCTTTTCCAGAAGTTCAAGCGCCTCACCGGCAAGGATACCAGGGCCAACAACCTGATATTTTTCCCCTGGCTCACTGATTTGCAAAGCAGACTTGGTCTTGGGTCTGGGCCAGGTCGTTCAACAGACATATGCTTGAGCTGGCTCCAAGACGCCTTGGGGGCTCTTGGGGCATCCCCATATTATTTGGCAAGGGCTTTGGGCAGCAACATCTTGTGAATTCCCGGGCACACGGTGGGCCTGAACCCCATGCGCTAGGCCTTGGTCACAAACCAGCTCAGTCCAAATCCACCTCCATCTTGCAAAGCTGGCACCTCATGGCACCCCGGAAGAGCTTGTGCCCGCATCCGGGGCACCTGTAGCGGGCCTCCTCTTCCTGGATCCACCTCTCAGTGCCCACCTCTCGCCAGCGGGGGATGGCCCTGAGAATCACTTTCTTGCCCACGCTCATTGGGAAATTCTGGATGTGGGCGCAGGGGAACTCCGAGCACTGGTGGCAGCCTTCATAGCCCTTTTGTTGGGTGCAGGCCCTGATCTGGCACTGTTTGCAGTGCATGAACTGATCCTGTGAAAGGCAGCCCTGACACCTTATGTCCTCTGGGGTGAGCCCCTGGGCATTGGGCAGTGCGCCCTTGCCCGGCGTGTTCCCACGATAAAGTGCCACCAGCTTTTCCTTGAGCCTCTGATTCCCATCCCTGTGAGCTATGTAAATGGCACACACTCCGCAGTAAAGCCCGCATGGTGCCACAAAATCCCTGTTGATTTCCATGGAGCAGGCCCTCCTGGCGGGAAGAAGGCAAATCCCCCCTGCACGGGTCAGCCGAACCTCTTGGTGAGAGGTCCCTATCTCTCTTTCCAGACGGGCTCCCTTTTCTCCAGGAAAGCCTGGAGCCCCTCTTTGGCATCCTGGGTGTTCATGAGCTCCTTGAGGTAGATCTCTTCTATTCTGGCCAGCCCCCTTTCCACTTGGGTGTCCCATCCTTCCACCAAAGCTCTCCTGGCAAGCCTGAGAACCACCCCGCTTAGCTTGGCAAATCGGGAAGCCCAGGCCTGGACTTCGGCCTCCAGGCTCTCGGCTGGCACAACCTTGTTCACAAGCCCTATCTGGAGAGCCTCCTGAGCCGAGATGCTTTCCCCGGAGAGCACCAACTCCATGGCCTTTTTCCTTCCTATCATCCTGGGAAAGGCCAAGGCAGCGATGGGAGGAAACACTCCCACCTGTATCTCGGGCTGACCAAAGCGGGCCTTTTCGCTTGCAAGCACCATGTCACAGTAGGCTGCCAGCTCGCATCCTCCCCCGAGAGCTGCTCCCTGCACCACTGCCAGGCTGGGCACCCCAAGGGAGTCCATGCGGCGGAAGATCCCATGGAAAACCTCTATCATATAATTGGCCTTGTCTCCCAGGTGGTCTGCCACCTCCACTCCGACCGAGAAGGCTTTCCCCTCAGCCCGGAAAACCAGCAGGTTGGGGGGGGAACCCATCAGCTCTCCCAAGGCCCGGTTGATCTCCTCCATCATCTGTATGTTCATCCAATTAAGGGGGGGCCTTTTCAAGGTGAGCCAGGCCACCTTCTCCTTCAGCTCCATTGCGATGAACTCAAAGCCCTCCTTCACCCCTTCACCTCCTCTTCCCTTTGAAAAAAAGCGGGCTTAACTCCGGGCAGGACCAGAAGGTCCCGCCCGTGTTCAAGCCGATCAGCTCTGGGGTTTGGCCAGCACTGCCTCCTTGAGTTCCTCGTCGAAGGGATGGGCCTGGGCCAGAAGCTGCCTGTACTTGATGAAGTCTATCAGGTCCTTGCCTGTGATCTTCTTGGTATTAAAAGCATGGAAGCCCAGGAAAGCCTCTGTCATCATGTTCACGGAGAGCCAGTGCCGGTTGGCCAGTTTGGTCATGTCCCAGAAAAACTTTTTCTTCATTCGGATTCCGTCTATGGACTTGATGAGGCAACCTGGGAAAAGGTTGGTGAAGGTCCACAGGATCTCGCCCACGGTCTGATCCAGGAGCGACAGGTCTTTTGTGGCCTCCTTCACATAGGCTCTGGCCTTGGCCAGCTCCTCGCCCTTCTTGAACTCACCGTACACTATCTCCCCGTCCTCCACGTACTTCTCGGTTATGACCTGGGGATTGCGCACCCACTTGTCCCCTTCTTTGATGACCGGCACCACCTTGGAGATGAGCCCCAGCCTCTTCATCTTGTAAGCGCTCCAGACCTCGCAGGAAACGCAGTTCCACATGGCATCCTCCATGCTGAGGAACCAGGGCAGGAAGTCCGTGGAACCGCCGTCAGGAGCCGAGCCGTGGCGGGGGCCGGCCTGCCCGAACACTGCCAGGTCTGAGGCAACGGTCAGGTCGCAGGCCATTCCTATTTCCTGTCCGCCGGCAACCCTCATGCCGTTGACCCTGCAAATCACCGGCTTCTTGCAGTTCAGAATGGCATCCACCATACCGTTGAAAAGATCCATGTACAGCCCGTATTCCTGGGGGTTCCCGCCATAATACTCCGCATACTCCTTGGTATTACCCCCCGTGCAGAAGGCATCTGTACCCATGGCGGTGAAAACCACGGCCACAACGCTTCTGTCCATGGAGGCCTTGTGAAAGCCAGAGATGACCCCCTTTACCATCTCGGTGGTGTAGGAATTGTATTGCCTCGGGTTATTCAGGATCACCCAGGCCGAGTAAAGCCCCTCCACCGGCTGGCCCTTGGGATCCAATATGGGACGCTTTTCATAAATCGTACAGGGGGCCTCCTTCCCAAAATGCTCATCCCCCCAAAGGTCGTGGTCTTTCATGCCTTTTTCTCTGGGCAGCCAATCCAGGGACATTGCAACCTCCTTTTTTTTTGACAGCGACAGTTCCTGAGATCCGTTCTTGATGATGCCCTACCATCACCCAGTTGCAGCTTTCGCTCAAGAGTCATCTTTTCCCCCGGCCATCACCCCCTCTCCGCGACCTTCCTTGGCCCTCCAGGGGCTTTCTCCGCCTCATCCAGGAAAGCCACCTGGGACCACTCTTGACAATGCTCCACCCTGTCCAGCATGACGTTGAGGTGGTGCAGCTCGCTTCTGAACCTGTCATGATCTTTCTCCAAGACCAGGAAACGGTTCACCGGGGTCTTGCCCCGATACTCCTCCATTCTCTTTCTGAGGCTTCTGATAGTCTTCTCCAGGAGCACCTTTTTCTGCTTAAGACAATCCAGGGCCTTTTCCCTCCCCAGGGCAAAGATGAAAAAATAGCCCAAATTAGAAAGGTCATAGGTGATGTTCTTGTCCAGCAGGGATTTCTCCACGAGTCTGGCCAGCCGTTCCCGACCCTTGGGGGTGAGGCTGTAGACCCGGCGCTCAGGCATTAGACCCTCCCTTTCCCTGCGGGAGCTCACCATCTCCTGTTCCTCGAGGGCCGAAAGGGTCTTGTAAATCATGGGAGGGCTTATCTTGGCCCAGGAGTCCATGCGGTGCACCTTGACCAGCTGGTTGATCTGGTAGCCGTGCATGGGCTCATCCAGAAGAAAACCCATTACCACGAGCTCATACTTGGACATCCCAGCCCTCCTCCCCAAAAAGGGCCTCCGAGGCTTCCCGGAAGCCGTGAGGTAATTTACTTCTAACTAGTCTCTTTGTAACTAGTCTTTGTTACCCTACATGGAGGGGGATGTCAAGAGAATTTTTCAGGAGAGCCCTCCGCGATCTTCTCCATCTAGGCTGTCACGAGGGGCAATATCTTGACCCGTCGGACTCGCAGAGCATTGGCCCCGAGCACTGTACAAGGCTACGTAACCATTGGATAGACTTACACTGAAAGGACTTTTTTCAGAAACGCTCTTTGTGTGTGAGACTGGCTCAAGAAGGGTCTTAGCTCCGCCCAGCTCCAAGAATGAATGGGGTCGGGCCGTACACTCCCACCCTGTACTCCTCAAAGTCTGTGCAGCTTGGAGCATTTTCACTTGTTTTGTCTCTTGTTGTTCAGCAAAGGCAAGAACTGGGAGCTTTTTTCCCGGCTCTCAATCTCTTGCAGGGGCGGCCCACAGAACACCCCCGGCTTCATCCAAAAGCAGGATGGAAGATACCGGAGTCAAATCCCCTTTCCCAGGACTTTCCCCCTTCACTCTCATGGCTCCAAGGGCCAGCCTCAGGTTTCCTCCCGCATCCCCCATCTGAAGGGTGGGTTCCCCTTTGGCCAAGACCCCGAGACCTGCCCTGGGCTCTCCTTCCTGGTCATAGAAGTTCAAGAGCACGTCATCCTCTTCGCTGAAGCCCAAGTGAGCCCTGATGGTCTCCCCTTTGTCCATGATAAGCAAGGAGGGATCCCCCTGAGAGCCCACTTTGGCCACCATCCTGGGGTGTCCCCCCTGATCTCGCAGCTCAAGGGAGGGATCATTGCCTTGCCCGAGCCGCAGGCTGGCCCTGCCTGAGGCTAAGGGGTCAAGAAGAGTCAGCTGCGGAGTGCCCTCCATCCAGGTGCCCAGGACCACCCTGAACTCCCCCTGGCTGTCGTGTAAGGAAAGAAAAGACTCTCCAAAAGGATCCAGCCCGGCCATGAGCCTGACGCGGCCTGTCGGGTCGTATAGTACTAGCCTGGCACCCCCACCTTGGTGGGCAGCCAACCTCCCCACTGTCCTGCCTGAACGATCAACCACCCGGAACTCTTCTGCAGCCATTACCTTCTCCTGCAGCACAGCCCTTTGGGCCGATACCATTTGGCCTCCCAGGAGGGCCCCACCCATCATGCCACCCACCAGACCCCCACCCAAAACAACCAGGAGTTTAGCCCACTGATCCTTCACGCCACTGTCCTCCTCATCAACTCAATCTCGATGATCCGGCATGACCCAGGGGACTTGGAACCAGGCACAAAGCCGCATCCCCTGGAATCCCGGGCCACGGGGCAGTTCTGATTCCCCTGTCCTGCACAACCAAGCAAACACCTTCACGTGAAATTAGTTTGACTGATCCTCCCCACTTCAATCCTCCTGCCATACCCCCGCCAATGACAAGTGGTCCAGGAGGGCTTTGGGAAGTTCCGACTCTCTCGGGGGACCGGATCGGGAAAAAGGGCTTGTATCTTATGCAATTTCCACCTAACCTTCATGGTATTGGGGCTTGCCCCAATCGGAGAAATTGAAGTTCTGTAATACACTGTGCCCATTGAAGTCCAATACTCGGCAATCATCGCTTTGCTTCAAGTCCTCAAGCACCACTTGGTAATGCTCTCCGTACCTCTGTTTTACTTTTTCCAGAGGGAGCTCGTAAGCTACAAACTTGCGTACACCTTTGCTGGCCAGCTTCTCCACCAATTTCGGATCTGTGAGGGAATCGAAGCTGGTCAATATTATGATTGGCCCTGTTCCTGTGAGGAAGATCCCGGCCTTCATGGGACACCTCCTGTTGGGCATCTCCGATCCGCAATCCCCCTAAGAGAATTCTAACACAATTAGTTCAACTCTCGGTAAACCTTTTCCATGCTGCCGCCAGTCAAAATTAGCGAAAACCGGGATGGAACCGCAGAGGCGATGGAAACAAGCTCGGCCGTGCTGGAACCTTCTGTTGTGAGCAAAAAGCTCCTGTGTTATAAGGATCAGGTAGTCTCATGGATTGAAACACAGGAGCGATCAACGGTCTACATGGACCTCAGCGATGAAGAGCTTGTGGAGCTGGCCAAAGGTGGGGATCGAAAAGCCTTCGAGGAACTGGTGGTGCGCCACCAGGACCGGGCTTACTCCCTGGCCTTGCATATGTGCCTGGGCGACACCTTGGAAGCCCAGGACCTCACCCAGGAGGCCTTCCTGAGGGCTTTTCGCAACATAGGAAATTTCAGGGGGGATTCGGCATTCTACACATGGCTTTTCAGGATTGTGGTGAACACCTGCCTGGACGGAAGACGGAAGAAGTTGCGCTGGGAGAATCTCTTTTCCTTTTGGAGATTCAGATCGGATGAGCAGGAGGAAACCGACGAGCTGGAGGCACAGGCAGATCCCACCCCGGGATCAGACCCTTTGGCCATGCTCAGCAGCAAGCAGCTTTCCAGGCAGGTGCGCAGGGCCCTTGAGGCACTTCCCCCAAGACAAAGGATGGCTCTCCAGCTCAAAGTCATCCACGGCATGAGCCTCAAGGAGATATCCCAGCTCATGGGGGCTGCCGAGGGAACTGTCAAGAGTCATCTTTTCAGGGCCACGCACAAACTTCAGCAAGACCTCAAGGACTGGCTCTGAGGATGAAGGAGGGGAGGGTCATGAAGGAATGTTCCCGTTTCCGAGAGCACCTCTTGCTAGATGTACACGGGGAGGCTCTTCCCGGGCATGATGATTGGCGGCAACATCTGGAGAAGTGCCCCAGATGCCAAGAGGAGAGAGAACAGCTCAAGGCCGTGTTACTAAGGGTGGAAGACTCTTGGCGTTTGCCCCAGCCCGACTCTCTTGAATCGGCCAGAGTGCGCAGCTCAATTCTACAAGCACTGGACAGGAGAGCGGGGGGTATCAAGGAGAGGGTCCGGCCTTTGAGGCTGCCGGTTTCTGCCTTGGCCGGGGTCCTGGTGATTCTCTTGGCGGGCTGGTTAGGATGGCAGCATTTTTCACCCCCCGGGGGGGAAATGGCAGGCTTGGAAAGCGAGGAAAGGCTCTTGGCCCAGGAAAAGGATCTCTTGGAAGAAATGGAGCTGTTGGAGGACATGGACGTAATCCAGAGATTGGTTCAAATCCTGGACAAGAAGGAGGCCGTGCTCTGAGAAAGATTCTGTCCTGCAGGGAGCCTGGGATATTCAAAAGCACAGGCGGCAAAGAGTTGGGAGTATTCCGGGGGGTGGCAATCATGTCCTGGAAGGCGCTTTGGGCTCTTGGGTGTATCATCTTCTTGGGGCTGACTCCGTTCCCATGCGCTGCCACTGATATACCAGGATCCAGGATGTTCATCGCTTCGGAAAGAAACTTCGACCAGGATCCTCTCCAGAGGCTGAGACCCCCTCCTGCAGCGGAGCGCAAGCTTCCACCTCCGCCTGCCCAAAGGCGCAGTGCTCCCTCTGGGATCCCAGGGAAACTCACACCGGAGGAGAGGCAGAGGCTGCATCAAAGACTCGAGCAGTTCCGTTCCCTTCCCCCTGAGCAGCGTGAGAGCTTACGGGAGAGGTGGCAGAGGTGGAAGAGCCTTCCTCCACAGGACCAGGATCTGTACCGCAAGCGCTTTGAGCAATGGAGAAGCCTTCCACCTGAGGAACAGCTGCGCTACCGCCAGAAACTCAGGAACCCGGAGAAATTGAGCCCCCAGGAGCGAGACGAGATTCGCCAAAAATTCCTTGGACGCTGATCCTGGGCATGGGAATTGGGCCCTCAACCTTAGGGGAGCGATTCGGGTTGCACTCTGGCCCGGCTCATTCCCCGGGCCCAGGAAATTTTGGGCCAAAGCCCAAGGCCCTCGGGATGCCCTAAGTTGTCCGCACCCAAAACCCTTGCTGGGTGTTATCACACAGGAAGACTCTCTGGGGGCACAGCCCGGTTACTTCAAGTCTACCCGTTTGTTGGCCCTTATCATTTACTCCTCTTGAACGATGCCGGTTGTTCCTCATTCTGAGATTCCGAACAGAAGTTTTCGGAATCGGCCAACATCCTGTTCAGAGACCCTTGAACCTATGCGGGCCAAGAACACGTTTTCCTCTCTAATGGCTATGTTGGGCTCGTTGGTTGGATATTCTTTAAAACCGTAAGGTTTCATCAGGTCTATCATCATCTGGCGGTACTGGGCCAGGGTAAAGCCGGTGCCTTCCAGGTCCCAGTGCCAGGAAAAGCCGTTCATATAGGCGATCTTGTCTTCATAAAAATCCCTGTCCATGGCCATGCGAACCAGCTCCTGGGCAATCCCCAGACTTCTCCAGTTTCTGCTCACCTCGATGGCGCCCATCTCGTACATGAGTTTCCCTAGAGCAGACCACCTTTCCCCAGGGGCCGGGTAGTAGCAACAGGCATACCCCACCACCGTATCCCCATTGGCCACTGCCAAGAGCACGTTGCCATCCTCGCCCGAGGCAATGCGTTCGAACATCTCCAGCTTTTGTATCATGGAGGAATAATGGGGGAAGCTGCCCAGTCCTGGGTCCAGTCTCAGGCCCGCAAAGCAACCAGGCGGGCACAAGGACCTGAACAAGAGCTCTCCTCTCGGGGTCTTCACCCTGCGTTCACGGGCCTCCCCGATGCTGGAGCCCATCAGAAGTCACTCCAGTCCCGGTGCAGGTTTTTCACCATTATCACAAGATCGTGGTATCCGCCCTGGGGGTCCTTGACATAGTCTTCCAAGACAGCTGCCTTGAAGAAGTCCAGCTTTTGAACCCCCCTCATGGCCGCATCCTCCACCCCTGCCACGAACTCGGCCACCAGCTTCTCCACACCCATTCCCATGGCTAGTTTCACCAGGTCCAAGAGCATCCAGGTGCCCAGTCTTTGGCCCCTGTACTGAGGGTCAACCATTATGCGGATATGCCCCACGTGGCTAAGACATCCCCATGACCGCCTGTGAAGGCTCAGGTTTGCCACTATCAACCCATCGGATTCTCTTACCGCCACCATGGGGAGGACCCTTTGGTAGTCCATTTGCTGGAACCAACTCCTGACCACCTGCGGATCGGACACGTTTTCCCTTCTGAACCACCTCTCCCTCTCGGGGATCCTGGAGAAAAAATCGTTCAGAGCCGGCTCGTCCGTCGACACCATTGGCCGAAGCAACACAGGAGTCCCATTCTTGAGCACCACAAGTTTGGGATAAGCATCAAACATCTTGGACATCTCCTTTCCCGTCTCTGGTAGAACTCCCACTGCATCAACCCGAGCTTCATCTTGACTCTCAGCGGGGCCCCCTGCTTCTCCTTATGTGCTCCATTATCCGAGGAACCACTTGGGAGGGTTCCAGTCCGAGCACCTTTGCTATCTGCGTTATAAAACCTTTTACGTACACGTCGGGGGGCAAGAAATCGTAAGAATCCTCCTCGATGGAGCGAAGATGGCCGCGCCCGATCTTGGTTCTTTGCGCTACTTCCTCCAGGGTTATATGGCGAGCTTCCCGAACCTGGCGAAGCAGTGCTCCTGTCCACTGCGCTCTTTGTTCTGCTGCGCTCAAGAGCTCCTTCACAAGCTGTTCTCTCTCTTCCCTTAGCTTGGGATCTTCCGTGGATTGGATCTCCACTACCCTTGACTTGGGCGGTACGGGTGGCACCTGGTCCGCAGTTGGCAGCCTGAATTGCTGCTCTGCCTCCAGGGGGTAAAGACCTTTCTGCCTCAGGATCTCGTCCCAATGAGTCCTGCGTTCAGGATCCATCAGCACGTTGTACGCCTCGTGAACCTTGTTCAGGATCTCCTCACGCTGTTCCTCTGTGAACAGCCCTGCTGTGGCCATGTGGCCCGGGCCGTAAGTCTTGAGGGCTATTTGGAAGGCCCTCTTGATCTCGGCCACAGTGGCCCTTGGATCCACATCCAAGACCTCGTAAGGATTCAGGGTGCCAAGCTCTATCATGGGATGTCTGGGCCTCGTGTCAAAAGAAATCAAAGGCAAGCTGCCCCTGACTCAGTAACCTCTGGGTCAAGTTCTCTATGCACTTGGCAGCGTTTGATTCCGGAAAGCTCTGAAGCAGGGACTGGCGCGAACGAACGCACTGGATCACCCTCTCGTCAAAATTAATGTACCCACTATAGTCCACCCTCAGGCCAAAGTACTTGTGCACAGCGCTTCGAACCGAGAAGCCCACCTCCACATCCTCGTAACGCCGCACCTGGTTCAGCACAAGCCTCACCTGGAAGCTCTCCAGGTTCGATCTCAGGATCCTGCTGACCAGCGGCTCTGTGCGGCCCAACTGCTTGAGCATTTCCGGCACAGGTCGAAAATCCTCCACTCTTTCCACGTGAAATGCCCGATTCAGAGCATTTTTCACCGAGCGTTTCCTGGTGCTCTTCACCAAGGTCCAGTAAAGGGCCTCTTTGAGGAACCTGTAAGTGTTTTCTATGGAGGTGGGCTCTGGCACTATCACATACACCCCGAGGCTGGCCATGAGGAAAAGCTCAAGGGTGGTCTGGGCACTTCCCGAGCCTATATCCAAGATCACATAATCCACCTGGGCACGCTTCAAAGCGTTGCGCAGCCTGTTCATGTCCCTGACCTTGGGGCCCCTTACCGGATAGTCCAGGGTGCCGCTCACCAAAAGAAGATTGGCCACCCCTGTCTCCTCCATGAAATCGCTCAAGTCGCCATGGTTTCCCTGGAAGAAGCTCCCCAGGGTGTACCTAGGCCTCTCTATCCCGAGGCAAGTGTGCAGATTCGCCCCTCCCACATCCGCATCCACCAGGAGCACCCTATGACCCCTCTTGGCAAGACATATGGCCATGTTGCTTGCAATGAGGGTCTTCCCTGTACCCCCCTTCCCACCTCCCACTGCCCACACGGCCTTTGGGCCTCTCTTGGACTCGCCCATCACACCTCCAAAGGCTTGTTCAACACATATCTTCTTCCACTTCCCCGGATCAATCCTCAGGGCTCAATTGCAAGCCCCTGCATCTCTTACTACTTGCCTATCTCAAATTTCCCCCTGCCCCATCTTCCAGACGTACCAGGGTCGGTGGTGGCCTGATGCATCAGGCCACTTTACAGGAAACGACCTGGATTCCCCGCCAGTGCTGAACAGTGCAGCCTGGAGTTGAATTTCAAAGCAAAATAGCATGTTAGAAGCCTTGGTGCAACCCGGCCTCCAGGGGGCCGGGGACCACCTCCACTTTTTGCCCTGGAACCTGGCAACAAGGATCAAAGGTCCGGCCCACCCAAACTCTCTGCCGGGCTTAGGCCCTCAAAGCACCCTGGCAAAAGTGAGCACGTGAACCTGAGCGGCACCTTTTCTTATCAACTCCCGGGAAGCCTCCCTCAGTGTTGCTCCGGTGGTGTAAACATCGTCAACCAGCAAGATGGTTTTCCCCTTTATCAGGCCTTTCTGCCTCACCGAGAAGGCCCCTTTCACATTCTCCCGCCGCTGGATCCTGTTCAAGCCCACCTGTGGAGGTGTGGCTCTGTGACGTTCCAAGAGCCCTAACTCCAGGGGGACACCCAAAGTCCTTGACACAGCCTTTCCCATAAGGGCGGCCTGGTTAAAGCCCCTGTGTCTTATTCGGCTGGCATGCAGCGGTACGGGGACCACGAGATCTGTCAGCAGGGAGAGCAGTTCCTCTTTCAGGTTCAGGACCAACAGTTCTCCCATGAATCTGGCAAGGGAAGCATCCGGTCCGTATTTCATCTTGTGCAGTAAGGGAAACACTTCTTGGTTGTACACCACCAGGGCCCTGGCAGAGCAGAAGGGGGGCGGGTCTCTCATGCATTCTCCGCAAACATGGGAACTCACTGCCGGGGAATGGATTGGCAAGGCGCAAGAAGGACAAAAAGGAGGGGCCAGCCAGGATATTTCCTTGGCACAGGAGCCGCAGATCCCATGGCCCCTCCAGACCAAGAGGGGCTGGTTTTCCCCGGGGGAGGGCTTCCAGTCCCCCTCACAAAGCACGCACACCTGGGGGAAAACCAGCTCAAGCAGGGCCTTGAGCGAATCTATGGCATGCCCCACCAGGCCCACTTCTGCTCGCTCTCCCGGCGCAGGACTCTTCTTTTGAGCTCAAGGGAAGGCCTGTAGGGCCCTGCAAGGGCCCTCAGATGGAAAATCTACGGTTCCTCTTCCAGGTCGGGTTCCGGGGAATCCACCTCCCCAGAAAGCTCGAGCCTGGGCGCATCCGACCAGAGGCCTTCCAGGTCGTAGAATTCCCTGACCTGCTTTTGGAATATGTGCACTATCACATCTCCGAAATCCATTAGAACCCAACGCGCAACACCTAGTCCCTCCACGGCTGTGGGCCTCCACTTGAGCCCCTTGAGTTCCCTCTCCAGGTGTTCTGCTATTGCCTGTACCTGCCTGTCGGATCTGCCAGTGCCTATGACGAAGTAATCGGTGAAGGAGGCCACCTTCCTCAAATCCAAGACCAATACATCCTGGGCTTTCTTGTCCCTCATGAGTTGGGCGATGAGCAAGGGCTTCTCCTCGGAAACCCTCTGCCCCCTGGGAATCCCCTGGCCTGAACTAAGAGTCATGCCCTCTCTCCTTGGACCCAGCCCCGCCATTTCCCCTGTAAAGGCCGTGAAGGGATATGTAACTGGCGACCTCTTCGGGCACAAGGTACCTGACAGACTGCCCTTTTCCCAGGAGACTCCTTATCTCTGTGCCTGAAATCTCGAGGGAGCGGAACCTCCTGAAAAAAACCCTGTGTCCGCTGGAGTGAACCCAGGCCCGTCTTGCAGGATCATAGCAGAAAAGCCTGCGCAGTTTGGCTGGCAAAGCCCTCTTTCCAGAAGGACCGAATCCGGCCCTTCCAAACACGATCCAACTGCTGATGGTGAAAAGCTCCTGATAAGCCTTCCAAGTATGGATGTTCAAGAAGGCATCCAGCCCCACCAGGAAGAAAAACTCAGCCTCTGGACCTTGCAAATCTCTAAGCAAACACAGGGTCTCCACCGAATAAGAGGCGCCCGGCCGGCTGCACTCCAGGTCGGATGCCTCGAAAGCAGGATTCCCCGCCACTGCCCTTCTCACCATCTCCAACCTGTGCCTTACAGGAGCCACCTGCTGGTTGGTCTTGTGCGGAGGCACGCAAGCCGGAAGGAACAGGACCAGCTCCAGACAAAAGGATTCCCTGGCCTCCTCTGCCAGCCGCAAATGGCCGTAGTGGATGGGATCGAAAGTCCCGCCGAATACCCCTATGCGCACCTTATTGCCTTACCTGCCCATCACCGTAGACCACGAACTTGGTGGTGGTCAACTCCTCCACTCCCATGGGGCCATATGCATGAAGCCTGGTGGTACTTATGCCTATCTCGGCCCCAAGACCTAGCTGATATCCATCGCTGAAACGGGTGGAGGCATTTACCAGGACCACAGAAGACTGAACTCCCTGTAGAAAGCGCTGTGCATTTGAGTAGTCCCGGGTCACGATGGATTCAGTATGGTCCGAACCGTACCTGGCAATGTGCTCCATGGCTTGCTCAAGCCCATTCACCACCCGAATGGCCAGGATCAAATCATTGTATTCGGCGTACCAGTCCTCCTCCGTGGCCTCCAGCGCATAGGGTAGAATCTCCCTGGTTAGGCCACAGCCACGCAGCTCCACTCCATTGTCCTTCAGCGCGGAGCCTATCCTGGGCAAGAAAACGGGGGCTATGTCCCTATGCACCAGAAGCGTCTCCATGGCATTGCAAACAGCCGGCCTTTGCAGCTTGGCGTTCATACAAATCCTCTCTGCCATCTCCAGATCCGCGCTCTGATCCACAAACACATGGCAGACCCCCTTGTAATGCTTTATGACCGGTATCCTGGATTCCGCCACAACCGCCCTGATAAGCTCCTCCCCGCCCCTGGGGATGATGACATCAATTATGCCCTCCAGCTGGAGCATCTCCCTGACCGCTGCCCTGTCAGTTGTTGGAATCATGCCCACAGCGGCCTCGGGCAGGCCTTCTGATCTGAGAGCTTTGCGCAGGATGTCCACTATGGCTTGATTTGAGCGAAAAGCCTCGGAGCCCCCCCTGAGAACCACCCCGTTTCCCGACTTGATACAAAGAGCTGCCGCATCCGCAGTCACGTTCGGCCTTGCCTCATAGATGATACCCACAACCCCCAGGGGGATTCTCATTCTTCCCACCAGGAGACCGTTGGGGCGCCTCCACATGCGGATCACCTCCCCCACAGGGTCTGGCAATGCTGCTACCTCCCTTATGCCCTGGGCCATCTCCGAGATGATTCTCTCTGTAAGGGTGAGTCTGTCCAACATGGGCCGGGGAAGCCCGGCCTCTTGGGCCTGCTCCAGGTCAACTCTGTTTTCCTCCAGGAGCCTGGGAGCCTCTTGCTGCAGCGCCAAGGCCATGGCGCCAAGAGCCCTGTCCTTGAGATCCGAGGGAATCCTGGCCAATTCTCGAGCCGCCTCCCTGGCGGCCAAAGCCACTTCCCGCACACTCATGGATTGTCCTCCTGTGGTCTTTTTCCCGTGGGATTAGTTCCTTCCTGCAGCCCTTGATATCAAGGAATCAGAACCAGGTCATCCCTATGGATCACCTCGTCGAAGTACTTGTACCCCAATATGGATTCTATCTCTGAAGTCTTGCAGCCCTGAATCCTGCGGAGCTCTTCCGAGCTGTAGTTCACAAGGCCCCGAGCAAATTCCGTCCCGTTCTCCCCTATGCAGCTGACAGAGTCCCCTGTGCCGAAGTTCCCACGCACCTCTCTTATGCCCGATGGCAGAAGGCTCTTGCCCCTGTCCCTCAGGGCCTTTCGTGCCCCCTCGTCCACCACCAGGGCTCCACAAACAGTCCTCGAGTAGGCTATCCAGTGCTTCCAACTGTTTATCCGATTCTCCTTTGGCAGCACCAAGGTTCCAAGCTCCTCACCCTCCAGAACTCTTTCCAGGACCCTCTCCCTCCCTCCACTGGTGATCACAGTGGGGACCCCATACACAGAGGCTGTACGGGAAGCCTGAAGTTTGGAGATCATTCCGCCGGTGCCTACCTCGCTGGTTGTGAGCTCCACCATGGAAAAGATTCTCTCGTCCACATCCTGCACCACGGCTATGCGCTTTGCCCCGGGATGGGCCTTGGGGTCTTTCTCAAAAAGCCCGTCCGTGTCCGTGAGAATGACCAGCAGCTCGGCCTGCACCAGGTTGGTGATCAAGGCGGAAAGGCAGTCATTGTCTCCGAACTGGATCTCCTCTGTTACCACCGTGTCGTTCTCATTGATAATGGGGAGGATCCCCCAACGTATCAGTGTGAAAAGGGTGTTTCGGGCATTCAGGAATCTTCTGCGCTCTGCCAGGTCTTCCCTGGTAAGCAGGATTTGGGCCACCTTCCTGCCTGTTCTGCTAAAGCACCTCTCGTACATCCACATCATCCGAGCCTGGCCCACTGCGGCGGCAGCCTGTTTTTCGGGGATGCTCTTGGGCTTACGGCGAAGTCCTATCTTGCGGGTACCGGCGGCAATGGCCCCTGAGCTGACGAGCACCAATTCGTAGCCCTTGCCTTGCACGCTGGAAAGATCGTCGCACATGCTCTGGATACGCTGCTCATCCAGCCCCTCTGCCTTGCCGGAGGTGAGCACTGCGCTTCCTACCTTCACAACCACCCGCCTTACCTGGCCCAGGATGCTGGCTCGGTTGATTTCATCCCTCAATCCATCAGACCTCCTTCAGTGTTCCCTCCCTGCCTTGGAGGCAGTTGCTTGAGCCTCGCAAAAAGCTCTTGCAGGAGTCCCTCCAGACCCTCTCCCGTAATGGCACTTATTTCATGGCAGCTTATGGAGTCCTTGCGCAGCACATGGCGTGCTTCCTCGGCGCGCAGCCTGGCCCCAGGCAGATCCACCTTGTTGAGGGCCACCAGGAAAGGCCTCTGCAAGAGGCAGGGTTGGTACATTCCCACCTCGTGGCGCAGGACCTGAAGGTCTTCCACAGCCCTGCTCTTGCGGGAGGGATCCAGATCCAGCACATAGAGCAGGAGCCTGGTGCGCTCTGCGTGTCTCAGGAATCGAAGCCCCAAACCCACCCCCCGATGGGCCCCTTCCACAAGACCGGGCAGATCGGCCACTACCATGCGCTCCCCGTCCCCGGATTCTACGACCCCTAGGTGTGGATTCAAGGTGGTAAAAGCATAAGGAGCCACTTTAGGCCTTGCGGAAGAGATTCTGGCCAAGAGAGAGGACTTTCCCGCGTTGGGCAGCCCCACCAGACCCACGTCAGCGAGGAGCTTCAGCTCCAGGAGTATCCAGCGCTCCTGGCCTGTTCCAGGGGGCGTAGAAAACCTGGGGGCCTGGCGTGTGGAGGTGGCAAATCTGGCATTACCCTTACCCCCGTGCCCCCCCCTTGCCACCACTACGCGCTGGCCAGCACGGGTGAGATCCGCCAGGAGTTCACCAGTTTCCGCGTCCCGCACAAGGGTGCCTACGGGCACTCTAAGCACCAAGTCCTCTCCATCTGCTCCGTGCCGGTCATTTCCCTCTCCGTGCCGGCCTGGGCTAGCCTGGTATTGCCTCTTGTAGGAGTAATCCAGCAGGATTTGAACTTGGGAAGAGGCCTCTATCACCACGTCTCCGCCGCGGCCGCCGTCTCCGCCGTCAGGCCCCCCTTTTGGACGAAACTTCTCTCTTCGGAAACTGATACAGCCCCGCCCTCCCCTTCCTGATCGGACGCGGATCTTGGCCTCATCTAGAAAAGGCATGCATCCTAGCTTTTCACCCAGAGCCCTGGCCCCGGGAGACGGTTGGGCATGACCTCCCTCAAGTGGAATCTGAACACTGCCAGGATGGCCTCAAACAGTATAAACGCTCACCACTCTGCGGCGCTGTCCCCTTGTCTCGAAGCGCACCACACCGTCTACCTTGGCAAAGAGCGTGAAATCCCTTCCCATGCCCACGTTGAGGCCCGGGTGAAACTTGCTTCCCACCTGTCTCACCAGTATGTTGCCGGCCTTCACATGCTCCCCGCCAAAGCGCTTCACACCCCGGCGCTGGCCCTGACTGTCTCTCCCGTTCCTGGAACTGCCTACGGCTTTCTTGTGAGCCACAGCCAAACCTCCCTTACTGCAATTGGATCTCTTCTATGCGAAGCCCTGTGAAATCCTGTCTGTGCCCTTGCGTCTTTCTAAAACGCTTGCGTCTTCTCATCCTAAAGACCCTTATCTTCCGGGATCTCCCCTGTTGCTCTATCCTTGCCAAAACCGAAGCTTCTGCCAGGTAAGGCTGTCCCACTCTCAGCTTCTCTCCATCCTGAACCAGGAGCACCTGCTGCAGCTGAAGCCTTTCCCCCACCTCCCCCTGGATGCGCTCCACTCTGACCAGGTCCCCTGCTTTGACCCGGTATTGCTTCCCACCTGACTCAATAATGGCGTACATCCTTCCCTCCTGCCCGGAACCACAAAACGGTTGTGGAACACCTTGCTCCCATAACACTCAGAATCTTTATAATATCCGGCCAAAAGCCCCACAGTCAAGCCGCTTTGGAGCCCCACACAGCCAGGACTCTTGGCACACCTGCCCTACTTTGGCCCAAAGCCCTGCCTGAGTTGTTTTCCACCCGCGGAGGATTCAGCTTGACTGGTGGACCTGACTTCCCCTGAAGCAACCCCGCCCTGGGGCAGCGGGGCCTGCGCCCCAAGCCCAGGGGATGTCTTTGAGATTAGCAGATCCGAAACCCCTATTGTTAGCTCCATCGCCCAGGCCTCACTTTTCTCGAAACACCCTCCGCTCAGTTGGGAATGGATCCATTGCCTGAGCTGGGATGTCCCCTGCTCTTGAAAGACTCCGCTCACATCCGTTTGTCCAGTGGGATCGGGGGGGGGGACCCCCCCCAATCACCTCGAAATTTGTGGAGCTCTTGGGCTATAAGGCGCCTATTGCAAAGAAGCCGTCGCTTTGATCCGATCCCAGTCTGTTCCCCAGAGCGTCCTTGAGAATCACCTTCAACTTGCACCTGGTCTTGAGAGATGAGACAGCAGGCACTGTCCACTCATAGTGCCCATCGTTGCTTTCAAGCCTGTCTATGGTCCTCCAGCTCAGGCCGCCATTTAGACTGTACAAGAGCACAACCTTGGAAACAGGTTTTTTTGTCTGGTTTGTGGTCCATTGGACATCGAACCTGCTTCCCGGGGAGAGAGACTCTCCTCCATTGGGAGAAACCAGCTTCAGAACCTGGATCGTGAACAATGAGTCGGAAGTGTCTTCACCTATTCTTGTGCCTCCTGCGCCATAGCCTATCACCTTTATGAGACACTTCGTTTTGTTGCTGGCCGGTTTCGGAGTCGTCCAATCATATTGGTTGCCTGCGATGTTGCTGGCCAGCGTGGACCATGTTCCACCGTTGTCCAGGGAGAGCTTCAATGTGTAGTGCTGAGCGCTGGCCGGGGCTTCCCACTGGATGGTCAAATTGCTTCCCGAAGGTATCACCTCGCCCCCGTTGGGGGACAATAGCCTAAGCGAGGTGATGGGAATAAAGGTGGCCGTGCAGG
>JBBIOJ010000035.1:0-3099 GCA_037443445.1 Desulfarculaceae bacterium | reverse complement strand
GTTATCACCTTTCCACCAGCTCACCATCCCGGAAGGGGCTGATGCGCACATCCAGCCACTTTCCCTGACCGGCCAAACAAAGTTTCCACTCCCCTTGGCAGCCTTGTCCGCCACACCTCCCCAGATGCTCACGATGCGGGCCATGCCGGGATCGTACAGGTAGGTTGTGGAAGACCAGTACGGCCCTTCCTGCACACCTGTGAAGGGGTGAGCAGATTGCAGGGCAGGCCTGGATTGGGAGTAATCCACCAGGCTTCTCAACTCCTTCAGATTGGGAAGCCGCCATTCTCCTTCAATGCTTCTATCCGAAAGAGCACACTGCCCCTGACCTAGAGCATTGGCTGCGATCAAGGCATCCCACCAGTCTCTTTCGCCGAAACAATTGGCGTCTTTCAGCCAGGTGAGCCCGGTCAAGGTGTCTGTGACCGTTCCATCCAGGTTGTCAAGGAACCTAGGATCTGGCCATGGGACACCGGCCTGGAGCTCTCCATCCTGCCCTGTTCCCGTGCAGTCTATCTGGCTGCCCGAGGCATCGTAACAGCTGTTCTGCCCTGTTCTGGGGATGGGGGCAGAGGAGGAGGTTTGCGATTCTCCCCGAACAGGCAAGACATAGTAACTGCTTCCTTTAGGGCCGTAATCCACAAGGCCCACCCACATGCTTGCCACCAGGGCGCTGGTTCTCAGAAATTCGTAGCTGGTGGAAGACCAGTAGTAGGCCTGCTGCACATTGTTGAAACCTTGGGAATTCAGCCATTCAGCAATGCTGGCACAGGCCGAGCCCCCGCAGTCCTGCTCCTGATACCCGTAATGGACGAGGCTTTCCAACTCGTTGACATTGGGCAGGCGCCATTCTCCTGCAAGGCTTCCATCAGAAAGCCCGCACTGCCCTGATGCAAGGCTGTTTACAGAAGCCAGCGCCTGGGCCCATGTCCTGGAGCCTATACAATTGGCGTTCTTTAGCCAGATCAGCCCCGAGAGATTGTCCGTGACAGTCCCATCCCCGTTGTCAGTGAATCTGGGGCTGGGCCAGATCAGGCCCGCCTGTACATCCCCATCCTGGCCTGTACCGCCGCAGTCGATCTGGCTACCCGAGGAGTCGTAGCAGTTGGTTTGCCCTGTCTTGGGTAACCTGCTTGCTCCCAGGACCAGCAGATCGTCTATAAAAATCTCGCTTTCGGTTGTGATATCCCAAACTTTCAGCTCGATACTTGTCACAAGCCGGTTGATCTCGAAAAGCTTTACCCTGTAGCTTGTATCATCAGCTCCATCATTGTATGGCAGTCTTCCAAAGGCTTCGTAGTAAGGGTCACTCACAGGCACACCGTCTATGTTGAGTATGCCTCCTGATCCACTGTTCCCATACAACTCCATCTCCTTGAAAGAGATGCTCGAGACATATGTAGGACTTGCAAATTCTATTTTCAAACTCGTCGTGTACGAGTCTGAACAACTAGCAGGACATTCTGACCTTCCAAAGCCAAAGGCCTTGGAACTTCCAAAATCGCTCATGTCTTTTATCCCGGGGGGATCCGTGAAACCTCCCACGGTAGTCATCTGAATCGCGGCACTGAGACCACCGCTTTCAAAGTCCTCTTAAAGTATCACACCTGCTTTGGCCTCCAAATGGAAAAGAATACCCAATCCAAGAACAAGCCAAACCACCATGACCCAGAACCTCATGCCCAATACCCTGAACATTACCCCTTCCCTCCCCTCTCCATTTCTTGTCTTCTCACTTTTTCTCTTCTCACCTGCCCTTAACCCCGAACTCGGGTCCTTCATGGTGATCTTTCAGCACAGATTCTCACTGGCCCGCAAAACCCCTTCCCACTTTGGCACTGCCTCTCTATTTCAAAGCACCGCCCGGCTGCACCAGACCTGATCATCTGCCCCCCCAATAAGCGGGGTGCCTGTGCTTGAGCAATAGGTGTGCCACTCAAGCATTACTCGCTGCCAAAGCTTTTCTCTCGGGCTGCAACAACTCCTCAAACGGATTTAGAAATGTCCTTTTCATCAAGAAAAGCGCCTGTTTGTACCCCTTGACTGCGGCTCTTGGAGTGTGGCCGCAGCCCCCTCCAGGGGAGGCGAAAGAATATTCTATGTGTCAAGAAACGGTCAAGGCCTGCCACATTCCGTCCACGTTGCTTCTCTCCACAAGAGCGGCTCGGCGAGGCGCATTTTGTTCGAGGCTCAAACCCAAGAGCCATGGAGACCCAGTGCCTCATGGCCTTCTCCCAAGAGGGGTCTGGAGATGATCCATGCCTTCGCGGGAAAGGCTTACCGAAAACCCAGGAGCAGGAATTGTTGTTGACAAGGAAATCCCGAATGTGTTAAAGAGCTCCCTCATCGGCGTACAAGAGTTGGTATGGCTTCTCTGGCTTTACTTTAGCACTTCTTGTTCGGTGCTCAGGGGCGGGGCTGTCTTTGCAACCGTTTTCAAGGGAGAGCCAAGAACAAGGCTTCACTTCCGTTGCCTGGGCCTGAGTTGGGAGATTCTGTGCCGCGCTGGGGAGTTCAGGCCACAAAAAAGCGATAGGCAGCAAGGCCTGCGAGGGTGAGGCTTTTTTGAGCCAGGAACAAACTTTAGCCAGGGAGGTGCCAGATGAGAGGTAAGGGTTTGCTTTTCGGTGTGGCGATCTCGGTTTTCTTTGTGGGCCTTCTTGTTCCCTTGCCTGGGGCCACGGCTGAGATCACCTGGAAGGTGCAAAGCGCTTTTGCCCCCGGTTCTTGGGATTATCTTTGCGGGGAGCGGTTGATGAAACGGATCGAGGAGGTAACAGGGGGCAGGTTGAAGGTGACCCCGGTTATGGCACCAGGTGAAATAGTCCCGGCCTTCGAGATCCTGGACGCTGTGGAAAAGGGGCTTCTGGATGCGGGCTTGAGTTGGCCCGGGTATTGGGTCGGGAAGAACTCCGCCTTCACGCTTTTTGCCTCTGCTGCCGGCGGGCCCTTTGGTATGGACACCTGGGACCACACCGGCTGGATGATCTTTGGAGGCGGGTATCAGCTCTGGAGGGACCTCATCAAGGAGGTGGGGTACAAGAACGTTCACTCTTTCTTCCTGAAGGGGGAGTTTCCGGAACCCCAGGGATGGTTCAA
>JBBIOJ010000034.1:22456-42017 GCA_037443445.1 Desulfarculaceae bacterium | reverse complement strand
AACCCGAGCAACCCGAGTATCAGGTCAGGCTCTTTAGCAGATAATTCTCTATGAAGATGTCTATGTCTCCGTCCAGGACCGCCTCCACGTTTCCCACCTCCACTCCTGTGCGGTGGTCTTTGACCAGACGGTAGGGCTGGAGCACATAGGAGCGTATCTGGCTTCCCCAGGCTATCTCCTTCTTTCCCTCGTGGAGCCCCTCCATTTTCTGGGCCTGTTCCTGTCTGTAAAGCTCATACAGCCGGGCCCTCAAAATGGTCATGGCCATGGCCCTGTTTCTCTGCTGGGAGCGCTCGTTCTGGCACTGGACCACTATGCCTGTGGGAAGATGGGTTATGCGCACTGCCGAGTCGGTCTTGTTCACATGTTGACCACCGGCCCCCGAGGACCTGTAGGTGTCCACCCTGAGATCCTTCTCCTCCACCTCCACTTCCACATCCTCCACCTCCGGATAGACAAAGACCGAAGCAAAGGAGGTGTGGCGCCTCTTGCTGGCATCGAAAGGAGAGATGCGCACAAGCCTGTGGATGCCCACCTCGCAGCGCATGTACCCGTAAGCGTACTGTCCCCTCAGCATGAAGGTGACGCTTTTCAGGCCTGCCTCATCCCCCTCCAGAAAATCCAGTATCTCGGTTTCGTATCCTCTCCTTTCGGCCCACCGCAGGTACATCCTGAGGAGCATCTCTGCCCAGTCTTGGGCCTCGGTGCCGCCTGCCCCCGGATGTATGCTCACTATGGCATTTCCTGAATCATACTCCCCGCTCATGGCCTGGCGGAACTCCAGCTCCTGGAGGTCCCGGGCCAGCTCCCGAAGCCTTCTGCCTATCTCAGCTTCTGTGTCGGGGTCGGTTTGTTCCTCCACCAGCTCCATGAGGAGGGATAGTTCCTCGGCCTCCTGGTCAAGCCTCTTCCAAGGCTCCAGGATGTTGAGGATCTTGGAGCGGGTGCGATTCACCTCGCGGGCCCTGTTCTGGTCATCCCAGAAGTGGGGATCTGCTATCTGTCTGTCCAGTTCTGAAAGGGTGCGTTCCTTGCCTTCCAGATCAAAGGTGACCTCGGAAGAGTTCCAGTTTTTCCCGGATGCGCTGAAGCTTTTCTTTCCACTCAGGGGACAGCATGTTTTCTCCAGTATCTCCCTGCCAAGGCCAGAGCCAGGAGGCTTGTGCTCCAAAGCGCGCAGGCCCAGGCGAAAATGTCTCCGTGAAGCACGTAAAAGGAGTGTACCTGAAGCCTGGGTACCCTGTCAACGAGGGAGGCTGTCTGGAAAAGGGGGGTTTCTGATATGATCCTCCCGCAAGGATCTATGAAGGCGCTTATACCGGTGTTGGCAGCCCTCACTATCCAGCGCCTGGTCTCCACTGCCCTCACCGCCAGCATGGAGAGGTGCTGGTAGGGGGCCGCGCTCTTTCCGAACCAGGCATCATTGGTCAGGTTGGCCAGCAGATCAGCCCCCTGTCTGATCTGCTCCAGGAATATGTCCGGAAAGATGCTCTCAAAGCAGATGCTGACTCCCACCGAAGCCCCTGCAGAGGTGAGAAGGGGGGTGGGGGACTCGCCTGGATGGAAATCCCCTATGGCCGTGACCATCTTCCTTACGAAGGGCAGGATCTGCTGGAGAGGCACATATTCCCCGAACGGCACCAGGTGGATCTTGTCGTACCATCCTGCCACCAGGCCCTGAGCCCCCAGCAGATAGGCTCTGTTGTAAAAGACCCTGCTTCCTCCCACAGAACCGAAGGCCGGGGAGCCGAAAAGCAGGTCTGCCTTGAGCTCCGAGGCCAGCCTGAGGAGCCTGTCCCTCAAGGGGCCTTCCTTTTGGAAAAAGAAAGGAGCCGCCGTCTCCGGCCAAACAATCAGCTGGGCCCCTGTGCCTTGCACAAGGCCACGGCTGAGCTCCTCGTACCTGGAAAGGGTGGCCTCCTGTAAAGCCGGGTCCCATTTGAGGGACTGCTCCAGGTTGCCCTGTGCTATACCCACGGTTATGCTGGGGGCCTCAGAGGAAAGCTCTGAGATCCGGGCCATTCTCTCCTGCCCGTAAAGCCAGGCTGCTCCCACCAAGGCCCCGCAAAAAGCCAGGTTCAGGAAGCAGCCCCAGGCCGGCCTCCTTTTCTCTGAGAGCTCCACTGCCAGCAAACACAGCCCCGCGTTCACACCCACTACCAGGAAGCTCACCCCGTAGATGCCTGTCAGATCAGCCACCTGCAAGAGGGGCTTGAGGCTCCACTGGGAATATCCAAGAAGCGCCCAGGGAAAACCCGAGAGGAAAACCGACCTCAGCATCTCCAGGCCTACCCACAGGGGAGGACCCGCTGCCATGAGGGGAAATCCCGTTCTTTCCCTCAGAAGGCTTGCAAGAGCGCAGAAAAGAGCCCAGAAACCAGCCAGGTAGAGCACCAGCAGCACCATCACAGCCACTGCCAGGAAAAGGGGTAGCCGGCCATAGGTCTGCATCGTTCCCACAAGCCAATAAAGGAGGATTCCGTAGTGCGCTGCCCCGGCAATCCAGCCCAGGAAGCCCGCCTGCCTTGGCCCTGCCCCGCGAATCAGCCAGAAAAGGGGCACCAGGCCTACCCAGGCCAGAGGCCAGAGCCCCCAGTGGGGGAAGGCCAGCGCCACGAGAATGCCGGAGAAAAGGCTGGCCAAGGCCTCGGGGGGCCTCAATCCCTTGCTTCCCATTGGGGCTGATTCCTCTCTCTTCCCGCCTGCATTGTTCACGGGCAGTGGATAATGCAGGCCCAGAAATGGATTTACTTGGACTGACCCGACTGTGCCTGAAAAGGCTCCTTCCCTGCCAAGACACCCGACAGGGGTCTCGAGTCCTGACATCTCAAGGCACCCCGCGGGCCCTGGCTCTTGAGCCCCCAATCCCCTCGGGCCCGTTGAACAGCCCGGGCCAGGCACAGGGTCTCCATTACCATTGGGGCTATCTTTTCTATGCTTTCAATGCCCAAGGCCAGTTTTTCAGCCCAAGGTCCCCACACCAAGGTGGGAACCGGGTTCCTCGTGTGGGTGCGCACAGAGATCTCCTCCAGGTTCCCATGGTCGCTGCAGACCAACACGTGTCCTGCACTCAGGTCCGCCTCCTCCAGAACTCCCTCCAGGAACTCCCGGATTCTCATCACCTGGGAGCAGGCTTCCTGGTAATCCCGGGCATGTCCGGCCAGGTCCGTGAGGAAATATTCGAAGAAGGACATGTGGAATTCCATGGCCATGCCGGCCAGAATGCGGCCGGCCTGTCTTGGGCTCCACCTGGGAAGAGACTCCCCCTTGAGGATGAGGGTTCCATTGGTAAAGTCGTGGTGAAGCGCCTTTTTTTCGTGTATGTCCTGGATGGACCTGAGGGGCTTGCCGCTTGCCAGGGTTGCTATGGAGGCAGCACTCTTCAGGCCTCTTCTCACCACCACCGGGTGCATGGGGGCCACGGCATTCAGGTACTCGGCCTTGAAGCCTTTTTTCTCAAGGGCTCCCAGGAGATTTTGAGATTCTATGATGCGGCGCAGGGTGGGAGTGGGGAATCCCGGCACGTGTCTGCCCATGGAGAGGGCTGCATTGACTCCGGTCAAAATGGTGGTGTGGCCGGTTGCACTTTGCGGGAGGCCCTTCACCCCAAGGTGGGCCTGGCTGGAGGCTGCCCAGCCCCCGGCCGGCAGGGGTACGGCACCCTCCTGGTCCAGGTCTTTCAGCCAGGGAAGACATTTTCTCACAGCGTCCCCGGAGCCCTTGGGGGACAACCCTATACCGTCCACCAGGATCATCAGAAAGAAATTGTCGGGGGTTTCAGCACTCATCATTCACCAAAGGGTGATTGGGCCGGGGCTAAAGGGCCCTCAGGAACTCTGGCCTGAGCAGGCGCCTGTCCCTTGTGGCAAGCACCTCCTGTATGAGCCTGAGGGCTTGCTCCTTTTGCTCCGGCAACCTGACTTTGAGGGGCAGGTAATTGGAAGCGTGGTTGGATGTGAAATAACAGTTGGTGAACTCGCTGTGGTAGATCATGCTTCCAAGCTCCTGGATGAGCTGGAAGGTGTCCGGAAGCCTGAAATCACCCCTTTGCACCTCCTGATGGAGCGGAGTGGAGTCCACCACCATCAAAGTGAGGGCTCCCACGTACTGGGGATCCATTTGGCTCAAGAGGGCCGCTGTCTTTACAGCATGGGCATGGCTTCCTTCCACACCACCTAATCCCAAGAGCACCGTAACCGACAAGGTGAGCCCTGCCTCCTTGGCCCTGAGCCCTGCCCTGAGCAGCTTTTGGGCATCCGCCCCCTTTCGAACCCGCCTCAAGACCTCATCCTCGCCTGATTCAACTCCCAGGTACAGGATGCCCAGCTTTCTCTCCCGGAGCTCCTCCAACTCCCTTACGGACTTGTTCAGAATGCTTCTGGCATTGGCATAGATGCCTATTCTCTCCAGGCTAGGGAACTGCTCGTTGAGCAGCTCCAAAATGGGAAGCAGTCTTCTTTGGGGGATCACCAGAGCATCCCCGTCGCAAAGGAAAATCCTGCGGGTGTGGGCAGCCCACTGGAGGGCTTCCTCCACCATGGCCCGAACTTCCCACATCTCCCGGATGCGGAACCTGGTCTGTTTGTACGTGGGGCAGAAGGTGCAGCGGTTGTGGGAACATCCCACTGTGACCTGCAAGATCAGGCTTTCAGCCTCACTGGGCGGCCTTATGATCAGGCCCTCATACCTCACGGGGAAGAAGGATTTTCTGCCCAATCGAATATCTCCACTCTGTTCCCCCCGCCCCGTTTGGCCCTGTACATGGCTTCATCAGCCTTTCTTATCAGCTCCTCCATGCCGTCTCTCTCTACGTTCAAGCCTGCCACCCCAAGGCTGAGGGTGCATTTATCTATGGACCTGGACTCGAAGGAGCTCCTGATTCTCTCGGCCACCTTGCAAGCCTGCTCCAGGTTGGTCTCGATGAGGAGCACCGCGAACTCGTCCCCCCCGTAGCGGTACGCAGTGTCCACGTTTTGCCTGATGGAGGAGTTTATTATGGTGCCAAGGTTCACAAGGACCTGGTCCCCGTCCAGGTGCCCGTGGGAATCGTTGTAGTCCTTGAAGCGGTCCACATCCAGTATGATCAAGGCCAGATGCCTTCTTTGGCGCTTGGCCCTCTCCACCTCCTCCTGCAGCTTCTGGTACAGGTACCTTCTGTTGAAAAGGCCTGTCAAGCCGTCGTGGATGGAAAGGTAAAGCAGTTCGGCCTTGAGCTCTCTTTCCCTGACTATGCGCTTAAGCTTGGCCAGCAGCTCGTCCTGATGGAAGGGCTTGGCAATGAAATCCGCTGCCCCGGCCTCGATCACCCGGCTGAACACATCCCTGGAGTCGAAGCCGGTCATCATTATCACATCCACTTCCTTGTACCTGGCCCTTATCTCTGCCAGGAGTTGCAGCCCGTCCATGCAGGGCATACGCATGTCCGATATCACCACATCCACGGAGTGCTCCTGGAGCAATTCCAGGGCCTCCTGGGCGCCCCTGGCCACCATACATTCATAGCCGGCCTCTTTCACTATCCTGGAAAGGGAATCCAGTATGGTGACCTCGTCGTCCACAACCAGCGTGCGCACTGGCATGAGCCTGATCCCATCCCCACCAAAGGTTCAAGAATGTTAACTCAAAAGCCTCCTGGGGGCAACAGAATCATGCCCACCCCAAGAAACTTGCAACCTGGGGACGGCCCCCTGGGACTTTCCCACTGCCTATCTTGTGGGGGCTATCTTGAGAGCAGCCCACCTGCCGCTACCATGCTGCCTTGGCTGGTGGGGATGGTGAGGTTTCAGAGCCCATGGGCTATAATAACAGGACTAAAGGCTTCTGCGTTGAAATCGGCCTCAAAGATCGGGCCAGAGCCCAGGAGGTGTGCCAGTGGCTGTCATCACCATATCTCGGACCCTGGGGAGCAATGGAGCCGCCATAGGAAAAGAGGTGGCCAGGAGACTCAAGTACCGCTACTTCGATCGCGAGGAGCTCTTGAAGCTGGCCAGGCAGAAGAGTTACCTGGGGGCTGAATTGGAGGTCCTGGACGAGAAAGCCCTTTCCCTGTTCGACGTGCTGTTCAGGGACAGGCCCAAGGAGTTCCTGGGATTTCTCTGCGAGGCCATATGCGATGCTGCCGAGGCTGACAACGTGGTGATACTCGGCAGGGGCGGGCAGGCCATCCTGAGGGATCTCTCCAATTGTTTCCACGTGAGAATAGATGCCCCTTTGGAGCTCAGGGTGAAGACCGTGATGGAACGCTACGGGGAGTCCGAAAAGAGCGCCCGCAAAAGGATTCAGGAGGTGGACGGGGAGAGGGCCATGTTTGTGAAGCAGGCCTTCGGGGTGGACTGGGCCGATCCCCTGCAGTACCATCTGGTACTCAACACCGGAGCAATGGACAAGGCCACGGCCGTGAAAATGCTCCTGCAGGCCTTTCGCCAGATCCACTGGGAGCAAAGGGCCGAGCAGGCCAGGGGCCTGCTCCAGCGCTACCGCCTGGCAAAGGCCGTGCGGGAGAGCTTGATCAAGCATCCAGAGATCACCTGTCCCAGTTGTGTGGACGTGAGGTGCGACGAGCAAGGGGTGGTGACCCTGAGTGGCAGGCTCTTGGAGCCCAAGGACAAAGCCCTGATAGAGAACGCTGTGCGAAGGGTCAAAGGGGTTCAAAGGATAGTGAACAAGCTCAGGCCCTGAAGAACGAGGCAGGATGTCCTCCAGGCAAGTCCCAGACAGAAGGGTCACCATCGAGGGGGTGGAACTGCTCCTGGTGCACCCGGATGAGCTTCCCATGGCCTGGGTGGGCCAGCAGGAATGCTGGAAGCAGCTCCTGGCAGCCTGGCTGGTGGTGGGGCCCCAGGATATCCCCATGAACCCCAGGCTGGTTGGCAAGCCAGGGGTGGGCAAGACCACCCTGGCCTATGCAGCCGGGAGGTCCCTGGGAAGGGAAGTTTACATCTACCAGGCCACCATGGACACGCGGCCAGAGGATCTGCTCATCACCCCGGTCATCTCCCCCGAGGCCAGGATCCAGTACGTGGCAAGCCCCCTGGTCACCGCCATGATAAGGGGTGGGGTCTGTGTCCTGGACGAAGGCAATCGCATGAGCGAGAAGGCCTGGGCTTCCCTGGCGCCTCTCTTGGACCAGAGAAGATACGTGGAGTCCATAGTCACAGGCCTGAAGATAAAGGCCCACAGGGACTTTCGATTTGTGGCCACCCTCAACGAGGACTCCAGCACCTACGAGCTCCCGGAGTACATCCATTCCAGGCTGCAACCCCAGATACTGGTGGACTTCCCGGAGAGGGAGGAGGAACTCAGGATCCTGAGGGAGAACCTTCCTTTCTGCCGAGAGGAGATCCTGCGGTACGTGGTGGACTTTCTCCAGAAGGCCCACGAGGCAGAGGAACGCTACACCGTGCGTGACGGCATCAATGTTGCCAGGTATGCCCTGAAGCTGCTGCACCAGGGCACTCCGGCAGATGCGGGCTCGGCGGTGATGGAGGGGCTGCGCATGATTCTGGGGGAGGAGGCTTTCCACTACTTGGAACCCTGAGCTCCAGCCCGGCTGACTCATTCAGGCTGAAAACACATGAGGCTTGGCCCCTGATCCCCCGGGCAGACCTTGGCCGGGAACGTGTGCCATGGATGGATTCTGGTTCACTCTCCAGGAAGGATCTCTTCACATCCTGCCTGTGCTCCACGAAAGGCTGGAATTTGCGGATGCGGTGCGTCTTGCCCTGGAAGAGATCCGCCCCCAGAGCGTGGCCGTGGAGCTGCCGGCTTCCTTGGAGTCCCAGGTGCTCAAGGCAGTGGAAAGGCTTCCCCAGGTGAGCGTGCTGCTCTACGAGTCCTCCAGAGGGGAGCCCCTGTACCTGCCCATTTGCCCTGCTGATCCCCTGGTGGAGGCCCTGCGCTGGGGGATGGAGCATGGCTGCAGGGTCTGCTGCGTGGATGTGGACATAGATAGCCCCATGCTCTGGCATGAGAGTTTGCCTGATTCCTACGCCTGTGTGCGGCTCGGGCACAAAAGCTTCTACAAAGCCGTGAGCGGCCACGGGCTGCAAGGGGCTTTGCCTCAGGATCGGCTGAGGGAGCAGGGAATGGCCCTCAGGCTCCAAAGGCTCATGGAGGAGGGAGGGCCGGTGTTTCTGGCCTGCGGCATGGCCCACGCCCAGCGGATTTTGGGGGATCTGAGGAGCAGATTACCCGAGCCCCTGGACAGGTCCGACAGGAAAGGGGTCCAGCTCTTTCATCTTCACCCGGATTCCATGGCGGAGATAATGGCCGAGCCGCCTCTTTTCAATGCCATTTACGAGATGCGCCGCAAAGGGCTTCCACCCGAGCCCCAGGAGCATGGCGTGGACCAGGAGGGCCGCAGGGTGGGTGGATTTCGCCTGCTCACGGGGGGAACCCCCTTGGTGCAGGACAGGGCGCAGGCCTGTGTGGATGCAGTGAAGTGGTGTGCCAGGCGTTGCCACATCCAGGCTGGGGAAGCCCCGGCTGCCCAGGCAGGGCTAGGGGAACTCCTGGACCAAGGCGGCCCAGAGCCCCCTCCCAATGCGCACCTGCTCCCCATGGATCGCCAAAGGGCTCTTTGGAGATGGCTCCAGAGGGCGGCCAGGATGTACAGGCAAAGAACAGGGGAGAGGCTGGAGCCCTGGCAGGTGCACGGGCTCATGAGATTCTCGCGCAACTACGCCCTGCTGGAGGGGAGGCTACTGCCTGACTTCTACCAGTGGGTTGCTTCGGCTAAGGCCTGCGTTGACGAGGACTTTGCCTACGAAGTCTGGGAGCTGGGCCGCACCTATCCCTGGCAAGGGGAGACTGCAGTGGATCTTCCCACAACCAGGATCCGGGGGGAAGACCTTTGGCTGGGCATGAGACGCTTGCGCATCAGGCCCAGGGTGCCCAGGAGAAAAAGACCGCAACGTTTCCCTGTGAGGGAAAGGAAAAAGGAAACCCGGCCAGGACAGTGGGCAGAGGCCTTGGACGGAGAAGGGCTTTGTTCTTACCCGCCAGAGGACCTGCTGGTTGAGCGTTTCGGGGGATACCTGAGGCAAAAAGGAGTTCGGCTCCTCTCCGAGGAGAAAAGCAGGGTGGAGCCCTTTACCAGTTCCCTCCTGGATGGCATAGACCTGAGAGAGACCCTGCGCAACTGGCACAGGGGAAGGATCTACGTGCGGGAGACCAGAAGGGTGAGAGGCGGGGTAGGGGCTGTGGTGGTGATCTTTGACCCGGACCAGGAAGGCCTCAAGTACCCCTACTGCATGACATGGTACGGAGAGCATGAGCAGGAATCGGACATGGCTTTTTATGCCACTGCCCTGGGAGCCAAGATGGTGGGGCCTGGAATAAGCCGGTGCGAGTACGGGGGCTTTGTGATGAGCTACCCGCCCAGGCGCATGGGGGATATCTGGAAGGACCCGGTTTACAAGGTGCTGGGATCCAAGCCCGAGGTGCTCCTGATGGCAGCCCTGGATTACACCCTGGAGCCCTACGTGGTTTACGTGGCGGCAAAACCCCCGCGTGGCTGGTTTCACACCCTGGCGGCCCGCATGGGGCTGAAGATAGTTTATCTGCCCTTGGGACAGTTCTCACGGGCCACCCTTAAGAGATTGAGGGGATTTCACGTGCTCTCTGGCCACGACAAGAGAGAGATCGCAAGGGATTACATCCATCTGGACTGATCCAGACGCCCGGGGAAAGGTCCGTGGGGTCTTGTGGCGGAGCACCCCCTGGAGGGGATGGCCGCAGAGATGGGGCCAAAGGCAATGAAAGGAGAGGCAGAACATGGAGGTGAAGGATCACATTTCTCTTTACCTGGAGAGGACAAAGCGTTCCAGGGAGCTTTACCAGAAGTCCAGGGAGCTGATGCCGGGGGGGGTGAGCCACAGGTACCGCTTCATAGCCCCGCATCCATTTTTTGTGAAAGAGGCCCAGGGCTCACGCATTTGGGACGTGGACGGCAACGAGTACGTGGATCTCTGGATGGGGCACTTCGCCCTGATCCTGGGACACAAGTCTCCGGTGGCCCAGGCCGCCCTGCAGGAGGCTGCCGGGGTGGGCACCCACTGGGGAATAGTGCATGAGCACCAGGTGCGCTTTGCCGAGCTGATCCAAGAAATCGTGCCCTGCGCCGAGAGGCTCATCTTCGGGGTCTCGGGCACTGAGGTGACCATGTACGCGGTGCGCTTGGCCAGGGGCTTCACCAGGAGGAACACCATCTTGAAAATGCAAGGCGGTTGGCACGGGGCCAACAGCGAGCTGCTCCAGGCAGTGAAGCCCCCGTACGAGAAGCCTGAAAGCGCGGGCTTGGTGCCCGGCATGGAGCGTTATGTGAGGGCCGTGCCTTTCAACGATGTGGAGGGCACCCTCAGGATCATTCATGAGGTGGGGCAGGACCTGGCAGGAATAATAGTGGAGCCTCTGGTGGGAGCGGGAGGCTTCCTGGCCGCTGAGAAGTCCTACCTGCAGATGCTCAGGGAAGAGACCCGCAAGAGAGGAGCCGTGCTCATTTTCGACGAGATCATAACAGGTTTCAGGCTGGGCCTTCAGGGTGCCCAGGGCACGTACGGGATTCTGCCTGACCTGGCAACCCTGGGCAAGGTGGTGGGAGGGGGCACCAACCTGGGGGTCATAGCCGGGAGGGCAGACCTGATGGCCCTTTGTGACCCCACCATTCCCAGGCCCAAGGGGGAGGCTGTGGTGGTGGGAGGGGGGACCTTTTCCTGCTCGCCTCTAAGCATGATAGTGGGCTACCGCGTGGTGGAGCACCTCAAGAACAACCAACAAGAGATCTACCCGGCCCTGGACCAGAAGGGGCAAAGGCTCAGGTCAGGAATGGTGGAGGCCTTGGAGCAAGCCGGGATTCCTGCCAGCTCCACGGGCATGGGCTCCCTTTGCGGGCTTTATTTCCCCAAGGATCCCTCCCAGCTTGCCAGAAATCCCGGGGAGATCCAAAGCTTGACTGACGTGGAGCTCCTGGACCAGGAGTTCAGGATAAGGATGATGAACCACGGGGTCTTTGTGATGCATGGAGGGGGGGCCCTCTCCACGGCCCACAGCCATGAGGACGTGGAAAAAATACTTGAGGCCACCCGCGAGGTGTCCCGGGAAATCGCAGCCAGCAGATGAGCCTTGCCGGGACCTCATTGGAACGCGGGGGATCCGAAGGGCACGCCTCCTGGCAACACCAAAAAAACCGGCTTACAGGAGCCCCCGGCCCGTCAGCTTCACCAGGGCTTCCAGGTACTTCTCCCTGGTGCGCTCCACCACATGGGGGGGAAGGGGAGGGGGTGGGGGGCTGTGGTCCCAACCCAGGGAGTCCAGGTAGTCCCTCAGGTACTGCTTGTCGAAGCTGGGCTGGGGCCCTCCAGGGGTGTAACCCTCCATGGGCCAGAAACGAGAAGAGTCCGGGGTCAGGAGCTCGTCTATAAGGATGAGCTCCCTGTCCAAGAGGCCGAATTCCAGCTTGGTGTCTGCCACGATTATGCCCTTGGCCTCGGCCATCTGGCTGCCCCTTTGGTATATGGCCAGGCTCACCTCTCGCACGCGTTCTGCCAGTTCCTCCCCCAGGATCTGCTGCGCCTCCTGGAAGGATATGTTTTCGTCGTGGGCCCCCCCTTCTGCCTTGGTGGAAGGGGTGAAAAGAGGCTCTGGCAACCGCTGGGACTCCACCATGCCGGGGGGTAGAACGAGGCCGCACACGGCCCCTGTCCTCAGATAGTCCTTCCAGCCCGATCCGGCCAGATATCCCCTCACTATGCACTCCACAGGAAGGGGTCTTGCCTTGCGCACCCACATGCTCCTGCCCTCCAACAACTCCCTGTGGGGAGCGCACTGGGGAGGGTACTCCCTGACATCAGTGGAAATGAGATGGTTGGGAATCAGGTCCCCTGTGGCCTCAAACCAAAACCTGGAGATCTGTGTCAGGATCTTGCCCTTGTCCGGTACGGGCTCTTGCATCACCACATCGAAGGCCGAAATCCTGTCTGTGGCCACGATCAAGAGAGAGTCGCCCAGGTCGTAGATGTCCCTAACCTTCCCCCTGGCCCTCAGGTTGAGCCCGGAGAGATCAGTGTTTTTCACACCCTGCATGATCTTGCTCCTTGGAAGAAGAAGTTGGCGTGGCAAATGTGGCTTGTATACCATGGGAAAGCCCGGGGCGACAAGGTGGACTAATTGCCACCTGGTTTCCCAGGCTTGCCACCTGCGGGCTCATGAGAGAAACTGAGGGGGACCCTCGGGGTGAACATTCTTGAAGAGGGCCGGGTCGGGGGCCAAAAACCGTTGGACCAGCCGAGGGGTTAGAACGCAGGCCACAAGAACCGGGCGGAGCCGGGCATGAAAAAACCTGAAAAAAGAAATCTCCAATGTGATTCCTGTGTCAAGAGGGAGGATTGCAAGCAGCAACCCAAGGGGGGGGTCCCTTGCCCCGAGGATTTGGAGCAGGCCAGCCCGCGCCATTCCATCATGATCATGAGCGGCAAGGGAGGGGTGGGCAAGAGCAGCTTTTCAGCCAACCTGGCGGCTGTCTTGGCTTCCCGGGGAGCCCGGGTGGGGATCCTGGATGCGGACATCCACGGTCCCAACATCCCCAGGATGCTGGGCATAGGGGACAGGCACCTGGAAGCAGGTCCCTCGGGGCTGAGGCCTGTGGAGGCCATGGAGAACCTGAAGGTGGTCTCCATGGCGCTTCTCTCCTCAGATGCGGACAGGCCCATTGTCTGGAGGGGGCCTGTCAAGCACAACCTTATCCGCCAGTTCGCCCGGCAGGTAGACTGGGGGGAGCTGGACTTCCTTGTGGTGGACCTGCCTCCAGGCACAGGGGACGAGCCCCTGAGCGTGGCCAAGCTGTTGGGCAGGATGGACGGTTCAGTGGTGGTGACCACCCCTCAGGAGGTGGCTGTGCTGGACTCCCGAAAGGCAGTGGTCTTCAGCCAAATGCTGGACATACCTGTGCTGGGGATCGTTGAGAACATGAGCGGCATGAGCTGCCCCCACTGCGGGGGTCGGATAGACCTGTTTCGAACAGGGGGAGGGGAAAAGGCAGCCCAGGAGCTGAGGGTTCCCTTCCTGGGCCGGATCCCCATAGACCCGGAGATGGTGGAGCTATGCGATGAAGGCAAGCCCCTGGCCATCCACAGGCCGAGCTCCCCTGTGCGGGCCGCATACCTGGAGCTGGCATCCAAGATACAGAAGCAACTGGAGGCGGCTCAGGCTTCCTGATCCCTGGTGGGTTCTTCGCCTTGGGGGCAGTGGGCCGACTCTTCGGCCTGCACCACGAAAAACCATTGCTGCTGAGTGGCGCGCCTGAGAGGAATTTCCCGCAGTATCCTCAGGCCGGCCCCCCTCAGCTCTTTTCTGATCTGGCCCAGGCTCAGGCCCGGGTTCTTGCCCCTCAGCCACCTCTGGATGCCCCGCAGGTTCCACCTGGTGTAGTAGCTGAGCAAGATCTGGCCCCTGGAAAGCCGGGCCAGCTCTCTTAGGATCCCCAACCTGGCCGCAGGCTCCTGTATGCGGTGGAAAAGCCTCACGCAGACAGCAAAAGCGAAGACCCCTGTCCCAAAGGGCATTGCCCCTGCATCGGCCACAACAAGAACCCCCTTGCCCGCAGCCCGGGCCAGCCTGGCCATGGCCAGGGAAACATCCGATCCCAGCCATGCGCAGCCGGCCATTTCAAAACAGGAGGCCAGCCTTCCTGCCCCGCAGGGCACATCCAGCCCAAGGCCTCGCAGCCCTTCTGAAAGAAGGAATCCTTCCACTATCTCCTTCTCCCGCCTGTGGGTCCACCTCCACCTGCGGGAGCGGCTGAATCGGGCCTCCTTGTAAGCCAGGGCCTCCAGGGGGTCTTTCCAGGTGGACTTGAAACGGCTGTAGCTCTCCTCTCCTTTCATGGGGCTGCCAACTCCCTGGCCCGGAGAAGCAATTCCTCCTGGTCCCATGGGTTGCAAAGGCCCAAGCGGACCATGTGCCCGGCCAGGAGGCCCACCAGCTCCTGGGCAGCCCCCCCCCGGAGCATGAAGCCCAGGAACCAGGCCAGGCTCATGGAAAAACCCAGGTCACCCTGGCCGGCTGCGGCTCTCACGTGCAAGGGGTCCACCAGGTAAAGGGGGAAGCCCTCCCTGAGGCTTCCTGCCAGGATATTCTCCCACTGGAGGTCCTGGTGGAGAATTCCGGCCTTCTTGAGTAGTCCCAGGAAGTTTCCCAAGGGCTCCAAGAGAAGAGGCCCCTGAGGGCCCAGGAGCAGCTCCTTCAGGGGCCTGGTGTGCTCCAGGAACTGCGTCACCAGGACGCTGGCCCTGGGCAGGGACCCTTTTTGAAGTTTGGCCGAGGCCAAGGGCCTCGGGCAGGGCACCCCAAGGGATCTCAGCAGCCCGTAATTGGCCAGCTCCCGCTCCTCCTTGGTGGGCCTCAGGGCCCTGCCCAGGCGCCTTGCCCAGGAGTTGAATTCCCTCAGCTTCACGAAGACCGCTACGGTTTCCGTTTGCACCTTGTAAAAGCGCTTCACCCTGGAGTGAGCCTCCAGGATCCGGTTTGCCTGGACAAGGCCCATGCCCAGGGCCTGGGCAAGCCCCAGCTTCTCCTCTGGGCGGATTTCCCGGGAGAAGCTTATGCGCCAGGCTTGTTGCTGCAGGCTCATCCCCTGAACCAGGTGTCGGCCAGGACTGCCAGGAAGTAAAGCACGCTGACCAAGCCGTTCACCGTGAAGAAGGCATCGTTTATGCGGGAGAGATCCTTTTCCGAGACCAAAAGGTGCTCCAACAGGAAAAGAGCCCCCACCAGGCACATGCCCACCAAGTACACTGTTCCCATGCCAAAGATCTCTCCCACCCACAGAAAACCAACAAGGGAGAGGCAGTGAGATGCCCTGGCCAGCCAGAGGGCTTTTCCCACCCCCAGCTTGGCCGGAATGGAAAACAGCCCCCACTTCCTGTCAAACTCCACGTCCTGACAGGCGTACAGCACGTCAAAGCCGGCCACCCAAAGGGCCACAGAGCCCACCAGCACCATTATCTCCCAGCTGAGAGCCCCGCTCAGGGCAACCCAGACCCCCGCCGGGGCCATGGCCGTGCCCAGGCCCAGCCACAGGTGCGACAAAAGCGTGAACCTCTTGGTAAAGGAATAGGCCAGCACGAATCCCAGGGCCACGGGGGAAAGCATGGCCGCCATGGGGTTCAGCATGGCTGCCGAGAAGAGGAACACCCCTGCGGATATCAGGACAAATGCCCAGGCCTCCCCCAGGCTGATCCTGCCGGCAGGAATGGCCCTGCCTGCTGTCCTGGGATTGGCCCCATCCAGGCCCCTGTCCACTATACGGTTGAAACCCATGGCAGCGCTTCTGGCCGAGACCAGGGCTGCCAGTATCCAAAAGAGCCTGCCTATGGAAAGCTGCTCCCTGGGAGCCAGGACCAGGGCCGAGAGGGCAAAGGGCAAGAGAAAGATGGAGTGGGAGAACCTGATCATTCTCCCGTACTCCCAGAGCTTTCCTGCAATGTGGGCAGCTCCCTGGGCCATTCTCACGGATCCAGGCCCAGTTTTCTCCAGAGCCCTTCCACCTGGGCCTTCACCTCCTCACTCATTTGGATCCTCTCGGGCCACTGTCTCATGACTCCTTCTCCGGGGCCCTTGCGGGTGCCGTCCAGACCCATCTTGGAGCCCAGGGCCGGCAGGGCCGAGGAGTGATCCAGCACGTCTGCAGGTCCCCTTGTTATGAGCACGTCCCGCTGGGGATCCAGATTGTTAAGGGCTGCCCACCAGGCCTCTTTGGGATCCCTCACGTTCACGTCCTGATCCACTACCACTATGAGCTTGGCAAACATCATCTGGCCTTGCCCCCAAAGGGCGTGCATCACCTTGTAGGCATGTCCCGGGTACTGCTTTCGGATGGAGACAAAGACCAGGTTGTGGAACACCCCTTCCATGGGCATGTGGAGATCCACCACCTCAGGCAGGAGCATCTGGATGAGGGGCAAGAAGATCCTTTCCGTGGCATAGCCCATCCAGTAGTCCTCCTTGGGCGGCACCCCCACTATGGTGGTGGGGTAAACGGGATTTTGCTTCATGGTCATTGTCTGGACGTGGAACACCGGGTAGGGCTCGGCAAGGGAATAGAAGCCGGTGTGGTCCCCGAAAGGGCCCTCTGTCCTGGGCGGCTCAGAGGGGTCCACGTACCCCTCCAGGACTATCTCGGCCTCTGCGGGCACCTCCAGCTCCAGGCTCCTTGCCTTCACGAGCTCCAGGGGGCGACCTTGCAGGAACCCCGCAAAGGCGAACTCCTCCAGGTTCTCTGGAAGCGGGGCTGTGGCCGCGTAGATGGCCGCAGGAGGGCCCCCCAGGGCCACTGCCACCTGGATGCGCTCCCCCCTGGCAGCCCTCTTGGCATAGTGCATGGCCCCGGTCTTGTGCAGGTGCCAGTGCATGCCTGTGCTCCTGGGATCGAAGACCTGCAGGCGGTACATGCCCATGTTCCGGAGGCCTGTTTGCGGGTCTCTGGTTATGACCATGGGCAGGGTGATGAAGGGGCCTGCATCCTGGGGCCAGCAGGTCAGTATCGGGAGAAGGCCCAGGTCCACCTCCTCCCCTTCCAGCACCACCTCCTGGCATGGCCCGGAGCCCAGCAGCTTGGGGGAGAAGGCCGAGAGTTCCTTGAGGCGGGGCAGTACTGCCATGAGCTTTCCCCACAGCCCTCTGCCCATCTTGAGATTCAGGAGGCTTCGGATCCTCTCCCCGATCTCCTCAAGCTCATTGCAGCCCAAGGCCAGGGCCATGCGGCCTGCAGAGCCGAATAGATTTATGGCCAGAGGCATGGAAGAACCCCTCACCTTCTCGAAGAGCAGGGCCGGGCCCTGCTTTTTCATGACCCGGTCTGCTATCTCGGTGATCTGGAGCACAGGGCTCACCTCCTCTTTTATTCTTAGGAGTTCCCCCCGTTGCTCCAAGCAGGCCAGGAATTCCCTGAGGTTGGAAAAGGCCATTCAATCCTCTTCTATGAGGTAGAGAAGGTTGTCCTCCAGGCGGTACATGAGGGGGGCCACCTGTATGCGCGGGTAGCGCAGCCTGAGCCTCTTGGCCTCGCTCAGCACAAAGTCCACCTCGTTTCCGATCTCGAACATGGGGGCAAAGTGCATGAAATGCTCCTCGGCCCATTGTGGTTCCCAGCCCCCGTTTCTGACCAGGCCCTGGACGAAATTGTCCTGTTTTGAGATGAGGTTCACCATGGCGCAGTGGTTGTGGGCTATGAGGGCTATGCCCTTGATTCCTCCTATGGCCACGGCATAGGAGACCTGGAACTCGTTGTACCTCAGGTTGCCCCCCCCAGTGCGGATCACGTAAGCAAAGTTCTCCGGGATCCTGAGCCTCTTTCTGTTGTCCATGCACATGCCGATGAGAAGCTGGGCCCTCTCGCAGCGCTCCAGTTCCCGCCCCAGATTCTGGTACTCCAGAAGAAGCCCTATGGGAGTGTCCTGGTACCTGGGGAAGATATCCTCCTTGCCGGTCACTGGGATCAACTTGCTCAATCCGGATGCCTCCTTTTTGATGGTTTCCCAACCGGGATGATATACGAAAGGGTTTTTTCCTTCAATACAGGGCTTGGCCTGAATCATCCCCCCAGGGTCCAGGGGGCCAGGGGGCCAGGCCCAGGTGCCCTGGAATCCTCCAAGGTATCGCTGATCAGGGCCCTGGCTCTGAGCGAGAGAGCCACCTGTTTTGGGTTCCGGTTGCCTTGAGAAGTGAGTTCCCAGCCAGCAGGGTTTATCCCCTCCGGCAGAAATCTCCTTGACAAGCCCCCGAGAGGCGTGCTATTGAAAATGGACGGGTGGTATGACCACTCGTCCAATTCTTCTTGATTCGGGCCTTTTCCATTTCTCCATGGCTAGGCTCAATGACCAGGAGGTCAGGGGGGCTTTGGGAGGCAAAGCTCTTTTTTCAACGGTGAAGCCCAGGAAGGTCACGGACGTGGTTTACAGGCAGCTCGTGTCTCTTATTGCAACCGGCCGCCTCAAGCCAGGGGAGAGGCTCCCTTCGGAGAGGGCCATGGCAATGGAGATGGGCGTGAGCAGGCAATCCGTGAGGGAGGCCATTCACAGGGCCAGGGCCGAGGGCTTGCTGGAGGTGCGCCAGGGAGGAGGCACTTTTGTCATCTCCTCTCTCAAGGCCAACTTGAACCCACCCCTTTCCATCCTGCTGGAGGGTCAGGCCGAAAACATATTCGAGTTCCTGGAGATAAGGCGGCTCATAGAGGCCTGGTGCGCCGACAGGGCGGCTGCCGGAGCCACCAGGGGGGACCTCAGGAGGATGAAGGTGTTCCTGGCCAGGATGGAGCAGGTGAAGCCCCCTGAGGATGCCTGGGAAAAGGCCGACCTGGAGTTCCACTCGGCCATAGCAGCAGCCACTCACAACGTGATCGCCATGCACCTCATGAAGGGGCTGGAGGAGAGTTTTCACGCCTATTTCAAGATGAAGCAGTTCACCACCAGGAGCGAGAGAAAGGAGGATCTGCTCAGGCAGCACAGGGCCATATTCGAGGCCATCCGGGAGGGGGACGGCAAGGCTGCCAGGTCAAGAATGCTGGGGCACCTGGACTATGTGCGCGAGATGATAAGGGAGGACCTCCTAAGAAGCATGGAGAGCTCCTCGGGTGAACCCAAGGAGGAGAGCCTGTAGTGAGAGAAGAGCTTGCAGGGGGCCTGGTTCTCTTCTTGTTTGGGGGGGCCACTGTTTTCCTTTCCATGGGCATGCCTTTGGGAAGCCTCAGGATGCCGGGCCCGGGCATGTTCCCCCTGGCTTTGGGGGTTCTCCTCATGCTCCTCTCGGGGGTCTCAATGGTGCGCTTGGTGTGGGGGCAGGGAGCTGCTGGCCCAAGCCCTTCGTGGCGTCCTGCCCTGAAGGGGGTGTTTTGCTTTGTGGGGGCTATGGCTCTTTGCATCTCGCTTTTGGGGCTGCTGGGCTATCCCCTGGCATCCCTGCTGCTGCTTCTGGTGCTCTTCAGGCTCATGGGCTCCAGGGCCTGGGGTTTCAACACGGCCCTTGCTCTGGGCGTGGCTGGCATCTCTTACCTGGTTTTTGTGAGGTGGCTCCAGGTGCCCCTTCCCAGGGGCTTTCTGGGACTCTGAGGTCTTGGAATGATAGAGTCTCTCCAACATCTCCTGGAAGGCTTCTCCATAGCCACCAGCCTGGACAACCTCTTTTACTGTCTCATGGGGGCAATAGTGGGGACACTGATAGGCGTCCTGCCTGGCATAGGCCCCATAGCCGGCATAGCCCTTCTGATCCCTGCCACCTTCGGGCTCAGCCATACCTCCGCCATCATAATGCTGGCGGGGATTTACTACGGAGCCATGTACGGGGGCTCCACCACATCCATTCTCCTGAACGTGCCAGGCGAGACAGCCTCGGTAATCACCTGCATAGACGGGTATCGCATGGCCCAGAAAGGAAAAGCCGGCCCGGCTCTGGCCATCTGCGCCATAGGTTCTTTCCTGGCGGGCACCATAGGCATATGCGGGCTGGTGTTTCTGGCTCCCCCCCTGGCAGAGGCAGCCCTGGCCTTCGGGCCCCCCGAGTACTTCTCCCT
>JBBIOJ010000034.1:19527-22356 GCA_037443445.1 Desulfarculaceae bacterium | reverse complement strand
AGCCTCCAGGATCTCAAGATGGCCATAGGAGCCATCCTAAGGGGAGCCGGCATAGGCTTCGGAGTCGGCCTTGTTCCAGGACCCGCACCGGTGATAGCCACCTATTCCTCCTACATGGTGGAAAGAAAGATCTCCAAACACCCGGAGAAATTCGGCCAGGGGGCCATAGAGGGGGTGGCCGGGCCGGAGTCGGCCAACAACTCCGCCTGCCAGGCAGCCTTCATCCCGCTTTTTGTGCTGGGTATTCCCTTCGCTCCCCCCACGGCCATCCTCCTGGGAGCACTGCTTATCCACGGGGTCACCCCGGGGCCGACACTCATCTCAGAGCACCCAGGGCTTTTCTGGGGGGTAATAGCCAGCATGTACATAGGGAACTTCATCCTGCTTTTCTTGAACCTGCCTTTTGTGCCTCTCTTTGCAAACATCCTGAGGATCCCCAAGCGATTCCTGATCCCCATGGTGGTGCTCTTCTGCCTCACGGGAATGTACACCGTGAACAACTCCATCTTCGACATCTGGGTGATGTTGCTCTTTGGGCTGCTGGGCTACGCAATGAGAGTCCTCTCCTACGAGGGGGCGCCGCTCCTCTTGGCCCTGGTGTTGGGCCCCAAGCTGGAGGTGGCCTTCAGGCAGTCCCTCATGATCTCCCACGGGAACTTCCAGGTCTTCTTGGACAGGCCCATCTCCATGGGCTTTCTACTGGCCACGGGCTTGTTTCTGGTTTATCCGGGGATTCGGATGCTCTTGGGAATCGCCAGGAAAGGGGGGGGAAAAAAGGCTGTATCTGGGAAGTGAACCCAAGCGGTTCGGAAAGGAGGCTCTCATGTGCAGGAAACTGGCTATCGCGGGGCTTGTGATGGGTGTGCTTTTGGGGGCACCTGTTTGGGCAGCGGACTTTCCAACAAAGGAGATTCAGATCATAGTGCCCTGGGCTGCGGGGGGGGCCACTGACCTGATCTTCAGGGCCCTGGCCACCCCTGCCGGGAAATACCTGGGCAAGGCAGTGGTCATAGTGAACAAGCCCGGGGGGGGAGGTGCCGTGGGATACACAGAAGGTGCCCAGGCCAAGCCAGACGGATACACCCTCACCGCTGCAGTCACTCCTTTGACCATCTTGCCCCACCAGGTAAAGACAGCGTTTACCTACCAGAATTTCGAGCCCATCCTGAATGTGGTGAGCGACCCCTCCATGTTCCTGGTGCGTTCTGATGCCCCCTGGAAGGATCTCAAGGAGTTCCTGGAGTATGCCAGAAAAAACCCCGAGACCATAACCGTGGGCAACTCGGGTGCCGGGGGAGGGGTGCACCTGGTGGCCGTGGCTTTCGAGAGGAAGGCGGGGGTAAGGTTCAACCACATTCCCTTCTCAGGAGGGGGCCCCTCGGTCACGGCGATTCTGGGTGGGCATGTGAACGCTGTCTCGGTGTCGCCTCCTGAAGGCATCAACCACGTGCAGGCCAAGAAGCTCAGGATCCTGGCCTTGTTTTCAGACAAGAGGCTTGAGATGTTCCCGGATGTCCCCACCGTGAGGGAGCAGGGGATCGACTTTGTCATGGGCATGTGGAGGGGCCTGGCTGCCCCAAAGGGCACACCTCAGGAAGTCCTGAAAAAGCTTCACGACGGGTTCAAGAAGGCCATGGAGGACCCGGGCTTTGTCAAAAATGCCAAAGACATGGCAGTGAACCTGGATTACAAGGGCCCGGCTGAATTTGGCAAGCTCATGGCCCACGACCACGAGTTCTACGGGAACCTCATCAAGGAAATGAAGAAGTAGCCGGGACACAGAAAGGGGGTAGAGCCATGAAAGCCGTTGAGCGCCTTTGGGGCTTGGTCTTGGTGCTCCTGGTGGGCCTCCTGTGGGGATGTGCCGAAGTGACCAGCTCGGTGGAACCTCCCCAGCCCTCCAAAGGGGCCACCATACGGGTGGCCAGCCCCTTCAAGACAGGCCACATACTTTGCGATGCCAGCGAGATCTTCAAGTCCATTGTGGAGAAAGGGAGCGCCGGAAGGCTCAAGGTGGAGGTGCAGCCGGGGGCAGGCTCAGAGGAGGAGATCAACGACTGGTGCAGCCAGGGCAAGGTGGAGATGCAGGCCACCGGGGGGAGACCCCTGGAGGTTTTTGCTCCCCATTACTTCTTCTTCAATGCCCCCTATGTCATGAAGGATTTTGACCACTTCATGAGGGTCTGGGATGGCCCCCTGGGGAAAAAGGCCCGGGAACTGGTTGAGACCAAGGGGAACATGACTTATTTGGGGATCGTGTACAGGGGCCTGAGGCAGACCACTGCCAAGAAGCCCATCTACACTCCGGCGGACGTGTACGGTCTGAAGCTTAGGCTCCCCACAGTGGCCACCTGGATCGCGGTGTGGAAGGAGATGGGGGCAGACCCGGTGCCTGTTCCTCTCCCGGAGCTTTACAAGTCATTGAAAGAGGGCAAGGCAGAGGCCTCGGAGGGGGACCTGCCCCAGATAGCCTCCTTCAAGCTGGATGAGGTGCAGACCCACCTCATCATGACCAACCACCTGGTGCAGACAGGGGGGATACTCATCAACAGGAAGTTCCTGGAGAGCCTTCCCTCCCAGGACAGGGCGCTTGTGACAAAGGCTGCAAAAGAGGCCTCGGATCAGGCCAACCAGAAGATGAGGAAGGGGGAGATAAAGTTCCTCCTGGATCTCCAGAGAAAGGGCATGCAGGTGGTGATCCCGGATGCGGAATCCTTCAGGCTCAAGGGGAAGCCGGCAGTGGAGGAGCTTTTCAGGAAGGAGTGGCCGGTCACCACGTGGGCCGAGGTCTTGGGGCAGTAAACTCCTGGGTTCAAGCCCGGCTCTGCC
>JBBIOJ010000034.1:12271-19427 GCA_037443445.1 Desulfarculaceae bacterium | reverse complement strand
GGCCGGATCACAGGATAGCGGGGAAAGCGGATGGCCAGCCAAAGAGAGATCTTGGAGAAGGAAAGACGAGTGAGGGAATTCTTGGGTGCCCGAGGGTTCAAGGGACTCCTGCTCAAGAGACAGGCGAATTTCTCATGGATGAGCTGTGGCGGGCTCAATGCGGTGGGCATAGCCACGGATATGGGATCCACCTCCGTTCTGATCCTGGAAGATGCCAAGTACGTGATCTCCAACAACATAGAGGCTCGTCGGATGATAGAGGAAGAGGGGCTTGCCCACCAGGGGTTCCTCTTGGAGGAGTTTCCGTGGCACCAGGACAGGGAGGAGGAGATAGTCCGGGAGCTTTTGGGGGATGGAAGGCTCGCGAGCGATGTGCCTTTCCCAGGGGCCCAGGCAATCCCGGAAGAGATAGGAAGGCTTCGCTACAGCCTCACCCCAGATGAGGTGGAACGTTACAAGTGGCTGGGCCAGAGGGTCTCGGCTCTCCTGGAGAGGGTCCTGCAGGAGACCCGGCCGGGGGAGAAGGAGTGCGAGGTGGTGGGAAGGCTGGCCCATGAGCTCTGGAAGGAGCGTATAGACTTTGTGACCCTCATGGCGGCAGCCGACGAGAGGATCTACAGATTCCGCCATCCCATTCCGTCGGAGAGGCCCATAGAGAGGTATTTCATGCTCTCGGTGAATGCCAGGAAATGGGGTCTCATAGTCTCCCTGACCAGGTTCGTGCACTTCGGCAGGGTTCCGGAGGAGCTCCGGGCCAGGTACAAGGCCAATGTCCATGTGGACTGCGTCTTCATGGCAGGCACAAGGCCCGGGATCCAGGCCCGGGAGGTCCTCCTGAGGGGCATGGAGGCTTACAGGCAGGTGGGCTATCCAGAGGAGTGGAAGCTCCACCACCAAGGGGGGGCCCTAGGTTACACGGGAAGGGATTACAGGGCCAACTTACAGACCCAGGAGCTTATCCAGGAAAACCAGCCCTTTACCTGGAACCCCTCCATAACCGGCACCAAGAGCGAGGACACGATTCTGGCCACCAAAGAGGGGCCGGTCATGATAACCCATCCTGTGAGCTACCCGAGCCTGGAGCTCCAGGTGGAGGGCGTCAGTTTCCTGCGCCCGGACATTCTAGTGGCTTGAGGAGAAATCTTCATGGGAAAACAGGATCTCCTGGGGCGGATTGAATCAGAGAGACTCATTCCTGTGGTGAGGGTGGCCACATCCAAAGAGGCGGTGGAAGTGGCCAAGGCCCTGGTGAAGGGGGGATCACATCTCATAGAGATCACCATGACCGTGGAAGGAGCCTTGGGGGCCATCAGGGAGTTGCGGCAGGAGATGGGGGAGGGGATATGGGTGGGGGCAGGCACTGTGCTGGATGGAAGGATGGCCGGGGAGGCCTTGCAGGCAGGAGCCCAGTTCCTGGTGAGCCCGTCTTTGAGCACGCAGGTGATCTCGGTGGCCCGGCAGGCAGGGGTCGCGGTGATTCCCGGGGCCATGACCCCAACCGAGATCCTGAGCGCCTGGGAGGCAGGAGCGGATCTGGTGAAGGTTTTCCCGGCAGAGGCCCTGGGTGGAGCCTCCTATATTCGGGCCATAAGAGCTCCCCTGCCCCAGGTCCGGCTGGTTCCCACGGGGGGCGTGAACCCGCAAAACGCGCTGGAGTTCATAAAGGCGGGTGCTGTTGCGGTGGGCATGGGGGGGGAGCTGGTGGACAGGGTCTCCGTGGCGGAAGGGGCCTGGGAGCGTATCACCCAGAGGACCAGGGGACTCTTGGAACTCCTTAGTTCTTCCTGAATTAGGCCAAGGCAGGCCCTGGGCACAGGGGAGCTTCCTTCTGGAGGGGTTGGATCATTCCATGGGAGAGGGGGTGGGATCTCAGAGTTAGAGGTGACACAACACCCCGAGGCATTCTGATGCGAGCCAGGGAGAAAATTCCGGAGCAAAGGAGGCGTGGCATGAGACTCAAGAGGTTGGCATTTGGGAGCTTGGTGGCTGCGGCCATGTGCGTGGCAGGGTGGCAGTCCGTTGCCTCGGCGCAGCAGAAATACACCCTCAGGTTCAACCATGTGCTGGGGCCCTCCGAGCCTTACCACCAGGGATTCCTCAACTGGGCCAAGGCCGTGGAGGAAAAGACCAAGGGTGGGCTCAAGATAGAGGTATTCCACAGCGCGCAACTGGGGGTGGAGGAGGACATCATAGAGCAGATCCGCCAGGGGGCCAACATCGGGCAGAACACAGACTCGGCCCGCATGGGCAATTATGTCCCCGGCATAGCCATCATGAACGGGCCCTATTTCGCAGAGACCCTGGAAGAGGTTCAGAAGGTCAAGGAGCTTCCCACTGTGAAACAATGGCTGGAGGAGCTGGCCAACAAGCATGGTCTCAAGGTGCTTTCTTTCAGTTGGGTCCAGGGCTACAGGCACTTCTTCACCAACAAGCCCATCCGCAAGCCCGAGGACCTGAAGGGCTTGCGCATCCGCACTCCCCCCGCACCCATCTGGCAAGAGTCTGTGAGGGCCCTTGGGGCCACCCCGGTGGCCCTGGCCTTTGGGGAGATGTATCCGGCCTTGCAGCAGAAAGTGGTGGATGGGGTGGAGCTGGTGTACAACAACATCCCTGCTGGCCGCTTCCATGAGGTCTTGAAATACGCCAACGAGACCAGGCATATAATGCTCATAAACTTCGAGGTAATAAGCTCCAAGTTCTTCAACAGCCTCCCGGCGGATTACCAGAAGATCCTGGTGGAGGAGTGCGAGAAGGCAGGAGTGGAGACCTCAAAGTTGATCCTGGAGAAGCTGGAAAAGGATGTGAAACAGCAGCTCAAGGACAAGGGCATGATCGTGGTGGAGGACGTGGACATAGAGGCTTTCAAGAAGGCCGGGGAGAAGGCCTACGAGGTCTTGAAAATAGCGGATGTGAAGCAGAAGGTTCACAAGGAGCTGGGAAAGGCCAAGTGAGTTCTCCTGCTGAGGCGGGCCCGGGGCGCATGCCCGGGCCCTGCCTGCTTCTTGGAAGTGGGGGCATCCAAGAAGGCTTGGAGATCAAAAGATCATGAGCAGGGTGTACCAGCGTGCTTGCGAGGTGGAATGGGCTGTGGCCAGGGCAACCCTGTGGGCCATGGTGATACTGATCTTTACAGCCGCCCTGGCCAGGCTCATGGGCTCTCCCATGAACTGGGCCATAGACATGAGCACCTGTCTTTTTGCCTGGAGCTGCTTCTTGAGTGCTGATGTGGCCTGGAGGGAAGGGAAGCTCATGAGCGTGGATGTCCTGGTCAGGCTTTTCCCCCAGGCCTGGCAAAGGAAGCTGAGGCTGGCCAATTACTTCATCATAAGCGCGTTTCTCCTGTACTTGATCGGGTACGGCTCCTGGCTCTCCTACACCACCAGGATCAGGACCTTCCAGGGGATCCCCGGGTTCAGCTACGCCTGGGTTACCCTGAGCGTGCCTGTGGGGGGGCTTTTTCTCCTCTTGACAACCCTCATCAAGGCAAGAAAGGAGTTGAGAGGCTCTTGACCTGGATTGTTCAGGAGCAGCGGACATTCCAGGTTGACAACTGGGTTTCTCTTGACTGATGGGACCGGGGCTGAAAACACCCCGGGCGTGCCATAAGACCCAAGGGAGGTCTCGGGTGTGGGAATCTTGAAGCATGCCGGGGGCTTGGGGACGGGCAAGCCCCCCGTGTGGTGGACCTGGGTGGAGAGTCCGGGCCAAGCCCCAGAGTCTGAAACTGGGAGACCAGCCCAATGCTACTTGTGATTTGCGCTTTCATAGTGTTTCTTGCCATGGGCATGCCCGTGGCATTTGCCATAGGCATATCCGGGTTTCTTTTTTTTCTGCAGCACCCTGAGCTGCCCATCACCATCCCAATCCAGGTCTCCCTCTCACAGACCCAGAACTTCGCCCTCCTGGCCATTCCCATGTTCATCCTGGCAGGGAACCTCATGAACGGGGCAGGAATAACCAGGAGGCTCCTGGACCTCTCGGACGTGCTGGTGGGGCACATGAAGGGCAGTCTGGCCCAGGTGAACGTGCTTCTATCCACCTTGATGGGAGGGGTCTCGGGCTCCTGCATAGCAGATGCGGCCATGGAGACCAGGATGCTGGGCCCCGAGATGCTGCGCAGGGGCTATTCCAGGGGTTACACCGTGGCGGTGAACGTCTGGACCTCCATCATCACACCCATCATACCCCCGGGCATAGGCTTCATACTCTACGGCACCGTGGGCCAGGTATCCATAGGAAGGCTCTTTGCAGGCGGGATAGTGCCGGGGGCCCTGCTCACCATCCTTTACATGGTGGCTGTGGCGGTAGATGCAAGGCTGAAGGGGTTCGAGCCTGGCAGAAAAAGCTTTCCAAGGCCCAAGGAGGTCTTGAGAACCACCCTGGAGAGCTTCTGGGCCCTGGTCTTCCCCTTCGCGCTTCTCTTCGGGCTTAGGACAGGGGCCTTCACCCCCTCTGAGATAGGCTCCTTTGCCGTGGTGTACGCCCTCCTGGTGGGAGTCCTGGCCCACAGGGAACTCAAGGCTGAAACTTTCCGGGAAGTGGACAGGATGACCACCTCTGACATAGGCGGGGTCATGTTCATCATCGCGCTTTCGGCCATATTCGGCTACGGCATAGTCCTGGAGAGGATACCCGAGGGCATAGCGGTCTGGCTCCTGGGCATAAGCGGACAGGACCCTCACCTGCTGCTTCTCATAATCGTGGCCTTCCTGGTGGTGGCCGGCATGTTCGTGGACGGCTCTGTGCTGATCCTGATGCTGACCCCCATTTTCCTGCCCATTGCCAAGAAGGCTGGGTTCGACCCGGTTCATTTCGGGGTGGTCTTTGTCACCACCATCACCCTGGGGAACATGACCCCGCCCGTTGGGGCGGCCATGTACGCGGGTTGCACCATCCTGGAGTGCTCGGTGCAGGAGTACGTGAGGGAATCCCTCTCCTTTTTCGTGGCCACGGTCCTGACCATAGGGCTTCTGGTGATGGTGCCCCAGGTGTCTCTCTATGTGCCGGACCTGCTCTTCGGAAAGCCCTAGGGAGGGGGGGTGCGCGGGTTGCTCGGGTTGCTTGGGTTGCTTGGGTTCGGGGGTCGCGGGTTTCGCAGGGGCGGGGTTCACCCCCGCCCGGATTGACCGCACAGAACCGGAACCATAAACCCTTTCGGAGGGGATGAACCCCTCCGCTACGAAACACATTGTAATTCGATTTGGTTTGGTATTGGGGTCATAGGGGCGGGGTTCACCCCCGCCCATTACCCCGCGGCAAAACCAAAACCCACCGGGAGGGGATAAACCCCTCCCCTACGGCAAACCTTGTAATATCGATATGTTAGGGGTCGTAGGGGCGGGGTTCACCCCCGCCCGGAAGGTTCCAGAGGAGGCAATCATGAGGTTCCGGGACAGGGTTGTCATAGTCACGGGTGCTGCCCGTGGGATCGGCAGGGCCATCTCCCAGGGGTTTTGGCAAGAGGGGGCCAAGGTGGCCCTTGTGGACCTGGACCAGGCCTCCCTGGGGAAGGCCATTGAGGAGTTGGGGGGCGGCCCCAGGCTTCTTTCAATTCCTTGCGACGTTGGGAAAACCCAGGAGGTGGAGAGCATGGTGGCCCGGGTCCTGGAGACTTGGGGCGGGCTGGATGTGCTGGTGAACAATGCCGGGATCATCCGGCGGGGCACCATCGAGACCGTCACCGAGGAGGACTGGGACAAGGTCCTGGAGGTGAATCTCAAAGGTGCTTTCAACTGTTGCAAGGCCGCGGTGGGCCTCATGAAGGCAAAGGCGGCCGGGGTCATAGTGAATGTCTCTTCCATTGCCGGGAAGATGGGGGATATCACCTCTGCCCCGGGCTATGCCTCTTCCAAGGCAGGCCTCGACGCCCTTACCAAGAGCCTGGCCAGGCAGCTTGCGCCTTACGGGATAAGGGCCAACGGTGTGGCCCCCCATGCCATAGAGACAGAGATGAGTGCCCAGTGGTCTGAGGAGAGAAGAAGGGAGATAGTGGCAGCAATTCCCCTGGGGCGCCTGGGAAAACCTCAGGACGTGGCCAGGGCAGTGCTTTTCCTGGCCTCTGAGGAGGCCTCTTTCATAACCGGGGAGATCCTGGATGTGAACGGGGGGACCCTCATGGACTGACCCCACAAAGAACCGGAAGCGGGGAGAGTCTCCAAGCAAGGCAAAATTTCTTAAGGGGGTGGGAAATGGTGGCAGGCGAAGGCGCACCTGAAAAGAGACTGTCTCTGGAGCAGGTCATGGAGATCCTGGCAGCGGGAATCCCCAAAGAGACCTACCAGGGCAAGAAGGTCTTGGCACTCACCCCGGATGGCACAAGGACCTGCCCCCTTCCCATGATGGTCAGGGCCCTTCAGGAGGTGGTGGGTGGCTCCAGCAGGCGGCTGGATTTCATGGTGGCCCTGGGCACCCATCCCCCCCTGGGAAAGGAGAGAATACTGCAGCTTTACGGGATCCATCACACAGGGGACCTCTGGACGGGCTCTTCCTTCCTGGACCACAGGTGGGACAGGCCCGAGAGCTTCTGCACCCTGGGCAGCATCTCCGGGGAGGAGGTGGAGGTGCTTTCCCAGGGCTTCCTGGCAGAAAAAGTGGCTGTGCAGATAAACCGGGCCGTCCTGGACTACGACCTGCTCCTGGTGGTGGGGCCCGTCTTCCCCCATGAGGTGGTGGGCTTCTCGGGAGGGGCCAAGTATCTCTTCCCAGGGATATCAGGCGGGGAATTCCTCCATTTTTTCCACTGGCTGGGGGCGGTCATAACCTGCCGGAAAATCATAGGGGTGAAGCATACCCCGGTTAGGGAACTCATACACAGGGCCGCTTCCATGGTGCCCGTGCAGGTGCAGTGCGTGGCCATGGTGGTGAGGCAGGACCAGAGCCTCTGCGGGCTTTTTGTCGGGGACTTGAAGGAGAGCTGGAGCCAGGCAGCGGATCTCTCCTCCAGGGTGCACGTGGTGCTGAAGCAAAGGCCCTACGAGGTGGCCCTGGGCTGCGCCCCGGAGCTCTATGACGAGCTTTGGACCGCAGGCAAGGTAATGTACAAGCTGGAGCAGGTGGTGGCCCAGGGGGGCACCTTGATAATCCACGGCCCCCACATCCAAGAGGTCTCCAGGACCTGGGGTCATTACATAGAAAGCCTAGGCTATCACGTGCGGGA
>JBBIOJ010000034.1:0-12171 GCA_037443445.1 Desulfarculaceae bacterium | reverse complement strand
TCCTCTTTGTGGAGAGGGCAGGGGAGATCCTCCACAAGCTGGGGGGGCAGCAGGAGGCGAAAAACCCATGACACCTTTTCTTTCCGAGGAGTTCATGCTGGGTGGGGAGGTGGCCAGGGCGCTCTACCACGAATTCGCTGCAGACATGCCCATATTCGACTTCCACAGCCACCTGCCCGTGGCCGAGATCTCGACCGACCGGAGGTTCCAGAACCTCACCAGCATCTGGCTGGAGGGGGACCATTACAAGTGGAGGGCCATGAGGGCGGCCGGCGTGAAAGAGAGGCTCATCACGGGGGATGCTGGAGACAAGGAGAAGTTCCTGGCCTGGGCCGCCACCGTGCCCAAGACCCTGGGCAACCCCCTGTACGTCTGGAGCCACCTGGAGCTCAAGCGTTACTTCGGGATCTCCGGGAAGCTTCTCTGCCCACGCAGTGCTGAGGAGGTCTACGAGCACTGCTCGAAGCTCCTGGCCACAGAGCCCTTCGGGGCCAGAAACCTGCTCGTGCGCATGAAAGTGAGGGTGCTTTGCACCACCGACGACCCGGCCCAGGAGCTGAACCACCACCTCCTGCTCCAGAAAGACCAGAGCTTTCCGGTGAGGGTGGTGCCCTGCTTCAGGCCTGACAAGGCCTTTGCCATAGACTCCCCCCAAGTCTTCCGGCCTTGGCTGGAGAGGCTGGAGAGCGCCTCTGGGGTTCGCGTTCGGGACTATGGCTCTTTCCTGGAGGCCCTCAAAGCCAGGCAGGAGTGCTTTCACTCGGTGGGCTGCAGGCTCATGGATCTGGGCCTTGAGAGGCCCTATGTGGAGCCCTTTTCACAAGAAGAGCTGGACAGGGCCTTCAACAAGGGCAGAGAAGGGATTCCCCTGGGGCCTCGAGAGATCCTGGGGTACAGAAGCGGACTTCTGCTGGATTTGGCCCGCATGAACTGGGAAAGGGGCTGGGTGCAGCAGTTGCACCTGGGAGCCCTCAGAAACGTCAACAGCCATGCTTTCCAGAGGCTAGGCCCGGATTGCGGTTACGATGCCATGGGAGACTGGCCCCTGGCCAGGGACCTGGCCAGGTTCCTGGACCTACTGGAGCGAGAAGGCAGGCTCCCACGCACAGTCCTGTACGTGATCCACCCCAAGCACCACGAAACCCTGGCAGCCCTGGCAGGCTGCTTCCAGGACGGGAGCATCCCCGGGAAGATACAGCTGGGTCCGGCCTGGTGGTTCAACGACCAGAGGCAGGGCATGGAAAGCCAGCTTTCGGCCCTGGCCAACATGGGGCTTCTGGGCACATTCGTGGGCATGGCCACCGACTCCAGGAGCTTTCTGTCCTTTGCCAGGCACGAATACTTCAGGCGCGTGCTCTGCAATTTCCTGGGGGCCCAGGTGGAACAGGGCGAACTTCCCCAGGACATGGAGCTTCTAGGGGGCATGGTGCAGGACATCTGTTACAACAACGCCCTGAGCTACTTCCAGGTGCCCATCCAGGGGCAAGAGCAGGAGCGCTTGCAACATGAAGCTGAATGAGGCCAGAGTCCTTGTGACCCCCACCACCTTTGGCATGCATGACCAGGGGCTTAAAGTCCACCTGGAAGAGAGGGTGGGGGAGGTCATTTACAACCCTTTGCCCAGGGCTTTGAGCTCCCAGGAGCTGATTCCCCTGGTACAGGGGGTGGACGGGTTCATTGCAGGCCTGGACAGGATAGACTCCAGCGTGATCCAGGCAGCCCCGAGGCTCAAGGTCATATCCCGCTACGGAGTGGGCCTGGACAACGTGGACCTGGAAGCTGCCACGGCCCGGGGGATAGTCGTGACCAACACCCCGGGGGCCAACTCGGCGGCGGTGGCCGAGCTCACCCTGGCTTTGATTCTGGGACTGGCCCGGGGGGTATGCAGCGCGGTTGAAAGCACAAGGAGCGGGCTTTGGCCGAGGCTCTCGGGGGCCGGCCTAAAGGGCAAGACCATCGGCCTCCTGGGCCTGGGCCGCATAGGCAGGGAAGTGGCCAAGAGGTTGAGGGGCTTTGAGTGCAGGACCCTGGGTTTCGACCCCCTTGTGAGCCCTGGGGAGGCGGCCGCTTTGGGGCTGCATTGGGAGGGCCTCCAAGGGCTCCTGGAGAGAAGTGACATCCTCTCCCTCCACGTCCCCCTGAATTCCTCCACAAGGGGCATGGTGGACAGGGAGTTCCTGGGGAAGATGAAAAGGGGTTCTTTCCTGGTGAACACAGCCAGGGGCGAGCTCCTGGACGAGGAGGCCTTGCTTTGGGCTCTGGAGCAGGGGCTCCTGGCCGGGGCTGCTCTGGACTGCCTCAGCCAGGAGCCGCCCCCCAAGGATCACCCCTTGCTGAACTCCCCAAGGGTCATGGTCACCCCCCACATGGGTGCCCACACAGACGAGGCCACAAGCGCCATGGGCTGGATGGCTCTGGAGGCTTGCCTGGCCGTGCTGAGAGGGCAGAGGCCTCACCATGTGGTGAACCCAGAGGTGTACGGGCCCGGGCAGGGAGAGGAAGGACCATGAAATCCCAAGAGTGGTTTTTGGGCATAGACCTGGGCACAGGAAGCTGCAAGAGTGTGGTGGTGGACCGCCAGGCCCGGGTCTTGGGCTTTGGCTCAATGGAGTACCCTGCCCGGGATGCGCAGAGCCGCTGGGAGGAACAGGACCCGGACATGCTCCTGGGTGCAGCCATGGAGTCGGCCAGGCAGGCCGTGGAGGCTGCCGGGGCCCCTCCAGGGGGCTGCCAAGGGCTCAGCCTCGGCGGGGCCCTCCACAGCCTCATGCTCCTGGGCCGGGGTAAGAAGCCCCTCACAGGGGTCATGACCTGGGCGGACAACAGGGCGGTGAAGCAGGCCCTCCTGGCCAGGGAAATGGGCTGGGCCCCCAGGCTCTACCAGGAGACCGGCTGCCCTGCCCATCCCATGTATCCCCTGTACAAGCTCCTTTGGCTCAAGGAAAACCGGCCTCAGCTCTGCTCCAGGGCTTCGCGCTTCCTCTCTGCCAAGGAATACGTGCTTTGGAAGCTCACGGGCAGGCTGGCAGTGGACCCCTCCATAGCCTCTGGCTCGGGCCTGTTGCAGGTGGAAAAGCTGAAGTGGAGTCCCCTTGCCCTGGAAAGGGCAGGCATCGCAGAAGGCCAACTCTCTGAAATCCTGGATCCCCTGGAGGTGATGGGCCGGCTCAGGCCAGGGCCGGCCCGCAGGATGAGGCTCCCTGCCGCAACCCCGGTCATAATGGGCTCTTCGGACGCGGCCAACTCCAGCCTCGGCGCAGGCGCCCTAAAGCCCACCCAGGCCACCTGCATGGTGGGCACAAGCGGCGCCCTCAGGGTCATCTCCCCCAGGCCTGTGCTGGACACCCAGGCTCGCTCTTGGTGCTATGGGGTGGACCAGAATCACTGGATAGTGGGGGGTGCAATAAACAACGGCGGGGTGGCCCTGGCATGGCTGAGGGATCTGTGGAACCAGGCTTTGCTCCTGGCCGGGGGACAGGGTTCCATGGGCTTCCAGGAGATCCTAGATCTGGCCTCCGGGGCGGAGCCCGGGGCTGGAGGGGTCCTGTGCCTTCCCTTTCTTGCAGGGGAAAGAAGTCCGGGCTGGAACCTCAATGCCAAGGCGGCCTTTCTGGGGCTGACCCTTGAGCACGGCCTGGGGCATGTTTGTCGCTCCTTGCTGGAGGGGATCGGCTTCAGGTTCAAGAGCATTCAGGAAGTCCTGGAGCAGATGGGGCTCAGGGTAAAGGAGATCTTGGCCTCGGGGGGTTTTACCAGGAGCCCCTTCTGGCTGCAGCTAATGGCAGACATCCTGGGCATGCCCCTTCGGGTTCCGGCCTGGGGGGAGACCTCGGCCCTGGGTGCGGCCTTCTGGGCCCTCAGGGCCTCAAAGGGGGCAGGTGAACTGGAAGATCTGGAGAGATTCGCTAGGATAGGGGACCCGGTGCTCCCTCAGAAGGAAACCGCTGCCCTGTACAAGTCCCTTTATGAGACTTACAAGGCAGCCTACAGGTGCCTGGAACCCATGTTCCAGAAGATGGGCAGGTATGGGGGAGGTGGGGATGCTCCAGGAGATCGTGCAAAAGGGCTGGGGCCTGGAAGATAGGACGATCCTTGTCCCAGGGGGGGGCGGCATGCTGGGCAGGGAGGTCTGCCAGGCACTGGTGGCCTGTGGGGCAAAAGTGGTGGTCTTGGCCAGGGAGCCCTCCAAGGCCGGGTTCCTGGTGGAGTGTTTCCAGAAGGGGCCGGGCCAGGGAATCATCTTGAGAGGGGATGTGACGGAAAAGCAAAGCCTGCTCAGGGCCAGGGAGCAGATCCTGGAGAGGGAGAAGGCCATATACGGGCTTGTGAATTTTGCCGGGGGAAACCTGCCCGAGGCCACCACCTCCAGGGAGAGGAGCTTTTTCCAGCTCTCGGAGCAGGCCTTGAGAAAGGCGGTGGATCTGAACCTCCTGGGCACCATCCTGCCTTGCCAGGTTTTCGGTGAGAGCATGGCCCAGGAGGGCACGGGAGTCATCCTGAACATAGCCTCCATGGCCGGCTACAGGCCCCTGACCAGAACCGTGGCTTACAGCGCAGCCAAGGCGGCGGTGGCCAACTTCACCCAGTGGCTGGCCGTGCACATGGCCCAGGAGTATTCGGCAGGGATCAGGGTCAATGCCGTGGCCCCGGGCTTCTTCCACACCACCCAGAACCACTACCTGCTTTACGAGGAGTCCACAGGAGAGCTCACCCCCAGGGGCCGCTCCATCCTCGCCCACACCCCCATGGGCCGCTTCGGAACCCCAGGGGATCTCCTGGGGGTGGTGCTTTGGCTGCTTTCGCCCCTGGCCAGCTTCGTGACAGGTGCTGTCATACCCGTGGACGGGGGATTCTCGGCATTCAGCGGAGTTTGAAAGCAGGTCATGGGGAATCGGCAACAGGCAACGGGGGATTGGAGAGAGGCAACCGGGAACAGGAAGGAGGGGAGATGGCTGGCAGGATCCGGGTGGGCATAGTGGGGGCTGGGTACGCTGCTGCTTTCCATTACGAGGCTTACTTGAGGGTAACGGGCCTGGAGGTGGAAGTGGTGGGGGTCACCTCCCTCAGCCAGGCCTCCAGGGAGCGCTTTGCAGCCTCCAGGGGGATCAGGGCCTTCGAGTCCCTGGAAGAGATGCTGGAGGGAGTGGATGTGGTGGACAACTGCACCCCGGGCTATGCCCACGAGCCTGTGAGCATAAGAGCCCTCCAAGCAGGAAAGCATCTGGTGGTGGAAAAGCCCTTCACAGGTTACTACGGCCCAAGGGAGGAGGAGGGTTTCAGGGGGAACCTGTTCCCCAAGGAGCAGATGCTCAAGGAGGCCCTGGAAAGTTCCCGTCGCATGCTGGAGGCCTGGGAGAAAAGCGGGAAGAAGCTCTGCTACGCCGAGAACTGGGTGTACGCCCCTGCGGTGCAGAAGGAGGCCGAGATCCTCTCCAAGAGCAAGGGCCAGATCCTTTGGGCCCTGGGGGGGCAGTCCCACTCGGGCAGCAGCTCCCCTGCTTACGGGATCTGGAGGCTTTCAGGGGGCGGGTCTGTGGTGGGCAAGAGCTGCCATCCCCTCTCCGCAGTGCTTTACCTCAAGCAGGTGGAGGGCATGAGCCTTTACGGAAGGCCCATAAGGCCCAGGAGCGTCAGCGCCAGGACCCACGAGATCACAAGGAATCCCAATTACAGGGACCTGGGGTTCCTCCGCACAGACTACCAGGACATAGAGGATTACTGCCAGCTTCACATAGTCTTCGAAGACGGGATGGTGGCGGACATATTCGCCTCTGAGATAGTCATGGGAGGTGTACACAATTTCCTGGAGATCTTTGCCAACAACCACAGGACCCGCTGCAACATGAGCCCCAACAACTCCATGGAGCTCTACAACCCCAGGGAGGAGCAGCTCTCTGAGGTATATCTCATGGAGAAACTGGGCACAAAGCAGGGCTGGTCCACCCCGGCCCCGGACGAGAGTTTCATGTTCGGTTACCCCCAGGAGATCCAGGACTTCATGGAGGCCATAGCCACAGGAAGGGAACCCAAGTCAGGGCCCATTCTGGCCAGGGACAACGTGGCGGTGCTCTACTGTGCATACCTTTCCTCGGAGCTGAAGGGCCGGGAGGTGGAGATCCCCTGCTGAGCCCCTGGGAGGCTTCCCTGGTTGCTTTTCCCAGCAGCCAGCCATCTCCTCTGCCTTGACCCTGAAGCCTCCCATCTGGTACTCTCCAGCAGATTTCTTCTTGGAGGCATCCTTCCCAAGAGGGTTCCAAAGGGGGATGCCCGCCCGTTCAATCCATTACAGAGGAGGTGTGCCCATGGGAAAGAGCAGATGGTTGGCGGCGTTGACACTGGGTATGGTGCTCGTGGCAGGCCCGGCTGTGGCCCAGCAAAAGCAGATCACCCTCACCTGGACAGCCGGAGGGGTGGGAGGGGGCTGGTATGGCATGGCAGGGGGCTTTGCCGAGGTGATCCACGGGGCCCAGCCCAACATAGTGATAAAGGTCATCCCCGGTGGTGGCACCGTGAACCCCGCCTTGGTGAACAAGAAAGAGTGCGAGCTGGGCTGGGGCCTTCCCTTCATGAATGCTGCTGCCTTCAACGGAGAGGAGCCTTTCAAGGAGAAGCTCACAAACCTGAGGGCCATAGCGGGCGGCATGAGCATGAACTATTTCCACTTCTTCGTGGCTGCTGATTCTCCTGTCCAGTCCATGGACGAGGTCTTTGGGCAGAAAAAGCCCATCCGGCTGGCCCTCTCCCCTGCCGGCACCTCCGAGGAGTGGGTCTTCCAAAAGGTGCTGGACCACTACAAGACCACCTACAAGGAACTGGAAAAGGCGGGCTTCACCTTTTTCCACGGGAACTACGCCCAGCAGGCAAGCCAGTTCAAGGACCAGAACGTGGATGCGGTCTTCACCTTCCTGGCCTTGCCCGGGGCCTCGGTCACAGAGGCCTCGGTGGGCCGCAAGATGCGCCTCTTGCCCTTCCCCAAGCCCCTTTTGCAGAGCCTGGCCAAGTACGGCATAGTGGAGGGGAAGATTCCGGCCAACACCTATCCCAAGGCTGCCAATGCGGACCAGGAAATAGTAACTGCCAGCGCCGGGAGCGTGATCACCACCCACAAGGACCTCCCGGATGATGTGGCCTACGCCATCACCAAGGCCATCCACGAAAACCTGGACAAGGTGAGAAAGATCCACGGCAGCCTGGAGCCCTACAAGCTGCAAGACGGGCCCACGGGCACAGGGGTGCCTCTGCACCCTGCTGCCGAAAGGTATTTCAAGGAAAAGGGCGTTCTGAAGTGAGAACCCCCCGCCTGGAGTTGCCCGGTCCCTTTCTTTAAAGGCCGGCCGGGCTTCTTGAGCGGGGGAGGTGAGGCCCGGGAGGCCGGCGCGGCCTGCCTCCCGGGCGGGCTTCGGGCTCATGATGCGCGATCTCAAAGGTTGGTGGAAGCTGCCTGTCTGGCTCCTGGGGCTGGGGGCGGCCTTGTTCCACTTCTACACATCAGGCTTTGGGACCCCTGGCCCCAGGCAGATGAGGGGGTTACACCTCTTCATGCTCCTGCCCATGGTGTACCTGCTCTTTCCTGCCACATCCAGGTCCCCCAAAGAGCGCCCTTCCATCCTGGATGTGGGCCTTAGCCTGCTTTGCATGGTGGCCTCGGGCTTCACCATCTTGGAAGCCGACAGGCTGAACAGGAGGTTTCTGGGGTTTCACGAGGTGGCGAGCCTGGAGGTGATCCTGGGGGGCCTCCTGGTGCTTGCCGTTATAGAGGCCTGCAGGAGGGCCCTTTCCAAGTGGATGGCTTTGACCATCTCCCTGGCCCTGGTTTACCTCATGACCTGCCAGTTCTGGCCGGGCATGTTCCACTTCAAGGGCTTCAGCCTGGAGAGGGCCGTGGAGATCCTCTACCTCTCCGGGGATGACGGCATCTTTGGTTTTCTGACCGGGATCTCGGCGGAGATCCTATTTATCTACATCCTTTTTGCCACGGTCATGACCGCCGCCGGGGTGGGCGACTTTCTTGTGGATTTCGCTGTGTGGATAGCGGGATGGGCCAGGGGAGGGGCGGCCAAGATAGCGGTCATAGCCAGCGCCCTTTACGGGAGCGTGAGCGGGAGCACCGTGGCCAATGTTTACGCCACGGGCAGCTTCACCATCCCGCTCATGAAGCGCCACGGGTACAGCCCCAAGCAGGCAGCCGCCATAGAGGCCATCTCGGGCACGGGCGGGCAGATCATGCCTCCCATAATGGGGGCAGGGGTCTTCATCATGTCCGAGATGACAGGGGTCCCCTACTTCAAGATAATCCAGATGGCTGTGCTGCCTGCTGTGCTTTACTACCTGGGGGTTTTCTCCATGGTGCACCTCCTGGCCCTGAGGGGGGGCCTGGAACCCCTTCCCAGGGATGAGCGGCCTGCGGCCAGGGCCATGCTCAGGCACTTCTATTTCTTTACCCCCTTTCTGCTCATCCTGCTGCTCATGGCATACGGTTACTCACCTGCCAAGGCGGCCTTCCACACGGTCTGGTTCACCTTTCTGCTCAGCTTTCTGGACAGGAAGACCTGGATCACCCCCAAGAAGCTCACAGACGCCCTGGTGAGGGCCTCGGTGAACGCGGGCCTCATAGCCGCGGCCCTGGCAGGCTCGGGCATGGTGGTGGGCATACTGACCAGGACCGGGGTGGCCCTCTCCTTCGGGAGCCTCATCATGAGCGCCTCGCAGGGGAGCCTCTTTCTGTGCATGCTCCTGATTTTCCTCGTGGTTAGCGTCCTGGGCACAGGGATTCCCACCACGGCCGCGTACATCATAGCGGTCACCGTGGGGGCCCAGGCCCTGGGGAACCTGGGGGTGGCGGTTCTAACGGCCCACCTGTTCGTGTTTTACTATGCTGTGCTTTCAGACCTGACCCCGCCTGATGCTGTGACGGCCTTTGCAGCAGCCAACCTGGCCGGCTCCGAGATGATGGCCACGGGCATAGAGGCCTTCAGGCTGGGCTTTGCCGGCTTCCTGGTGCCCTTTGTGTTTGTTTACCAGCCGGCCCTTCTGGCCACAGGAGACCTCCTGGGAACCGGGGTGAGTTTTCTCCTGGCCGGCCTGGGGGTGGTCTGCCTGGCCGGGGCCACCATAGGCTATCTGGCCTCGCCCCTGGGATGGGTGGAAAGGGGGCTCCTGGTGGGGGCGGCATTCCTGCTTGTGTTTCCGAGCAGGGGGCTGGAGCTGGCAGGGGTAGGGGGGGCCTTGGCCCTGGGGCTTTGGTCCTGGGCCCGGGGCAGAAAGGCCGGTGCAGCAGGCCTGGATCGTTCACCACCCCTGGGGAATCCAGGCCATGGGGTTTTCGAAAAACCCAGGAATCCTGAAGGGGGAGGGAAGTGAGCCTGGATCTGCCGGCAAGGGCCGATGTGGTTGTTATAGGGGGAGGCATAATAGGGCTGAGTGTGGCCTACTACCTTGGCCTCAAGGGAATCCCGGAGGTGCTGCTCCTGGAGCGCGGCATGATGGGCCAGGGCTCCACGGGCAAGTGCGCAGGAGGCATACGCAGCCAGTTCTCCACAGAGATCAATGTGAGGTTCTCGCTGCTCAGCAAATCGGTTTTCCAGACATTTCAGGAGAGCTTCGGGGTGGACCCGGAGTTTCATCGGGTGGGGTATCTGTTCCTGGCCTCCAGGCCGGAGCAGTGGGAGCAGCTCCAGAAAAACGCCCGGCTCCTGGAGCAGCACGCAGTGGCCCCGGAACTCCTGGAGCCGGGCCAGATATCCCGAAGGTGGCCTTTCCTGGAGACCAAGGACCTCCTGGGAGGCTCCCACTCCCCGGATGACGGCTATGCAGGGCCTTACGAGGTGCTCCAGGGCTTTGCAAGGGCTGCCAGGAAGCTGGGTGTGAGGCTGGTGGAAGGTGTGGAGGTGACATCTGTGGGGGTTTCCAGGGGAAGGGTCCGGGGGGTGGGGACCTCCCGGGGGGGTTTCGTGGCTGCCTCCTGGGTGGTGAACGCCTCTGGCCCGCACGCGGCCCAGGTGGCTTCCATGGCCGGGCTGGAGTTGCCGGTCAAGCCCTACAGGAGACAGCTCTTTTTCACGGATCCTTTTGCTGAGCTGCCGGAGCAGTTCCCTCTCACCATAGACCTGGAGCTAGGCTGGTACATGAGGCGCGAGGGCAAGGGGCTGTTGCTTTCAGGGCCCCAGGACGAGGAAAGTACGTTCAATGAAAACGTGGACTTCGACTCCAAGGAGTGGACTGCGCAGCGCTCCATGCATCGCTGCCCGGTGCTGGAGAAGGCCAGCATAGCCAGGGGTTGGGCAGGCCTGTACGAGGTCTCCCCGGACCACCACGCCATCATAGGGGAGTTCCCTGAACTGAGAGGCTTTCTCTGCGTCAACGGCTTCAGCGGCCACGGCTTCCAGCACAGCCCCGCAGCGGGCATGGTGGTGGCCGAACTGATAGCCGAGGGAAGGGCAAGCAGCATAGACATCCATCCCCTAAGGCCCACCAGGTTCCGGGAAGGGGATCTCATCCACGAGCCCCTCACAGCCATAAGGGACTGAGAAGGGGGTCCCTGCTCTGTCCGTTTTAATCCTTCAGTCCGGTCCTGTTGAACCTTGTGGCCGACCGGCTCTGTTCAGGCAGGAGGCTGGGGGCTCCTGGCCCCAGTTGTGCCCTCCCCTTTTCCCCTTCCCTCCCTTCCCGGTTGTGTTATGTTGGCCTTAGGGGCACACGGCAAAGAAGAGATGTTTCCAAATCCCGCAAGGAGGTGAAACCATGGCAGGCCAGGACCGTGTGGCACGGGTAACCGAGATAATCGCTTCCTCCCCCAAGAGCTTCGATGATGCAATAAAGGTGGGCTTCAAGAGGGCCACCAAGACCCTAAGGGGCATAACCGGCCTCAGGGTCTTGGAACAGAGGGTGGCTGTGGAGCAAGACCAGATCAAGGAGTATCGAGTGAGAATGGAGGTGATCTTCGTCCTGGAGGACTGAGACGCCCATGAGCCTCCAAGAAGAAACCGTGTGCCCCCTTTCCCGTCCCTTCCAAGAACCGACACGAGAATAGCTCCCCTGCATGGCCCGAGGAGGGCTTGGCCAAACCTTCCCCAAGGCATAGAATCGGATGGTCACGCCTGTGCGGGCGCGAAAAACGGCTACAAGAGGAGGTGGGGTATGTCCAGGAGAGGGGTGGGTGGAGTGTGCTTGTTGGGTTTGTTGTTCTTGGCATGGAATTCCTGGGGCGGGCCCAACGTGAAAGAGGGGATGTGGGAATACACCGTGGAGTCAGAGATCCCGGGGATGGGCATGAAGATGCCTGCCCAAAAACACAGGTTTTGCCTTACCAAGGAAGACCTGGTCCCCAAGGGGGATGATCCCGGCTCAGAGTGCAAGACCGTGAGGCAGAGTGTGAAAGGGGACACGGTCACCTGGAGGGTGGAGTGCCGGACCGACCAGGGAAAGGCCGTCATGGACGGCACCATCACCTACAAGGGGGATACCTTCACGGGGGTGGGCAAGTTCAGCCAGGCCGGCATGCAGATGGAACAGAGGTACTCGGGAAAGCGGTTGGGGCCCTGCAAGTGAAAGGGTTCAACCCTTGCGCAAGCTTTGCTTCCGGGGATAGACTATTTGGCGTTTGAACTTCTCTTTTGCAGACCAAGGCCCGCGCCTGTAGCTCAGCAGGATAGAGCAACGGACTTCTAATCCGTAGGCCGAGGGTTCGAATCCCCCCAGGCGCGCCAGCAAAAAAACCGGGGCGGGTTACCCCCCCCGCCCCTACCTCCCCGATACCAACCAATTGGAAAATGTTTCTCGTAGCGGAGGGGTTTACCCCCTCCGGACAGGGTTGCGGTTTTGGTATTGTCCGGGCAACCCGGGCGGGCTCAACCGTCCCTTGGCCTCACAAACCCTAACCTATAGAAATTCCGGTTTTGCCGTAGGGCGGGGTTCACCCCCGCCCGGAATTGGGTGTTCATTGGTTTCGTATGGGCGGATTTCATATCCGCCCGCAAAAACCCAAACCCCATCGGGAGGGGATAAACCCCTCCCCTACAATAAACCTGGTAATATCAATATCTTATTGGTCATAGGGGCGGGGTTCACCCCCGCCCGCAATCCGGGATTAATGTGTTGTTCTCCTAACCCAAGTAATAAAAGTTACTCACGCAACACAAGCAACCCAAGCAACCCAAGCAACACAAGCAAGTA
>JBBIOJ010000033.1:0-42214 GCA_037443445.1 Desulfarculaceae bacterium | reverse complement strand
AGCCCCTTCCCTTACTACTTCAACCCAATTTACACCACCTTTGGAACACTACCCAAGCCCGTACCCAGGTTGGCGGTCTTGATTCCATTACTCGACTCACATTGACCACCGCTTCTTGGCAATGCAGGTCAAATAAAAAAACGCCCGGGATTCCTCTTCCGGGCGTTTGCTTCGAGTGGTGCCGAAGAGGGGACTCGAACCCCTACGGGCGTGGCCCACCACCCCCTCAAGATGGCGTGTCTACCAGTTTCCACCACTTCGGCAGCTGGGTTCCAATCATATCAGAGGAGCACCCCTCACTTCAAGCTGGCCATAAGCCTCCAAGCCGTTTGTTCTAGCCCCCCGGCCAAGCCTTGCAATAATACCACTTCTCACTTGTCCGGAGCCTTCTCAGGCACGGCTGGGGCCTTGTTTTCCTGGTTTTCCTGGACAGGGGCCTGGGTGGCTGCTGGGGCCTCCTCCATAACCGATTTGGAAGGCCGGGCAAAGAAGTTCCCTGCGATGAGAACCGAGGTCAGCATGAAGATGCCGGCCATGACCGCCGTGAGCTTACCCAGGAATGTGCCTGGGCCAGCGCTTCCAAAAAGGGCCTGGGATCCGCCCCCTCCGAACACAGCTCCGATGTCCGAACCCTTTCCAGTCTGCAAGAGCACCACCAGAATAAGGAAGATACAAACCAACACATGGATGATGGCTACGGCCGTAAACATTGCTCCTCCCCGTCCCTCATTCTTTTGCGGAGCTTCCCATCGGCTAAAAGCACTCAAGGGCTCTCCCTGCCCTGGGAGAACTTGCAGCCCTCTGGGCCAAGCCCTGAGTTCCCGCCTCTCGGCCCAGATACAGGAGAAGCCCAAACCGACACCATTTTAGATTTTACACCCAGGTTCCTGCTGGCGCCAGATGCCAACGGGCTTCTCGAGCCCTTGGAACCCCTGGGCAGCCCGCCTGACACAGGAGTTCACAGCTCTCACCTGGGCCGGATTCCCGGCCAACAGAGCAGGTCAATGCGATTTCACCCCCCTGTTTCTTCCACTCCTTTTCAAATTTTGGGGCTCGGTCATCTCTTCCCCAGCCTTACTATGGCAGCAAAGGAATCCGCCTTGAGGCTTGCACCTCCTACCAAAGCCCCGTCTATGTCCGGACAGGCCATCAGATCCTCGATGTTCTCTGGTTTGACGCTCCCCCCATACAGGACCCTGGTGGATTCGGCTCGGGCCTCTGAGAAATTCTCCCTCAGCCACTGCCTTATCATGAAGTGAACCTCCTGGGCCTGGGCAGGGGTGGCTGTCCTGCCGGTACCTATGGCCCATACGGGCTCATAAGCCACTATGAACTCCGCCGCCTCTTCCCTGTTCAAACCTCCCAAGGCCGCTGCCAGCTGTTTCCTGACCACCTCCAGGGTAAGGGCTTCATCCCTTTGCTCAAGGGTTTCCCCTACGCAGAGTATAGGGGTCAAGCCGCAGGCCAAGGCAGCCTCCAGCTTCCTGCGCACCCACTCATCGGTTTCCCCAAACAGGTGTCTTCTTTCAGAATGCCCCAGAATGACCATGGAACATCCCACCTCCACCAGCATGGGGAAGGAGACCTCTCCGGTGAAAGCCCCCTCTTTTTCCCAGAACCCGTTTTGCGCAGCCAAACCCCAGCCCGTACCCCGGATTTCTCTGGCAACCACATCCAGGGCCGTAAAAGGCGGAGCCAAGACCACCTGGGTATCGTGAGTCTTCTCCCAAAGCTCTTGCTTTAGAAGGGAGATCAGTTCCACTGCCTGGACCCGGGTCATGTACATCTTCCAATTGCCGGCCACAAGAGCTTTGCGCATGCTCAATGCCTCCTTTTTCTCCTGGAGCAACGGATCAGGGCCTGTACTCCCGGAAGCTTCTTCCCTTCCACCAGCTCCACAAATGCCCCGCCCCCTGTGGAGATGTAGGAAACACCCTTTTCCTGCCCGCTTTGGTGCACTGCGGCATCCAGATCCCCTCCTCCCAGAATGCTGAAAGCCTTGCTGCTGGCCACAGCCTTCACCATTTCCCTGGTGCCTTTGCTGAAAGGCTCCAGTTCGTACACCCCCATGGGCCCGTTCCAGACAATGGTTTTGGCATCCTCCAAGACCTCTCTGAAAAGCGCCACTGAGGCCGGACCTATGTCCAGTGCCATCCACCCGGCCGGTATCTCCTGAACCGGTCTTACCATTACCAATGCCTGGGCCGAGGGTTCCTGGGCCAGCATGCAGTCCACAGGCAGATATAGTTTTAGCCCTTTTTTTCTGGCCTGTCTCATCATTCGGCGGGCTTGAAGGAGCAGGTCTGCCTCCACCAGGGAGGTTCCGGTTTCCAGGCCGTCTGCCTTCAGAAATGTGTAGGCCAGCGCTCCCCCGATGATCACCTTGTCTGCCACCCTGAGAAGCCTGCGGACCGCCCCCAGTTTGTCCGCAACCTTCCCACCCCCCAATATGGCCACCAGGGGTCTGTCCGGGTTCTCCAGGGCCCTGGAAAAGGATTCCAGCTCCCTCTTCATCAGAAGGCCTGCCCCGCATTCCTGGCAGAAGCGCGCAATTGCCTCCACAGAGGCATTGGCCCTGTGCGCCACAGCAAAGCCGTCGTTTATGAACACATCGGCCAGCCTGGCCAAGGCCTGGGCAAAGACTTGATCATTGGCCTCCTCCTCTGGATGGAAGCGCAGGTTCTCCAGCATCAAGACATCCCCTTCGGCCATGGCAGCCACCATTTTTTCCACCTCAGGACCCACACAGTCCGGAGCTAGCTCCACCCGGCGCTCCAAGAGCTCAGCCAGGCGTCTGGCACAGGGTGCCATGGAGTACTTGGGGTTGGGCTTTCCTTTGGGCCTTCCCAGGTGAGAGGCCACGATTACCTTGGCCCCCTTTCCCAGGGCGTGTTCTATGGTAGGAAGGGCGCTCCTGATACGAGTGTCATCGCTGATCCTGCCTTCTGAGTCCAAAGGCACATTGAAGTCCACCCTGACAAAAACCCGCTTTCCCCGAAGTTCCATCTGGTCTATGCTTCGGAATTTCATGGCATGCACCTCCGCTGGCCAAAGCAATGGGCGATCCCCCAAGATGCTATGAGCTGATCCCCAAAGCGTCAAGCCATAGTCACAAAGGATTGTTCGCCAAGGCCTGGCACATCTGATCCACAACCCCCTGGTAGGCTCCAAAACATGACTCTTGAGAAGCCTCTCTTGAGCAAGACAAGAAATGGGAAGCCTGGGCCCACAACAAAACCGCTCTTCTCAGACCAGGTCATCAGACTGGACCCTGTGGTTTCAAACAGTTTGTAACAGGTAAGACCCTTCCCCACCTAACCGACTTCTTCTGAATGATCAAGGTGGAAGCGGTCCTCAGAGCCGCAAGGCCAGAGCCAGCAGGATTCCCGTCTCAGTAATCTCCCCCAGGGCTCCAGCCATGTCCCCTGTGATGCAGCCAATCCTGGAGGAATACAGGCAAAGGCACCCCAGGAGCAGCATCCCAAATGCCAAGTTCAGCAAAAGGGTCCCAAGCCAGCCAAGCACCACAGAGCCCACCAAGAGAATTCCAGTCCACCATATCCAGTGAAGTCCCCCGGGACCTCCAATCAGCTCGTGGGCGATCCCTTCTTGGCCCCTCCCGTAAGGCAAGAGCCTCAAGCCCACCAGCATGGAAAGCCGACCGTAAGCAGGCACCAGCACCAAGGCGGGAAAGCGGCCTTGATCTGGAAGGTCCATGAGCGCGAGTGTCTTGAGCCCCAGGACCGAGAACAAGGCCAAGACCCCCCAGGTGCCGATGCGGCTGTCCCTCATTATCCTCAAGGCTTCTTCCCTTCCCCTTCGGCTGAAAATACCGTCGGCTGTGTCGGCCAGGCCGTCCAAGTGCAATCCTCCGGTGAGGGCTACCAGGAAGAGCACACCCAGGGCAGCCCTTAGTGCGGGGCCCACTAGAAAACCCAACAGAATGTCAAAGCCACCCCACAATCCCCCCAGGAGCAGGCCCACTGCCGGAAGCCAGGGAAGGCTTCGGGGCCCAGGTTTCCCGCCACTGCCCGGCACCGGAAATATGGTGAGGAAGGAAACTGCCTCCAATAACCCTTTCATGGCCCCCATTGCCTTTCAGCCAGAGTTCCCCGGGCCGGTTTAAGTACTACAGGCAGCCCGGCCACCATGAGGATTACCTGGTCCGCTGCCCTGGCCAGCATCTGGTTGATGAGCCCTGCCAAGTCCCTGAAACGCCTGCCCAGGTGGTTGTCGGGCACTATTCCCCAGCCCACCTCGTTGGTGACTATTGCCACGGCTCTTTGGCTCATGGCCAAAGCCTCACAGAGCCCTTGCGCTCGCGCCTTGATCTCCTGGTCTCCCAGTTTTTCCATGATCAGGTTGTTGAGCCACAGAGTCACGCAGTCCAGCACTACCGTGTTCACCTGGGCAGGCGGACTCAGAAGCGCCTTTTCCACCTCCAGCGGCTCCTCCAGGGTGACCCACCCGGGGCCCCGCTCCTGCCTGTGCCGTCGTATCCTCTCGGCCATCTCCGGATCCATGGCTTTGGCCGTGGCCAGAAAAAGCCTGGGGGCCTCGCGGGCCTGGGCCCAGGAAATGGCGAAGCTGCTCTTGCCGCTTCGGGAGGCTCCTGTCACAAGGAGTTTTCTGGGTAGGGCCTCTTCACCGGCCATGGCTCCCCCTCTGGTGCGGGTGGATCTTTTCTCCGACCCACTGGGAAATCCTCTCCAAGGAGCTTTTCAGGTGCTGGAGGGAGAACACCTCTATGGACACACCCCCCTGGAACCCCTCCAGCCAAGACCCAAGCCTCTCCCACAAACTCTCCGGGAGCAGATCCAGGCCCTGGTGGTCAACCCCGTCTGCCACCCCGTGGAGGTGCACCATGGAGCACCTATTCAGGCACTGCTCCAGCTCCTTTTCCACTGGAATCCCGTAGCGCACCATGTGGCCCACATCCACGCAGTGATGTACTCCTGTTTCACCGACCGTCTTCCAGAGCCAGCTGGGGGCATAGTCCAGATTCTCCACTGCCACCATGGAAGGGTCCACCCCACCCTTCCACAAGCCCTCCAGCGAGGAGTTGATTCTCTCGGCCCAGGCCACCCCATCCAGGAGCTTTTCCCCTGTTGCACATCGGGTTTCCAAGTGAAGCACGTAGAGGGTGGGCTTCAGAGGGAGGGTCCTTTGATGGAACCTGAGCAGGGTCTCAACAGAGCCCATCCTCACCTTGGGGTCCGGATCCCCCAGGAAGACATCCGTGGGCAAGTGCACGTTGTAAGTGATATCCAGGTCATGGGCAAGGTCGCCCATATAGCGGATCTCTCGGCTGGAGGGGAGGTTCTCCTCGTGTCCGCTTTGAAAGAGGACCAGTTCCACCTCGTCCAGGTAGGGGGCCAGGAATTTCAGGTTCGGCACTATGGGAGCAGGAAGTATGTAGGAGGTGGTAGCCAGCCTGAAAGCAAAGCGCCCCTTGAGACGGGGCAGATCCTGCTCTTTTCCACCGGGAAGCGCAAAGCTTGGGCAACAGGGCTTCATGATTCACCCGCGGCTTGATGGCTGACTGATCTGACACACCATCAGGGATGAAAAGGTCCTCCCATCATAAGGGCGGCCTGGGCTCCGGGTCAACGAAATCATCGGTGTCTTGCCTGAGATCTTGTTGGAGCAAGATGGGATGGGGTGAGTTCCCTATGGAAAGATGAAAAGCAGTAGCAAGCTTGCGGACTCCTGAGGGCTGATGGAAGGGGAAAAAATGGGAATCGACTCCAAAAAGAGCCCTGGCAGGCTTGCCTGGCCCTGCTCAGCAGTGGGGGTTGAGCATGGAGAATTGGGGTAATCACCCCATTTACAGGCTTTCCCCTTTCCAGAAAATTGAGAAAAAGAAGCCTGATGGAAAGCCTGTGTCTTCCCACAACCTCAGGATGAAGGGTGGTGCTCATGGCCAGAGTCATGATCTTGGATGAGCACGAGCTGGTTGCCAGATTGCTCATGGAGGAGCTGGCTCAAGACGGCCATGATGTGCTTGTCCAAGCGGATCCCCAGGAGGCCCTGGCCGCAATCTCGCTTCAGGCCCCAGACATCCTGGTCATGGACCCTTTCTTGAGAAAACGGGCCAGGTGGGATCTCCTGATCCAAGTCAAGCGGGCCCACCAGGCAATGCCCGTCATCATATACACCTGCCACCAGGGCTATGCCAAAGACCCCAACATGAGAATGGCAGAGGCATTTGTGCTCAAGAGAAGCTCCTTGGAGGAGATCAGGACTCTGGTGCAGGAGATCACCCAGAGCAGAGGGGGATCCGTGTCCCCGCGGAGCAGCAATCCCGCTCCGCCCACTGCCCAGAGGCCGGGCAGCCCCGGACCAGGAAAAAGCAAAGAAGGGGGTGAATGGAAGGCAGAGCTCCAGCAAAAGCCCCGGGACAAAGACCAAAGGAGAAATGTCGGTCTCGGAGCCAGGAGGTGAGCCATGGCAACGTACATAATTCTGAGCAGGTTTTCCCCGGATGCCTTCGGGGAACCAGAAGAGTTCCTGAACATCGCCCAAAGCGTGTCCAAGGCCATCAGGGAGCAATGCCCGGATGTCAAGTGGAAGCACAGTTATGTGCCCTTCGGCCGCTTCGATGTGGTGGACATAGTGGAGTCTGACAGACCAGAGCAGATAGAGAGAGCAGCGATGCTCATACGGGCATATGGAAAATCCACCACAGAGACAATGATGGCGACTCCCTGGAAACAGTTCCTAGAGAACCTCTCAAAGCGGGCCTGACTCCAGGGTACGCACTTCTTTTTCGGGAGATTTATTCATCCTTGAGTCTCGAGAGAGCTTGGGGGGCAAGGAACAAGAACGGTCTGGCAATTCCAAGTGCACTCTTGACACTGGAGGCGGATCAGAGGGACCAGTCCACCCTCAGCTGGATGTCACCACTGACTTGGCCTTGGCGAAGCTCATGCCATAAAGCTCATCAAGACAGAAGCCGCAAACAAAGGCTATTAGCCCGGCTCATGGGTCTGGAACTGGATCTGGCTGCAGCAGCCTTTCTTAAACCTGCCCGGGGCAAGTTCCAGCAATAATGGAGAGTAGTTTAGCCCTTCCAGTATCTTCCTTTGTTACGACTGGGATTCTGGCGGCATTTCCGGCATAAAGGGTCTGCTCCCTGAAGTCCCAGCACCCAGGGGAAGCGAAAGAGCTCATACAAGAAGGACGGTATTGGCCTGTCAGAGCGTTGGGAGCCCCATGACTGGGATCTTGATCAGCCCCAGTGGGATGTCCTTGGCCCCTGTAGAAATCAGAGGCCGCTTGGAGAGATGGTAGTGAAAGGACCATCGAGGATCGGGACAGAGGCTTCGGCTAGAGTTGCCTTGGGCAAGCTGCGGGGGGGAAATGCACCCTTTTTCTTGGCATTAGCCTGCTTCCTGGCCTTGAACGCACTTCTTGCGGGGAATGCCCCTGTAAGCAAGGGTAAGGAAACCTTTCTGGGTCTCTATGCTGCCAGTTTTCTTCTCTTCCTTGCCTGCTACCTTTTTTTCCCTTCATCTCTGCCGGATCGGGTTCAGTGGGGAATAATCCTGGGCGGCTCTGTGCTGGCACGTATGTTCTTTGTCCCCACTACTCCCTTGGATGATCTCAACCGCTATGTCTGGGACGGTTATGTTTTTCAACATGGATGGAACCCTTATCTCACTTATCCGGATGACCCCAGGCTCCTGGAGCTCGGAGCATCCCTCCCAGAGGTATGGCCTGGGATCAAACACAGGACAGCCTCGGGTTGCTATCCACCCCTGGCCACACTGATTTTCTCTTTGGGGGCGTGGATCAGCCCCAAATTGCTTTGTTTCAAATTCTTGGTGCTCTCCTTTGACCTGGCCACAATTCTCCTGCTGGGTTTGATGTTAAGGAGAAGGGAGCTTCCATTGAGGGGATTGCTCCTTTACGCCTTCAACCCCCTGGTGCTGATCTTTGTGGCAGGCGAAGGTCATCTGGACTCGATCCAAGGTTTTTTTCTGATCTCCGCCCTTTTCTTGATGGCCACCGGAAAGAATGCTCTGGGATTTGTGGCCTTGGGGTGTGCGGGGATGAGCAAGTATTTCTCGCTTGTTGCAACCCCTTTTCTGATCCGCGGGGCCAATTGGAGAAGCGCCCCATTACTCTTCCTTGTACCCTTGCTTTCCTACCTTCCATTCTGGGACACAGGAACCCGGCTCTTCACTTCCCTCGGAGACTTCGTCACCTATTACTCCTTCAACGACCCATTAAACCAGTTCTTTCGTTTATTCCTGGGGGATTCTTCCCTGGTGGGACTGGCCGGGCTCCTGGCCGTTTGTCTGGCAACGGTTTATTTCCTGGAACAGGATCCGGTTCGTGGAGTGTATCTTGCCCTGGGCTCTGTGCTTGCCTGCATGCCCATCTTTAACCCCTGGTATCTTCTTTGGATCACCCCTTTCCTGGCACTCTTCCCGTCCCGGGGCTGGCTGTATTTGCATCTGACAATCGTACTTGCATCGCACATGGCTTCCCTTGGATTGGTGGAACAGACTATCCCTTGGATCCTTCTGGAGTTCGTTCCCTTTGGAGGACTGCTCCTGTGGGATACCTTCTTGCGCCGTAGAAGCCCTTCCGGGTCTTCTTTCCCTCCTGTGGAAAGCCTTTCGGTGGTCATACCCACCTTGAACGAAGAGAGCTCTGTTGAACGTGCCTTGAAAACCCTCTCAGTTCGACCCAAGCTCGCAGAGATCATAGTGGCGGACGGAGGTTCTTCGGATGGTACAATCAGGGTGGCGGAAGCATATGGAGCTAAAGTTGTTTCCTCTCCCCGAGGCAGAGGGGTTCAGATACGCGCAGGGGTGCAAGGAGCCCAAGGGGATGTGGTTCTTGTGCTTCATGCAGATTGCATCCTGAATGAGGCAGTAGAGACGCACATCCTGAATGCCCTGAACAAGAATTCGCAGGCAGCAGGAGGTTCCTTGGGGATGAGCTATGAGGGGGGGAGCCTCGGATTGAAGGCCCTGGCAGTCATCAATAACCTGAGGGCCAGGTTGACAGGTATCTCCTTTGGAGATCAGGGGCAGTTCTTCCGGAGAAAGCAGTTGGAATCCGTGGGAGGGTTTCCCCCCTTCATGCTCATGGAGGATGTAGAGCTCTCCCTGAGGTTAAAAGGAATCGGTGCCTTACTTCACATCCAAGACGGGGTGATGGTCTCCCCAAGGCGCTGGGAGCGAAAGCCAATGATTGCAGCTTTTTTGAGAATAGTATGGCTCGTGGCCTTGTTCCTGCTCCAAAGACGCTGGGGCATCCTGGATGACTCCTGCCACTCTTTTTACCAGAGTTACTATGGAAAGAAGGCGCCCTCTGAAGACTTCTAGTCGATTGGTTCCTCCATTTTGACGGGTTTCACCCTCACAGAACCAGACCTGGGGCCTTACAAAGTCAAGAAAGGTGACTCTTCCAAGCATGTGATCAGAAATGACCTGCAACCAGACCCAGGTTTGCGTAACTGAGGGTTTTGGAAGAACAAACACAAGTGGAGAGGGTCTTGCAGCTGGTGCTTGTCGGGCTTCCTTGCGCTCATGCCACTTCTGGATAATCTTGCCCGCTTTTGTCCCATAGCCTACTTGAAACACCCAGGCCGGTGTGACACGACCCACAGCGCGTAACAACCCGATGTCCTTGGGTCTTATTCACATTGGAGAGGCAGGCCCGTTTTGAAATGGGGACAAACTGTGCCCGCCTGAAAATCTTGGTGGCGTGAGTCTTTCCTGGAAATGTGTTACCTTCACTTTACACACAGGGGTGAGGGGAAGGCTCTTGTGGATGTGGCCCTTTTCCGCAGGGAGACAGGCCCTTACCTGCAGGGCTATGCCACAGGCGGCCTTTCATTCCGCCAGGGATAGGAAAACTGGGGAGGCCGGCCATGGAAGTGGGAATGGTAGGGCTTGGAAGGATGGGCATGAACATGGCAAAAAGACTTCTTAGGGGGGGTCACATGGTGGTGGCCTACAATCGCAGCCCAGAGAAGACTGATCAGATCCGGGCTGATGGTGCGTTGGGAGCTTATTCCCTCTCTGAGTTGGTTGAGAAGCTCCCCCCGCCGCGGGCGATCTGGCTCATGCTCCCTGCGGGCCATGTGGTGGACCAGTATATCCAAGGACTCTCTGGTCTGCTGGAGCCCGGGGACATCCTTTTGGAGGGCGGGAACTCCCACTACAAGGACGACCTGAGGAGGGCCCAGAGCCTGGAGGAAAAGTCCATAGGGTTTTTGGATGTGGGAGTCAGCGGGGGCATATGGGGGCTGGAGAAGGGCTATTGCCTGATGATAGGGGGTAGAAAGGAGCTGTACCAGATGCTTCAGCCTCTTTTCAGGACTCTGGCCTGCGAAGACGGATACCTTTATTGCGGTCCCACAGGGGCAGGGCACTTCCTCAAGATGATCCACAACGGGATAGAGTACGGCATGATGCAGGCATATGCCGAGGGCTTCGCTCTTCTGGAGGCATCCAGGTACAGGGAATTCCTGGATTACCGATCGGTGGCCCGTTTGTGGAACCATGGCAGTGTGGTGCGCTCGTGGCTGCTGGAGCTCCTGGAGTCCGCGTTTTCCGATGACCCCAGGCTCAAGCAAGTCCGGGGTTATGTTGAGGATTCGGGGGAGGGGCGCTGGACGGTTCAGGAGGCGGTGGAAACGGGAGTGCCGGCTCCCGTGATAGCAGCCTCCTTGTTCCAAAGATTCCGCTCGAGGCAGCAGGACTCCTTTGCAGACAAGATCCTCGCGGCCCTCCGTCGTGAGTTCGGAGGACACACTGTAAAGACCGTATCCGAGGGGAACGAGAATGGGCAATGAGTTGGAAGCTCAGGAAAACTCGAGCCTTGGTGGAACCAAGGAGGAGGTAGCCACAAAGGGCACGGCTCCTGACCTGCGCGTTCCCTACGGGGCATGCCTGGTGGACAGAAGGCCGGACCCTTCCATAATGGTGATATTTGGCTCATCCGGAGACCTGACTACCCGCAAGCTGCTGCCCGCATTGTACAGCCTTCATATCAGAGGTGGGCTTCCCGAGCCTTTCGCGGTGGTGGGCTGCGCACGCAAGTCCTGGAGCCAGGAAGAGTTTAGAAACATGGCCGCTGAGGCCATGGGTTCCCTTCCCCATGTGGAGCCATACTCCCTTTCCGATTTCACAAGCTCACTGTATTACCAACCTATTCAATATGAGGTTCCATCTTCCTATGAGGAACTGGCCCAAACTCTAGCCAGGCTTGACAAGGAATTGCACACCGGGGGCAACCTGTTGTTCTATCTGGCCCTTCCTCCAACAGCTCACGAGACAACAGCAGAGATGTTGGGGCGGGCGGGGCTGGCCTCAAGAGGGAAAGAGGCCGGGAAATGGTCCAGGATAGTGGTTGAGAAGCCCTTTGGTGAAGACCTGCTTAGTTCCAGAAGCCTCAACCGAACCCTTGACCGATGGTTCAAAGAAGAAGACGTCTTTCGAATCGATCATTACCTGGCCAAGGAAACCGTTCAAAACATCCTCATGTTTCGTTTCGCCAACGCAATCTTTGAGCCCATTTGGAACCGAAACCACGTAGATTATGTTGGAATTCTGGCCGCCGAACAGATAGGAGTGGAAAACAGAGCCCAGTATTACGATCGGGCCGGTGTGCTCAGGGACATGTTCCAAAACCATATGCTGCAGCTCTTGGCCCTCGTGGCCATGGATCCGCCTGCTCTTTTCGATTCAGAGAGGGTAAGGGACGAGAAGGCAAGGGTTTTCCGCGCTCTCAGGCCTTGGACTAGCAAGGATCCCTGGAATGATCTGGTGCTGGGACAGTATGGACGAGGGGAGGTGGAAGGCGAGGAGGTCCTGGGTTATAGGGAGGAGGAAGGCGTGGGAAAGGAATCGCTAACCCCCACCTTCGCTTTAATGAAGGTGTTTGTGGACAACTGGAGGTGGCAGGGAGTTCCTTTCTACATGGCCTCGGGAAAGCGTCTGGCCCGCAAACTGACCCAGATCTTTGTTCAGTTCAAAGATGTGCCTCACTCCATGTTCCAAGGCCTGATGGAGAATTTCGGCTCGGCCAACCGCCTTGTGATGAGAATTCACCCACAGGAGAAACTGACCCTCAAGTTTCTGACCAAGAATCCTGGCGCGCTTCTGTGCCTTCGACAGGTGACCATGGAGTTCGACTATTACAGCAATTACCAAGGGCCCAAGTTAGAAGCCTACGAGAAAGTCCTCTTGGACTGCCTCAAGGGGGACCACATGCTCTTTTGGCGTCAGGATGGAGTGGAGATGTCCTGGGAGTTCATCACTCCCATTTTACGGACATGTGAGGAATGCGAGGATCCAAGATCAAACTTGCATTTTTACCCTGCAGGCAGTTGGGGACCCACCAAGGCCAGGTCTCTGATGGACCTGTTGATCTCTCCAGAAGACAGGTTGTGACCAGAAAGTGGCTTGGGCAGAATGGAAAGTTCGGAAGTGCGCTGGTATCCGAGCCTAGAGGATTTGGCCCAGGATGCGGCAAGCTTGATCCTGAAGAAGGCTTTGGCCTGCGTGAGACGCAAAGAGATCTTCACCTGGGTTCTTTCTGGCGGCCAAACCCCCACGACCCTATACCGAATGCTTGGCTCTCCACCTATTTCTTCCAGGATGCCGTGGGAGAAAATCCATATTTTCTGGGGGGACGAAAGATGCGTTCCCCCTGATCACCCTTGGAGCAATTTCAAAATGGCCGCAGAAACGCTCTTGAGCAATGTAAACATCCCTGCAGAACAGCTTCACCCCATCCCGGTACGAGGGTCTGACCCCCTGCAGAGCGCAGAAGCATACGAGGAACATTTGAGGTGGTTCTGGAGCAAATTTAAAAAAGGTTCAACGCATCAGCCCGGTGGCCCAGGATCTGGGAGATTCCCCTGCTTTGACCTGGTTCTGCTTGGAGTAGGCACTGACGGCCACACAGCCTCCCTGTTCCCAGGGGACAGAGCATTGCTGGAAACCCGGCGCTGGGTGACGGCAGTGAGCCATCCCAAAGGGAATCCGCCAGTGCCAAGGGTCACCCTGACTCTGCCGGTAATAAATGCATCCCACACTGTCATGATACTGGTCTCAGGCAGGACCAAGCAGACCCTGGTAAAGAAGATCCTGGGAGGAGATGAGGAGAGCCTGGCCCAATACCCCATAGCAATGGTCAAACCCAGATCCAAACTTCTCTGGCTCATACAAGGAGCTGAAACCTAGCTGAGGCCTTCCGGTTTCTCATCCCCCAGGCAGAAGCGCCTCGGGAGGCTCGGTCTTATGGGGAGCTTGAAGCCAGAGATACGCTTTCTCACATCCGGTGCGGGTTTGCCCCGGAAAATATCGAAGCGCGCCAAAGGGTTGGGGGCTTGGTTCCCAAACCAAATGGGGGATCATCAGGGCTGGAGGAGGTTTCCCAAGAGACGGTGTTGGGAGCGGATTTTGTTGCATCTCGATCCTTTTGGGGGAATATTGGAAGGCCAGGAGGCAAGAGCATTGCCCCAAGACATTTTCCAGATCATGACTCTACGATATTCTTGTCGAAGGTACAAGAAGGAACCTCTTAAGGAAGAGCACCGCCTAGCCCTTGAAGAATTCCTGGGCTCCAAGACACGGGGCCCTCTGGGAAGCCCGATTCGACTGCTCTTGTTGGCCCAAGCAGAGGAGGATCCGGGGGCTCTCAAGGGTCTGGGAACCTACGGCTTCATAAGGGGTGCCACGGCCTTTATGGCTGGAGCCGTGGGGACTTTTCCCAAGGACCTGGAGGACTACGGCTATGTAATGGAGCAAGCCGTTCTGCATGCCACCCGGATGGGCCTTGGAACCTGCTGGCTTGGGGGGACTTTCACCAAGAGCAGTTTTGCCAGGAGGCTGGGGCTTGGCCAAGGGGAGAGCATGCCCGCAGTGGTGGCAGTCGGTTACAAGCACACAGAAGATGTGCTACGCGCTCAGCTTCGTCTGCGTGTGGGGGCCACAGAGCGACTCCCCGGAGAAAGGCTTTTTTTTGACGGGAACTTCCAAGAGCCTCTTCGGCTTGATTCCAAGGAGCCCTTGGCACAGATCCTGGAGGCGGTCAGGTGGGCCCCCTCGGCCTCCAACAAGCAGCCTTGGCGCATAGTGGTGACCAGGGAGGCTTTCCATCTTTATCTCCAAAGGACAAGGGGTTACGGTAAAGATAGTTTCCTGTTCAAAATCCTTGGCCTTGCCGACCTTCAAAGAGTGGACATGGGCATAGCCATGTGTCACCTTGAGTTAGCGGCCAGGGAGCTGGGGGTTCAAGGAAACTGGGTCATGGAAAGGCCGCAGATCCCGGTTTCCAATGCTGGTGTGGAGCATGTAATCAGCTGGAGAATTAGCAGTAGCAACGCCCAGGGGTTAGCTTGAGTCATTAGGGCAGATATTTTCATTACCCAAGGGGCACCACACTGGTAATACCTATTCCCGGAAAGGAGGAGTTGGCCATGACCCTGTCTCGTCCAGGAGGGAAGATGAAGTTTATGTCCGGCCGTTTCCCGGGCTGGGCTCTGGCTGCGATGATTTCCCTTGTCTGCCATCTCTGGGTGCTCGCCGGTGTGGCCGGGGCGGATGACCGCTTGGAGGCCAGGCAACTGGTGGAGAGGGCAAAGCTCACTTTGGATAGGTTCATGGCTGCTGGAGAAATGGGAGCCTTTCGCAATCTCCTCAAGAAGGCCCAGGGGGTGTTCATAGCCCCGCAGGTGCTCAAGGGTGCTTTCATCTTCGGGGCCTCGGGAGGAAGCGGTGTGCTTCTGGCCAGGGACCGTGAAGGCACCTGGCGCGGTCCGGCCTTTTACACTCTCGGGGAGGGAAGCTTTGGGCTTCAGATAGGCGGGGAGGCCTCGGAAGTGGTGCTTCTGATCATGACTCAAAGAGGGGTGACCACGCTTCTTTCCGACAGCGTCAAGCTGGGGGTGGATATAGGCGTGGCCGTGGGACCAGTGGGGGCAGGAGCCGACGCCTCCACTGCCAATCTAAGCGCGGACATAATCACATTCTCCAAGTCAAAAGGGCTCTATGGGGGAATCTCCCTGGAAGGGGCGGTGGTGGTTACCCGGGGTGACTGGAACAGCGCCTACTATGGAAGCAGTGTCAGACCCACCGACATCCTGGTACGAAAGTCAGTTTCCAGCCCACATGCCGCATCCCTGGTCAATGCCGTGGCCAAGGCTGCGGCCAGGAGGTAATGGAATGTTGCTGTTAAAAGGGCGAGAGCATACAGCCGGCCAATGCGATCCATGTGTAAGAATCTCCTTGGTGCTGCGACTACTGAGTTGAAAATGGCAAGGGCTCCTCGCGGTTGGTATTAGCGTGCGGGAATGGTTCAGGATGGGGACCTAGGGGGCCCTCTCAACCAATAGTCCTTGGATGAGCTTCCTGTGCAGGGGGCAGGAGACAGACCAGGAGGAGAGTCATGGGAGATTATTATTCAGCTCAGGACCTACCTAAGTTCGAGGAGATCGGCCGAGAGGCCCCGGATCTGGCCAAGAAATTCTTCGATTACTATGGCGCTGTGTTCGCCGAAGGTGCTCTCACCGAGAGGGAAAAGGCCCTGATAGCCCTGGCCGTGGCCCACGCCGTGCAGTGCCCGTACTGCATAGATGCCTACACCCAGGCCTGCCTGGAGAAGGGCTCGAACCTGGAGGAGATGACCGAGGCCGTTCATGTGGCCTGCGCCATTCGGGGAGGGGCATCCTTGGTCCACGGCATCCAGATGCGCAAGATAGCCCAGAAGCTTTCCATGTGAGAGAGAGGACCAATGGAAGGAATTTCCTTGGCAGGCGAGCAAGACACCCAGAGCCCTGGGGTGGAGCCTTTTGCAGCCAAGCTGGCAGGCCTGGGCAGGCCCCTGACCCGGGGCCGCACTACCATCCTGCAGGTAAACCTGGGGCCGCTTTGCAACCAGCTCTGCCGGCACTGCCACCTGGATGCAGGCCCGCACAGGACCGAGAGCATGAGCCTGGAGAGCATGGAGCAAGTCATCTCATTTTCCGCAAGCTCCAAGCCACAGGTGGTGGACATCACCGGCGGGGCGCCTGAGTTGAACCCCCATCTCTCATATTTAATCCGCTCTCTCTCAGCCCTTGTGCCCAGGCTGATGCTTCGAACCAATCTGACGGCCATGGCCGAGGCCGAGGCTCCAGCCCTCATAAGGGTCCTTGGGGAAAACAGGGTAGTGCTCGTGGCATCCTTACCCTCCTGGAATCCCGGACAACTGGAGGCCCAGCGCGGGAAGGGCATCCTGGAGAAGAGCCTGAGAATGCTCCGGATGCTCAACCAGGCCGGATACGGAATGCCAGGGAGCGAACTGGAGCTGGATCTGGTCTCCAATCCCACAGGGGCCTTCCTGCCACCTGCCCAGGAAAAGGCCCAGGAGAGGTTCCGACAGGAGCTGGAACGCAGGTGGGGTATCAGGTTCAATCGTCTTTTCACCTTCGCCAACGTGCCCTTGGGCCGGTTTCGCTCCTGGCTGGTGAGCAAGGGAAACTACGAGGGTTACATGAAAAGACTGGCCACAGCCTTCAATCCCTGCACTTTGGAGGGGCTCATGTGCAGAAACCTGGTTTCAGTTTCCTGGGAGGGATACCTGTTCGACTGCGACTTCAACCTCTCCCTGGGCCTCCCCCTGGGAGGAAAACCTCTTCACATCTCGCAGGTCACTGAATTCCCGATACCCGGAACCCCTATAGCAGTGGCAGATCACTGCTATGCCTGCACAGCAGGCTCGGGCTTCACATGAGCAGGGGCAATAGTGGCCTGAGTTCGGGCCAGGGGGCTCGCGCGTGAAAAAAGCCATAATGGTTTTAACAAAATATCCGCAGCCAGGTCAGGTCAAGACACGGCTAATCCCAACACTGGGCCCGGAAGGGGCGGCCTTTCTCCACAGAAGGCTCACCCAGCACGTGGTGAACTGTGCCAGGGAGGCTGCCAGAGCCTGTTGTGCCTCACTCCAGCTCCATTTCAGGGGCGGCTCCGAGAAGGAACTAAAGGCCTGGCTGGGGGAAGAAATCACATGTTACCCACAACAGGGCAGGGATCTCGGAGAAAGAATGAGGAGAGCCTTTGAGAAGGCCTTCCAAGACGGGGCCCTTGCGGCCGTTCTTGTGGGGAGCGACCTGCCTGGGCTTACCCCCCGGATACTGGTGGAGGCGTTGGAGGCCTTGGAAAAGCAACGGGTGGTGTTGGGACCCTCCACCGACGGAGGGTATTACCTCATGGGTCTCGAGGGGGGGGAACCTCCTGATTTGTTTTCCGGGATGCCCTGGGGTACGGAGCATGTCCTCACAAGGACCTTGGAGAGGATCGCCACACTGGGCTTGGATGCCAGGCTCCTAGAGAGCCTCCAGGACATCGACAGACCCGAAGATCTGCCCTTGGCAGCGCGTTTATTGCCGTGAGCCGGCTTCCTTTGCCCCTCATCTCGGTGATCATACCCAGCCTGAACGAAGGAGAGAACGTACTGCAGGCCATCGAGGCCGTGGGCCGTCAACCCGGTGTCGAGTTGATCCTGGCCGATGGGGGAAGCACGGACAACACCCTTGAGTTGGCGGGCTTGACTGGGGCGAGGATAGTGGAATCCTCACCCGGGAGGGCCCGTCAGATGAATGCAGGGGCTACCGAGGCCAGAGGCGACATCCTGCTTTTTCTCCATGCAGATACCCTCTTGCCCCGAGGCTTCGAGGACCAGGTCCGCGGGGCCCTTTCTCGGCCTGGGGTGGCGGCCGGGGCATTCAGCCTACGGTTCAGGGGAGAAAGAAGCTTCCTTCTCAGGCTGGTGGAATGCACGGCCAACTGGCGCTCACGCTGGTTCCAGATGCCCTTCGGAGACCAGGCCATCTTCTTGAAGAGGAACACTTTTGAAGAGGTAGGCGGATATCCAGATATACCTCTCATGGAAGACCTGCAGATTGTGAGAAGGTTGAAACAAAAGGGCCGCATAATGATTCTTACCTCCTGCGTGAGGAGCTCTTCCAGGCGTTACCAGAAAGACGGCATTCCCAGGCGAATCTTCATCAACAAGCTTGTGTTTTTTGGATATTTTTTGGGGGTGGAGCCTCAGAAGCTCCGCAGGTTGTACCAGGGCTTGCCTTCCAAGAATGAATTCCCAAGGCAAAGCAAGTCATAGCCTCAGCACCCCGGGAGTGTAAACTTTGGTAAAGGGGGCGGAGATGGCAAAGGGGGACAAGACCGTTGTGGTTGTGGGTGGGGGATTCGGAGGGCTGAGGGCTGCAAGGGCCTTGGCCCGTGCAGATGCAAGAGTGCTTCTCATTGACCAGAACAATTACCACCTCTTCCAGCCCCTTCTTTACCAGGTTGCCACTGCAGGCCTGGAGCCCGAGCAGATAGCAAAGCCCATAAGGTCTATTCTGGCCAGGCAGCGGAACTTCGAGTTCCTAATGGCCAAGGTGAAAAGTGTGGATCTTGCTGCAAGGAGGCTTGAGACTACTGTGGGAGAGATCCCGTACGATTACCTGATCCTGGCCGTGGGGGCCAAGACCTGGTTTCCCCCTATTGCGGGTCTAGAGGCTCATGCCCTTCCCCTCAAGACGCTCATGGATGCCATCAGGATACGAAATCATGTGCTTCGCTGCTTTGAGCAGGCCTGTACGTTCCCTGAGCCTTCTGCCAGGAGGGCCTTTCTGACCCTTGCCGTGGCAGGGGCCGGCCCCACAGGAGTGGAAATGGCAGGGGCCCTCTCAGAACTGGTCAGGGTTGTCCAGCGAAGGGACTATCCCAGCCTAGAGCCGGAACTCTTCAGGGTAATTTTGATCGAAGCTGCAGAGTCCATCCTGCCGGGATTCCCAAAGGGGCTTAGTCAGGAGGCAGCCGGCATCTTGGAGAGCAAAGGGGTGGAGGTGAGGGTCTCCACTTCGGTGGAGCATTTTGACGGGCAGGTACTGCGCCTTGCAGGAGGCGAGTCCATGCCCTGCAGAACCCTGGTATGGGCAGCAGGTGTGAGAGGCCATGGGCTCTTACAGGAGCTCCCGGTGGGGACTTCCCCCCAAGGAAGGCTCCTGGTGGAGCCCACCTTGCAACTACCGGGTTTTCCTGAGGCTTACGCCATAGGGGATGCAGCCCACTTTGAGGCGCAGGGGAAGCCTCTACCCATGATGGCCCCCGTGGCCATACAGATGGGGGAGCTGGCTGCAGAGAACCTGATGAGGCAGCTTCGAGGTGAGAAGCCCATTTCCTTCCGGTACCAGGACCCCGGGCTCTTGGCCACCATAGGGAAAAATGCTGCCGTGGCCCGGATCCGCGGACTGGAACTCAAGGGTTTCCCGGCCTGGGTGGTGTGGCTCCTGGTACACCTCCTGGCCATTGTGGGCTTCCGAAACCGTCTGATGGTCCTTATCAACTGGGCCTGGGATTATCTCTTTTATGACAGGGAAGACAGGATTATTGTGGCACCTGAGGTGCATGAACCACCCCGTCAGCCTCGCAGATCCCAATGATCTGGCCTGGTGCTTGAACAAGAGGGGTTCCAGTCTATTTCTCAAGGGAGCCCTGATGAGGTGTGACTTGCGGCCCCCAATTTCCAAAGCAGGTGTAAGGCAGGCTTAGCCTGCAACCTTAAAGGGAAATGGATGATTCAGTCTGGCAACCGGATCCACTGGTGGAAAGCGGGCTTGGCCACGTCAGAACAGCCTGCCCCGGGACAGGAACCCACAAGGCCCTTGACTCTGGGCATCTCAATGCCTCCCAGGGGCTTGGGGGCGTGAGCCCCCAATGTGGCCCCCCACCGGGGAGTGCTTCGGGTTGGCGTTCTTGTCTGCAAGCAGCTGGCAGCTATTGGCCTAGTCGATCCTCTGGACCAACTCCAAGCGTATGTGCTCTGGGCCCTTGAAGAAAGCAAAGCGGATCCCGTGGGATTCCTGAGTGGGTGTGTAAAACTCGAAGCCCCTGCTGGTCAGCTCCTCGTAGGCCTTTTGAAAGTCATCCACCTCTATCCCCAAGTGATCGTAACCGTAGCGGGCTGCCGAACTCTCTTCCAGAGTCTCGTCCTCTTTGGCCACCCTCAGGTTGATGGTGGCCCCTGCCAACTCCAGGCTGGCCCCGTCAGCAGTCCCAAACTTCCTCCTCAGCACCAACCTGGCTCCCAGCACGTCGGAAAAAAAACGGATCATGCCTTCCAGATCCCGACATATCAAATGCATGTGGTGAAACCTAGCCCTCATGTCTCCCTCCCGGCACCAAGCCCTCTTCACTCTATCCCCAAAACCTGTTTTCCTGCCCACTGGCGCTAACCTCTCCCACGATACCACACACTTCCCCCAAGCGTAAGCCAGTTTCCTCCCCTTGGAGTAGTCCCGAGCCCTGGATGATCAAGGCGGGATGGGGCCACGTTGCGAGGCATTGGCAAGTGTGGAGGTCTGGAGGCGGCAACCGGATTCGAACCGGTGAATAGCGGTTTTGCAGACCGCTGCCTTACCACTTGGCTATGCCGCCACAATGCTTAGATGGGCAAAAGGCTGATAGAAGAACCCTCTGCTTATCGTATTGCCTGGGACTGGAGCGGGAAACGGGATTTGAACCCGCGACTTCAACCTTGGCAAGGTTGCACTCTACCACTGAGTTATTCCCGCTCTTGAAGCTTAATCATAAGCCGGATGGCCGTTTGCTGTCAATCTTCCCTGCAGAGCCGGAGGCCGAAGATACCCGGCCCATGTCCCGTCTGAAGAGGTCATAATACTGAAGCACCTTCTCTACATACTGGCGGGTTTCTGGATAGGGGGGTATCCCCCCGTGCTGCAGAACCGCCTCTCTCCCCGCATTGTAGGCGGCCAAAGCCAACGGCAGATTTCCATTAAAAAACTCCAGAAGGTTTCTGAGATAGCGCACCCCTCCTTCCACGTTCTCCCAAGGATCAAAAGAGTCCCTTACCCCAAGTTCCCTGGCAGTCCCGGGCATCAGCTGCATCAAACCTCTGGCTCCCTTGACTGAAACAGCCCCTGGGTCAAAATCCGACTCCACCTTTATCACTGCAGTAACCAGGGAATGATCCAGTCCATGTCTTCTTGCCGTATGCTGTATTAGGGGATCGTAGCGGTCCAGCTTGGCCCTGGAAGGCAGCTTGGGTTCGCTGCTCAAGGGTCGGCTTCCTCTTTCCTCTTTCATGTAAAGTCGGTAGCTGGGGTTGGTGGGCACATTGCTGAAATGGATGACGCCTTTGGAATCTACAAATCGATAGATGTCGGCATGTGAAGCCGTGCTCCAGGCAACTACCATCATAACAACCCAGGCAACCTTTGCCATGGCCCCTCACGCAACCCTTCTGGGGGTCTGCCTTCGGTCAAGAGGGAATGTTACATCGAATGTGGTACCTCTGGCAACCTCACTTTGCACTTCTATCTGGCCCCCGTGCTCGTCCACTATCATGTGCGCCTTTGCAAGCCCCACTCCCGCACCTTTGGTCTTGGTAGTAAAAAAGGGACTGTAAATGTGAGGAAGAAACTTCTCCGGAATACCAACTCCGGTATCCTGAATCCGAACTCGAGCACTGGAGCCTTCCCTGGAAATGGCTATCCTGATAAGACCTCCTTGGGGCATGGCCTCGGCCGCGTTGTCCAGGATGTGGCGGAAAAGCTCCCTCAGGTGGACAGGATCCCCAAAGATCCAGGGCCCCTCTTCCATGTACCTCTCCTCCACCCGAATCTTTTCGTGAAAAGGCGCCAAAGCCAAGGCTTCTCTTAGCACTTCCCTGAGATCCACCTTGCGGAAAGAGAGCCTGTGCGACCTGGCGAAGTCCAGGTAGTCCTCCACTTCCCTGAGCATTGATTCAAGTCTTTCCACGTCCGATAGCATTATCCGCAAAGGAATCCTTCCTGGGTGCTCCGGCTCCAGCATCCTCTGAAGGCGCCTGGCATATCCTCCCAATGTCACGATGGGATTCCTTATTTCGTGGGCAAGTCCATCCACCACTCTTTCCAGATAGCTCAGTTTCTGGGATTCCAGAAATCTCTGTTGCAGCCTCCTTTGCTCTGTCAGATCCCGCACTGACAAGATCACCAGCCCCGGATCCCCCTTCAGCTTGCCCTCCACCAGACAGGCCCTGAGGGAGCCCAGAAATCTTCCCCCGTCTTTTCTCTGGAACAGGAAGTCTCCCTGGCACTGACCCGCTCTTTCCACCTCCCGAAGGACCACCTCGGCACAGGTTTTCTCTCCACCATCTGCAAAAAGTCCGCTTAGGCCCACTTGGCCCAGCTCCTCCACCTCATAACCCCATGCCTCCCTGGCCGCCCGGTTGGAAAACACAATGGACCCGTTTCTCTCCAAGCCCAAGACTGGTTCGCAAAGGGCATCCAAAATCCCTTTCAAATCCAGTCCGGCCCCTGGGCTATCCGGACGGTCCAAGCAACACCCCCTGTCCCAGATGCTGGAGTTCTCTCCAGCCGTGGCTATCTCTTTGGGACTTTTTCCCAATCCTCCAGAAACTTCTTTAGGCCTATGTCCGTAAGAGGATGTTTTGCAAGCTGTCCCAAGACCTGGAAAGGTACTGTAACCACGTCCGCCCCCATGAGAGCCGCCCTCAGAACGTGCAAGGGATTCCGCACACTGGCCACCAGCACCTGGGTTTCCATTTCATATTGGTCGTAAATACGGATCACCTGTTCCACCAGGTCCATGCCGTCGTGGGAAATGTCATCCAACCTGCCCACAAAAGGGCTCACGTAAGTGGCCCCGGCCTTGGCTGCCAGCAAGGCCTGGAGTGGGGAAAAGACCAGGGTGCAGTTTGTCCTGATATCCCTTTCACTGAGGGAAACAATGGCTTTCAACCCCTCCGTTGTAATGGGCACCTTGATCACTATGTTCTCGTGGAGCCTGGCCAGATCCTCGGCCTCCCGCACCATCTGTGCTGCTTCTGTGGAGACCACCTCCACGCTTATGGGACCGTCCACTTCCTGGCATATCTCCCGGATAACACTCATGAAGTCCCTGCCGGTCTTGGCTATCAGGGAGGGATTGGTGGTCACCCCATCCAAAATCCCCATACGCTTGGCCTCCCGGATCTCATCTATGTCCGCTGTGTCTATGAAAAACTGCATCTTCTCCTCCGGCTGCTCTGATTTTTCAAGCTTCCTCTCTGCTCTTTTCTGCGGACAGGAACCGCTCCTTGCACTCAGGGCTGCAAAAGTAAAGGGTTTCTCCCCCATGCTTGAGACTCAAGGCCTGTCCCTTGGGCACGTAACTCTTGCAAAATGGATCCTGCACAAGCACATCCTCGTGCCCCTTCTCCCGGCTGCGGCCTGAAAAAGGGATCTGGGGCTTTTTTTTCAAGAAGAATCTGTAGATCAAGTAAATGGCAGCTGCGATGAGAACTAGCCGGATCAGCACCCTGGTACCTCCCACACTCCCGAGAGCTCCACTGCCTTTGTGTCTTCAAGTTCCAAGAGGAGCTCCAGAGCCGTTTTTCCAAGCACCGGATGACGCACCCAGGGACAGATCTCGGCCATGGGCTCCAAGACGAATCTTCTTAAGTGCATCCTGGGGTGGGGCACCTCCAGCCCCTTTTCCAGGATCACCCTTTCCCCCATTAGAAGGAGATCCAAATCAATGACCCTAGGCCCCATGGGCAGAGCCCTGAGTCTGCCCATGCTCTCTTCTATATTCTGCAGAAGCCCCAAGAGCTGCCTTGCTCCAAGCTCTGAACGTACCCAGGCAACCCCATTCAAGAACCAGGGCTGGTTTTCCAATCCCACAGGCTCACTTCTGTAAATGGAGGAGAGGGCCACAAGCCTGACCGAACCCGGGCGCAGGAGGCGCGCTACTGCCTCCCCGAGCCTGGCCTTGGGATCCTGCATGTTGGAGCCAAAGCCTATGAAGATCTCTTCCAACAGACCCTGCCCTCTCCCCTCCCCTGCTTGTTACAGCCCCAACTTGAGGATGCGCTCCACCGCCTCCTGGATCCTCTCCAAAGGGGCACACAAGGTCATCCTTATGTATCCTTCACCATGGGTGCCAAACCCCACCCCGGGGGTAGCCACTATCCCGGCCCTGGACAAGAGGTAACCGGCAAACTCCTTGGAGGTGCTGCCCTGGGGCACTTTAACCCATACATAGAAGGTGGCTTTGGGAGGGATCACCTCAAAGCCAGCCTTGCGAAGCCCGTTTACCAGAGCATCTCTTCTCTGGGCGTAGATGCGGTTTTTCTCCTCCACACAGGATTGAGATCCGTCCAGGGCTGCCATGGCTGCCCACTGGACAGCCTGGAAGATTCCTGAATCCACGTTGGTCTTGATCCTGCCCAAGCCGGAAACCATTTCCTTGTTCCCCACCGCAAAACCAACGCGCCAGCCTGTCATGTTGTAAGTCTTGGACAAGGAGTGGAACTCTATGGCCAGCTCCTTGGCCCCCTCCACCTGCAGGATGCTGGGAGCCCTGTAATGGTCGTAGGAAATCTCTGTATAAGCCGCATCGTGGCAGACCATCACCTGGTAGTGTGCTGCCCAGGCCACCACAGCGCGATAGAAGTCCAGGGTTGCCGTAGCACCAGTGGGGTTGTTGGGGTAGTTCAGAAAGATCATCTTGGCCTTTTGCGCCACCTCTTCAGGTATTTCGGCCAGATCCGGGAGAAAACCCCTTTCCCCCCTCAAGGGCAAGAACCACGGAGTCCCATCCGCGAAAACCGTTCCAGCCTGGTAAACAGGATAGCCCGGGTCAGGAACTATCACCACCTCCCCGGGGTCCACAAAGGCCAGGGGAATGTGTGCAATACCCTCCTTGGAACCTATCAAAGAGACCACTTCCGAGTCAGGGTCCAACACAACCCCGAAACGTTTCTCATACCATCGGGCCACCGAGACCTTGAAGTCCCCCATGCCTGAATAGGAGGGATACCGATGGTTTGCAGGGTCCATTGCTGCCTTGCCCAGGGCCTGGACCACGTGCTCGGGCGTGGGCAGGTCAGGGTCACCGACTCCCAGGTCTATGACGTCAACTCCTTTGGCCAGGAGTTCCCCTTTTAGCCTGTCTATTTCCGCAAAAAGATAAGGGGGGAGCTTTCTGAGACGTTTGGCAAGCCTTTCACTCCACATATTTGGAACGTTCTCCTTTTCTTCTATGTTGTTATCCACTCTTGACTAAGAGCCAAGCCCTCTTCACACCACCGGATTTTCCAAGACCCCTATTCCCTGTATGCGCACCTGGAAGCGATCCCCTTTCTTGAGTGGTCCTATTCCCGAGGGGGTTCCCGTGGCTATGACGTCCCCCGGCAACAATGTCATGATCTGGGAGATAAAGGAGACCAGTTTCCGAACAGAGAAAATCAGGTTTCTGGTACTGGAGCTCTGCCTCAGCTCGCCGTTCAACCATCCTTCCACGCTCAGGTCCGATGGATCCAGGCCTTCCACTATCCAGGGTCCTATGGGACAGAACGTGTCAAAGCTCTTGGACCTGGTCCACTGGCCATCCTTGGCCTGCAGGTCCCTGGCCGTGACATCATTTAGACAGGTGTAACCCAAGATGTAATCCATGGCTTTTTCTTCGGGCACGCAAGAGGCTCTCTTGCCCAGCACCACCCCCAGCTCTGCTTCGTAGTCGACCCGCTGGGAGACCGAAGGGAGCCTTATGGGCTCTCCAGGGCCGATGACAGCCGTGGAGGGCTTCATGAAAACAAGAGGCTCCGCTGGGATGGGATGCCCGGTCTCCTCGGCGTGGTCCCTGTAGTTCAAGCCCACTGCCACCACCTTGGAAGGCTCACACGGGGCCAGGAGGCGCACCTCCTCAAGTCTTAACTTTTCTTTTGTTTCCCTGAGCTCGTTGGCAAAAGTGCCTTGCAAGGCCACGACCCACTCATCCTCCAGGAGCCCCCAGAGCTTCTCTCCTCGGTGTTCGAACCTGACAAACTTTCTCATTTTCTCAACCCCAGCGCGTCTTGCATGTCGTAAAGCCCTGGGGGTTGGAGAACAAGCCAGGCCGCCGCTCTCACTGCCCCCCTGGCGAAATTGTCCCTGCTGTGGGCCCTGTGAACTATCTCTATGCGCTCTCCAAGGCCGCCAAATATCACGGTGTGTTCTCCCACTATGTCCCCGGCCCTTATTGTCTGGATGCCTATCTCACCTTTTTTCCTTGGACCGATCTGCCCGTGGCGGGCAAAAACCCCGACTTCCTCCAGGCTCTTTCCCATGGCACAAGCCAGCACCTCTGCCATTCGAAGCGCAGTGCCGCTGGGGGCGTCCACCTTCTGCCTGTGATGAGCTTCCAGAATCTCAGTATCGTATTCTGGGCCCAGGGTTCTGGCAGCCAGATCCAGAATCCCAAGCACCACGTTCACCCCCACGCTCATATTGGGAGAAATGAGGCACCTTGTGCCAGGTCCGATGGAACGGATTTCCTCCCATTCCCGGGGATTGAAACCTGTGGTGCCAATCACTATGGCTTTCTGGGCCTGGGCAGCTTCCCTCAGATGGGACATGGAGGCCTCGTGATTGGTGAAGTCTATCAACACATCGGCCCCCCCCAAAACCTTTTTCAGGTCTTGGCTTATTTCCACCCCCAGCTCCCCCGCCCCTGCCACCAACCCCACGTCCCTGCCCAGGGAAGGATGGTTCCCAGCTTCCAGGGCCCCTGTGAGAACCATGTCTGGGGCTTGGAGTATTGCGTGAACCAGTCTCTGGCCCATTCGGCCAGCTGCTCCTGCCACGGCTACCTTTGTTCTCTCGGCTCGTGTCTCAAACCCCTGGCTCATGCCGCTCACCTCACTGGGAAAAGGCATCCGGCCTTATCACGCCCTCGTAGATGACCTTGGCATCCCCTTCCAGGAAAACCTCTGTGTAACCCCCATTCCCCCTGGGTACAAAATCCACCTTCAGCCTGCCCCCCCCTCTGGTTGTAACCACTACGGGAGGCTGGGTCTTTCCGGCCAGATGGGCCGCCAGGGCCGATGCCACAGCTCCTGTGCCGCAGGCCAATGTCTCGTCTTCCACACCCCTTTCGTAAGTTCGCATCTTGAGGCTGGAGGAGTCCACTATCTCAACGAAATCCACGTTGGTGCCTCTAGGGGCAAAGGCCTGGTGGCGCCGAATCATCCTGCCCAGCTCCACCACTCTGACCTTTTCCAAGTCCTCCACAAACTGAACTGCGTGCGGCACCCCTGTGTCCATGCATACAAGCTCCACCTCACCCTCAGGCAGAACCACTGTGAGCTGGGGCCTTATCCCAGAGGGATCTCCCATGCGAACCCTTGCCCCTTCTCCCACCAGTGCTGCTTCTATGACTCCCGAAAGGGTCTCGAAACGCATCCCAGTTGAACTCACAAGCTTTTTCAGGCTCACGAATTTGGCTGCACAGCGGGCTGCATTCCCGCACATCTCTGCCTCTGAACCGTCTGCGTTGAAAAACCTCCAGGCAAAGTCATTGGCAGGATCCCTGGCTGGCACTATCAACACAAGGCCGTCTGCTCCCACAGAGATGCGCCTTCTGCAAAGAAGCCTTGCCACCTGGGGCAAGTCCCAACTCTCCCAGTCCACCACATCCCTGTGGTCCACGAAAATGAAATCATTGCCGCTTCCGCTCATCTTGACAAAGGGGAAACCCTTCATTGCCTGTTCCTCTTGAGCATCTCCTAGGAGTTCTTCCCCCACTGGGGGCCACCCAACCAGGCTCCTTGTCAGAGCCGAAGCCTGGCTTTGCTAACCACTCAGTTTTTTGACCCACTCAGGCACTGCTTCAAGGGCCACCAGGTCCTGATAGGTTTCTCGAGCTCGGACCACATCATAGTTACTTTCACGAACCAGCACCTCCGCAGCCCTGGGCCTGGAATTGTAATTGGAGGACATGCTGAATCCATAGGCCCCGGCGCTCATCACTGCCACCAGATCCCCTCTCCTGAAGGCCGGCATTCTCCTGTCCCGGGCCAGGAAATCCGTGGATTCGCAAATGGGGCCCACAACATCCGCCACCTGCTCTTGCCCGAGGAGGAGACCTTCTTCCACAGGTTGAATCCTGTGATATGAGCCGTAAAGGCTTGGCCTGGCCAAGTCGTTCATCCCCGCATCCACTATGACGAATTTCTTGGTGGCCCCCTCCTTTGTATAGAGCACTCTGGTGAGAAGAATCCCCGCATTGCCCACCAGGACCCTGCCGGGCTCCAGAACCAGGGTGCATTCCAGATCCCTAGTCAGACCCAGGATCCCCTTGGCATATTCGCTTGGGTGGGGAGGGGATTCCTCCTCGTAGGTTATTCCAAGCCCTCCGCCCACGTCCAAGTATCTCACCTCTATGCCCTCTCGTCTCAAACCTATGACCAGCTCACCCAGACGCTCCAAAGCATCCAGGAAAGGCTCCAGTTTGGTTATCTGGGAGCCTATGTGGCAGTCCACACCCACCACCTCCACATGGGACATGCGGCTGGCCCTCTTGTAATCCTCCAGGGCTTTCTCCATTTGAATTCCGAACTTGTTTTTCTTGAGCCCAGTAGAGATGTATGGATGGGTCTGAGGGTCCACGTCCGGATTGACCCTGATGGATATGGGAGCCTTCCTGCCCTCTCGGGCAGCCCTTTTCTGGAGGACTTCCAGCTCTTGGGAGGACTCGATATTGAACATCAGTATGGAAGCCCTGAGGGCCTCATCCATTTCCTGCCCTGTCTTGCCCACCCCTGAATAGACTATCCGCTCCGGGGGTACGCCAGCCCTAAGTGCCCTGTACAGCTCCCCTCCTGAAACAATGTCAACTCCGCAGCCTAGGCTTGCGAAGAGGCTCAGGATGGCCAAGTTGCTGTTGGATTTGGCCGAAAAGCACACCAGGTGCGGGGATCCCTGGAAGGCATTGTCAAATGCCTTGAAATGCCGGACCAGGGTCTCGCTGCTGTAAACGTACACTGGGGTGCCCACCTCTTTGGCTATTCGCGAAAGGGGTACCCCCTCGCAGTGAAGCTCTCCTGCGCTGTAGTGAAAATGGTGCATGGACTAAGTGTCTCCTTCTTTCAAGGTCCGGGTCTCGGGGTAGGCCTCCCAAGCTTGGGCATGTGCACTCTCACAGGCTCGGACCTTCCCCCCTCCAGGGGCGGGGTGCTGTCATCCAGCGTGCTGACGCTGTACCAGTAAGTGCGGCCCTGCTCAACGCCCTTGTCATCAAAGTAAGGCGTTACCACCACTTCTTGGCTCAACAGCTCCCAAGGCCCCTGCGCCTGCGCAGCTCTATACACTTTGTATCCGCTCACACCCTTTCCGGGTCCACCCTCCCAGACCAGTCGTACTCCCAGGGTGGTGGGGAATGCAACCAGACCCTTGGGGGCCTCTGGGGGGGCAAGCCTCTGGGGGATTGCCTCCACCGGGTCTGAAAAGGCCCCAGGCACCAGCCTTTCTCCGTCCTTGCGCACTGCCCGCACCTTGTAAAGGTAGGCCACATGGTTCTGAACCGCAGTGTCCACGTAAGAGTTCTGTGGTATGGGAACTGGGTTCAATGGGGCCACCCCGAAACCCCCTTTCTCTCTGCTCCTGAAGATCTGGTAGGCCACCTGATCCGAGGCAAGGGGAGTTCCGTCTGCAGCCCCGGTGACCTGGGGCCAGTGTAGTTCCACTTTTTCATCCAGACCCTTGGCATTCAATCCCAGCACCTTTGCAGGAGGCACATCCCAGTAAACCTGGCTTACCCCAGAGGCCTTGCTGCGCTCCCCCTGGCTGTTTCTGGCAACCGCCCTGTACTTGTACAAGCCGGGCTTTCCCACCTGATCCAGCAGACCAAGCCTGCCCCTGGGCATGGGTTCTCCCGGGCTGTAAGAATAGGGAACTTCCCCCACCTTCGTGAAGCTTGCCGGGCAGGTGGGACAATCCTCCTGGCCTATCCCGGCTCTGTGGAATTCCACGGCTTCTAGATCTGTAAGGGCCGAGCCGTCTGTGTTACGCTCAGGCAAGGCACAGCTCACCCTCACCCCCTGGGCGTCCACTTCTGCCCTCAGGCTCGTAGGGGGGCTCGGAACCACTCTTGCAGGGGGTTGGGGTCTGCTCTTCAGGCCGCATCCCCAGGAGAGAACCAACACAGCGCATCCTGTTGCGGCCAGGAGGCTGAACCTGGCCTTTGTTGCTCTCATGTGGACCTCCTCTGGCAAGCCTCTCTCAGCTCGCTCAGTTCCCCGCGGGCCTTCTCTATGGCCTCCATGACCCTCACGGTGGCGGTTCCTCCCGGGCTGGCCCTTCTCTCTACCGAAGCCCTGGGATCCAGAACCTGGTAAACATCCTCCTCAAAGGCCTCGTCAAACCGCCTCAACTCTTCCAACCCCAAACAGGAGAGGTTGATCTCCCTCTCCATGCAAGATCGCACGATCTCTGCAACTATTCCATGGGCCTTGCGAAACGGCCTGCCCTTGGCCACCAAGTAGTCCGCCAGATCCGTGGCCGTGAGATAGCCCTCCTCAGTGGACGCAGCCATCCTGGCAGGCCTCAGCTCCATGGTGCGTATCATCTGCACGAGCACGCGCAAAGAGCCCCTCACCGTGTCCGAGCTCTCCAGCATGGGTTTCTTGTCTTCCTGCAGGTCTTTGTTGTAGGCCAAAGGGAGCCCCTTGAGGGTCGTTAACATGCCCACCAGGTGCCCTATGAGGGAGCCCGCCTTTGCTCTTATCAACTCGGCATAGTCGGGGTTGCGTTTCTGGGGCATGATGCTGCTTCCAGTGCAGAAGGGGTCGGCCAGCCTCACAAAGCCGAACTCCTGAGAGCTCCAGAGAATCAGCTCCTCACTCACCCGGCTCATGTGAACTCCCAGTATGCTGCAGGCCGCCAGGAACTCCAAGAGATAATCCCTGTCGCTCACAGCATCCATGCTGTTTCTGGAAACCACCTTGAAACCCAGCTCTGCAGCCACCGATTCCCTGTCTATGGGGAAGTCCACACCTGCCAGTGCCCCGGAGCCCAGTGGGAACTCCAGGAGGCTTTGGAGGCATTGCTCCATGCGCCTGTGGTCCCGGCGGAACATTTCGTAGTAGGCCAGCATATGGTGGGGAAAAAGCACTGGCTGGGCCCTTTGCAGATGAGTATATCCAGGCATTATGGCCCTGAGGTTGCCTGCAGCCTTCTCCACCAGGACCTCCATGAGATCCAGGAGTTGCTCCTGGATGCCCTCCACCTCTTCCCTCAGAAAAAGCCGCTCGTCCAGCGCCACTTGGTCATTGCGGCTCCTGGCAGTGTGCAGCTTTCCTCCCACTTCCCCTATTTTCTCGATGAGCCTGTGCTCCACGTTCATGTGGATATCTTCCCATTCCAGGGAAAAAGGGAACTCTCCAGCCTCTATTTCCTCGAGGATCTCCTGCAGAGCCCTTAGGATGAGTTCTGCCTCGTCCTGCCTTATGATGCCCTGTCGGGCCAACATCCTGCAGTGGGCTTGGCTGCCCTTGATGTCCTGCCGGTACATCCTTTGATCCCATGGCAGGGAAGCCCCGAAGCTTCTTAAGAACTCAGGGAAAGAATTCTCCGGATTCATCTTTGCCAGTTCCCTCTTTGTTCTTGATCCGGCTCAAAACAGTTCCGGCTCTCAGAGCCCATCTGATTTCTCCACCAGATGCCTCACCCTGAGTCTGAGCCCCTGGAGCCTTATAAAACCAGTGGCATCCTGCTGGTTGTAGACCTCATCTTTTTCAAAGGTTGCCAGATCCTGGAGATACAAGGACTTGGGCGCCTTTCTGCCCACCACTGTGCAATTGCCTTTGTAAAGTTTCACTCTTACCGTGCCTGTGACTCCCTTTTGAGCCTGATCCATTGTGCTTTGAAGCAGCTCCATCTCCGGTGAGAACCAGAAGCCATAATAGATCAGCTCTGCATACCTGGGCACCAGGGAATCCCTCATGTGCATGACCTCCCGGTCCATGGTGATGGACTCCATGGCTCTGTGGGCCACATGCAGGATTGTACCTCCAGGGGTCTCATACACCCCCCTTGATTTCATACCCACGAACCGGTTCTCCACCATGTCCACCCTTCCGATGCCGTTTCTGCCCCCAACCTCGTTGAGGTGAGCCAAGAGCCTCCCAGGAGACATTTCCACATTGTTTACGGCCACCGGGGTCCCATCCCGGAAATCTATCTCCAGGTAAGTGGGCACATCAGGGGCCTTCTCCGGGCAGACCGTCAGCTTGAACATGGACTCTGGCGGCTCCACCCAGGGATCCTCCAAGATGCCCCCTTCAAAGCTCAGGTGCATGAGGTTCCTGTCGCAGCTGTACGGCTTCTCCGCGGTGGCCTCCACAGGGATCTGGTGGGCCTGTGCATAGGCCAGCATGTCGCTTCTGGACTTGAAGCCCCAGCGCGGGTCCCTCCAGGGGGCTATGATCTTCAAGCCGGGCTGTAAAGCCATGTACGTAAGCTCGAAACGAACCTGGTCATTTCCCTTTCCAGTGGCACCATGGGCCACTGCATCCGCACCTTCCAGCCTGGCTACATCCACCTGGTGCTTGGCAATAATGGGCCTGGCTATGGAGGTGCCCAGCAGGTATCCTCCCTCGTAGATGGCATTTCCCCTTATGGCTGCAAAAACATAGTCGCGGGCGAATTCCTCCCTGAGATCCCGCACCACAAGTTTCACTGCTCCTGTGGCCAGAGCTTTCTGTTCAAGACCTTCCAGTTCTTCCCCCTGTCCTATATCAGCGGTGAAGGCCACCACCTGGCACCCGTAAGTCTCCACAAGCCACCTCAGTATCACCGAGGTATCCAGCCCCCCGGAGTAAGCTAACACCACTTTTCTTATTCCATCCATCTTCTCCCTCCCCGGCATCAAGACACCCCGGAAAGCCACTGGCCAGGGTTATTCTCCAAGCCCACCACAGGTGGGGCCAAATCCCCTGAAGCCACCGGGATGTTTTCAGTTTTCCATGAATGAAGACCTTCCTCGGGTAGTCTCCCAGACGCAGAGTGTTCTTGGGGGAAGATCTCCTAAGTAACACTAAATCCATTGCTCAGAGTGCATTGTCCACATCTCGTGAAAAATGCGCTCCAGGCACCCATGGAGAGCTGCTCCTCAGGAATGCTCAGCTCCCATTCCCCTGGGTCTGTGACCTCCCATCAACATTTCCATGATCGCTTTCTGAACATGCAGCCGGTTCTCGGCCTGGTCAAACACCACTGAGCTGGGCCCATCCAGCACCCCGTCTGTTATCTCCAGACCTCTGTGTGCCGGCAGGCAATGCATCACAATGGGTTTGCCTCCTGCTCTGTCCAGAAGCTCTTGGTTCAGCTGGTAAGGGCCGAATACCCTCTTTCTTTGTTCCTCTTCTTTCTCCTGGCCCATGCTCACCCAAACATCCGTATAGATAACCCTTGCTCCCCTGACCGCCTCCCCAGGCTCCCTTACCACCTTCACGTTGGGACTGACCCGGGCCATGAGGTCATCGTCCGGGTCATACCCTTCTGGACATGCCACCACCAGCTCAAAACCCAATAGCATGGCCGCCTCTATCCAGGAGTTGGCCACGTTGTTACCATCTCCCAAATAGGCCACTTTCACCTGGCGGGGATCCCCTAGTTTTTCCTGTACAGTGAGGAGGTCCCCAAGTATTTGGCAGGGATGAAACCTGTCTGTTAGGCCGTTGATGACAGGCACCGAAGAATGGGCTGCAAACTCCTCCACAGAGCTGTGGGAGTAGGCCCTTATCATCACCCCGTCCACGTACCGGCTCAGCACCCGGGCCGTGTCCGCAATGCTCTCCCCCCTGCCCAGTTGCGTTGTTTGCGCCTCCAGATAGATGGCTGTGCCGCCCAACTGATACATACCCACTTCGAAGGAAACACGGGTTCGAGTGGAGGCCTTCTCGAAAATCATGGCCAGCACCTTGCCCTCCAGGCTCCTGTGGGGGACTCCCCGTTTGGTCTTGTCCTTTATGACCCTGGCAAGGGTGAGAATGGACTCCAACTCCTGTTCTGTTAGCTGAGACAATCTCAGAAGATGTCTTGGCACCCTTTCCTCCCCGGCCTGGTATAGAGCCTGAGCCCCCAGGCATCCCCAGATCAATCCTTCCAGGCTCCTTGGTCATGAGCCACGGCCAAAGTCCTGGCTAACCGTATACCTCCTGCATGGAGCTTTCCATCACTCCCAGGGCCTCCTCCACCTCCTCCAGGGTGATGACCAGCGGAGGCACCAGCCTCACCACCCTCTCCACCGTGCAATTGGCCAGAACCCCCCTTTCCATGCAGGCATCCACAAAGGGCCTGCATGGTTCCCTGAGTTCCAGGCCCAGCATGAGCCCCCTACCCCTGACCTCCACCACCAGCTCTGGGTACTTCCTGGCCAGGCCCTCGAGGCCCTCCCTGAGACTCCTGGCCACTGGAGCCATCTGCTCCAGAAGACCGTCGTCCACTAGTATGGAGAGAACTGCCAGGCCTGCTGCCGAGGCCACTGGGTTCCCCCCAAAGGTGCTGGCGTGGCTACCCGGGGTCAACGAGGCGGCCACGTTTTCCTCTGCCAGGAGAACTCCCATGGGTAGCCCCCCTGCTATGCCCTTGGCCAGCGTCATGACGTGGGGGCTTACCCCCTCGGCTTGATATGCGAAGAGATGCCCGGTCCTGCCCATACCTGTCTGCACCTCGTCCAAAACAAGCAATATACCCTCTTTGTCGCAAAGCTCCCTGAGTCCGGCCAGGAAGCCCCCAGGGGCCGGCCTGACACCCCCTTCTCCCTGGATCGGCTCCACCATGACCGCACAGGTGCGGGAAGACAAGGCCTTCTTCACTGCTTCCAGATCCCCGAAGGGAACGTATTTGAATCCATCCACCAGTGGCTCGAAACCCTTGTGATACTTTTCCTGGGCCGTGGCCGTGAGGGTGGCGAGGGTTCTCCCGTGGAAAGAGCCCTCCATTGTTATGACCTCGAACCTCTCCCCCATGCCCCTGTCTTTGGCCACCTTGCGGGCCAGCTTGATGGCTCCCTCATTGGCCTCAGCCCCACTGTTGCAGAAAAAGACCCTTTGGGCAAAGCTCAACTCCACAAGCCGCTCGGCCAGCTCCACCATAGGCGGATGGTAGTAGAAGTTGGACACGTGAATCAGTCTGGCGGCTTGCTCCTGTACGGCCCGCACCACCTTGGGATGGCAGTGACCCACATTGCACACAGCCAGCCCCCCCACCAAGTCCAGGAAGCAGCGGCCCGTGTCATCCCAAAGCCTAGCTCCCTCGCCTTTCACAAAGGTGAGGGGAAATCTGCCGTAAGTCTGGAAAAGAACCCTGTCCGCCCTCTCCCTCCATTGAGTCATGTCCAAGCCTCCGCAAGCTCTGCCCTTGCCCCGCCCCAGGGCGGGCCTCAAGGAACCGAACAGTCAATTTCTGCCTCTCTAGGGGACTATCTCTGTTCCAACTCCCACGTCCGTGAATATTTCAAGCAGCACAGCATGCTCCTGCCTTCCGTCCACTATGTGAGCCTTCTTTACACCTTTGGCAAGGGCATCCAGGCAGCAATTCACCTTGGGAATCATGCCCCCCCGGATCGCCCCGTTGCCAATCATTTCCCTTGCCTGGCCTGCACTTAAAGTAGATACAAGCCGCCCAGCCTCGTCCATGACCCCTTCCACGTCCGTAAGCAGTATGAGCTTCTCTGCCTCCAGGCTCCCTGCCACGGCCCCGGCCACCAGATCCGCGTTTATGTTGTAGGAGCCGCCCTCTGGGCCCACCCCCACTGGAGCAATGACAGGTATGAAGCGTTCCCGCTCCAAGGCCAGTATCACTTCCGGGTTTATCGATGCCACCTCCCCCACACGGCCCAAGTCTATGATCTCTGGGGGCTCCTCCTGCTCCTTGGTGTTTTCCAGCAAGAGTTTGCGGGCCGTGATCAGAGCGCCGTCCTTCCCACTCAACCCCACGGCCCGGCCTCCCTCCCTGTTGATCAGCCCTACTATCTCCTTGTTGACCTTTCCCACCAGGACCATCTCCACCACATCCATGGTTTCCTGATCCGTAATGCGCATGCCCTGGTAAAACTTGGACTCCTTTCCCATCCTGCGCAGGGTCTCCCCTATCTGGGGCCCTCCTCCGTGCACCACCACCGGATGCAGCCCGATGGCCTTCAGCAGAATCACGTCCATGGCAAAGCAACGTTTGAGTTGCTCCTCTGCCATGGCATGGCCTCCCAACTTCACCACCATTCTCTTCCCGAAAAAGCGCTGCATGTAAGGAAGAGCTTCCACCAGGACCTTGGCTTTTTGCAAAGGGGATTCCATGGGTTTCTCAAACCTCCCTGAGGCTCAAGGTTCGGCAACGGGGACTGCAAGCTCCGCTGGCATTGTCCACTCCCGGCTTTGGAAACATATATTGTGCAAGGGCCTACAATATGTACCGGCTCAGGTCCTCGTCCTTGAGCACATCTCCCAAACGGCTCCTCACGTACTTTTCATCCACTGTGATGGAACGCTCTTCCATGTCAGGGGAATCGAAGGATATCTCCTCCAGGAGCTTCTCCATCACCGTGTGGAGCCTCCTGGCCCCAATGCTCTGGCCCCTTTCGTTGACCTGCGCTGCTATGAGCGCTATTTCCTCTATGGCCTCATGGGTAAATGTCAGTTCTACTCCCTCTGTTGCCAGAAGAGCTTGATATTGCCTGATAAGGGAGTTTTCAGGTTCTTTGAGTATTCTTATGAAGTCCTCCCGGCCCAGGGAATCCAGCTCCACCCGGATGGGGAATCTGCCTTGCAACTCGGGAATCAGGTCCGAGGGGCGGCTCATATGAAAGGCCCCGGCAGCTATGAACAAGATGTGGTCAGTGCGCACCCAACCGTACTTGGTATTCACGGTGGTGCCCTCCACTATGGGGAGTATGTCCCTCTGGACGCCCTCTCGTGAAACGTCCGGCCCGTGCTGTGAGCCTTTGCTGGCTATCTTGTCGATCTCGTCTATGAAAACTATGCCGCCACTTTCCACCCTTTGGCGGGCCGACTCAGCCACCCTGTCCATGTCCACCAGCTTCTGGGCCTCCTCCCTGACCAGTATCTCAAGGGCCTCCCTCACCTTCACATTCCTTTTCTTGCTCTTGCCTGGGAATATGTTCCCCAACATCTCCCGGAGCTGGATCTCCAGGTCTTCCAGGCCTCCTGCGGAAAGCACACCCATCACTGGCACGGCCCTATCCGTCACCTCCACTTCCACGAACCTCTCGTCCAGCTTCCCTTCCCTGAGCATCTGCCTCAAGCGCTCCCTGGTGGAGGAGACTGCACTGGAGGCCTGTTCCTCTGCCTGGGGCCTTAACACCTCCAGGGCTTCCTGCAGGCTCCTGGGCTGAGCGCGGGACATGCTGCGCCCCCCTGGCAGAAGCAGGTCCAGCAAACGCTCCTCTGCCAACTGCTCAGCCTGGACTCTAACCCTCTGCATCTCCTCCTCGCGCACCATGTTCACGGCCTGCTCCATCAGATCCCTGATCATGGACTCCACATCCCTTCCCACGTAGCCCACCTCGGTGTACTTGGAGGCTTCCACCTTGATGAAAGGAGCTTGGGCCAGTTTTGCCAGCCGCCTGGCGATCTCTGTCTTTCCCACACCCGTGGGACCTATCATCAAGATGTTCTTGGGAGCCACCTCCTCGCGGAGCTCGTGGGGTATCTGCTGTCTTCGCCACCTGTTTCTGAGGGCAATGGCCACGGCCCTCTTGGCGTTTTTCTGGCCCACAATGTAGCGATCCAGTTCTGAGACTATCTCCCTGGGGGTAAACATGGTTTCTGCTACAGCTCCTCGATCAGGAAATTACTGTTGGTATATATGCATATCTGGGAGGCTATGGACATGGCCTCCTCCACTATTGTTCTGGGCTCCAGCTCGGTTCGGCGCAGCAATGCCCTGGCTGCGGCCAAGGCGTACGGGCCCCCAGAGCCTATGGCTGCCAGGCCGTCGTCCGGCTCCACCACATCCCCGGTTCCGGAAATGATCAGAGAGAGCTCCCTGTCTGCCACCAGCAACATAGCCTCCAGTCTTCTCAGAAGCCTGTCCGTCCTCCAGTCCTTGGCCAGCTCCACCGCTGCACGCATAAGGCTTCCACCGTATTGCTCCAACTTCTGTTCGAAGCGCTCGAACAAGGTGAGGGCATCTGCAGAGCCCCCGGCAAAGCCTGCCAAGACCCTTTGGTGGTGAAGTCGCCTGAGCTTCTTGGCCCCATGTTTTATGATCGTCTGCCCCAGGGTGACTTGTCCGTCTGAGGCCATGGCCACCTTGGGTCCTCTTCTGACCACCAGCACTGTTGTACCTGACAAGGAACCGGGGTTCATTCCTCTTTTTCCCTCGGTGAAAAACCAGATTTCTCCTCTGACTTCTTGGCCCTGGGGTGAACCTTGTCGTAGACCTCCATCAGCCTCATCATGCTCACCCTGGTGTATCTCTGCGTTGTGGAAAGGCTGCTGTGTCCCAGCATCTCCTGGATTGCCCTCAGATCCGCCCCCCCATCCAGGAGGTGCGTGGCAAAGGTGTGCCTCAGGCTGTGGGGACTGACCCCCCTGCGCATTGAGCAACGTGCTATGTATCTGTCCAGCATTCGCGCCACACTGCGGGCCGTCAGTCTCCCACCCCTGGGATTCAGGAAGAGAGCTTCGGGCTCCAGGATCCTCCTGGCCAGCTCAGCGCGGCGCTCCAGGTACAAACGCAAGGCTTCCAGGGCCGGCTCCCCCACCGGGACTATGCGCTCTTTGCTCCCCTTACCAGTGACCCTCACCACCCCTAGGTCCCAGCGCAGGTCCATGACATTCAGACCCACTAGCTCGCTAACCCTTAGCCCCGAAGAGTACAGGAGTTCCAAGATGGCTCTATTGCGCCTGCCCAGGGCTGTCCTGGAGTCGGGGGTGCGAACCAGCTCCAGCACCTCCTCCACCGAGAGTATTTGCGGCAGCTTCTGTTTCACTTTGGGGGCTGGGATTTCCAGCATTCCCTCCGGTGCAAGCACCCCTTCCCTGACCAAGAACCTGGAGAAGCTCTTGAGGGATGTCAGCTCCCGCGCCACTGTGGAGCGCTGGCGTTCCATGGCCCTCCTGCCCAAATACATTCGAATCAGTTCAGAGCTGAGATCCTCCAGGAGGGGTTCCCTCCCCAGCCTCTCGCACAGAAATCCCCTGAAGGACTCCAGGTCCTTTATATACGCCCTGGTGGTATGGGGCGATGCTCCGCCGGCCTCGAGTTGAGCCTTGAACTTGATGATCCATTGCCTCATCCAGCACCCATGAAAAGCTTTCTTGAGAGTAACTATTTATTTCAACCAGGATTCTTAACCAACACCCTCGAGTTCGGAGGCTACTGCCCCTGCGGAATGGAGCAAGACATCCTGGATTCAAAAACCTTTTTTCCGGAAACACCGAAGGTTCAAACTCTCAATGGAGAAGACCCGGGCATATGCCGGCACGTAGAGCCATTACCCAGGATCATCCCCTCTCCCCCTATCATGCAGGCCCGGAAAAAGAAAAGGCCTCATCCGCGCTGGGAAAGCACCTGCCCAGCATCGAGACCCGAGAGATATTAACACAGTCTGTGGCAAATTCAAGGAAAAACCGGGCAATCCAGTTTTCAGATCAGCAGCCCGCCCAAAGCTTCTTCGAGGCCCCGGGCTTTTTTCAACCAGCCGCGGTCTTGCCTTCCAGAAACCTCTCCCTCACCAGGGCCTCTTCTTCTTGACGGGTGTGCACCCGGCCGTCCAGCCTGGCTTCCCTTAGGGCGTCCAAAGCCTGGCGAAACACAGGACCTGGCTGAAGGCCCAGGGCCTTGAGGTCCTCACCCTTGAGCAGAGGCCTCACAGCCTTGTCCCTGCTTAGGAAACGAGAGAGCTTCTTCTTGGTCTGCTTGTCCCTTGCCTTGGCCACCATGTACAGTAGCATCTCCACCGAAAAGGGCTTGAGAAGTTCGTAGACCTGGCTTGGAGAGAGCCTGCTGGAAGCATGAATCCTGCTCAGGATCCTGTCCCCAGCCCTTTTCTCTGAGGCCAGCTCCTCGGCTTCCCTTGGGGAAAAGCCCAGCCGCTCCATTACCTCTTTCACCTCACTGTCTGTGAGCTGGTCCAGGAGTGCCAGCAAGTATACTTTCCATACCTGTGCGGGTTCTTCCAGGTCCAAGAGCTCGTACCATGCCAAAGCCCCCTCCAGTTCCTGGAAGAGTATACGCTTGGATTCCGGAAAACTTAACTTGGGGTGGATGCAACCCAGAACCCTCAACTCCTCCAGCCTCTCCACTGCAGGCAGGGGCCTCTTCTCCTGTAGGATGGTCTGCAGCTCATGCCAGAGCCTTTTGCCTTCGACCTTTTCGAGGATCCCCAGTCCCAGTGCATTGTGGATCAGATTCAAGGTGTGTTTCCCTATTCTGAAACCGAAGCGCTTCTCAAACCTCACTGCCCTGAGAACCCTAGTGGGATCCTCCACGAAGCTTAGGTTGTGAAGCACCCTTACTATCTTCTCCTTTATGTCCCTTTGTCCCCCAAAAAAATCCAGCAGCTCCCCGAAGAAGGGTGGATTGAGCCTAATGGCCAGGGTGTTTATGGTGAAGTCCCGCCTGTAAAGGTCCAGTTTGATGGAACTCAGCTCCACCCTGGGCAGAGCAGCCGGACGCTCGTAGTACTCGGTGCGGGCCGTGGCCACATCCACCTTGAAGCCGTCGGGGAAAATCAACATGGCGGTCTGGAACTTGCTGTGAGATCTGAATCTTCCGCCATGTTTTTCCACATAGCTGCGCGCAAAGGCAGTTGCATCCCCTTCCACCACCACATCCACATCCAGGTTTTCCCGCCTCAGGAGGAGGTCCCTCACAAACCCTCCCACCACAAAGGCATTCATGCGCAGCTGCTCGGCCACTTTTCCCAGTTCCACCAGGAGGTTCAGGATGGGGCTGGGCAACCTTTCCTGCATCATCTGGTGAACTTTTTTTCTCCTGACTGTCTCGTCACGCTGTACTCTGTCGAAGGCGTAACCGTCGTACTGCAACCCCTGGGAGCCCAAATCCCTGAGCACGTCGGTGCGGGTGATGCACCCCACCATTGTGCCTCCCTCTAAAATGGGTACGAATCTTTGGGCATCCTCCACTATGATCCTTCTTATCTCCTCGAGGCTTGTATCCGGAGAAGCTGTCTCGAAATCCGAGGTCATGTACTCCTTCACAGGCAGGTGATCCAGACCGTGGAAACTGGCCCTCTGGACCACCACCCTGGATATGAGACCCACCAGATTCCCCTTGTCCAAAACAGGCAGGACATTGATGTTGAACTTGGAGAGCAATTCTCCCGCATCCTTGATGGAACTTGCGGCCTCGATGGTCTTGACCGGAAAAGACATTATCTGGCGGGCCCTGCGCAAGGGCCTCACATGCTCCTGCAGCAAGGCCAGGAGCTTTTCCTCGACTTGCACCAGGCTCATGTCTCTTATGGTGGCTGAGGCTGCCGTGGCATGACCTCCACCTCCAAACTCCAGGGCTATGCGACCCACGTTCACCGGGTCCAACCTGCTTCTGGCCACCAGGTAGATCCGATCCTCCATGCGGGCCATTGCGAAGAGCACGTCTATGTTCTCCATATCTCTCAGCTTGTGGACCAGGACCGCGAAATCCCCTATGTAGTGTTCTGAAGAGGCTGAGGCTATCACAATTTCCACCCCGTGCACCCTCACCTTGTGGGCGGAGCGGATCAGGTCATTGAGGAGAAATACCTGATCTGCTGTCAATTCCCTGGTTATCAGATCTGGGATCATGCTGAGACGGGCTCCCTGGGCTCTCAAGTAGGCCATGGCCAGGAAATCCTCTTCCTTGGTGGAGGAAAAGGTGAGAGAGCCTGTGTCCTCATATATACCCAAAGCCAGGACAGTAGCCTCATCGGGGCTCAGCTTGATTCCCTTACGCCTGAGCTCCTCCACCATGATGGTGGCAGTTGCCCCCACCTCTTTTATCACCTCCAGGTCTCCATGGATGTCCTCCTCGCTGGGAGGATGATGATCATAGATAAAGACCTTTACACCGGGACGATCCAGAATCTCGGCCAGCTTTCCTATGCGGCTTCTCTGCCTGGTGTCCACCAGGATGAGAGTGGAGACCTGTTCCAGCTCTATATCCTTTATGCGGTCCACTTCGAACAGGTAGAAGGTGGACTGGACAAAGAACTCCCTGAGGCTCCTTTCCTGGGCCCCCGGGAACACCAAACGGGCCTCAGGATAGAGTTTCTTGGCCGCAAACATGGAAGCCAGCCCGTCGAAATCAGCATTTATGTGGGTCGAGATGACCTGGAGCCCCTCCACCTTTACCTCCCCCTGGGATGATATCGCCTGTGGATCTCTTTGAGTCTGGCTCTGGCCACATGGG
>JBBIOJ010000032.1:0-42520 GCA_037443445.1 Desulfarculaceae bacterium | reverse complement strand
CACCCCCATGCAAACACACACCAACACTTCAATCATCAACAGCGAAAATGGCTCAATCTATTTATGTCTAATTATGCAAAAAAGCTCTTCCCCTCTGCGAGGAGCTTGGGATGGGCAGGCTCACCGCTTCTGGGGCGGGCGGAGCAGTTGTTCCTGGCTCAGGTGGCCACCTGTACCGGCAGTGCAGAGAGGAGGCTGGCAAGGTCTTTGGGGTCCATTTCCACCAGGAGGCCCCTCTTGCCGCCATTTATGTAGATGCGTGGGAGCTCCAGGATCGTGCTTTCCATATATACAGGCAGGGGCTTTTTCATGCCGATGGGAGAGGTCCCGCCTACCAGATATCCGGTGTGTCTCTGGGCCACTTGGGGCTCGCAAGGGGTTACCCACCTGGCGCCCAGGAACCTGGCCAGGCTGCGGGTTGAGACACGCCTGTCTCCATGCATCAAGACCACCAGTGGCCTCCTTTGGTCGTCCTCCATCACGAGGGTCTTGACCACCGCGTGTTCTTCAATGCCAAGCTCCCTGGCTGCCACCTCGGTGCCTCCGTGCTCCTCATAGCGGTACAGGTGGGCCTTGAAGGGCACTTTGGCCTCTTTCAGTACCCTGAGGGCCTGGGTGGCGGGCAGGTTCCTGGATTGCTGTTCCCTGTGGGCCAAGGCTTCGCGAGACTCCTTCCAGAAATGGACCTTTCAGCCGAGTTTTATGCTACCATTTGGCCGCCTGTGGTGTAAGAGGTGTTGGGGAAAACAGATGAGGCTCCCCATTGCTTTCGCAAAGAACAGCCCCTTCGACGTTGTGGGGCTCGGGCTGAACGCCGTGGATGACCTTTGTGTTTTGCCCCATTTCCCGGAGTTCAACACCAAGGTGAAGATGCTCTCCCTGGAGCGCCAAGGGGGTGGGCAGGTGGCCACAGCCATGGTGGCCCTGGCGAAATGGGGGCTCAAGGCGCGCTACATAGGGAAAGTTGGCGGCGACGAGATGGGGAGCTTCTCCCTGGAGAGCATCCGCTCCCAGGGGGTGGATGTGAGCTTCGTGATCCGGGAGCATGGGGCCCGCAACCAGTACGCCTTCATATTGATAGATGCCAGAAACGGGGAACGCACCATTATCTGGGATCGGGATCCCCGCCTCATGTTCAGGCCTGGGGAGTTGTCCAAAGAAGCCGTTTGCTCAGGCAGACTTCTGCACCTGGACGGTCACGACGTGGGAGCCACCCTCCAGGCCCTGGAATGGGCCAGGCAGGAGGGAATTCCAACTGTCATGGACCTGGACAAGGTGGAAGAAGGCACAGAGGAAATGGTGCAAAAGGTGGACTTCCTGATCTCCTCCTCCAGATTCCCCTCCAGGCTCACCGGCATCCAGGATCCGGTCAAGGCCCTGGAGGCCCTGGGGAGGATGGCCAAAGGAATGGTGGGCATGACCTTGGGAAGCGATGGGTGCCTGGTTCTGACCCCCCAAGGGCCGCTTCACTGCCCTGGCTTCCAGGTGCAGGCGGTGGATACAACCGGTGCCGGGGATGTGTTCCATGCAGGTTTCATCTTCGGACTGCTCATGGGATGGGAACTCAGGTTGATTCTGGAGTTTGCCAACTGCGTGGCTGCCATGAAGTGCACCAGGCTGGGGGGTAGACCCGGGATTCCCGCCCTGCCCCAGGCCTTGGGTTTCCTCTCGGAAAGGCTGCCCCACTGGAGGGAGATAGGGCAAGGGGAGCTGAGGCCAACTCCTGGGAATTGAAGAAGGGCTATTTTCCTTGAGCGGTCCGGGAAAACTCGGCCAGGATGGGGGTGTGGTCCGAAGGGCGCTCGGCACGCCTTGGCCCCAGGTCTATCCAGGCCCTGAGGCTCCTGGCAGCAAGGAACTTTGTGGCCCAGATGTGATCCACCCGCCAGCCAAGGCCCCGGGACAGGGCTCCCCGCAGCCTGTAATCCCAGAAAGTGTAATGGCCGCCCTCCTTCACGTGGAGCCTGAAGACATCTACCCAACCCCAGGCCCTGAGTTCTTCTAGGGCAGCCCGCTCCCTGGGGTGGAAGCCTACTTCCCCTTCAAGACCCTGGGGGTCGTACACGTCCACTGGCTCAGGGGCCACGTTGAAATCCCCCAGCCACAGGGCGGGTTCCTCCGGATTCAGGCTCCTGCCCATCAAGCTGCTTAGCCTACGGAACCACTGGATTTTGTACAAGAATCGCTCAGAATCCGGAGCTGTCCCCTGAGGCACGTAGGTGTTCAGAACGGTCAGGCCCATGGTGCTGACCATAAGGAGGCGGCCTCGATCCGCAGGTCCGGCGTCCTGGAACCCCTCCTGGAGGATCTCTATGGGCCCCTTGCTCAGCACAGCCACCCCATTGAAGCCCTTTTCCCCGCAGAAGGCACATCCATAGCCCGCCTCTTCCAGGGGGCCAGCCGGGAACTCCGTGTCCGGGACCTTGGTTTCCTGGAGGGCCAGAATGTCCGGTTGGGTCCTTTGGAGCCACTCCAATAGCACGGGCATCCGGGCCCTGATGCCGTTCACGTTGAAAGAGGCCACTTGCAAAGAGGCTCTGGCCTTCTCAGGAAACTGCACGGAGACTTCCTTTTTGTTGGACTTCCACATGCCCCATAAATGCTTGGCGGGCATGCGAGCACATCTTGGAGTCTGCCCTGAAAGCTCGCAAGGGTCAAGGTTTTCAACACATAACACGGTCCCGGCCAAGAAAGAGAAACCACGGCTCCTCCCAAGAGAAGAATTGTTCACTAGAAAACAAAGATCACGTCTCCTGCTAGGGTGAGCTGGTCTTTCTTGGAGCCATTGTCAAAAGGCCTCCTGGAAAGCGCATGGTCCCACCTGAGCTCAGGGCGAAACCTCAGGTTCTTGAATCCTTTTACAGGGTGCAGCTCCAGGCCCAAGGTCAATTCCGTGAGATCCTTGGCCCCTGAAATGCGGGTTTCTGTTTCGTCCCTGAGGTACTCGGCACGCACCGTAGCCGCCAGGGCCGCAGACCACCTGTGGGTCAGGTAACCTGCAACGCCCCACCAAAGGCTTCCTCTTGTGTCCGGGAGGCGCTCATGGCCCACATCCACGTTCAGGGCGAAGCTCCATTCCTTCAAGGGCTGCCATGAAGCCACCAGGTCCACCACTGTGCGGTAATTGTTTTCCTCTTCTGTTTCAGGCCCGGTGATGAGGTTCAGAAGATAGTTCATTTCCTCAGAAGGCTTTATTGCCGCCCCCAACATGTGGGAAAAGCTGCTGTTGGGGTCTCTTGTGACCACGTCCCAGCCCCTCACCAGGCCGTAGTAAACCTTCAAGGTATCCATGGGTTGATAGTCCAGTTGTATCCCCGTGTGGGTAAAAGGTATGGCAAAGCCGAAAAGATAACTGTGTGAATACAGTGGGTTTCCCGGTGCGTCTATGACTTCGTATCCCAAGGTGGTTACATACTTGCCCAATTTAACTGTCAAGCCCTCCCCAATCGGGAGGCGAAAAAGAGAATAGAACTGAGTGGGGTCCACCTGCACCGTGTGCCTGGTGAAGGGGCTGTCCGCCTCGGGCAAGTCCAAAGAGTGAATGAATCTGCTGTCTGCCCCGTAAATGGCCTGAACCTTGAACCCCCAGTCCAAATCCCTGCCCTCCTCAAGAGGCCTTTCAAGAATCAACGAGAACTGGTTCATCCTGTAATCGTTGGACCTCTCGTCGAAGACCCGAAAAAGATTCAGCCGATTCTCAGGCCTGTGGGGGTTGAAGGTGTAGCTCTGGGCCATCCAACCCGAGAGCTTGATTCCCAGGGAAGAAAAGATCTCTCCCAGCCCTGCTTTTTCCACAACCTCCATGGCCAGAGCAACGGGCTCTGGCTCCCCCCCCTCCTGCTCTGCCGAGGCTGCCTTCAAACCCGGGAAAGAAACCAATCCGGCCGCCAGCAACACTAGAAACAGCACCCTTCTTCTTGTCTTCCCTTCCATCTGTGCCTCCCGAATCCCTTACCCTCGGAAGAGCGCTGCCGGAGATGGGATCCGGCACGTTCCAAAAGCGAGGGGGTCTTGACCTGCCCCAAGCAGGTACAATCCCCCAAAAGCAACCGCCGTGCCTGGAGCCTTAAAAAACAGCCAAGAGCTCGAAATCAGCCTATTTTCTTGTGAATGCGGATCCCTTGGCCAGTACTGTTTTCAAGAAGTGGATCATGAAGGCTAACCCCCCGAATTTGCTTGAAATAAGGCTATAGCGCCTGAAAGGGGTCTGTTCTTGGCACAAGAGCGGACAAGGCTTTTGAGTCTGGAAATCTTATGGCCTTCAGGGGACTTAGGGGTCTGAAACCCAATGTGGCGGGCCTGGGTGAAGATTCCGGGCCGGAGAGCCAGATTGATAGGACCAAATTGTAGGAAATATAATACTGATATTACAGCAATGTTCCATCTGGATTCCGGAGGATCCGGGCCCGGGAGACCGGGCCATGAGGGGGCAGGACTCCCCACCTGGCTCATCCCTGCAGAGAAGGAATACCCAAGAACTTTTGGCAAGGAGCCCCTTGGGGCCCCGGGAAACAGGGCTCTATCTGAGCCTTGACTTGAGCCTTTGCTCGGCCCTGCTTATGGGGGAAGCCAGGGCTTCTTCCAGCAAGCCTTTGAAAACACCAAGGCCTTTTTCCTGCTCGGATTTCCACTCGGAGGCGAACCTTCCCGAACGGATGTTTTCGAACTGCTTGTCGATAAAGCCACGGATATAGTTCTTGTCCACCTCCTTGAATCTGGAGAGTTGCCCGTATTGGCTTGTGTGGGAATGCAGAGGCATTTGTTGGAACAAACCCATCTCGGCCATTTTTTCCAGCATCACCGCAGGCTCTTTTGAGACATAGAGCTCCATCAAGACCGCCTCCTCTGGGATACCCTGTTCCACATGGAAACGGAAAACCTCGGTGAGCACAGAAAGAATGAGGGGCCAGGTGGCCTGCTCTGCCATGAGGTCCATGAAGGTCTCGTCCCTGAAGGTGACTTCTATGGCACCCCTCCTGGTGGAACCTATGGCCTTGGCTATGGCAAGGGCGATTTCCTTTGCCTTGCCCGTGGCGTCTTGTTCCACGGCTATGAAGGACGGAAATCCCACGCCGTTGAGATAACACTCCCTGACTCCTTCCCCTATCATGCGGGGGGCCACCATGATCACGTCCACCGTGGGAGGGGGGACTATGAATCCGAAGGTTATGTTGTAGCCCGAGGCGAAATTCAAGGCAGCTCCTTGCCTGAGCCTGGGGCGGATGCTCTTTTCGTACACAGCCGGGGCCACCTCATCCGGGATGAGGAGAAACAGGATGTCTGCTCTGCCCGACGCCTCTTCCACCGTGGCTGTTTGGAAGCCCTCCTGGGAGGCCCGCTCCAGGTACTCGTCTTGGATTCCTCCCACTAGGATGTCCCTAATGCCCGAGTCCCTCATGTTCAAGGCCTGGGCTCTTCCCTGGTTCCCGTATCCTATGATGGCGATTGTGCTTTGCTCCAGGATCTCGGTGCTTGCATCCGAATCGTAATAGATGGCTGCCATTTCCCGCATCTCCTTTCAAGGGGGGTCCAAGAGCGCCTTCTTTTTTATTCAGGTTGGCTTAAGTTGGCCTCGAGCCTTCTTGTGCTCTTCATGGATCATATCATTTCCCGATGAAAGGAGAAAATCCAGGGAATCCAAGCAGCCCGGGCTTTTCTCCAGGCCCATGGGCTTGCATGGAGGGATGCTTGAGGCACTGAGTCGGGGGAAGCCAAGGTCACTCTTGAGACCCCAGGGCAAAGGCCGGCCCAAAAGGGCTTTGGCAAGCCTCAGTTTCCTGGAGAAGCTTCCTGCTGCCCCGGGTGCTCCTCCACCCGGAGCATTGCGTGTCTGAGGCCCAGCGAGTTTTTCTCCAGGGAGGGGGATTCAACAAGGAGGAAGTAGCTCCCGGCCTTGGGGAAGACCACCTGGGCCCTGTACAGGCCGGGTTGCACCTCTGTGGCAATGGCCCTCCACTGCCAGTTTCCCCTTGGCGCGAAAAGCAGTACCCGGAGGTCCTTGAGACCCCTGAGCGCCTCTGAGTCTGTGCTTTCCATTATCCGGAACAGGACCGATATGTTCCTGGAAGACCCCAAGAAATAGGTTTCCTCCTGGGGCACCAGGACAAGCTCCGGGACGCTGGCTCTCTGGGAGTCCCCCAAGCCCTCTAGGGTCAGCTCGAAGCAGGCCGAGGCCCCTTGCGAGGGCAGGTGAAAGAGCACCTGGTACTGTCCGGCCTTGCTCAGTTCAAGCCGGGCCCTATATTCCCCTGGCCCGGGTCCTTCCAGCATTCGGCGATGGTAAATGACTATTCCAAGGGGTGGAGCTGTTTGTAGCCTGAGCCCGCTCATGGGAGCCATCATGCCCTCCATGTAGTGGTAAACCATCTGGTCTCCGGCATGGGCCACCAAGGCCCCTCCGTGGCCGTGCATCACGGCCAGTTTCCTCAGGTTTCCCACTCGGGGGCTGCGGTTATCTGGAGATGTCCCCAGGGGAATCTCCAGGACCGGCAGCACAGGCCCTTTCCCCAGGTCTGCCAGCCGAAAAATGCTTATGTGGGCGCTTCCCCTGTTATGCACGTACCCGTAATTCTCGCTGAATTCCAGCTGGTCAGGCTCATGGCCAGTCTTGCCCCTTTGAACAACCCGCCTGCCATCCAGGTCCACCACGGCCAGTGCTCTTTTCTCGGGGAAAAGAGCCAGCAGAAAGCGGCCATCCGGGCTGGTTTTTCCAGAAAGGGCCCCTGGGGACAAGGCAATCCGATCCACTTCCCCGGGCTTGGAGGGATCCAGCACCAGAATTCCCCCCTCTTGCAGGTCCAGTGCGTACAAGAGCCCGGTGTGAGCCGAGCTCACCTTTTGGAGCCCTGCCCTAGGGGTTTGAATCCTGCCAAGTTCCTCTCCCCTTCTGGCATCCAGGACCAAGATCTGGGTCTGGGTGCTGGAGGACAGAAAGACTCCCGTGAGGGTGTGGTCCGGGCTCAACTCCACGGGTCCGTCTCCCCACTTGAGGCTTCTCACGGTCCTGAGGTTCTCTTGATTCAGCAACGTTACTTCTGGTATTTCACGAGAAATGAGAAAAATGAGTGTAGACATCGAGTAGAGAGGGAGGGGTGGAAAGGGTGTCACAAAGGTGACGAGGGGGGGGGCAAACAAATGCGGGCGTGGGTGAACCCCGCCTCTGGGAATCCCTTCCCTTGCCGGCTTGAACTTTGGAAAACTTGAGCCGTGCACTCATCTTCCCATGGGCAGTCCCACAGCTCAATCCCCCTTCTTTTGAGGCTTGGATGGAACTGGCCCGGACACGGCTTAAAACCTCCAGGCCAAGCCTGTCAGAATGGAGCAGTCGGGCTCGGATCTGGTGAGCCCTCCCTTAACACCCAAATCCAAGTCCAAGTTTTCTCCCAGGGAATATATGAGTCCGCCCAGAATGAACACGGGGGGAGGGGCTGAGCCCTGCTCGGGGTTTCGCTCGGCTCCCACATTGGCCACTGCTTTCAAGTCCTTCACAAACTCCCATTCGAAGGCGATGGACGCATGCCAGAGATCCGTTCTCTCACCGATAGAGTTTTCGTTCCTGATGTAGCCAAGATTGAGATGAAAGGCCCACGGTTCGATTTCCTTTGTGGAGATAAAGAACAAGGCCGGAGAGACCCTGCCTGAGCCCGGGCCCTCCTCCTTGTCCCCGGTCGGGATCCTGACTCCGGGCTTGAGAGCTGCACTCCAGCCTGAGCTCTCCCAGAACCGCCACTTGAGCTCCAGGGAGAGGTCTGAAATTCCGGCCTGCGTGCTCTTGAAGCCCCTCTCCTCCCTCCTGGAGTGCTGGTAAGGAACCCCCAGAACCAGATCCACTGTCTCCAGGACCCCGTACGTGATGATGGTGGCAAATTCGAAGGAGTCTTCCGTGGCCTCCCCCTCGTGGTCATGGGAGAACTCGGTGTTCAACTCCACCTGGAACTTCCCTCCCCCTTGGGTTCCTGTATCGTCTGTAATGAGCGGGTGGGCTGCAAAAGCCGAAGCAGAAAGAAGACCCAAGAAGAACTGGGCAAGAAGGAACCTCCACGCACCTGCGCACCCCCCCAAAGACTCGAATCCGAGGCAACAGACCTTCTGCCTGATCCTCTGCAAGCTCATTTTCAGCCTCCTCACTCGGAACGCATCCGGAGTCTCTGGAGTTAGACAAGGATCCCATTTCCTCGCCCATGGTCCTCCACCCCCTTTTACATCTCCGCGCTGGGGCCGGGGAGTTGGATACTGTCACACAAGCACCTGTCAGTTGGAGCCTTCCCAAGATCTCAACGGCCAAACCCATCTGAGCCCTCCCATATAGGGACCAAGACTCAGTCTCAGCAAGTCCCAAAAAAATTTTTTATTGGCAGCTCTCGCACAAGCCATATATCTCGTGCAGGACCTTTTGGGCACGGAAGCGGTTCTCCCGGCAGATCCTCTCTTGTGCCTCCCTCAAGACATCGTCCTGGAACTCAATTATCCTCCCGCACTTGAGACAGATAAGGTGGTCATGGCGCTGATCCCCCTGGACCGACTCATAGTGCAGGTGTTTCTCTCCGTGAATCACCTCTTTGATGAAGCCTGCCTTCAGCAGGAGAGGCAATGTCCGGTAGATGGTTGCCCTGGAGACTCGGCTTCCCATTTTTCTCATTCGGTATGCCAGCTCCTCTGCCTGGAAGTGGCCTCCCAGGCTTAGGGCTGCCTTCAGGACCTCTTCCCTCTGTGGAGTCCACTTGAGTCCCTCCCCTCTGAGCCGGTCCTTGAAAAGTCTCTTCTCTCTGTTCAGCCTTGCGCCCATGGGGTTCCCCCTGATCCAGACGGCCCACGAGATCCATCCAAGCTAAAAGCCAAACCCTATGCCGGGCTGTTTTTCGGAAAAAACATCACAGGCAAAAATGACTTGAGTCAATTGAGATTCAATCGCAGTCTATATAAGGATCCCCGGTTCTGTCAAGTGATAAAGAGGCTTTGGTTCAGCCTCGAGGCCAGCAGGTCTGGGGTCAGAAAACCGGCCTGTCGCCTTTTTCTTGCCGCGCTGCCTTGACATCCTCCACTTTTCTCCTTCTAATGAGCGGCAAGCCGGGCATGGGTCTTGGCAGATATCAGCTAGAGGGGAGGAGCATGTCTCTCATCCTGCTACTGGGGCTGGTGGTGGTTCTGGCCGTATTCCTCGTGAGTCTGTACAACGGTCTGGTCCGTGCCAGGAACGAGGTGAAAAACGCCTGGAGCTCCATCGAGGTGCAGCTCAAGAGAAGGCACGATCTGATCCCGAACCTCATAGAGACCGTCAAGGGGTACGCGGACCACGAGCGCGGGACCCTGGACGCGGTGGTCAAGGCGCGCCAGCAGGCGGTCTCCTTCACTGGGGGGGTGGAGGAAAGGGCCAAGCTGGAAAATGCCCTGAGCCAGTCGCTGCGCTCGCTCTTCGCCCTGGCCGAGGCCTATCCAGAGCTCAAGGCCAACCAGAACTTTCTGGCCTTGCAGGAAGAGCTCGCGGCAACAGAGAACAAGATCGGCTTCTCGCGCCAGTATTACAACGACGCGGCCATGCGGTACAAGAACCGCGTGGAGATGTTCCCCAGCAATGTAGTGGCCAACGTGTTCAACTTCAAGGCCGAGCCGTTTTTTCAGCTGGAGGAGCCGGCGGAGCGCGCGGTCCCCAAGGTGGCATTCTGAGGGGCGAGAGAAGGTCGCCCTGAGGAGATGCCGGGGTTGTGGCCGCCTGCCGCTGGGTCGCGAGTTGGCGGGAGAAGGGCAGTTCGTCGGGTCCTCTTGGGCCCTGCCCCGGGTTTCCGGGAACCCTTAAGGATCCAAGGAAAGGAGTCCTCCAAGATGGAGACGGTGCTCAACCTGGGCTGGTCACTGGTTTTCATCGTGATCGGCGGCTTTGTGGGAATGGGTCTGGTGCTCCTTGCTTCCTCACTGATCCCGAGGCTGCTGGACCGTTTTACCCCCAATGTGGATGAGCACAAGGAGATAGCACGGGGGAACATGGCCCTCGCCCAGTACTATGGCAGGATCGTGGGGGCTGCCATCCTGGGGGTGAGCCTGGTGGTTGCGGCTGCGGTGCTGGGGGGGATACTGGCAGGGCTTCACTGAACCAGCCTTCCATGGAGGGCCGCCGAGGCCCCGGCGGTTCCGCCGATGTTAACCCGGAGAGGACCAGGGTGAAGAGGTTTCTGCTCCTTGCCTTCCTTCTAATCCCCCAGCTCTTGCAAGAGGACTCGTGGGCGAGAGGAGGAGGCGGGTGCCTGGCTCAGGGGACCCCGGTCCTGACCCCCTCCGGGCCCGTGAACGTGGAGGGACTAAGGAAAGGGGACTTGGTCCTGGGCCTTGAAAGAGGGGAGCTGGGGCTATCCACGGTCCAGGCAGTTATCCAGACCGGGCCGGAAGAGCTCCTGGAGATAGAGGCCGGGGACCGAATTCTCAGGGTCACACCTGAACACCCCATCATGGTGGCCCCCGGGGAGTACCGCACGGCCCAGGGGCTTGAACTCGGTGACAGGGTGATCATGGTCCAGGGGGGCCGGATCCAGCAGGCTGCGATAGCCTCGATCCGGCGGGTGCAGACAGCTCTTTGGGCTTACAACCTCCTGGTCAGGCCTGGGGGGAGCTTCGTGGCCGGGGGGATGGTGGTTCACAACAAGGGCTGTTTCCTTCCCGAGAGCCCCATCCTCAAGGCAGACGGCACCGAGGCCCCTGTGAGCATCATACGGCCGGGAGACGAAGTGCTCTCCTTCACCCCCCAGGGCCGGCTGGTGCGGACTCGGGTGCTAGAGGTGATCCAAGCCGAGGCAGAGGAGTTCATGGTGCTCCAAACGGATCGCGCCAGGCTGCGGGTCACCACGGATCACCCTTTCTATGTGGGCAAGGGGACCTTCAAGACACCTGAGACGCTCAGGCCCGGTGAGCGACTCTTGGCATGGGACGGCGCGTCTTTGGCAGAACAGAGGATAATCTCCATGGAGATCGTGCGGGAACGATCCCCTGTCTTCAACCTCCAGACGGACCGGCCCCACACTTTTTTCGCCGCGGGCCTTGCGGTTCACAACAAGGGGGGAGGCTGTTTCCCTGCCGGGACCCGCATACTCACCCCCAAGGGATCGACCCGTATAGAGGACCTCGCCGTGGGAGACGAGGTCATGGCCGTGGGGGCAGGTGGACGTCCTGTCCCAGCCCAGGTCACGGGGATTTTTCTGAGAAGGGGTCAGCCCCTTCGCCTTGAGACCGAGGGAGGGCTTCTCGCCGCCACCCCTGAGCACCCCATAGGAATAACCAGGGGGAGGTTCCGCATGGCCAGGGAGCTGCGCCCCGGGGACAGTGTCCAACGCTGGGACGGGCGGAGGTTGGTCTCGGACAATATCAGGCGCGTCATGCCCTCCTCGGTCCCGGAGTTGCTGTTCAACTTAGAAGTAGGAGCACCCCATACCTTCCTGGCCGAGGAGATCCTGGTCCACAACAAAGGGGGGAGTTTCAGCCGGTCCAGCTCCAGCCGCTCGAGCCGCTTTGGCACCTCCAGTAGGGCAGCCTCGCCCGAGGAGGCCTGGGTAGGCTTGGTGGCCATCGTGCTTTGCACGCTGGTATTCATCATCGTCCTGATAGTTTCCATCCGGAAGGCCAAACGCAGCAAGGAGGAGAACCTGGATTTCGTTTACAGCCCCAGGGAGGTGGCACCCAAGGCGTCCAAGACCGAGAGACTCCTCGCCTTCCTGAGCAAGAACGACCCTTCCATGTCTCCGGATGGGTTGCGGCAAACGGCCGAGGCCACGTTCCGGAAACTCCAGGAGTGCTGGGGGGCCCGGGATTACGGGCCCATGAAGCCGCTCATGATGGAGGCCTTGTTCGAGCAGCACTCGGCACAGCTGCGCGGGTTGGCCAGAAACCACGAGATAAACCGCATCGAGGACCTGGTGGTGGAGAGGGTGGACCTGGTGAACCTTCGATACACGGAGAAACGAGACCAGAGGGAGTTCACGGCGCTCGTAAGCGCCTCTGCCAGGGACTATTACGTGGACGACCGGACAGGGGAGTTCCTGAGGGGGGACAAGCAACCGGCGCGATTCCAAGAGTTCTGGACCTTCCAGCGCCTAGGTGACACATGGCTCTTGAGGGAGATCGAACAGGCCGGTGAGTCAGACATCCTCAAAGACGAGAACTATGTGGAGATGTTGACAGACCAGACCCTCCAGGGTATCTACGCCGAGGCGGCGGGAAGTGAAGGCCCGGCCGGTCCCTGGCTGGAGAAGGGGGCCGAGAAGAAGGCGGGTCGCATCGAGCGCATGTTGAATTTCTTGGTCCAGACCGACAAGATCTGGGACAGGAGCAAGATGCTGGAGAGGGCCAGGGAGCTCTTTCTGGCGATATACTTGGCAAGGGAATCAGGCGACCCGGCGAAGGTCCCCACCGGGGATCTCTTTCCCGAGGTGGCCGCGAGTCTGCAAGAACAGATGCGTCTCTGGCAGATTCAAGGGCTCTCGGTGGAGTACAGAAACCTGTGCGTCAGAAAGGCCGAGCTCCTTCTGGTGAGAAATTTCGTGGATCCGGCCAAGGACGAGTTCACCGTGCGCATCCAGGCCCACGCGCAGAAAGTGGTGAGGAAGCAGGAGCGGGTCCTGAGCCAGGAGAGGTACGTGACTCCCTTCGAGGAGCTTTGGAGCTTTGGCCGGCTTGACGGGAAGTGGAAGCTCAAGGAGGTGCTGCCACCGGCGCTGGCCAAGGACCTTATGGAGGAGGAGAATCTAGACGAGGAGAGCACCCCCGGCCAGCTCCAATGGTATTACAGCCAAAGCCGCCCCAGGTGAAAAAAGCTCCTTGACCGCCAGTCCCCGTAAGCCCCTGGGCCTTCCCCGGGCTTCCAGGACGTGCCAAGGGTGTGCAGCACCTACTCCAGGAGCCTTCCTGGCCAGGTGCGAGGCCGAGGGACTCAATCTTCAGTCAACCTTTTTTGCAAAGGCGGACCTTCACAGGTGGACGAACTTCGACTCACTCCATGTCTGACCCCCAAAGGCAAGCTCACGGTGGTTTCTTGGGATGAAGCACCGGAGTTGTCCAGGGGCTTGAATCAAAGGCTTCGAGAGGCCTTCGGAAGAGGTGGGGGATATGGACTGCTCAGTCTTGGAGCAGAGGTCTCCAGTTCCCTGCCCCCTGCTTTTGCCTACTGGCGGGAATTCGCCGGGCTTTTCCTCACAGAGGTGTGCACCAGGGCCGGCTCGGAATTGTGGGACAGGGGAGTTCCCCCGGCGGACAGCGGGAAACTGGAATCCCTGGCTGCTTCGGGCCCTCTGATGCCAGGAGCCGAGTATCTGACCAGCCAGGTGCTGGAAAGGCTCTGGGTGGAGCTTCACAGCGCCTTCAAAGCCGAGCTGGATCAGGCGGGGGGGGATGTGCAGGAATTCCTCAGGTCCCTGAACCCGGTTTGGAATCTGGTGGGAAGGGTTCACTTCAATCTGGCCGAGAATCCAAAGGACCAAGAAGCTCCCTTTGCTTTTCTGGCCACGTACACAGGGAGCCTCTCAGAAAGGGGAAAAGAGCAACATCGGCCTCTGGGTCAAGCCCTGAGGGAGTATGCGGGGGAAGCCAACAAGGAGAGACTCTTGTCCCTTCTTCTGCCGGTCCAAAGGGCGGCGGAGCACTGTGCATGGCTCAGGGGCATGGTGGAGAGGGGGGAGATCTTCCATCCCCTTAGGTGGAGCCCGCAGGAGGCCTATCGCCTTCTCAAAGAAGTGCCCCAGCTGGAGAGGGCAGGTGTGGTGGTGCGCATGCCGGCCGCCTGGCTGGGAGGCAGACCCCCCAGGCCTCAGGTCCGGGCCCAGGTGGGAACCCGCCCCCCGGCCGGGATAGGCACAGAGGCCCTTCTGGACTTCCGGATGGAGCTGAGCCTTCAAGGCCAGCCCCTGAGTCCGGAGGAACTCCGAGCCCTCCTTGCAAGCACAGAAGGACTCGTGCTCATCCGGGGGCAGTGGGTGGAGGCAAACGGGGAGCGGCTGGCAAGCGCTGTGGAGCGCTTCAGACAGGCCGAGCGGCTCGCCTCGCAGGGAGGGCTCACCTTTGCCCAGGCCATGCGCCTGCTGGCAGGGGCCAGGATCTCGGATCTGGACATGGAGGAGGAGAAGTCTCAATGGTCAGATGTCTCAGCCGGAGCCTGGCTGGCTGAGCTCCTAAGGGGGCTTCGCTCTCCCCAGGGGCTCTCCCAAGCCGAACCCGGCCCTGGGTTTGGAGCCACCCTGAGGCCTTACCAGAGGGAAGGCTTGCAATGGCTTAATCTCCTCACCGGGCTGGGTCTGGGGGCCTGTCTTGCGGACGACATGGGTCTTGGGAAGACCATCCAGGTGCTCTCCCTGCTCCTTGTTCTGAAAGAGAGTTCCAAGGCCCGGCGCGAGCCCAGCCTGCTTGTGGCCCCGGCCTCGCTTCTGGCCAACTGGGCCGAGGAGATAGAGCGCTTCACCCCGAGTCTGAAGAGGCTCGTGGCGCACCCATCTGCCCTGGCTCCGGAGGAACTAAGGTCGCTGGCTCCAGAGAGGCTAAGGGAGTCGGACCTGGTGATAACCAGCTATGGGTACCTGACGCGTCTTGCCTGGCTCAACACCACATCCTGGGATCTGGTCATCCTGGACGAGGCTCAGGCCATAAAGAACCCTGGCGCCAGGCAGACCCGTGCGGCCAAAAAGCTCCGGGCCAGAGCCCGCATAGCCCTGACCGGAACACCCATCGAGAACCGTCTGGGGGACCTCTGGTCCATTTTCGACTTCATAAACCCAGGCCTCCTGGGCTCTGCAAGGGAGTTCGAGAGGTACGCCAAGAGCCTTGCCCGGAGCAGGGGAAATCCTTATGGGCCCCTGAGGGAGCTCGTGCGACCTTACATCTTGAGGCGCCTCAAGACGGACAGGTCCGTGATTTCGGACCTTCCTGAAAAGGTAGAAGTTAGGGCCTTTTGCCATCTGAGCCGCAAACAAGCCGCCCTTTACCAGCAAGGGGTTGAGGAGCTGGCAAGGCAATTGGAGAGCGTGGACGGAATAAGGCGCAAGGGCGTGGTGCTCTCCTTTCTGACCAGGTTCAAGCAGATCTGCAACCACCCCTCCCACTGGCTGGGGGACGGAAAATGGGCCGAGCAGGACAGCGGCAAACTACAGCGGCTAAGAGAGCTCTGCGAGGTGATAGCGGCCAAGCAGGAGAAGGTGCTGGTCTTCACCCAGTTCAGGGAGACCACGGAGCCTTTGGCAGCTTTTCTGGGCTCGGTTTTCGGCCGCACCGGACTGATCCTGCACGGCCAGACAGAGGTGAAAAAGCGCAAGGAGCTGGTGAGACGTTTTCAGGAAGACGAAACCGTGCCCTTCTTCGTGCTCTCGCTCAAGGCCGGGGGCTCGGGGCTGAACCTGACAGGAGCCTCCCACGTGATCCACTTTGATCGCTGGTGGAACCCCGCTGTGGAGGACCAGGCCACTGACCGGGCATTCAGGATTGGTCAATCCAGGAACGTGCTGGTCCACAAGTTCGTCTGCCGTGGCACTGTGGAGGAGAGGATAGAGAAACTCATCGAGTCCAAAAGAAGGCTTTCCCGGGAGCTGCTGCAGGGGACCGCTGAGCTGAATCTCACCGAGATGGGGGACGAGGAGCTCCTGAGACTCGTGGCCCTGGATCTCAGGTCTGCCATGAAAGGATGAGACATGAAGCGCGGGTGGGACACATGGGTGCGTTATGTGCCTGTGGCCAAGAGGAAAAAGATGGCCCAAAAGGAGTTGAAGGGCCTCCAGAAAAAAGGAAGGAGCCTCCGCCCTGTGGTGGTGGAGGGCCGAGCCATTTCAGAGACCTTCTGGGGCAAGGCCTGGTGCCAGAACTTGGAACGCTACAGCGATTTCCACAACCGCCTGCCCAGGGGCCGTGCGTACCTGCGTAACGGTTCGGTCCTGGATCTCCAGATCGCTCCTGGGGAAGTGCAGGCGCTGGTGTGCGGCACCAAGATATACAAGGTGAAAGTCAAGGTGACCCCTTTGTCCAAGGCCCGCTGGGAAGCCATATGCAGGGATTGCTCCGGGGCCATAGACTCACTGGTGGAGTTGTTACAGGGTCGTTTTTCCAAGGCGGTTATGGAGCGCCTATGCCAAGAAAAGACAGGGCTCTTTCCATCCCCCTCGGAGATCAGGTTCTCCTGCTCCTGCCCTGACTGGGCTTACATGTGCAAGCACGTGGCAGCCGTGCTCTACGGCATAGGGGCCAGACTGGATCATGAGCCCGAGCTTCTCTTCAGACTGAGGGAGGTGGACGAGAAGGAGCTCATAGTGCAGGCCGGGAGGGAGCTTCCCCTCTCCCCCAGGCAGCCGGAGGCTGACAGAGTGCTGAGGGAGGAGGACCTCTCGGGGCTGTTCGGATTGGAAATAGTCTCAGTGGAACAAAGCCATCCCGCAGTCGAAGTTGAGGCTGTGTCCAAGGGCCGCAAGGCCCCTTCTGGTCCCGAGAAGGAGGACAAGAGCGCCCCCTCTCTGGGCTCGGGCCTGGCTGCCAAGCTCAGCCGGGCCCGCGCGGCCAATTCCGGGAGGCCACCCAGAAAGGGCTCTGGGAAGGCCTCTGTGGCCAAGAGCAAGAAACGGAAGGCTTGAGCCCCCAAGTCCGGGGTTCTCGGAGCCTATGCCCCCCAAGTTTGAGATGCTCCGGGCCGAGGGCGGAGCAGCCTGACTCTTTGGGGGAAAGCCCAGACCCGCCTGGGCGGGGGTGAACCCCGCCCATACATCCCAACATCCAAACCATGGAAATTTAAAGGTTTACCGTAGGGGAGGGGTTTATCCCCTCCCGTGGGGTTTTGGGTTTTGGTTTTGCCGGGGGGTAATGGGCGGGGCTGAACCCCGCCGCAATGATCGAGTCTAGCCCTTGGTGAGCGCCCTTTTTCTCCAAAGGTAATATATGGCCGGGTAGATGAGGAGCTCCAGGACAGTCGAGGTCACCACCCCCCCCACCATGGGGGCGGCTATGCGCTTCATGACGTCTGCCCCGGTGCCGTGGCTGAACATGATGGGCACCAGGCCCGCCAGGATGACGCTCACGGTCATTATCTTGGGCCTTATGCGCTTGACCGCCCCGTGCATGATGGCCTCCCTCAGGTCCTGGATGCTGGCCAGCCTCCCCTCACGCCTCCACTGCTCGTACGCCAGCTCCAGGTACAGGAGCATCACGACCCCTGTCTCCGCGTCCAGGCCGGCCAGGGCAATGATGCCCACCCAGACTGCTATGCTCATGTGGTAGCCCAGCAGGTGGAGCAGCCAGAAGGAGCCCACCAGGGAGAAGGGGACTGCCGTCAGCACTATGGTGGTCTTGGTCAGGGAACGGGTGTTGAGATAGATGAGCACGAAGATGATGAAGGCCGTAAGGGGGATCACTAGCTTCAACCGCTCGTGGGTGCGAAGCAGGTACTCGTACTCGCCGCTCCACTGGAGTCGATACCCAGGGGGAAGTTCCAAGGAGGCCACCTTCTGCTTGGCCTCCTCCACGTACCTTCCCACGTCACGGCCCGCAAAGTCTATGAACACGTACAGGGCCAGGAGCCCCTCCTCGCTCTTTATGCTGGTGGGCCCGCGGGTCACCCGGATATCGGCCAGCTGCCCCAGGGGGACCTGGGCCGGCCCCGAAGGGGGCGATGACATGCCCCCCCCGGGCCTCGGGGCCTCCATGCCTACCGGCACCAGAACCCTTTTCAAGCGCTCCAGATCGGATCTAAGTTCCCTGGGGTACCTGATGTTGACCGGATAGCGCTCCCTGCCCTCTATGGTAGTGGTCACGTTCATGCCGCCTATGGCCGATTCCACCACCTCCAGCACATCCTCCACCCTGAGGCCGTAGCGGCCAGCCTCCTCCCTCCTCACAAGGATGTCCAGGAAGTATCCGGTTGTGGCCCTCTCGGCGTACACGCTCCTGGTTCCGGGCACTTCCTTGACATGGTGTTCCAGGGCCAGCCCTATCCTCTCCAGTTCCTTGAGATCCGGGCCCAGGACCTTGATGCCCACAGGGGTTCTGATACCGGTTGCCAGCATGTCTATCCTGGCCTTGATGGGCATGGTGAAGGAGTTGGCAACCCCTGGGATTGTCAAGAGATCGTTCATCTCCTGTATGATCTTCTCCACGCTCATGCCGGGCCGCCACTCGCTCTCGGGCTTGAGGTTCACCACGGTCTCGAACATCTCCAGGGGGGCTGGGTCTGTGGCTGTCTCGGCCCTTCCGGCCTTGCCGAATACCTGGGCCACCTCCGGGATGCTGGAAAGGAGCCTATCTTGCAGTTGCAGCAGCTCCGAGGCCACGGAGATGGAAGCAGCAGGGACTGTCACGGGCATGTAGAAGAGGGTCCCCTCGTAAAGGGGAGGCATGAACTCAGAGCCCAGCTGTTTGAACGGGTACAGCGTGGCAGCCATGATTCCCAGGGCCAGGACCAGGAGCGTCTTGGGGAACCTGAGGGCCAGTCGCGCGAAGGGAGTGTAAAGCCAGTGGAGGACCACGGACAGGGGGTTTCTCTCCTCGGGCCTTATCTTTCCGCGGATGAACATGGTCATGAGCACGGGGGTTATGGTCACGGCCAGCATGGAGGCAAAGAGCATGGCAAAGGTCTTGGTGTAGGCCAGGGGCTTGAAGAGCCTTCCTGCCTGGGCCTCCAGGGTGAAGACAGGGAGGAACCCCACGGTTATGACCAGGAGGGAGAAGAAGAGGGAGGGGCCCACCTCCTTGGCGCCCTCCACTATCACATCCACCCGGCTCCCTGGACGGCCCTGGACCTCCCACTCCTCCAGTTTCTTGTGGGCGTTCTCCACCATGATTATGGAAGCGTCCACCATGGCCCCTATGGCAATGGCAATACCGCTCAGGCTCATGATGTTGGATGTGACCCCCAGGTAGTGCATGCAGATGAAGGACATCAAGATGGCCAATGGGAGGGTCAGGATCACCACAAGGGCGCTGGGAAGGTGGAAGAGAAAGACCAGGCAGACCACACTCACAGCCACGGTCAGTTTGAGGATCTCTTCCCTGAGGGTGTCTATGGCCCTGTGGATGAGATCGCTTCGGTCATAGGTCACAACCAGCTCCACCCCCTTGGGCAGGCTGGGCTGGATGTCCCTCTGGATCCTCTCCTTGACCCTCTCTATGACCTTGAGCACGTTCTCGCCGAAACGCACGATCACGATGCCGCCCACCACCTCCCCTTTTCCGTCCAGGTCCACAAGACCCCGGCGGATCTCGGGACCCATCTGGACCCGGGCGACATCTCTCAAGAGCAGCGGGGTCCCGGCCGGGCCTGTCCCAACTGGAATCTGCTCCAGGTCCGCCAGGCTTCGTATATAGCCTCGGCCCCTCACCATGTACTCCACCCCCGAGAGTTCCAGCACCCGGCCCTCCACGTCCCTGTTGCTCCTGCGGATGGCCTCCACCACCTTCTCCAAGGGCAGGTTGAAGGCCAGGAGACGATTGGGGTCCAGGGTCACCTGGTACTGGCGCACGAAACCCCCGATGCTGGCCACCTGGGCCACCCCCGGGACGCTCTCCAGGGCGAGCTTCACGTTATAGTCCTGGAAGGAGCGGATCTGGGAGAGGTCGTGCTCACCTGTCTCGCACTTGAGCGCGTACATGAACCCCCAGCCAACGCTCGTGGCATCTGGGCCCAGAACCGGGTTCACCTCCTGGGGGATCTTGGCCCTGACGGCCTGAAGATATTCCAGGACCCTGGTTCGGGCCCAATAGATGTCGGTCCCGTCCTCGAAGATCACGTAGATGAAGGATGCCCCCAGGAAGGAGAAACCCCTCACGGCCTGCACCCTGGGGGCGGCCAGGAGGGTGGAGGAGATGGGGTAGGTTATCTGGTCCTCCACCAGATCCGGGCTCCTGCCCGGCCATTCGGTGAAGATGATGACCTGGGTGTCGCTGAGGTCTGGAATGGCATCCAGGGGGGTCTTGGTGAGTGCCAAGTATCCCCACCCTCCCAAAAAGGCCATCATCAGGAACACGAAGAAGCGGTTTCGGGCGCTGTATTCGATGAGTCTGGCTATCATGCAAGACCCTCACAAGAGGTGGCTTCGCAGCCCCACACCTTCAGCCATGGGCTCTGGAATCCCTCTTCACACCTCTCGGCCCTCAGTGTTTGTGCCCTCCCAAGGGGGCCACTCCCTTGAGCTGGGCCTCGGAGTCTATGAGAAAGGCGGCCGAGGCAGCCACTCGTTCTCCCTGTCTCAGCCCTGCCAATACCTCGGCCATCTCCTGGGTCCGGATCCCGAGCTTCACCTCCCTGGGCTCGAAGAGCCCCTCGCCCCTGTCCACGTACACTATCTGCCGGGTGCCCGTGTCTATGACCGCCTCCGAAGGCACCAGCAGCATGGGGCCCAGGTCCACCTTCAGCTCCACATTGCTGAACATCTGGGGTTTGAGGCTTCCCTTGGGATTGGGGAGGCTGAGGCGCACCTTGGCCGTGCGGGTCTCCGGGGAAAGGGTGGGGTAGATGTAGTCTATCTTGGAGGAGAACTCTGTCTCGGGCAGGTAGCTGAGGCTGACCCTGGCAGGCATGCCTACCCGCACAAAAGGGAGCTCGTACTCGTAAACCTCTGCCAGGATCCAGACCGTGGAGAGATCCGCCAGGTCGAAGAGCTTTTCTCCCGGCATGACCCGCATTCCCAGGACCGCCATCTTCTGGAGCACGTATCCTGAGACGGGGCTCAGTATCTTTATGGTTCGAAGGGGCTTGCCCGTGCGCTCCAGCTCCTGGATCTGCCCTTCTGTCATGTCCCAGAGGCGAAGCCTCTCCCTTGCGGCCTGAAGAATGGCCTGGGCGTCCCGGCCGAGACTCTCTGCCCAGGGGCTCCCTTCCCTTTTTCTGGCCTCGCTCCATCTGAGCAGGTTCAGGAATTCCTGCTGGGTGGCCAGGAGCTCGGGGCTGTAGATCTCGGCCATGAGCTCCCCTTTTCTCACGAACCTCCCTGTGTAGTCCACGTGGAGCTTCTCTATCCAGCCCCCGAACTTGGTGTTCACCGTGGCCAGCCTTCTTTCGTCGTACTCTATGCGGCCCACTGTGCGAATGGTTCGGACAAGGCTCTCCCTTGTGACCTGGGCGGTACGTACCCCTATGAGCTGGCGCTTCTCAGGCGGGATCTCGATGGTAGGTGGCATCTCCTCTGCGCCCTGCTCAGGGCTTTCAGCCTGGACTGCCTGGGCCGGGGCTTGGTGGCCACTGTGCTCCCCCTGGGCCCAGGCCGTGGCCCCAAGGCCGCTCGGAAGAAGAGCACACATGAGCAGGAAGACCGTTGCGATTCTTCTCATGGCTTTTTCCTTCAAACAAAGCGGTCCCGCGAAAGAAGTCCCTGCAGAGCTCCAGCCAGGCCACCTCTCAGGGTGCTCCGCTCGGGGGCCCTCGATGCGGTAGTCCTGGGCCGGGAAAACCCCGCAAGCCCCTTTGGCCGCGTTTTCTGGATCCCTCACTGCCACCTTCCTCCCACCAAAGCCTCCAGCCTGGCCAGGGCTTTCTCCCTTTGAACTAACTGGGACCAGTAGAGAAGCTCCGTGTCCAGGAAGGCCCTCAGCCTGGATATCACGGTGATGGCCTCGATGCCGCCTGTTATGTAACCAGAGAGGGCCAGTTCGAAGTCTTGGTATTGCTTTGGAATTACGGCCTCCTTGTAAAGGGATAGGAGGTTCTCGGAGGCCTTTGCCATGGCATAGTTGTCCCTTATGGAGGAGGCGATCATCAAGCGGGTTGCCTCCAGCTCGTGGTGCGCTTCCTTGAGGGCCGAGTTGGCCTCTTTGAGCCCCTCGTCCTGCTTGGTCCTGAAGAATATGGGCACATTGATGGTGGCTGTGAGGCTCCACATGTCCAGGAGTTCCCCGCCGCCTCTGTTGAAGTAACTGCCCGTCAGGGTGAGGTCTGGGAAATACTCTTTCTTGGCCATGGAGACCTTGGCCTCGGCTGCCTGAACCATCTTGGCCCTTGTCCTTAGCTGGGAGGACCTCTCCTGGGCCATTTGCACAAGCTCCTCGGGGCTCTTCTCCAGGGGCGTGGGGGATGGCTCCTGGGGCTTGCCAAAGGGGCTGTGGCTGGATCTGCCCAGGGCAGCACTTAACATGGCCTCCAGGGAGCTGAGCCTCTGCTTTTGCATCTCTTCCCGCTCCAGGAGCATGTACTTCTCTGTCTGGGCCATGAGGACCTCCTGCTGAGGACCCGTGCCCGAGCTGTACCTGGCCAAGGCCGCATCCTCTATGCGGGAGAAGAGGGCCCTTGTGCGGCCCAATATCTCCAGGGTCTTGTGGGCCAGAAAGAGATCGTAGTAAAGCTCCTTTACTCTTGCTGTCACCTGCAGGGCGGCGTTTTCCGCCGAAGCGTCCAGCCCCTCTGCTTCCTGCCTGGCCATCTCTCCCTTGAGAGCCAGCTTGCCCGGGAAAGGTATCATCTGGGAGCCCGAGAACATCCACTGGGCATCGGGCATCTCCCCGTACGTGTACCTCTTCCAGCCCTCGTTCTGGTAACCTGTCATGAACATGGGATCCGGGAGGCTCCTGGCCTGGGGTACCTTGTGATGGGCAGCCCGCGCCCTGGCTTTGGCCGCAAGGATCTCGGGGCTGCGCTCCAAGGCCTCCTTAAGGAGAGGCTCCAGCCTCAGCTCCTGAGCAAAGGCACCCGGGGAAAGAAACCCTGCCAGCAACCAGCCCGCACATGCCACCAACCCAGCCAAGTTCCCCTTGAGGCCAGACACCTGAATCATTGCCCTGAGCATGGGAAGACCTCCGGAAGCTGAAAAGCGCTTGAGCCAAGACCTGTGTCCGTTCCTGCGGGCAGAGACGAACTCGGCCCTGAGAACTCCCAGACAGGGGGGGCCTGAGTTCGGCCCCCCCCCGCGGAAACCCCGTTACGGATTGAACATGCTGGGCTTGTCCTGCCAGCCCGTGCGTGGGCGCTTCTCACTTGGCGTCCACGTTGAACTTGGCTGAAACGGTCTTACCCGCCCTGGTCACCTTCACCTCTATGTTCCAGGGGCCTGCCATGGAGAGGTCCATGCGGGCATGGTACTGATTCCCGTGGAGCATGGCATCGGTCTTGTAGTTCATTGGGGGCATCCCAGGCATGGCAGGCATGGAGTAATTGACAACCACCTTGGCATCTGTGACAGCCTTGCCAGAGAAGTCCTTGATCTCCACTGTCATGTCGTTGTTACCCACAATAGGAGGGTTCTGCTTTAAGGTGACCTTCACATCCAGATCCCCAGCCTTCTTCTTCAACTCCAGGTCTTTGGCATGAGCGGTTACCATAGCCATCACCAGGAAAATTCCAATCAAAGCAAGCTTTTTCACCACACACCTCCCTGTCCTTGATCGTTTTGTAGAATCTCCCGCAACTTCGGGCCTTACACCCGAGTGTTCAAGTAGTATTCATACAGCCCCAGCACGTGTCAAGAATCCTCCTTTTCAGCGATCCCCAATGCTCAAGGCGGTCCTGAAACCCACACCCTCGAACGCCTCCCAGGGACGCCGCCGAACTCCCCTGGGCACCACAACGTGATCAATCTCTGCTGCCTTTTCGGATGCGCCCTCTTTCAGCCGTAATGCCCACTCGCCTATATCCCCCTCAAGACCCCTGATTCCGTAAGCGTTGGCCGGAAAGGACAGCACAGGAAGCGGCATGTTGCTCCTCTTGGGAGGATTCGGGCTTGATTCTGCTGTCCTGGAAGGGGCTTGATCAGAGAGTGGGGCTTGCCGGGATGGCGGCCTGGGTTGGACGGCTCCGGAGGAAGGCCCATGCATCTGCTCGTGCATGCTCTGGGCCTGTGCTGTCCGGACCCAGGCAATGGGGGATTTCCTCTGGAGCAGGGATTGATCCCCAATCCCTCCGCCAGCGCGCAGCAACTCCACCTCCGTGGGAAGCCTCCTTCCGTAAAATGCAGCGTAGGCCGCAGCCCCATAAGCAGTAACCCTGAGCACTGGACAGGCTGCGTGTGCTGGATCCGTGATGTGAAACCGGCCTCCCTGGAACACGATGGGCTCATAACCCTGCATGACCTCGCCCAGAATCAGCCAGATTTCACTCCCACCCCTGACCACGCCGTCTTTCACGCTGATCCTTTGGAGATTCCGGTTCAAGAACTCTGAGTACTGGTAGTTCGTTACCTGAGTCTCCTCCAGGTAGAAAGCATCCACCCTCACAGAGATGCCGGGTTGAAAAGTATAGTTTTCCGGAAGCGATACACGGCCGCTCGGCACCAAATGGAGGGTGGCGCCGTCTGTGCCTTTCAAGGTGACCGGGATTCCCAACGAGGAAACACCGCCTTGTGAAGTAGGCTCCTTCATTTCCGCAGAATGGGGCATGGGTATGCCCCCAGGGCCGGGCTGAGTCTCCAGATGGGCCTCCCTTTGCCTGTGGTACAGGACGTGAAAAACCACTGAACCCGTTGCCAGCAGCAAAATGATGGCCGCCGCAATCCGAAGCTTTCGAAGTCCCCTACCACCGACCCCTGACCAGAGCCCGAACTCCACCATAGTCTTCACAATGGTTTCGCTCAGGGCCTCCACAGAGGGAATCCTGCGCTCTCGGTCCTCGGAGGTGGCTTTTTGGATAATTTCATCCAGCCGCTTCAGAAAGGGCGTGGAAGGCTGGCGCAGGCGGGCGGTCTTGAAAGGCTCGGCCGTCTCTTTGGTCATCTTCCCTGACACAGCCTCGTAGAGGATCTTGCCAAGAGAGTACACGTCGGCGCTGAAGTCCGTGCCTGCCATGTCCAGGAACTGCTCCCCCGCCATGTACGGGATGGTGCCGATGACGTGGTGGCTCCTGGTTACGCTGTGCCATTTGGGCCCTCCTGCGAGGCCAAAATCCACTATTTTGGGTGTCTCTCCATCCAGGAGCACGTTCTCAGGCTTGATGTCCCGGTGGACGATCCCCAGGCCATGAATGTGCTGCAGACCCTCCAGTATGGGCAGAAAGTACCGCTTGATCCAATCGGCAACCCGCTTGTCGTCCGCCCCTAAGCCTTCCTCCGGCATCACCGAGCGAAGGGTGGGGCCAGGGATGTGTTCCATTACGATGTAATCAACCGCATCCCCACCCTCGCCCGGGAGCATGGCCCTTTCATAGTCGTAAACCTGCACCACGTTGGGATGGCGAACCTGGGCCATGATGAGCACTTCTCGCCGAAACCGCTCCAGCTCGGCCTGGATCTCCTCCTGGTCTCCTTCAAAGGACTCCAAGAACTCCCTGGAGATAACCTTGATTACCACATGACGGTCCAAATTGACCTGCCGCGCCAAATAGACCTCCCCCTTCCCCCCTTTCCCAATGTGCTCTAGGATTTCCCACTTCCCGTTGAGCACGGTTCCGCTGCCGAGAAGGGGTTTCTTGGATTGCGATCCCATGTCACATCCAGTGAACGAGAGAACTCCTTCCATTCCAACGATTACTCCGGTCCCCTCTGCTGTCAAGCATCTCCTGTTACTTCCATCACATTCTTCTTGCCAGGCACTTGCCCAGGGCGAGACCCCGGAGTATGGGTCTCGCCCCTCTCCCCACAACCTACTGGTAACTGTTGTCAGTAGACAACCGGAGGGCCGAGCGGAGGGCCAAGGAGGCTCTCCATCCATATCCCGCCACCATAACCGCTTACCATTATGTCCATTCCAGGTCCGCCCTCTGCGGCAGGGTCAATGGTATGGAACTTGTAGAACCCGGGATAGGTCTCCGGAGCTTGAAGCGTGTAACCCAACGCGTTTTCGTCCACGAAGGCTTGGGCTGCGGCGGTGGCCTCCCCTGGGGACAGTATCAGGGTGCGCCCAAATCTGGGCGTTTTCTGGAGGGCCTTACCCCAGCTTGCGTTCATCATCATGGAGAAGCCCATCTCTGGAAGGACCGCACCAGTGAACTTGTCCACCAGTAGATCAAAAGCCCTTTCCCCATCTAGGTCGGACAATTCAGCCTTGTATGCGGTCTCATACTCCCAAAGCTCCGAGACTTGCAGTCCACTTTGCGTGGCATCCAGAAAGGCTTTAACAGCCGCCAGTGCCTCTTGCTGCGTCTCCACAGGTTTCAGGGTCTCCAGATACCCCTGACTCATGGTAGCGCCCTTCATTGCGGACATCATGCCGCCGGCGCCTGTCATCCCATAACCTCGCCCGCCCTGGTAGTGACCGCTCGTACCACCGCCCATGCCACCGCCCATACCTCCACCCATCATGGCGTGAGAATTGCCGAGCGCAAAGAGCATCGCCATCCCCGCTGTGACCAAGATCTTCCTCTTCATGGTTTTATTCCTCCCTCATCAGATTCGTCTCAAATCTTGTTCAGAAACCGTTAACGCTTTTGTTGGATTTGGTCTCATCACCCCCTTCCTTGCTATGTCCAAGAACGGACTGTCCGCGTACACATCAATGGATCTCCACCATGATGGAGCCGTTCAGCCCGGATTGTTCAGCAAGGCCGACAACATTTGGGGGCTTCGCCCCCAAGCCCTGCGAGCTTCTAGATATACCATTTGCGTTTCACCTATTCTGAAGTCACGACTTAAACACTGCTTTTCGTGTCATGTCATTCATCGAATCGTGTCAGCCTCTTTGTCTGGATTATCTTGTGAATAATCCAGTTAGAACCTCTCATCGGCCCCTGAAGCCCCTCCTATAGCGGCCATAACCGTCACCGAAGTAATTGCTTCCAGGGTAATCGTCACTCCTGAGACCTCCTCCCTCATATAAACCGCCGCTGTATCCGTACATGTGGTTGCCCATGTAACCACCACCCATGTAACCACCACCATAGCCTCCCATATGGTAGGCCCCATAGCCGTATCCACCCCCCATGTAAGGGCCCATGAACCCTCCGCCGCCTCCGCCCCAGCCATGCCCTCCACCCATCATGGCGAGGGAATCGCCGCTAGCAAGAAAACCAAACGCCACCGCACACGTAACTACTGCGGCAATCAAGAAACCCTTTGCACTCATTTCCCTTCTCCTTTCCTTAAGATTTTTCCGACCCACTGATCCAGCCGTTAATGGGAGTGACCCCCTTCCCAGTTCCGCTCTAGCGGGCTTTCATCCGGATACTGCTCTTCATAGGGGTTGCCGTACTCGTAGTGGTGGTCGTAGTCAGAATGTCCATGATCCGCGTGGCCCTGGGGCCAGTAACCATGATCCATCTGGCCGTGGCCCATATACTCTCGACCTCTGTATCCATAGCTTATGTGTCCGCTTGTGGAGCCCCCGCCTACCAAGACTCCCCCGCATGCCCATACCTCTTGCGCCTCCAAGAAGGCCGGACCTCTACCTGGCACAGAAAGCAGCGTCGCAACCACAATCAACACAACCTTCGCCTTCATCTTGCTCCCTCCTTGTTGCGCTCTGAGTTCAATCAATGCGGCTCCTCGATGTGACCTCGGCCCGCCGCGGCCGTTATGATTCTGTTGGGCAGAAGTCTGACTCCTGTGACTCTTTTCATCCACGTGCACTCCTGGCCACCCATGCGACCACCGGCAATGTGCTCCAAGGCCGCCTCGGTCCCTTTATCGGAGCCTTAAGGGCCGTGGTCCGCATGGTAGGCCTCTGGCCGCGGAAAGCAGATGGCAAGGCTGTTGTTAACTCCCTGTCCGAGCTCTAACTCTGGCCAGTGCAGCCCTCAAACTTGAACAAGGAGCCAGAATCGCTCCCGGCCGGGAAGGACATGCCCTGGGCCGGGCAGGTCTTTAATGCAGAACCCTAGGAGGATGATAGAGAAGGTAAACGATTTCCATTGGATGGAACGGAGCTACTTCCAAAATGACCTGATCAGAATCGAAAATGAAAGAGGAGATCAAAAGGGTATCCCTCACCGAATCGAGATGACAACAGGCATGGTAACCATCTGGACAGGGGATATGCTTCTTGCCTTGATCATGTGCGGATTGGGAATCTGCCGGCAGGCTTTCATGGGTGAAATGACTTGTTTGCACCATAAAGTGGTGCTGTCTAGGAAGCTCCTTAACGGCCACAGAGGCATGGGCCCCCAAACAGACACTGGAGAAGAAAACAGTCACGAACAAGACCCCTGAGCAGGCCAAGGCCACGCTTTTTGTGAACTTACCCATTTCTTTATATTTTCCCGGGCCTGTCCCCTCTTGCCAGAGCCCTTGCGAAAAGGCCTCTGGGCTGGCCTATCATGCCCGCCAAGTCGGGCTCCAAGTTCTTCCTACTTTTCTGCTAGGATATATAAAACAGCGGCAGGTGTCAACGCAAATCCCGTGAGTTTGTGTTAACCTAAGTCAAGTATCTGAGCCGGAGTGAGGAACATGCGGGGATTTCTCAGGATCGGGACTCTCCAGCGGAGGCTGGTTGTCTTTCTTCTTTTGCCTGTGGGCATGATGCTTCTCCTTGCCGGGGCTGCGGGTTTCCTGCGAGCAAGGGCAGCCATTTTGGAGGAATGGCGCGAAATCTCGCAGCTCTCCCTTGGGAGGGCGAGCCACGAGCTGGACATGAGACTGGGCAGTACCCTGGAATGGGTAAGGGCGTTTCAAGAGAGTTTCACAGAGATGGGGGCTCCCAGAATCCAGAGTTGGATCCTGGGGCAACTGGAAAAGCAATCCTGGGTCAGAACCGTTGAGTGGAGAAAGGGGCTTGTGGAGACAGGCCAAGGCGAAGAAGCTCAAGACCCCCCGGCCGTATCACATCATCACTCCCAACATGGAGGAGGACCCGTCCAAACCAGACCCCTTGTGCACCTCCAGACAGACCCTGCCCAGGGAATTCTGCGCATGGAGGTCCCGGTGCGCTCTCCCTCCGGAGAGGCGCTGGGCAGACTGGATATCACAATGGATCTCCAGGCCCTGCTTGGTGATGCTTTGAGATATGGGTGGAGGCAAAGCGAGCAGGCCTGTCTTGTGGACCAGCAGGGGCGTTTCCTGGCCCACGCCGGGAATTTGATTTCAGCCAGGGGTCGCCTGGGAGAAAACGCAGACCCCTTGGAGCTCAAGCTTCTGGCGGAGATGGGCAGAGTGCACTCGGGAACTGTCTGGGGCCCGGGCATGCCCCCGGAATTGATCGCCGGTTTTCAAAGATTGGAGCAAGCCCCCTGGACCCTGGTGCTCTTTGCCAGGGGAAGGGACGTGCTGGCCCCTGTGCTGGGGTTCCGTGATTATTACCTGGGAGCCTTGGTCCTGGCAGTGTTGGGGACCCTTTTCATGATCCGGCTCGTGGTGGGTCCCAGGGCAAGGCTTATCCAGGAACTGTCCCGGGCCGCTTCGGAGGTGGCCCGGGGCAATTACCAGGCAATGGACCCGCCGCGGGCAGAGGACGAGATAAGCCACCTGGTCAGGAGCTTCAACCAGATGGTGGAGGGACTAAGGGAAAGGGACTTCTTGAGCGATACGTTCGGCCGGTATGTGGACCCGGAGATAGCCCGAGAGATCCTTCGAAGGCCAGAGGCTATCCGCCTGGGAGGAGAGAAAAGGGCCGTGGCCATTCTCATAGCCGACCTAAGAGGCTTCACCCCCCTTGCCGAATCCCTCACTCCAGAGCGCACAATCCAGATCCTGAACCGCTACTTCGGCCTTCTCATCCAGGTCATACAGAGATACAGGGGGATCATAGTGGATTTCTTCGGCGATTCCGTGTTGGCATTCTTCGACCCGCTGGAAGGCCCCCTCAGGGAGGCCGTTGCCCGTGCTCTGCACTGCGCTTTTGAGATGCAGGAAGCCATGGGCCCATTCAACGGGCGCAATCTCAAAGAGGGCCTACCTCAGCTCCAGATGGGAATTGGGGTGCATGCTGGAGAGGTGATAGTGGGCAATATCGGCTCAGAGACCAGGGCCAAATATGGAATAGTGGGCTCGGCCGTGAACCTGACCCACAGGATCCAGCAGTTGGCAGGCCCGGGGCAAATCGTGGTTTCAGAAACGCTGTACGCCGAATCAGAAGGGCTGGTTTCTCCCAGGGGAAGCCTCCAGGCTTCCCTGAAAGGGGTGCAAGAGCCCATGACGGTTTATTTTCTTGGTACAGGGCAGATCTCCCAAGAGAGGGCTTCAGCAGTTGAGAAGTGAGGTGGTTTGCCACAACTTACTCACCAGTGGTGGATAATGCAGCTTGACTGCTGGAGCATTTTGCAAGGGACGCTCTGGGCAAAACATGTGATGTGAGAAGGGGCTTTAGGTTCTCAAGCTCTTGAAACATCCCTGAGGCTTGGGGCGCAAGCCCCCCCGGGCTTGGGGCACACCCCGTGTTGGAGAAGGTCTCTTTGGCAGTTCAGGAACCCCCGGGGGGCCGGCTGTGGGCAGGGGGCCTGAAGCGTTTCAGCCTCAGGGCATTGGAAACCACGGTCACCGAGGACAAACCCATGGCCACGGCCGCGAATATGGGACTCAGCAGGATCCCCAAAAAAGGGAAAAGCACACCGGCTGCCACCGGGATGAGGATGGTGTTGTAGGCAAAGGCCCAGAAGAAGTTCTGCCTTATGTTTTTTATGGTGGCGCGGCTCAAGGCTATGGCCGTGGCAACCCCCCTCAGGTCCCCCCGCATGAGGATGATGTCAGCCGATTCCATGGCCACGTCCGTCCCGGTCCCTATGGCTATTCCCACATCGGCCTGGGCCAGTGCCGGAGCGTCATTTATCCCGTCTCCCACCATGCCAACCCTTTTGCCCTGGGATTGCAGCTTGCGCACCTCCAAGGCCTTGTCTTTGGGGAGCACTCCGGCCAGCACCCTCTGGATTCCCACCTGGCGCGCCACGGCCTGTGCTGTCCTGGGGTTGTCCCCCGTGATCATGAGCACCTCCAGGCCCATGGCCCGGAGTGCCTCCACTGCCTGGCGGGACTCCTCCTTGAGGGTGTCGGCCACCCCCAGGAGGCCGGCCACCTGGCCTTCCACGCCCACGAAGATCACGGTCTTTCCCTCCTGAGCCATGGCCAGGGTCTGCTCCTGGAGATCTTCCCCTATGGACAGGCCCCTTTGGCGCACAAGGGATTCATTGCCCAGCAGCAAGGCTCTGCCTTCCACCAGCGCCTGCAGGCCATGGCCCGGGAAGGCCTGGAACTCCTTGGGATCGCTCAGTTGCAGGCCAGCCTCCCTGGCCCTCAGCACCACCGCCTTGGCCAGGGGATGCTCTGAGTGCTGCTCGGCACAGGCCGCCATTCTCAGAACTTCCTCCCTGCTCCAGCCCTGTGCCGGCGCAATGTCTGTGAGTGAGGGCTCTCCCCTGGTGATGGTCCCGGTCTTGTCCAGGACCAGGGCATCCAACTTGTGGGCTGTCTCCAGGGCCTCCCCGCTTCGGATAAGGATTCCCAGCTCTGCCCCCTTCCCAGTGCCCACCATGATGGATGTGGGGGTGGCCAAGCCCAGGGCGCAGGGGCAGGCTATGATCATGACCGCCACGAAGTTGAGAAGCGCGTAGGTCAGCCTTGGCTCAGGGCCCCAGATCCACCAGGCCAGGAAGGTTATCGCGGCTGCCCCCATAACCGCCGGGACAAAGCGACTGGCGATGGTGTCCGCAAGCCTGGCTATGGGAGGCTTGGAGCCCTGGGCCTCCTCCACCATGCGCACGATCTGGGCCAGCACGGTTTCCCTGCCCACCCTGGTGGCCCGGAAGGTGAAGGAGCCTGTTCGATTCAGGGTGGCTCCTATTACCTCGTCCCCCGGCCCTTTGTCCACGGGAAGGGACTCCCCTGTAACCATGGACTCGTCCACGGCTGAGCTGCCCTCCAGCACCACCCCGTCCACCGGGATCCTCTCCCCAGGCCGCACCAGCACCATGTCCCCGGGCCTGACCTCCTCCACCGGGATTTCCATCTCCTCTTGGTCTCTCACCACCCGGGCCATGCGGGGTTGAAGCCCCATGAGCTTGCTTATGGCCTCGGATGTGCGGCCCCTGGCCTTGGCCTCCAGCATGCGGCCCAGCAGTATGATCACGATAATGGCCCCTGCCGTGTCGAAATAGACCTCTGCCGTGAGCCCCTGGGCGGAGAACAGGGAGGGGAAGAAGGTGGCCAGGAGGCTATACAGGTATGCGGCCGAGGTACCCACCGCGATCAGGGTGTTCATGTCCGTGGTGCGGTGTGTGGCCGCGGCCCAGGCCCCCCGGTAGAATTGCCAGCCCACCCAGAACTGGATGGGGGTCTGAAGCAGGAGCTGGAGGAAAAAGTTGGTTCTTGTGGAAATGGGAAGGAGCATTCCCAGCCCCAGGGGCTCCCAGTAGCAGAGAAGCAACATCGGTACGAGCAGAGCCACACCAGCCGCGAACTTGTGACGCAAGGCCAAGAGAGTTTTTTCCCGGGCTTCCCGTTCCTGCTCCAGGAGATCTCCCCCGGGAGCTTCCACCACCTTGTACCCGGCCTGCTCCACGGCCCTTGTCAGCTCAGAGACAGATGTCTGTCCCGCCAGGAAGGAGACGGTTGCCCTCTCTGAGGCGAAATTCACCTCTGCTTCCAGCACCCCGTCCACCCTGCTCAAGGCCTGCTGAACCCTTCTGACACAGGCCGCGCAGCTCATGCCCTGGATGGACAGGCTCAGCTTCTCCAGGCGGGGCTCGTAGCCCAGCTCTTGCACTGTTCCCACCAGCGCCTTCAGGTCCACCTTGGCCGGGTCATAATGCACGGTGGCTTTTTCCGAGGCCAGGTTCACCCTGGCCTCGGCCACCCCTTCCAGCCTGGAAAGACCCTTCTCCACCCTGGCCACGCAGCTGGCGCAGGTCATTCCGCCTATGGGGAGATCCAGCCTGCGGCTGGGCTGCCCGGAGGTCTTCTCTGAGTCCATTTTTCCTGTGAGCTCCTTGCCTTTGGGCTTTTAACCAGTATGCTTGCCAAGGGGGAGGGAATCAACTGGGCACGGCCTGCTCCGGGCCCTGCGGCAGAATCCGCCTCGGCCCAAAGCGGATCCTGGAAACAGAAAACCATTGAGATGGGCAGGGGTATGTGAATAGAATGACCACACAAGGGTCGAGCTTCTTGGAAGGGGGAGATAGATGAGCCGATTTTCAGGGTTTGGCTTGGGCCTCCTCATGTTGTTTCTCTTCTCACCCCATTGGCTTGCAACAGTAAGGGCGCTGACTGCAGAGGAGAGGACCAACATAGAGGTTTACAAGAGGGCTTCCCCTGGGGTGGTCCACATCCGCTCCACTGTGGTGCGTTACGGTTTCTTCTTCCAGCCGGTTCCGAGCCAAGGCACAGGCTCCGGGGTGATCCTGGATCAGGAGGGCAACATAGTCACCAACTCCCACGTGGTCCGGGATGCCCGCTCCCTGGAGGTCACCCTTTTCGACGGAAGTGTTTTCCCGGCTGTCTTGGTGGGCAGTCTCAGGGATCTGGATCTGGCCATTATCCGTATCGAGGCCCCAAGAGAAAGACTCCAGCCCATCCCCCTGGGGGACTCCAAAGCTCTTGAAGTGGGGCAGGCAGTGTACGCCATAGGGAATCCCTTCGGGTTTCAGTTGACCCTCACCAAGGGGGTCATCTCCTCCCTGGACAGGAGCCTTCTCACCCAAGAAGGAAAGAAGCTCGAGGGCCTGCTGCAGACGGATGCCGCCATAAACCCGGGAAACTCCGGCGGACCACTGCTGGACAGGGAGGGGCGCCTGGTGGGAATAAACACAGCCATCCTGAGTCCATCGGGCGGGAGCGTGGGGGTGGGGTTCGCCATTCCTGTGGCAGCCCTCAAAACACACCTTCCCAGGCTGATGGGGCAAGAACGGGCCAGGTGGCCCGGGATACTCCTGGCCCTTCTCGGCCTGGGCATCCTGGCTTGGCTCCTAGCGCGCCGCCTCGGCATGGGGCGCAGGTGGTGAAAGGAATTTCGAGGAGGAGACATGGGGCAAAGAGCACTAGGGAAGCTTCTTTGGATAGGTCTGGAGGCCATGGTCTTGTCTCTTCTGTGTTCTCAGGCGCAGGCCATGACCGAGGAGGAGAAAAACACCATTTCGGTTTACAAGAAGGCTGCCCCGGGAGTGGTGAACATCACCAGCACCGTCTTGGAGAGGGACTTTTTCTTCGGGCTGGTGCCCAGGGAAGGGGCTGGCTCAGGGGCTGTTATAGATGCCAAGGGTTACATACTCACCAACAACCACGTGATCAAGGATGCCAGGCGCATAGAGGTCACCCTGGCCGACGGGAGCAAGTGGCCCGGCCGACTGGTGGGCACCGACCCGGAGAACGACCTGGCAGTGATCCGCATCGAGGCCCCGGCCGAGAGGCTCAAGCCCATTGCTCTGGGCAGCTCCCAGGACCTGCAAGTAGGCCAGAAGGTCCTGGCCATAGGAAACCCCTTCGGCCTGGGAGAGACCCTGACCACGGGCATCATCTCCTCCCTGGGCCGCTCCATCCGCTCGGAGACGGGCATGCTCATGGAGGACCTGATACAGACCGATGCGGCCATAAACCCCGGAAACTCGGGGGGGCCCTTGCTGGACTCCGAAGGCAGGATAATAGGGATCAATACAGCCATTTTCAGCCCATCTGGGGGTAGCGTCGGAATAGGCTTTGCCATCCCGGTGGATGCAGCCAAGAGAGTGCTTCCCGACCTGGTGGAAAAAGGCTATGTGGCCCATGCCTGGATGGGGGTGAGCCTCTTTCCCCTGACCCCGGGCCTGGCCAAGGCGTTGGACTTGCCGGTGAGCAGAGGGGCCCTGGTGGTGGAGGTGATGAAGGGGGGGCCTGCTGACAAGGCGGGGCTGAGAGGCGGGACCAAGATGCTGCAACTGGGCAATGCCATGCTCCCCGTGGGAGGGGACGTGATCACGGCCATCGACGGGGAGGCTGTCAATTCCTCCGAAGAACTGGTGCGCAGAATCAGAAAACACAAACCCGGGGAGCAGCTGCGCTTGAAGATCCTGAGGGAAAAAAGAAGCCAGGAAGTGGCTTTGACCCTGGGGGAAAGACCCAGGGCCAGGTAAGGGAACCCAGCAGGCTTGGAACACAGCAACGAGAACGGAAAGAAGCAGTGAGGAGGTACACGGGCCATGACCGTGAACGAGGGTCTTAGGATGGTGGCCGGAGGCCTTGTGCTCATTTCTGTCTTCTTGAGTCTGGTCTGGAGCCAATGGTGGCTCCTTCTGACAGCCTTCGTGGGGGCCAATCTGTTGCAGTCGGCCTTCACCAAATGGTGCCTCATGATGAACATTCTGCGGGCAGTTGGCTTCAAGGAGGGCTAAAGGGCGGCAACTGGATCCGCAGCTGAAAGCTTCCTCGAAGCGGGACGTGGGCTGGGGGGCGTGGGAGCCCGATACCCTCGGGCTGGGTGAATGGTACGGGCCAAGAACTGGAGCGATGTCATGGGCTTTGATGGGCGAAATGGGATCCTGGTTCTATTGGCAGCATTGCTCTTGGGTGCGCTTTGGGCCTGTTCCCCTTATGTGGGTCCTTTGGGAGAAGGGGAAAAGGCTTTGGCTGCGGCCAGAGTCCTCCAAAGGTGGGAGACCTTGGCCCTTGAGGCGCCTTCAGGCCCGCTCACCCTGGAGCGTGCCGTGAGGGAGGCCCTGTCGGCCAGCCCGGAGCTGCGCCAGATACAGGAGAGGCTCTCGGCGGCGGCAGAGCAGGTGCGCCAGGCAGAGGCAGCCTTTTACCCCAGGCTGGTCTTTGCCCAGGAGTTTTCCATCACGGACAACCCGGTCTTCGCCTTCATGCAGTACCTGCATCAAAGAAGACTCAGCTTCGCCATGGATTTCAATGACCCAGGGGTGCACCAGAACGTCTCTTCCAGGATCCAGGGGGAGTGGTCTTTGTTGGAGGGGGGGGGCCGCCTGTACCAGCGCCGGGCAGCCTTGGGCCAGATGGATGCTGTGGCCTCAGAGCTTCTGGCTGCCAGGAACAGGCTTGTGGCCTCTGTCACCGAGGCCTATTTCAGGTGGCTTCAGTCCCTGGCCTTCCTGGATGTGGCCGAGAAGGCTGTGGACTCAGCCCGCCTTGACCAGGAGCTGGGCCAGGCCAGGGTGAGGGCCCAGGTGGCCCTGGAAAGCGAGCTGTTGAGGCTGAAGAGCAGAACCGCAGAGGCAGAAGGCAACAGGGTCATAGCCCGCTCCGGGGCCAGGAGGCTTCAGGCAGCCCTGGAGAGACTAATGGCCAGGCCCCTCAGAAAAGAGGAGATACCTGATCCCATGGAGCTGACTGGGGCACCTCCACCCGATAAAGCAGTAAAGGCCGATTCCAAGGAGTTCATGGAAAAGGCCTTGCTCCAGAGGCCTGAGATTCAGGCTGCCCGTTCCATGATTCAGGCAGCCCGGGAAAGGGTCAAAGCTGCCAGGGCAGAACTCCTGCCCAAGGTGGGGGCCAGGGCCTGGTACTCATGGGACTCGGAGGAGCTCAAAGGCGGAGGTGAGAGCTGGTTGGCATCTTTTCAGGCCACCTGGCCCCTGTTCCAGGGGGGCATCACCCTCTCCAGGATAAGGGAGGCAGCCTCCAGGATGAGGGAGATGGAGGCCAGGGGGGAGCAAGTGGCCCTGGATGTGGCCTTGGAGGTGCACCAGGCAACAATAGGAGTGGAAGAGGCAGCCTCCAGGCTGGAGGTGGCTTCCAGCAGAAGGGAGCTGGCCAGCAAGGCCCTGCAAGAGGTGCGCTCTCAGTATGCCGGGGAGGTTGTGACAGTGGATGCCTTGCTGCAGGCAGAACTGGAGTGGAACAGGGCGGAGGTCTCTTATGTGGCCGCCCTTTTCGACCAGAGGATTGCCCAGGCCACCCTGAGGCAGGCTTTGGGGGAGTTTGCCCGATGGATGGAGGTGGGATCATGACTCAAGGCTCCCGCTTCGATGACCAGTCCCAGTGCTTGACCTCACTGCGATGGATGGAGGTGGGATCATGACTCAAGGCTCCCGGGGGAGATCCCTGATCCTGGAGCCCCTCAAGGGGCTCGGCGTTGCGGCTTTGCTGGTGCTCATGATGCTTTGGCTCTCGGGGGGGTTCGTGGAGAAGGTGGAGCCTGGTCCCCCCGCCCCAAAACCCCCTCCCCCTGCCCTCAAGACAAAAAGGGTGGAACTCAGAAGCTTTCCCCTGATCCTGGAGCAGGTGGGCAGCGTGCGTACCAGAAACGAGGCCCAGGTCTCAAGTCGGATAATGGCCCAGGTCAAGGAGATATACGTCAGGGAGGGTGAGGAGGTCTCGGGGCCAGAGGCCCAAGCCGGTGAAGCCACGCTCTTGGCCAGGCTGGACGACAGGGACATCCAGGCCAGGCTGCGCCAGGCCCAGAGTCAGCTTCAGGGGGTGGAAAGGGCGGCCCAATCGGCCCGCTCCAGGCTTCAGGCCGCCAGGGCCCAGCTGGAGGCTGCCAGGGCTCTGGCCCTGCAGGCGGAAGGGGATTTCAAAAGAGTTCAGCAGCTCCACCAGGACAGGGCTGCCACAGGCCAGCAACTGGACCACGCCAGGGCCCAGAAGGCAGCGGCTGAAGCCAGGCAGGTGGCTGCCGAGGAGGAGGTGCGTTCCCTCCAAGCCGAGATCCAGAGGACAGAGGCCCAAAGGGCAGAGGCTGAGGCTGCAGTGGCCGAGGCCAAGGTGATGCTCAGTCACACCAGCATCCAGGCCCCCTTCTCGGGAAAGCTCACCCGGAAACTGGTGGAAAAGGGGGACATGGTGACACCTGGAAGGCCTCTTTTCATCCTGGAGACTGCCTCAGAACCGGAACTACACGCAGTGGTCTCGGAGTCCCTGCTCTCTTCCCTGAAGGCGGGCCAGAGACTGGAAGTCCAGGTGGACTCCCTGGATAGAACCCTGGAAGGTCTGGTCCGGGAGATCACCCCCCTTGCGGATCCTGCCACCAGGACCGTGCTTGTGAAGGTGAGCCTGCCTCCCGGGGAAGGACTCCTGAGCGGGCTCTTCGGCCGCCTCAGGATCCCCTTCGGCACGTACCAGGCCCTGGTGGTTCCCTCGGAGGCTGTAAGGCAGGTAGGCCAGCTTCACATGGTGGAAGTGAAGGGCCCGGACGGGCACCCTGTGAGGCGTTTCGTGACCCTGGGCAACCCCCAGGGAGAGCTGGTGGAGATCCTTTCGGGACTTAAGGAGGGCGAGGAGGTGGTCCTGCCATGAGTGACCCCGGGGCGCCCAGCCACAACTGGATCAACCGTATAGTCGCGGCCTTCCTGAGGGGGAACCTATCGGTCCTGCTCATCATTCTGAGCCTCATGGCCGGGGCTGTGGCCCTCAGCATCACCCCGAGGGAGGAGGACCCCCAGATCGTGGTGCCGCTGGCCGACGTGCTGGTCTCCATGCCCGGGGCCACGGTGCAGGAGGTGGAAAGGCAGGTGGCCACGCGTCTGGAAAAACTCCTGTACCAGATAGACGGGGTGGAGTACGTGTACTCCATGAGCCTTCCCTCCATGGCCATTGTGACGGTTCGCTTCTACGTTGGGGAAGACAGGGAGAGAAGCTGGGTCAAGCTGCACAACAAGATCCAGGCCAACATAGACCAGGTGCCCCCAGGGGTGGCGGGCTGGGTGGTCAAGCCGGTGGAGATAGACGATGTGCCCATAGTGAACCTGACCCTTTACAGCCACAGGTACAGCGACTACGAGCTTCGCCGCATGGCAGAAGAGCTGGAGATCCGCCTTCAGGGGGTCAAGAATGCCGGGCGCACTTACGTGGTGGGAGGAAGGCCCAGGGAGATAACCGTGAGAATCTCCCCCCAGCGCATGGCCAGTAGAGGGGTCTCCATACAGGATATCCAGAGGGCCCTGCAGGGGGGCAATATTTCCCTTCCGGCAGGAGAACTGGTGAGGCTGGATGGCTCGGTGAGCCTCCAGGCCGGCCGGTTTCTGGGATCGGCAAGGGAGATGGGCGAGCTGGTGGTGGGAGTGCACCAGATGAAGCCCGTGTACCTGAGGGAAGTGGCCCGGCTGGAGGACGGGCCTGCAGAGCCCGAAACCTATACCCGCATAGCCTTTGGTCCCGCAGCCTTCAGCGGGGGAGACCCGGCCCACGAAGCCCTAGCCTTACCCCCCGGCATCCAGAGGGAGGTGGACTACCCCATGGTCACCGTGGGGGTGGCCAAGAGAAAGGGCACCAACGCCGTGTGGGTCTCCAGGGAGGTACAGAGGGAGGCCCAGCGTTTTGCCAGGGAAGTGCTACCCTCCGAGGTGCACATGAGAGTCACGCGGGACTACGGGAAAACAGCCAACGAGAAGGTGAACGAGCTGGTGGAGGCCCTTTTTGTGGCCATAGTGATAGTGGTGGCCCTCCTGGCCTACACCTTGGGCTGGCGGGAGGGGATCATCATAGCCCTGGCAGTGCCCATAACCTTCAGCTTCACGCTCCTGGTGAACTACCTTCTGGGTTACACCATCAACAGGGTGACCCTCTTTGCCCTGATTCTTTCCCTGGGCTTGGTGGTGGACGACCCCATAGTGGACGTGGAGAACATCCACCGCCACTTTGCCATGAGGCGGCAGGAGCCTTTCATGGCCGTGCTCCACGCTGTCAACGAGGTGAGGCCCCCCATCATCCTGGCCACCCTGGCGGTGATCATTTCCTTTGTGCCCATGTTCTTCATAACAGGCATGATGGGCCCGTACATGGCCCCCATGGCCCTCAACGTGCCCGTGGCAATGCTCATGAGCCTGCTGGTGGCCTTCACCGTTACCCCCTGGCTTTCCCTTCACATGCTGCTGCCTGTGTACCACAAGCCCCACGGAAAGCCCTTTGTGCTGGAGGAAAGCCTGCTTTTCAGGGCATACAGCGCAGTGATGCAACCGGTCTTTGCCCGCAGGGGGGTACGCCTGGGCATACTGGGCCTGGTGATGCTTCTGCTGGGCTTTGCAGGATGGCTGGTCATGGACCGCCACGTGCCCCTCAAGATGCTTCCCTTTGACAACAAGAACGAGCTCCAGGTGGTCCTGGACATGGAGGAGGGGACCACCTTGGAGACAACCGAGGCGGCAGCCCGGGCCCTGGCCAGCTACCTGGTGAGGGTGCCCGAGGTGACCGATGTCACCACTTACGTGGGGATTGCAAGCCCCATGGATTTCAACGGGCTTGTACGCCACTACTACCTAAGGCAGGGCCCTCACGTGGCAGATGTCCGCTTCAACCTCGTGGAGAAGAAAAAAAGGGCCCAGCAAAGCCATGCCATAGCCCTCAGGTTGAGAAAGGATCTCCAGGAGATAGCCAGGCTTCACCGTGCCAACATCAAGATAGTCGAGGTGCCGCCCGGTCCCCCGGTGATCTCCACCATAGTGGCCGAGGTCTACGGGGCCCTGGGCACTCCATACGAGGCCCTGGCCCGGGCGGCCAGGAAGGTGCGCTCCCATATGGAGAGGATGGAGGGGGTGGTGGACGTGGACGACGTGCTGGTGGCCCAGCAGCCCAAGATCACCTTCCGGGTGGACCAGGCCAAGGCCGCACTCCACGGGATCCAGGCCCAGGCCCTGGTGGAAAGCCTGCAGGGGGCAGTGCCCGGGTTGGTGCCCAGCTCTCTGAGGTTGGAGGACCAGGTGAACCCCGTGAGGATACGGATCAGGCTCCCCAAGAGGGAAAGGGATCTGGAAGCCCACTTGGGGCAACTCTTCCTGAGGGGGAGCTCCGGCCAGGGGGTGCTCCTGGGGGAGCTGGGCCGGTTCGAGCCCTCCCACGTAGAGCAGCCCGTGTACCACAAGAATCTGGAGCCGGTGGTTTACGTGTTCGGGGAGACAGCCGGGCTTCCACCGCCTGAGGCTGTCTTGGCCTTGAGCAGAGAGGTGAGGCAGGACAGGGAGCTTAGGGACTTCCGGGTGGAATGGGCAGGAGAAGGGGAGTGGGAGGTGACCCTGAGGGTGTTCAGGGACCTGGGTATAGCCTTCGGGGTGGCCATCCTGGGAATATACATCCTGTTGCTTTACCAGACAGGTAGCTACCTGCTCCCGGCCATCCAGCTCATAGCCTTGCCGCTTTCGGTCATAGGCATCCTGCCGGGCTTCTGGCTCCTCAACGCCCTCTCGGGGGGGCCCGTGGGGGGCTATGCCAACCCGGTTTATTTCACGGCCACTGCCATGATAGGGATGATAGCTCTGGCCGGCATAGCCACAAGGAACTCGATTCTCCTAATCGAGTTCGTGGAAGAAAGAAAGAAGGAAGGGAAACCAATAGTTAGGTCCCTCTTGGAGGCCGGGGCCCTGAGGACTAGGCCCATAGCGCTCACCTCCCTGGCTGCCATGCTTGGGGCCTGGCCCATCACCCTGGACCCGATTTTCTCGGGGCTTGCCTGGGCGCTAATCTTCGGGCTGGCGGTCTCCACCCTCTTCACCCTGGTGGTGGTGCCCATGGTTTACTTCATGGCATACGCCAAGAGCTTCCAATCTCCTGGGGAAGCCGGGGGCTGAGGCAGCCGGGGGGTGTTCTCCCCGGGCAGTGAATCAGGGAGGCTCGGAAGTTCAGCTCCCCGGAGAAACCAGCCTGAGCGGTTCAGCACCTTAACAAACCTCCCGGGCATTGTGGGGCCCCTTCTCCACACTGCCGGCTGCCTGCGGTTGGCCCCCCTTCTCTTCTTGGAGAGGCCGGGAAAAGGCAGTTTCTTACTTTCTGGAGCCTGCCCAGCCCCCTTACCTCCCCTGCAAAGAGCGGGACCTGGTGTATTCGCAGATTCTTGTATCGCTCCTGGATGAGCGCCAGGTAAGGCCGCTGTTCCTGGGCCCGGCGGGACAAGAAGCCCGAGTCGGTCTTTGTTACCACCCCGTTTATGATGAGGTCTCTCACCAGAAGCCCTGACGAGGCCAACTCGGCCAGGATTCTCTCCACCTGGTGCACTGCCAGGGCCTCGGGAATGAGCACCAGCACGTACGAGACCTCTTCCTGGAGGAAGGCCATGTCTTGGGCCGAGAGTTCCTCCCACTGCTTGATGGTCTTCAGGATGGATCTGCGGCTCCTGTCCCCCAGCCTGAGCTTGGAATAGATCCGAGGGGCGGGTCTCAGATGCTGGCGCAGCATCCTGGGGGTCTTGAGGAGCCCCAAGGTGTGACCCATGGGGGCCGTATCCCAGATGATCCTGTGAAATCCCCCTCCCAGGGCCAGTTCGCGGATGTGGTCCACCATGAACTCTTCAGCCAGGCCGGGGAGCACCGAGCTGATGAATTCCACGAACTCTTCGTACTGTATGGAGACAAGGGCGGAGAAAACCTCGTACACCTCCCTGCCGAACTTGCGATCCCACATTTCACGGATCTCTTGGAAGCCCAGCTCCCAGGCAAAGAGGTTGTCTGTGATCTGAGTGGGCTCCTCCAGGAGGCAGGGCTGCTCGAAGATGTCCGCCAGGGAAGGGGTCTGGTCAGTTGAAACCAACAGGGTTCGCTGCCCGCCTTGGGCGCAATGAAGTGCCAAGGCAGCCGCGCAGGTGGTCTTTCCCACCCCGCCCTTCCCCCCGACCATTGCCACGCGGCGCTCCAGCATGAGATGGTATCCTATACTCGCGTTTTCGCGGTGTCCAGTCGGGCAGCACGGCCCCACAGGGGCTCCCATGCCCTGGGAGCTCTCCGGTGCCTGGGTCTTTACAATCCGGGGATCCTCTGGTATAAAATTCCCGTCTTGCCGATCCCCGATAGCTCAACCGGCAGAGCGGGTGGCTGTTAACCACTAGGTTGTAGGTTCGAGTCCTACTCGGGGAGCCAAAATTCAATCCGCTGATTTCAGCGGTTCTTGTTTAACGCAAGACC
>JBBIOJ010000031.1:0-43700 GCA_037443445.1 Desulfarculaceae bacterium | reverse complement strand
CACGTCCGGATCTGTGAGGGTGAAATCCAGCAATGGATGAACTACTCGACTAGGAGTTCCTCTCGTAGATTATCCTCATACCGTCCAGAAGCAGGAATTCATCCACTTCTTCTATAGTTCTTGACTCAGAGGCTATGAGCTGGGCCAGACCCCCTGTGGCCACTACTCTGGTGGTGCATTCCCCTTGCTCCCTTCTCAATCTCTCCACGATCCCGTCTACCAGTCCCACATAGCCCCAAAAGAGCCCGGACTGTATGGAGCTCACTGTGTTCTTGCCCAGCACCGAGGCAGGCCTTGCGAATTCCACCTTGGGCAGCTGGGCTGTCCTTTGGAACAGGGCCTCGCTGGCCACACCCACCCCAGGGGCAATGGCTCCCCCCAAGTACTCCCCTCTGGGAGAGATCATGTCAAAGGTGGTGGCTGTTCCGAAATCCACCACGATCACCCCCTGGCGATATCTCTCGAAGGCAGCCACAGCGTTGACTATTCTGTCTGCACCTACCTCTTTGGGGTTATCATAAAGAATTGGCATTCCTGTGTTTATCCCTGGCCCTACAACCAGGGGCCTCACATTGAAATAGCGCTGGCAGAGTTCGTGGATGGCCCTGAGCAATGGGGGTACCACACAGGAGACCACCACCGCCTGAACCTTCTTCATGGGCAAGCCTGCCCACTGGAAGAGATTCCAGACCAACATGCCGAATTCATCCGCGGTCTGTCCTTGAATGGTCCTGATGCGCCAGTGGCTGAGCAATTTCTTTTCTTGGTACACCCCGAACACGGTGTTTGTGTTCCCAACGTCCACCACCAGTAGCATTTGGGACCTCCCAATTCATGGATTCTTCAGGAGGGGCCGAGGCTTCTAAGGGTTTCTTTAGCCCCCGGCCCGGACGATCCTATTGGTCAAATCCATCAACAAACAAGGAACCAGGCTACAGCCTGGGCGACTCCACCAGAATTCCTCCTGGCCCCGAAGCAGCACAACCTTCTACTCAACCCCTTACAACATCTTTGAGTCTTTGAATTCCCTCGGCTAGCTTGCGGCTCTTTCTTTCCAGATCCAGGGCCTTGCTTCTTACCCGCTCCACCACTTGGGCCGGTGCTTTTTGCACAAAGCCCTGATTGGCCAGCTTGGCCCTCACGGCTTCAAGTTCCCTTTCTATCTCCTCCTTTTCCCGTATGAGCCTTTCTTGTTCCTTTTCCAGTTCCAGGACTCCATGCAAGAGCAGGTGTATCTCCACGGTCTCCGAGACTGAATAAACAGCCATGGGGGGCCTTGAGGCTTTAGAGTCCACCAGGAGATCCTTGACTCTGCCCAGGGTGCAGATCATTTCCTGATGCTCCTTTAACAGAGCTTCCAACCCGGCCGGGGGTATGAGGACCACGTTGAGCTGTGCGCCGGGGGGGATCCCCATCTCTGCCCTTAAGTTTCTGATCCCGCCCACTACAGCCTGCAGGAGCTGCACTTCTGCCTCAGCCTTCTGGTCCAGCAGCTCCGGGCGAGGCAGAGGAAAGCTGGCATTCATTATTGACCCATCCCTGCCTGGAATGGAGTGCCAAATCTCCTCTGTTATGAAAGGGGCAAACGGGTGGAGAACCTTGAGCACCTGGAGCAGCACTTCCAGCATCACGGCTTGGGTCCTTTGTTTTTCAGAGGGGTGGCTGGGCCGGTAAAGGGAAGGCTTTATCCATTCCAGGAACCAATCGCAGTACTCATGCCAGAGAAACTGGTAAATGGCTCCTGCAGCTTCGTTGAACCGGTACGCATCCAGGTGCTCCCTTACCTCGGTCAGGGTCCTTGTAAGCCGGCTAAGAATCCATCGCTCCACCAAAGGGCGGTTTCCCTCAAATGAAAAAGGCTCCCCCAAGACCTCCTGGTCCAAATTCATAAGAACAAAACGGGCGGCATTCCAGAGTTTGTTCATGAAGTTTCGATATCCTTCCACCCGCTCCATGGATAGCTTTATGTCCCTGCCCTGTGCTGCAAAGGCGGCCAGGGCGAACCTGAAAGCGTCCGCCCCGTACTGCTCAATGACCTCCAAGGGATCTATCACATTGCCCAAAGACTTGCTCATCTTGCGGCCCTCGATATCCCTTACCAGGGCGTGGATGTATACATGTCTGAAGGGCACCTCCCCCATGAACTTCAGGCCCATCATTATCATCCTGGCCACCCAGAAGGTAAGGATGTCGAAACCTGTAACCAAGAGGCTAGTGGGATAGTAGAATTCCAGTTCACGGGTCCTCTCAGGCCAACCAAGGGTGGAAAAGGGCCAGAGCGCCGAGCTGAACCAGGTATCCAGCACGTCGCTTTCCTGCTCCAAAGCAGGGCTGCCGCAGCTCGAGCAAGCACTTGGATCCTGGCTGGCCACGGTGAGCGCTCCGCACTCCAGGCAATACCAGGCCGGAATTCTGTGCCCCCACCAGATTTGCCTGGATATGCACCAGTCCCTTATGTTCTCCATCCATGCGAAGTAATCGTTCTCCCATTTCCCTGGAATGATCCGGATCCTTCCTTCTCTAACTGCCCGAATCGCTTCTTTGGCCAAAGGTTCTACTTTCACAAACCATTGCTTGGAAAGAGTGGGTTCAATCACGGTACCGCATCGCTGGCAATGCCCTACCTTGTGTGTATAGGGCTCTACCTTTACCAGGAGCCCCTTTTGCTTCAAAGCCTCGACCACCTCTTTCCTGCATTCCTCTCTGTCCAGTCCTGCGAAAGCCCCGGCCTCCTGGTTCATTCGGCCTGTTTCATCTATGACCCGGAGCTTCTCCAGCCCGTGGCGGATGCCTATTTCGAAGTCGTTGGGATCGTGAGCCGGGGTGATCTTGAGGGCTCCTGTGCCAAAACCTGGCTCCACGTAAGGGTCTGCGATTATGGGGAGAGCACGTCCCACAAGGGGGAGTATACATTGTAGCCCCACCAGCTCCCGGTATCTTTCGTCCTCCGGATTCACTGCTACGGCTGTGTCACCCAGCATGGTCTCGGGCCTGGTGGTGGCCACGGTTATGCCTCCTGAACCTTGGCTTAGAGGGTATTGAACATAGTAAAGGTGTGAGGCATGCTCTTGATGCTCCACTTCCAGGTCCGAAAGGGCGGTGGAACAGCGGGGGCACCAGTTGATGATGTAGTCTCCCTTGTATATTAGGCCGTCCATGTAAAGCCTTACAAAAACCTCTCTCACAGCCCTGGAAAGCCCTTCGTCCATGGTGAAGCGCTCCCTGCTCCAGTCGCAGGAAGCCCCCAATCGTTTGAGCTGGTGAATGATCTGGCCCCCGTAGATCTCTTTCCACTTCCAGACCCTTTTTATGAACTCCTCCCGCCCCAGGTCATGGCGGGTGAGTCCTTCAGCGGCTAGCTGTTTCTCCACCACGTTCTGGGTAGCTATCCCAGCATGGTCAGTTCCTGGCATCCACAACACGTTGAAACCATCCATGCGTCTGTAACGAATGCAGATATCCTGAAGGGTATTGTTGAGGGCATGTCCCATGTGGAGGGATCCTGTCACGTTGGGGGGTGGAATCACTATGGAATAGGCTCTGCCCCCCTTTTCAGGGTTGGCCTTGAAAAGACCTTCTCGTTCCCAATACGGGTACCACTTCTGCTCTATTTTCTTGGGGTCGAACGTCTTTGGAATCTGAGTGCCCATTCTCCTCGCTCCGAAGCCTGTCTGATATCTGAATCAACTCTTCTGTCGTGAACCCAGATCACTTCCCCAAGCTCATGCCATTGGCTGCAGAAGCTTCTAGGTTTCCCGGGAATTCCTTGCCATATTGCTGCATTCCAAAATTCATCCTCTGCCTTGACTCTTTCTGAAAACAGTCCTAGTTGGCAATATTGACTCAATAATAGTCTTTGCTCCGGGCATGCTAAAGCGCCCTGGGGATCGGGGTCCCAAGCCCCCACCAACTGCCTCGGTCTTGACCAAGAATCCGGGTTGAGAAAAAAACGAAAGGGGGATCCGACCTCAATCCCCCGGTAGTCCCGTCCAAGACCTTGTGTCTCAATGAGTGCCCGCGGGCTCTTCTCCTCACGGCCTTTCGGAACTCTGCCTTATTTTCTCTATCTCCTCCAGAACGATCCTTTCTGCATGTTCCAAGGCTACGGCCCGGGCCACTTTCTCCACTATGGGGGGTGCCATCTGGGAGAGAATCCTCTCCACCATTTCTTGGAGGTTTCTTGCCAACTCCTTTTTCAAACTCTCCTCTGAAAAGGGATCCACCACTCCAAAATCCTCTTCCATCAGTTCCAAACGAACCCCTTGGGCAATAGCCGGAACTTGAGCCAAGGACACCTCCAATATTTCAAGGGGCTCCTTTTCCACCTCTGCTGGAGCAAGGATTCCCAGCTCCTCATCCAACCCCACTTCTTCCAAAGGCTCCAGCACTGCTCCTGCAGGCACGGGAGTCTTTGCCTGAAGCGTGGGAACTTTTTCCTCCCAAGGCTCCCTCCAGACCTCCTTGGGTTCTTCCCATGCTTGGGCCTCAGAGGGTTTGAGCTGGGTTTCTTCCTGGGGCAGGGCATGAGTCCCCACCGCTGTGTCCTGTGCCCCAATGGAACTTTCTTCGGCCAATTCCATGGAGACCCCGGTTTCCTCCCAATCCAAGGAAGTCTCCTCCAGAGGCTGATCCAAGCTCCCTTCTAGAGTCCCAGGCATGCCTGAAACCCTTGTATCTTTCCCCAGTCCTTCCAGATCCGTCTCTTCCAGCTGCTCTGCCTCTTGGAACTCTATGGTGGTTTCCTCCAGCTCCCCTGGGGCGGCAACTTCACCGCTTGTGGAAAAAAGCCTCTCTTCCTCCTCCTCGAGAGTAAGGGCCTCAAGCTCGTCGGTATCTATAATGCTGTCCGAACCCGCCTCCGCCTTTAGACCTTCCTGAGTATCCAGAATGAGCCCGGCCGCCTCCTCCTCTGTCCCGAAAAGGGCTTCCTCCTCCAGCTTGGTTTCTTTCTCCAGAGGCAGCTCTTCGTCCAAATCCACCCCCAGCTCCACCTCGTCCGTGGCCAGGAGATCCTCCTTTGCTGAGCCGGGTTCCAGATCTTCTTCCAGGGATCCCAGTCCCTCAGCCCCTTCCAGCTCCAGCTCTCCCAGATCCAGCTCGTCTATTTCCTCCTCAAAGGATATCTCCTCCAATTCCTCTGTCTTTATGCTGCGGCGAGCCTCGGCAGGCTGCTCGGGAGTGCTTTCCAAATCCAACTCCTCCAAGCCTTCCAAGCTCACCTCCGAGGTATCCACCAAAGAGGCCCCAGGCTCATCCAACTCCTCCGTGAGTTCCAAAATGGAATCATCCAGCTCGAGTTCTCCCAGGTCGAACTCCTCCTCAGAGGCCTCCTCGCGGGTTTCCAGTACCTCCATCTCAGAGGTGTCCAACTTGAAAGTGGACTCCAGAGTCATGTCCACCACCGCCAGAACTTGTTGGAGCAGCTCATTGCCTTGGAAAGGCTTGGCCAGCTGGGCCTCGGCCCCGGCTGCCCTTGCTTTTCCCAGGTCCTCACCCGAGGACATGATGATGACCGGGACCGACATAAGCTCCGGATCACCCTTCACCATACGGCATACCTCATAACCATCCACATCCGAGAGGTCTCCGTCCAGCAGAATCACGTCAGGGTGAAGCCTCTTGGCCTCTAGGATAACTTCCGCACCCCTGGAGACCGAGAGAACCTCGAAGTCCTTGGGCTCGAGTGTTGCCTCGACGGCCCTCTGCACGGCAATGCTGTCGTCGGCCAGCAGAACTTTTCGAGCCATAACACCCCCCTCATCAGGTTCAGGACCAACACTCCAGGGGAGGTTGGATCCCTCTTTCAGGCTCTCGGTCTCCAGGACCACCCAGGGGCATGCCCTGTTTCCGAGACTCCCCGGCCATCAATGCTCCCTGCATTAGCACACAGTTAAAAAACTGTCAAGATATTATATGTTAGCTTCAAAATTTTCCCAACTCACTTCAGGTTTGTCCCGGCTTTCCGGCCGTGGGACGTCTGCTTCCGAACCGCTGCTCCCAGGCGAGGGCTACTGGGCTGGCAATGAATACTGTGGAATAGGTTCCGGCCACTATTCCCACCAGAAGGGCGAAGGCGAAATCGTGGATCACTCCGCCTCCGAAGAGGAAGAGAGCCAAGTCTGTCACAAATACTGTGCCGGCTGTGAGAATAGTGCGGCTCAGGGTCTCGTTCACGCTTCGATTGATTATCTCAGCCAAGGGGGTTCTCCTGTATTTCCTCAGGTTTTCCCTCACCCTGTCAAAGATTACTATGGTATCGTTTACCGAGTAACCCACTATGGTCAGAAAGGCTGCCACTATGGGAAGATCTATCTCCCTTCCGGTCACGGAAAAGGCCCCTAGGGTTATCATCACGTCGTGGAAAAGGGCTACCACTGCCCCGAGGGAATACTTGAACTCGAACCTCCAAGCCAAGTAAACCAAAATAGCAATCAGAGCCAGCACTACGGCCCAAGTGCCTTTTCGCTGGAGCTCTTTTCCCACCTTGGGACCCACCATCTCCACTCGACGTATTTCAAGGCCCCCTTTCCCAAAGCGCTCTTCAAGGGCGCTGTGCACAAGCTTCGAGAAGTCCTCGGGCTTTCCCTCTCCCAAGTCCATCCTGACCAGGAAGTCCTGCCCGCTGGCTTTGCCCAACTCCCAGGCGTTCTGTACCACAGCGCTCCCCAGCCCCTTTTCGGCCAGGGCTTGTCTAACCTCTCCAGTGGAGGCTGGCTTCTGAGTACGAAGCTCCAGAAGAAGGCCGCCGGCAAAATCAATTCCGAAATCCGGGCCGCCTTTCACAACCAAGGAGATCACCCCCGCGAGGATCAGCAGCCCGGAAAGGCCCATGAACAGCCACTTTCTCTTTAGGAAATCTATGTTCAGATCTGAGCGGATGAGTTCCATGAGACGCCCTCTTTCTCCTTTACCCTGTGACCCGGATGCCCACTCCGATGATCCTCCTTTTGCCGAGAAGGTGATCCATGATCGTCCGGCTGACCCAAACTGCGGTGAAAAGATTGGCCACTAGCCCAATGCAGAGTGTAACGGCAAAGCCCCTGAGGGGACCTGTGCCGAATTGAAATAGCAAGGCCGCTGCTATGAGGGTGGTGAGGTTGGAGTCAAAAATGGCCGAAAAGGCACGTGAGAAACCTGCATCCACTGCCAACCTGTAGGGTTTGCCCGCCCTCAGCTCCTCCCTGATGCGCTCGAAAATGAGCACGTTGGCATCCACTGCCATGCCCACACCCAGGATAATGCCGGCTATGCCTGGAAGGGTCAGGGTAGCCTTGAGCACCGCCAAGGCAGCCAGCACTATGAGCACGTTGAATGCCAGGGCCAAGTCGGCAATCACCCCGGCAGCGCCGTAGTACAATGCCATGAAAATCACCACCGCCAAGGAGCCTATCAGGCCTGCCATGAGTCCTGCCTGGATGCTATCCCTTCCCAAGGAGGGGCCCACGGTGCGCTCCTCTTCCACCTCCACGGGCGCCGGCAATGATCCGGCTTTCAGAACCACCACCAGATCCCTGGCTTCCTCGGGCGTGAAGTTCCCCTCTATGACCGCCCTTCCCCCGTAGTGGCGCTGCTTTATTACCGGGTGGGAATAGACCGTGTTATCCAGTACTATTGCCAGTTCCTTTCCCACGTTGGCCTCGGCCACCTGGTCGAAGAGTTTTGCCCCTCTGGAATCGAAGCTTATGCCCACCTTGGGCATGTTGTACTCGAATTCCACCCTGGCCTGATCCAGCATGTCGCCAGTGAGCAGGGTTTGCTTTTTTACCAGAATAGGCTCACCCCGAACCCTTCTCCTGGTTTGTGGGTCCACTTTGGAGGTATAAAGGATCTCCGAGTCCGCAGGCACATTTCCCCTGAGTGCCTCCTCCAGGGAGTGCTCCCTGTCCACTATCTTGAATTCCAAAAGTGCCACCCTCTTGATCATTTCCTTGGCGTGCTCCACATCCTCCACGCCGGGCAGCTGGACCAGGATCCGATCCTCTCCCTGAGCCACTATGTCGTGCTCTTTAACTCCCTCTGGATCGAGCCGGTTTCTGATGGTCTCCACAGCCTGACGAACCGCGTTCTCCCTTATCCTGTCCGCCTCTTCCTGGGAAAGTTGGAACCTGACCCTGAGTTTTCCATCTTCAGGTCCTGAGGAGACCCGCTTTAGCCCAGGGTATTGCTTGGAAACCAGGTTGAGGAGATCCCCCTCCTGCTCGGGCTTAAGAAGAACTACCTCCAGATCCCTTTCCTTTGCCTCCATCCTGGCAAAGCGAACCTTTTCTTTGACCAACAGCTCTTTTAGGTCTCCGGAGATCTGCACCACCGAGTTCCGCACGGCTTCCTCCACCTTCACCTGCAGCAGCAGGTGGGCCCCACCGCGGAGATCCAAACCAAGGGATATTTTCCTGGCGTTCTTTTTCCAGAAATCTGGCAAGTCACTTATCAAGGAGGGACCCACAAAAAAAAGGCAGAGAAGCAAGACCACCAGGATGGAAAGTCCTCGCCACCTGATATCTATTTTCATCACGATTGTGCTCCTTCACATTTCCCTGACCTGCCCCACGAGATCCATCCCACAGTTCTGGCTTTCACTCTGGGTTTTCGCCCTCTTCCTCCTTGCCCTTCTTCCTCTCTGCCTTACGGTTCTGGGTTTCGCCCAGAAGAGGCTGCGAGGAAACGCTGGAGATCGAGGAACGCAATACCTTCACCCTCACTTTGTCGGCCACTTCCAAGGTGAGCACCGAGTCGCTCATGGCAGTGACCTTTCCTATGAGCCCCCCTCCTGTTATCACGGTGTCGCCTTTCTTGAGGTTGGCCAGCATTTCCCTGTGTTGTTTTTGTCTCTTTTGTTGGGGACGTATCATCAGAAAATAGAAGATCGCGAATATTGCCCCCAGCATGATAAAGGTCCCCCAAGGGGAGGCCTGGCCTCCCCCCTGGGCACCACCCGGCGCCATTGCATAAGCTATGTCTATCAATCCATTGCCTCCTTTCCTCTCACATTTGAGTTATCCGTGTCCTCGGCCGTGCGCCCTCGGAAAAAATCACGTTGGTATTGAACGAGTCTGCCCTCCCTGATTGCTGTTTGTAGCTCTTTCATGAGCTGCGAATAATAAGAGAGGTTGTGCAGGGTGTTCAACCTTGCAGCTAGTATCTCCCGGGACATGTAAAGATGGCGCAGGTACGCCCTGGAGTAATTGGTGCAAGTGTAGCATCCACAGGACTCCTCTATGGGGAGCTCTGAACGTGCATTGTCGGCATGCCGTATGTCCAGTTTCCCGCTCCTGGTAAAAAGCAGTCCGTTTCGAGCGCAGCGGGTCGGCAGCACACAATCAAACATGTCCACGCCCATGGAGGCAAATTTGACCAGGTCCTCGGGGGCGCCGACTCCCATAAGGTATCTGGGAGCGTCCTCCGGCAATGCCTCCAAGGCCATCTGGACCATCTCCATCCTCTGGGCCGGGGACTCCCCCACGCTCAATCCGCCGATGGCATAACCTTGGAATCCTATACTGACCAACTCCTGTGCACTGCGACGCCTCAACTCAGGGAAAACACCCCCCTGGACGATCCCGAATATGCTCATTGCTCTATCAGCTTCAGCCATGGAATCCTTGCAACGCAGGGCCCACCTCAGGGTCCTATTGGTGGACTCCTCGGCGTACTGGCGAGAAACCCCGTGCGGAATGCATTCATCCAGACACATGGCCAGATCCACTCCCAGGTCCCTCTGGATCTGAATGGCATTCTCAGGGCTCAGGAAAAGGGGGGTCCCATCCAGGTGAGACCTGAACCAAACGCCCTCCTCGGTGATCCTCCTCAAAGGGGCCAGGCTGAAAACCTGGTAGCCACCACTGTCGGTGAGTATGGGCCCCTGCCAGTTCATGAAACGATGGAGCCCCCCCAACTCCTTTATGAGCTTTTCTCCTGGCCGCAAGTGGAGGTGATAGGCATTGCAAAGAACTATCTGGATCCCCAGGCCCCTCAACTCCTCAGGGCTCATGCCCTTCACTGTGGCTTGTGTGCCCACCGGGATAAACACCGGTGTGGTAAAGGCCCCGTGGGAGGTTCGAAATACGGCCAAACGTCCAGGGCTTCCAGGATCCTTTGCCAACACCTGGAATCCGTGCTCTCCCTCTTGACCGTGACCTGATGGGCTTTGCAAGACCTGTCCCATGATTTTGCTGCTCAGGAAATAAACATTGCGTCCCCGTAACTGTAAAACCTGTAGCCCATGGCAATGGCTTCCTCATAGGCTTTCTTGACCCTGTCCGTGCCGGCAAAGGCCATGACCAAGGCCAGGAGAGTTGTCCTGGGGAGGTGAAAATTGGTCACCAGGGCATCCACAGCCTTGAAACAATGGCCTGGTTTCACGAATAGATCCGTGAACCCCTTGAACGGAGCCAATAGCCCCTTCTCTCCCACAGCCGATTCCAAAGCCCTTACCACCGTGGTACCCACGGCCACCACCCTTCCTCCCTGCTCCCGAGTCCTCAGCCATGCTTCACAGCACCTTCGGGTCACCTCCACATATTCCGCGTGCATCTGGTGCTCTTCCAGGGTTGCGGCCCGAACAGGCAGGAAGGTACCCATTCCAACCTGGAGTGTGATGCTGGCCAAGCCTATTCCTGACTCCTTCAACCTTCGGATCAGGGACTTATTGAAATGCAATCCTGCCGTGGGGGCAGCAACAGAGCCTTCCCTTCTGGCAAAAAGGGTTTGATATCTGCGTTGGTCCCTTTGATCAGGCCGACGTGCCACGTAGGGGGGAAGCGGCACTTGACCCTGCCTCCTCAGGAAAAAAAGCAAATTCCCAACCCCAGTTAACTCTACGGTCCAAGAATCTGCGTTGCGGTACAAGACGCCTTTAGCCCTCGGGCCAAAGCGAAGCTGGGTCCCGTCTGAGACCCGGCTGGAGGCCCTGACCAGACACTTCCATGTCAGGGTCTTGAAAGCCCCGGCCTCTGCAATGGGGGGCAAGGGCTCTCCGCTTCTCAAGAGCGGTTCGCAAAGCAATACCTCCACCCTTCCGCCGGTATCCTTTTCTCCCCAAAGCCTAGCCGGAAACACCTTGGTATCGTTGACTACCACCAGATCCCTGGGGGTCAGCCATCCCACCAGGTCCCGGAAACGGCCATGCCAGGTTTCCCCACTCTCCTTGTTCAACACCAAGAGCCTGGACTCATCCCTCCTTCTGGAAGGGAACTGCGCGATCAAGTTCCCGGGCAGATGATAATCTAACTCTTCCAGTCGCATGGCCGACAATTGCAGCAATTATCCAGATTCCCCTTCCGGTGTCAATCCTCTGCCAGCCTCAGCCCAAGGCGCGAATCAAGAGAAGCCCCTCATTTAGCAACAGTTCAAGCCTGATGGATGGGGTACACCTTCTCTCCCAGGCGCAGGCAAAACCCCCCTTCTGCACCTGGTGTTTCCTCTATCAGGCGGGCCAACTGATAATAGGCCTTTCTGGAGAACCTTGCCTTGAACCTCCCATGTCTTACCTTGCAATAGGGAACGTTCTGAAGCCCTATGCACAGGCTTTCTGGATCCAACATCTCCGTGGATCCATCATTGAGTTCCAGAAGCGCTCCCAAGAGCCTTCCGGCCGATTCCACCGGAGTCACACTCCAAACCACAAAAGGAGTGTCTTCCACCGATACAGCGCAGCCCTGTTCCTTCCAGCGGATTTGGTAAGAACCGTCTTCCAGCCTGTGCAAGTGTTGGCTCAGGAAGGCCACTATGTCTTTTCTAAGGATGGGGGCTCCTCTGAAAAACCACTGCCCTTCCTTGTCAATGTAGATCTCCTCCGAAGTCTCTATGATGTCCAAGTCCGCCACCTCAAAGGGAATCTCCTGCAGGGATACATCGCTTTTCCATTTCTTCGGAAGAGGCAGCCTCCTGGTTTCCCCAAATCCCCATGACTCTGAACACCAATGCCATGGGAGGCCGAGATCCAATTCTTCATGCCTGTTTCAGTTCTCTACAACCAGAGAGGCAGACTCTCATGGGAAGTTCTCGTTGTTTCCCACTGTGTTGCAACAGCCAGGCCTTGTCATCCGCCAGAGCTGAGGGCTTCAGGCCCATTGGAGGGCAACGTCTCCAAGCATATGGTCACAGGCCCCTGGTTGAGTAGCTCTACTTCCATGCGTTCCCCGAACTCCCCTGACTCCACACGAATTCCTCTTGATCTCAGCTCCTCTATGAACTTTTCGTAAAGTGGCAAAGCCTCCTCAGGGGAAGCCGCCTCAGTGAAGGAGGGCCTCCTACCCTTTCTACAGTCAGCATAGAGGGTGAACTGGGAGACCACCAGCACTTCTCCTCCCAGATCCAACAATGACCTGTCAAAACGGCCCTCCTCGTTTTCAAAAATACGGAGATTTACTATTTTATCCACCATATCGTTGACTTGGCGTGCTGTGTCTCCCTTGCCGACCCCCAGGAAGATCAAGAGCCCACTGCCTATTCTGCCCAGGAGTCGTTGAGCAACAGTTACCTGGGCGTGGCTCACCCTTTGCAATACCACTTTCATGATGCCTTGGAGAAAGCACGTAATCTGAGGAGGCGATACCGGACCCCGGGGAATCCGGGCCACCCGGATCAAACCCTCAGGATTCAGAGACTTGGCGGCCTTGGGATCGCCTCAATCCAGCCCCATGGTGGGCAGGCCTGCCACCCCTTCTTCCTCCGCCCAATCCTCTTCCATTTCCTGATGGCTTGAAGCGGCGCACGCTATGTTTACCCCGCAATAGGAGAGACAGATCTCGTCTGTGCACTCAAACTCTCCGAAACAATCCATTCGACCTTCCAAGTCCTGTTCACTCAAGAGCCTAGACATTTAAACCCCTCGCGCGCTGGCCAAGATTCAGCCCGAGTCTTCTGGATAATCTTGTGAGATTGCCCCAATCCACCGCTTCCAGAAAGCACAGAGTCCCTGGGCAAGCCAACCCTCCTCGTGCAATCCTGGTATATCAAGCCCTCTGCACCCAAGAGATCCAGTCCTGTTAAACCTCCAGAGTCCACACGGGCCCCAAGACCCATTAGAGACATGTCTCCAGACTACTGGCCCTCTTTCTTGGGAGACTGAGCCTCGCCCACCGAGGACGAGGAGACCTCTATTTCCTCCTTGCCCGAGGTGGCCTTCTTGAAGTTGCGTATTCCCTTGCCCAACCCGCTTCCTATCTCAGGGAGCTTCCCAGCCCCGAATATTATCAGAACAATGAGCAAGATTATTATGAGTTCCCATGGACCTGGAGTGAACATCTGGACCTCCTCGGGTCTTATTGCGGCCCTTTTCTAATTTGATTCAATTGGCGGAAGTGCGTGGGAATCGAACCCACCTACCGACTTGTTAGGCCGGTACACTGGATTTGAAGTCCAGGAGGCCCACCAGAACCTCTCCACTTCCACCAGAGTCATTCTGTCAGAAACATGGGGTGGTGTCAATGTTTCCAGCCTCTTCATGGGCTGGGCAAACCTTTGAAACTCAGAATGCTTTTCCAGGAATCATTCCTAATGAGGAACAGAAAAACCTGGAAGTCAAGAGATGCTTAGCCGATCCTTATCTTGCCCCCGGGTGATAAATAGCAAGAAAATGGTTGACGAGCGCCTCTTTTTCATCTAAAAACGGCAGAGGCCAGTCTGGTTGGGCTTGAAAGGTTGGTCTTTTTTCCGGGAACTCCCGGGCATAGGGAGGAGCCATGCTGAGAAGATGCAGGCTGGGGTTGCCGGTGGCTTTGGCATTGGCAGTTTGGATGGGAATGCCGGCGGGATCCATGGCCTCGGATCTCTCCGAGGTGCTCATGAGCAAAGGCATCATGTATTTCGACAATGGGCTCTATGGGCAGGCGGCTGAGGTGTTGGGGGAAGCCCTCAAGGAGGATCCAGGCCAGTTGGAGATTAGAAAGTATTTTCTGCTGGCCAAGGCCAGGGCATCGGGAAAGGCCTCGGCCTCCCAGCTGCTTCGGGAGGAGGCCGTGAAGAAGCCCGGGGATGCGAGCGCAAGAGTGAATCTGGCCTTTGCTTTGTACCTGGAGGGAGCTTTGCCTGAGGCTCTCGGGGCCCTCGAGGAAGCCTCCAGGTTGGATCCCATGCGCGGTGAAGTCTTTTTTGTTCGGGGTCTGGTAAGGCTGAAGATGGGGCAACCCAAGCAAGCTGTGGAGGACCTGCAGAGGGCCAGAGCTCTGGAGCCCAGACTTGGCCAAGCCTCCATGTTTTATGAGGGATTGGGCCTCAGACAGCTCCGCCAGCATGAAGCTGCCCGGTCCATGTTCCAAAAAGTAGTGGAGACCAATTCCTTGAGTGGGTATGCCCTAGAAGCCAATGAGCTGGGCTGGTTAGCAGAAGGATCCCGCTTCGGGGCCAAGCTTGCCACCGGGGTGGAGTACGACACCAATGTGACCATAGAAGGGCGCCGTAACACCCTGGGGGTTCCCCTCCACGCAAAGGACAAGTATCAGGTGCGTTTCCCCTTTTCCTCCCTGCTGGACTACCGATTCCTGGAGTTGGGGGAGTGGTCGTTTGGAGGCAGGTACGGTTTTTATGCAAGCCTGCATGGGGACAGCAGCCACATGAACGTGGTGGGCAATAATGCGGAACTCTACGGGGTTTGGCGCAGGGCAGAGTGGTACCTGCGTCCTTTTTACTATTATCAGTCAGTCTTGCTGGGGGGAGAGCAGCTTTCTGACACTCACACGGCCGGAGCCAGCCTGATGTACTACGGGCCGTACAACTTGGCCCCAGAGTTTAATCTGCGGGGTCAAAACAGGCAGTACAACTTCCCCACGGTGGAGCGAAGCGATCCGGATTCCTGGAACTTGAGGGCAGAATACAACCAGTATTACCTTCTCCAGGGAGGCCGAGGTTACATCCGAGGGGGCTTGGGTTTTGAGGGGAACCAGGCAGATGGAAGCAACCTGGATTACAAGGCCTTCCTGGTGTTGGCTGGGGTGCAGTACAAGCTACCCTGGCAACTTCAGTTCAATTTTGATTTTGAGTACCAAAGACGCTCCTACGACAGAGTCCATACCGTGTTCGGATCCGAGAGAGACGACGCCCAGTACTCCATGGCTTGGCAGATTTCAAGGCCCTTGGGGAAGGGATTCGAGGTGAAAGGCAAAGCGGCTTACATCAGGAATGATTCCAATATTGGCGACTTTGACTATGACCGCCAGATTTACTCCTTGCTGTTTTCTTGGAGCTACTGATCTGGTGCGTGTTGTGAGGAGGTATGAAATGGGTTTCCATATAAAGGATCACCAAGCATGGGCTTGTCTTTTGGGGTTTGTGTGTTTGGTAAGCTGGAGTTCGCAAGCCCATTGTGCCACCAAAGTGGGTGTGTTGACTGAGGTCCGGGGAACAGTGGAGATAGTTCATGATGGGGAGGTTGCCTTTAAACCGGCCAGACAGTATGAGGAGGTTTTCGAAAAGGACAAGATACGGACCGGGCCTGGTGGAAGGGCAAAGATCCTCTATGAAGACGAGAGCATGACGATTCTGGCGGAGAACTCCGCAATCGAGGTTCGCCAGTACGAATTGACTTCTGACAAGAAGCGCAAACAATCCGTGATTGGGCTCCTGCAGGGAAAGCTTCGCTTTATCGTGACCAAGTATCTCTCCAAGGAAAGCTCCAACTTCCGGGTCCAGACCCCCACGGCTGTTCTAGGGGTGAGGGGAAGCGACAGCGTGGCCATGCTAGATGGGGACACCACCAAGGCTTACCACCTGTTTGGAGATCTGGAGATAACCAATTCAGTCACAGGGGAGAAGCTGGTGATAAAGAGCGGGCAGTGGGCTATAGTTTTTCCTGACGGCCGCATGACAACTGGCACAATAGGGCCTGAAGAGCTCAAAGAGATCCTGGGGTTCTTCTCCAGACTCTCCCCTGAGGAGCAAAAGAGGTATGCTGATGAATTGGAGAAAGAACTTCAGCAGGAAGGCATCCAGGTGATATTGCCTCTTCCGGACAGGGAGCCGGAGCCTTTCAGGAAACCAACTCCTCAAAGGCCTGGCCAGGAGGAGTCCCCTGGCTATGAAGGCGGGGGGTTTGAAAGAAACAGGAGGCGTTGAGATAAACCGGCCGAAAAAAGGCAGGAGCTTAAGGCTAGGCCACTGCCCTGGGCCTTGGTGAGGACTCAGGGCCGGGGAATGTTTTTCCTGATTGCCGTGAGTAATGCTGAGAGGGCAAGGCTGCTGATCCCAAACGGAGAATGGCTCGGGCTTGTTGGCGGCCGGGGCCGTCTTGTCTTCAAACAAAGGGTTTCAGACCCGGGGGCTCGAAAAAAAGGAAGCCCAAGGGAACCCTCCAGGAGCGGTTCATGAGAAGCTTTTTTGTGATTTCCGCCATCGGCAGGGACAGGCCCGGCATAGTGGCGGATGTGAGCGAGCTCATATTCGAGTGCGGTTGCAACCTGGAAGACTCCAGCATGACTCTGTTGGGCGATCACTTCGCCCTTCTGATCCTTCTTTCGGGTCAAGGAGAGGCACTCCCCGAAAGGCTTCAGAAGGGATGCAAGCGCCTGGAGTGGGACAAGGGCTTGACGGTTTTTCTGTCTACCCTCCAGGGGGAAATGCCCGTTCATGCTCTTCACCCGGAGCCCGATTACGAGGTGCGAGTGGTTGGACTGGACAGGGCGGGCATCGTTTACAGGACTTCCAAGCTCCTGGCCTCCCAGGGTATCAACATCACAAACCTCCATACCCACGTAGAGCCTGCCCCCACAACCGGGAGTCCTGTGTTTACCATGGTGGTGGAAGTCAGTGTTCCCCAGGAGCTGGACCGCAAAGTGCTGCGCAAAGAGCTGGAGAGCTTGGCCCAAGAGCTTCAGGTGGAGATATCTCTGACCAAGCTGCCCCGACCAAGATAGCCTGGATCATCTAATCAACGAACAAAGAGCCGACTCGGGCCCAGGCGACTGTTCTGTAAGCTTAAAACCGGTTTGTTTGATTAAGCTCCAGGGCATTGAGGGCTTGCACCATCCAATCCCCAGGATGCCTCGGGATTTGAGAAGCTGAAAGCATGCCCCAGACAGTCTCCTGCAGGCAGACTCAGAATTGGGGCAAGGCTGAGCTTTTGTAAATAGCTAGTAATTAGCTTGCATTTTGCGGATAGTGCAGGCTGCAAACTTCACCTGAGATGACCGAGGAAGCTCTTTCAGGCTGGACATTTGAGAGCCCCCCGCCGGCTTGGGGTGTAAGCCCCCAAAGCAGGTCCAGCCCGGGGACTAATCCGGATTGGATCTTGTTTTCTCTTCCTTCCCTGGGATCCACCCTGGCCTTGGAGACAGCTCAAGTTTACAGCGTAGTTCCCCGGCCAGGGAAACGCTCCAGGATGACTCCTTCTTCGTGAAGCCCCAGGCGTTGGCCTGGCCCAAAGGGTTGGGAAGCCTGAACCGTGATGCGTTCTTTGCTCAAAATTGCAATGGGAGTGCCGGGTTGGGCAGCCCGAGACTCGAGCAGGGCAAGGCCCATTTGGAGACCATCCCCATTGGGAGCTGCGCTTGTGACCCACCCCATCATTTGCTGAGATCTTCTGTGGAACACAAGATCCCCCCCTCGGATCATGCGCACCCCTTTCTGGTTCAGGCAAAACCGGACAATCTTCCGCTTGACCTCCCGACTCTTTCCCAGCATCTCCTTGCGGCCGCTGAAAAAGGGCTTGTGAAGCTTCACAAACTGCCCGAACCCAGCCTCAAAAGGGTTCACTTCCAAGGCTCCCGCAAGCTCGGAACCGTGAAGGGGCAGGCCGGCCTCTATTCTAAGAGAGTCCCTTGCTCCAAGCCCCGCCGGAACCACCCCAAAGCGGCTTCCTACCTCCAGGATCTGGTCCCAGAGCTCAGGGAGCTTCTCCGGATGCACAAAAAGCTCGAACCCCACCTGCTCTCCTGTGTATCCTGTTCTGGCCGCCCACAGGGAGGTGTTCCCTATCCGCACTTGGGCCGCTTGGCTCTTGCGAAGCCCCCTGAGCACCCACTTGTCCCCCAGGGTTGGAGCCATTTGCTCCAAGACCTCCCTGGAGGCGGGGCCTTGAAAGGCCAGATCCACCATTGCCCTCTCCCCGGCCCCCGGGTCCTTCAGGTCCGCGAGCTGGACCTTTCCTTTGAAGCGCACCCCACGGCCTTCTGCATCCAGGTCCACCTCCCCCTCTGCAACAGCCTTCAGCCAACTGAAGTCCTTTTCGGCATTGGCCGCATTCACCACAAGTAGATACCTGTCCTGCTCCAGCCTGTACACCATCAGGTCGTCCATCACGGCCCCCTCGGGGTCAAGCAAGAAACCGTATTGACTTTCCCCAGGCCTGAGCCAGCGCACGTAGTTGGTGGTCACAAGATCCAGGAAATGAGCCCCATCCGGGCCTTGCACCTCTATGGTGCCCATGTGGGCCACATCAAAGAGGCCTGCTGCCCTTCTCACTGCCCTGTGCTCCTCCTGTATGGAGCCGTACCATATGGGCATCTCCCAACCTGCAAAGGGGGCTATTTTTCTTGCCAGCTCCTGGTGCCGGGAGTAAAGAGGGGTCTTGCGCACAGAAGGGGGAAGGGCGGGAGGTTCCCAGCAGGGGGGTCTTCTGGCCGGGCACAACCCCCTCAAGGCCCAAAGCCCTATGAAATAAGGTTTGTGAAGGTCTATCAGGGAGGGGTTCTCTTCCAACAACTCCCTGGCCAAACTTCGCTCCTGCCCTGGAGTGCCAGAGCAGAACCTCTGGCCCGAATCCTCCTGTGAGGCTTCCAGGTGGACCTTTACAGGCCCCTGCACCTTTGCCAGGAGGTCCTCAGGGTCAAAAAGCACGTAGCCGTCCGAAAGGTTTCTGAACCAGGTGGCCAAAACAGATGGTTTCCCAAAGCCAGATTCGATTTTGAAAGACTCTGGGCCTTCCCTGAGAACCCTTATCCGGTCAAGGAGTTTGGCCTCTTCGTCCAGGAGAAAGGATTCCCTGGCCTCACCGCTTTGCAGTCCTGTGAGATCCCTGGTGCAAACCTCCTGCAGAAAGGCCCAGGCCCTCTCTCCTTGAATCCTCACGAAAAAAGCTTTCCCCGCCGTTGCCTCTCCGGTTGAAAATCCTTCAGGACTGCTCTGGTGGGGATAACCCAAGGGGAGAATCCCAGGATCAACCCCTTCCAGGAGCTCCCGCACCCTGGTTCTTGCCTTTTCCAATACCTCCTGGGGAAGCTTTCCCCTGGGCAGAGGGCCTGTGGAGCCTTTGTAGGTGAAGGGCCTTGTCTCCCCCAACACAGAGGCTATCAGCCGGGCCACCTCTTGCATCTCTCCAGGTCCCATGCCCCTCTGGGTGGCCCAGGGTGTGCCCAGCCTGATGCCGCTGGCCTGGGCAAAGGAGGAATCCCCGGGCAAGGAATTGCGATTCACCACCAGCCCTGCCAAGTCCAGAATACGGGCCGCTATTTCCCCCAGAAGGGGGTAACCGGTGGGCTTTCCCAGGCCCTTCAAGTCAACCACCAGGAGGTGGGTGTCTGTTCCACCGTAACAAATGGTGACTCCTTGGGCTTGCAGGGCCTGGCTCAAGGCTCTTGCGTTCTCAACTATTTTTTCCTGGAGTTTCCTGAACCCCTCTGTACTGGCAATGGAAAAGGCCACTGCCATGGCAGCCATCTTGTTCACATGGGGTCCCCCTTGCTCTCCAGGGAAGACCGCCGAATCCAGTCTTTGGGCAAGGGAAGGATCTGTGGTCAGGATAACCGCCCCCCTCGGCCCGCAAAGGGTCTTGTGGGTGGTAAAGGTGACAGCGTGGGCAATGCCCACAGGGTTGGGATAGAGCCCTGCCACCACCAGGCCTGCCGGGTGTGCTATGTCGGCCAAGAGAAAAGCCCCGATCTCGTCGGCGATCTTTCTTAGCTCCCTCCAGTCAGGGGCCCAGGGGTACGAGGTGAAACCTGCCACAATGAGCTTAGGCCGATGTTCCTGTGCCAGGCTTCTCAGCTCCTGGTAGTCTAGCTGTCCTGTGCGGCTGGAAACACAGTAGGGCACAGGCCTGTACAATCTACCGGATCTGTTCAGTTCGCTCCCGTGAGTCAGGTGTCCTCCATGAGCCAAGGCCATGCCCATTATGGTATCCCCGGGCTGTAAGAGGGCCTGGTAAACGGCGTTGTTGGCTGCTGCCCCCGAAAGGGGTTGCACGTTGGCATAAATGTTTGGGGCCGGGCAGTCTGCAGTGGCGAACAGTCGGCTTGCCCTGGCCTTGGCCAAGGCCTCCACAAAATGAACATACTCTGTTCCCTTGTAAAACCTCCTGTCCCCGTACCTCCTGTAGCGTATGAGCTGTGCTTCCACGTCTTGCAGTTCTTCCTCCCTGGCCCCTTCCATGAGGCTGGGGGGATAACCTTCTGCATAGATGCTGGTGAAGCACGAGCCCAAGGCCTGCCTAACCGCCTTCGGGCATATGCTTTCAGAGGGAATCAGGATCAGTTTGAGCCTCTGCCTCTTTTCTTCCCATTCTATGAGCCGGGCCAAGAAAGGATCCGTCTCTTCAAGGTCACCCCAGAGCTGATAAGAGCCCTTTTCCTGTCTCATGGGAATCTCCAGTTCACTAAGGATGCTCTGAGCTAGGCTCCCGACGGGATGAGCCAGCCTGCCCCCCTGGGGCCACCAGAACCGGTCTTCTGGCTGCCGTAACCTCGTCCAGCCTGCCAAGCTTGGTGAGATGCGGAGCGCTTCGCACCTTCTCGGGCTCCTCCTTAGCCTCTCGGGCTATGCTGCGCATGGCCTCCACAAACCTTTCCAGGGTCTCGGGTGTTTCGCTTTCGGTGGGTTCTATCATGAGAGCCCCCTTCACAATGAGGGGAAAATAGATGGTAGGAGGATGAAAGCCGTAGTCCATGAGTCTCTTGGCTATGTCCAGTGCCTGAACCCCAGTTCTAGCCTGGTTCCTGTCTGAGAAAACGCACTCATGCTTGCAGAGCCTGTCATAAGGCAGGTGGTACAGATCCCTTAGGGCCACCCTAAGGTAATTGGCATTCAGAACAGCTTTCTGAGTGGCCTCCTTGAGCCCCGCTGGCCCCTGAGAGAGCAAGTAAGCGTAGGCCCTCACCAAGACCCCGAAGTGTCCGTAAAAAGCCTTGATACGCCCTATGCTCTTGGGGAAATCCACCTTGAGGCCCAGGAGCTTTCCTGCCTTTTCCACCCTGGGCACCGGCAAGTAAGGCTCCAGGCTTGCCTTCACCCCCAAGGGACCTGCCCCTGGTCCACCCCCCCCGTGCGGAGTGGAGAAGGTCTTGTGAAGGTTCAAGTGAACCAAGTCCACACCCATGTCCCCCACCCTGGCAACCCCGCTCAGGGCGTTCAAGTTGGCCCCATCGCAGTAAACCAATCCCCCGGCCTCATGCACCATCTCACAGATCTCTAGGATGTGCTCTTCGAAAAGACCCAAGGTGTTGGGATTGGTCAACATGATAGCCGCCACATCCTGGTCCAGTCTGGAAGAGATCTCCTTCGGGGAAAGCAGTCCTCTGTCATCCGATGGGACCTGAACAACCTGGAATCCGCAAAGAGCGCAAGAGGCTGGATTGGTGCCGTGGGCCGAATCTGGAATCAAGACCTTGCTGCGGGGGTTCCCCCGGTCTCGGTGGTAGGCTCTCACCATGAGCATTCCTGTGAGTTCAGCCTGGGCTCCGGCAGCTGGCTGAAGAGTCACCCTGTCCATGCCCGTGATCTCCGCCAGCATGTGCTCTAGTTCATGCATCAGGGCCAGGGCCCCCTGCACCGCTTCTTCAGGGGCATAGGGATGCACAAAGGCGAAACCCTCCAGAGAGGCCGCCTCCTCGTTCACCCTGGGGTTGTATTTCATGGTGCAGGAGCCAAGGGGATAGAATCCTGTGTCCACAGAGAAATTCCATTGGGAAAGGCGTGTGTAGTGCCGCACCACTTGCTGTTCGGTGAGCTGAGGGATGGGCAAGTCCTGTCTCAAGAAATCCCTGGGAAGCCATGGATCTACTCCTGGGAGTCCCTTCTCCTCAAGAGGGATTCCCCCTTGTCTCTCCCCACTCAGCTCAAAGACAAGGGGCTCCCTGAAAACAAGCCCACTTTCCGCCTCTGAGAGGCCTTGGGATTCTCGGTTCCTCATGCTAGTAATTCCTCAAGGGAGGAAACCAGTTTGCTGATATCTTCCCTGGAGCTCTTCTCAGTGCAACACAACAGCCACTTGCCCTTCCAGGCCGGATTGAAGCGGCCCAGATCCAGCCCACCCATTATTCCTCTGTTCAAGAGCTCCCGGTTCAACAGGCCAGGCTCTACAGGAGTTTGCACCACGAACTCGTTGTATATCCGCCTCTGTGGTATGGCCAGGCCTGGGAGCCCTGCCAAGGCCTCCATGGCAGTGAAGGCAGCCTGAGAGCTTCGCAGAGCCACCTCCTTCAGACCCAGGGGGCCCAGAAGGGCCAACTGGATGGTCACGGCCAGTGCACACAAGGCCTGGTTGGTGCAAATGTTGGAGGTGGCCCTTTCCCGCCTTATGTGTTGCTCCCTCGTGGCAAGTGTGAGCACATACCCCCTTTTCCCCCGGCTGTCATGGCTCAGCCCCACTAGTCTACCTGGCACTTGCCTCAGGAAAGCCTCTTTGGTGGCCAGAAGCCCCAAATGGGGCCCCCCAAAGCTCATGGGCAGTCCCAGGGGCTGGCCCTCTCCCACAAAGATGTCAGCCCCCAGTTCCCCCGGAGGTCTCAGGAGGCCCAAGGAAGTGGTCTCCACAACCACCAGGATGAGCAGCCCCTCTACCCGGTGGATGGCCTCCCCTGCTTCTTGAAGCTGATACATGTCCTCTATGGTTCCAAAAAAATTGGGATTCTGGAGAACCAGGCAACAAGTTTGGGGGTTGATACAAGCCTGCACTCTCTCCCAATGGGTCTCCCATGAGGAGTCGGGCTCCACCTCCAGGAGCTCCAGGCCCAAGGGATGGGTTATGGTACGCACCACAGCGCGATACTCCGGATGGAGCGCCCCTGAGATGACCACCCGGGTTCTTCCAGGCCTCAGCCTCTGGGCCATCAGGATAGCTTCAGCCAGGGCCGTGGCCCCGTCATACATTGATGCATTGGCCACCTCCATGCCCGCCAGTCGGCACACATAGCTCTGGAATTCGAACATGGCCTGGAGGGTGCCCTGGCTCAGCTCAGGTTGGTAAGGGGTGTAGGCTGTGAAGAACTCCCCTCTGCGAATCAAGCTCTTGGTGGCAGAGAAAACATGATGGTCATAACAACCAGCTCCAAGGAAGTGGGTGGCCTCGAGGCTGTGGACATTGCTGGAGGCCATATTACGCAGATGGGCCAAGAGCTCCCACTCCAGGAGAGGCCCTGGCAGGTCCAGCTCCCTACTGAGGCGTGCCTGCTCTGGGATCTCTCGGAAGAGCTCCTCCAAGGACTTCACCCCAATGAAATCAAGCATCCGCTTCACTCTTTCATCAGGGGGTTGCCTCAAAGAAAGCCTCCTGAACTGCTCTATCCGTTGCTTCGGGACTGCCTATGTGGAATATTACCGGACACTTGCTTAACCCGGATTGTTCACCAAAGCCAATCAGATTGGGGGCTCGAACCCAGGCCTCCCCCAGATGCTCCAAGATGTCCAGAGTCAAAACCCTTGCTCAGGTGTCATCCCAAGGCAGGGTGTTTTCGGGAACATTCGAGTCACTCCAAGTAAATCCGGTTTTTGACCTGCATCATCCACTGCTCCTGAACAATACTGGTCAAGGATCTCGTGGAGGTCACGGGGCAGAAAAATAATTCTTTTGGAAAAACCTTTGATCTGGTTGATCAGCTCTCCTCGGCTATGAAGGCCTCATAACCCATGGCATCCAGCAGCTCCTCCAGCTCGGAGGGGTTTTCGGCCTTGACCCATATCATCCAGCCTTTTCCGTAGGGATCCTGGTTCACCCACTCGGGATGTTCCATCAGCCCCTTGTTCACCTCCAAAACCTCGCCGCTTACCGGAGCCAAGAGGTCCGAAACAGCCTTCACCGACTCCACCACCCCGAAGGAGCGGCCCGCCTCCACCCTTTCACCGGGAGAGGGAAGCTCCACATAGACAATGTCTCCCAACTGTTGCTGAGCAAAGTCGGTTATTCCAACCAAGATCCTGCCCTCCTCAAGACGGGCCCACTCATGATCTTTGCTGTACCTTAGATTCTCCGGGAATAACATTTCATGGCTCCTGGGGACTGAATGATGTGCAAAGCCTTCCCTGGAGGGCAGATGCCCCACTCTTGGGACAAGGCCTATTCTAAAGACTGCTTGAGGATTTGCAAGATGGCTTGAGCTTGTTTCCTGAGGCTGGTTCGTTGACCCTCTCCCAGCTCAGGTGATATAAGGGCCGGGGAGAGGGGAGATTCGTCTTATGCTCCAGACCGGGCAGTGGAAGGGTTATCTGTGCGTTGTTTCAGCCGCCTTGCTTTGGGCCTCTTCGGGTGCTGCGGGCAAAGGCCTTCTTTCCCAAGGCATGAACGTATTGGATCTGGTCCAAGTGCGCATAACCCTGGCTGCTCTGATGCTGGGCGCAGCCCTGGGATGGAAAGGAATACACGGATTGAAGATCTCTTTGGAGGATGTGCCCTGGCTATTGTTTCTGGGGCTTTTCATGGCTCTCAACAACGCCACTTACTTTTACTCCATAAGCAAGATCCAAGTGGCAGCGGCAATTCTGTTGCAGTACATGGCCCCAGTGATCGTTACCCTTTTCACAGTGCTCTTTTGGGGCGAGCGCATGGGCAAATTCAAACTGCTTGCCTTGGCCATGGCCTTGGGGGGCTGCTACCTGGTTGTAGGAGGCTACGATCTGAGGCTCCTGGAGCTGAACAGAGAGGGAGTGCTGGGGGGTTTGGGGGCTGCCTTTTGCTTCGCGGCCTATACTCTCCTGGGAGAAAGGGGCATGCGAAGAAGGTCTCCTTGGACCGTGCTTGCCTATGCCATGCTTTTCGGGGCCATCTTCTGGCACCTGTTCATGGAGCCATTCCGTTACCTAAAAGCCGGGTTCAATCTAGTGCAATGGGGATGGCTCTTGTACATAGCCCTGGCAGGCACTGTTTTCCCCTTCGGGCTCTACCTGGTGGGGGTGAGCCAGATCAAGTCCACAAGGGCCATAATCACTGCCACCTTGGAGCCCATATCCGCTGCTCTAATTTCCTTTCTGTTTCTGGGAGAGGCACTGGATCCTCTCCAGGCCCTGGGAGGGGCTTTGGTAATAGGCGCTGTGGTTTTTCTTCAGCTGGAAAAAGAGCATGACCAGATCCCCTGACTCAGGAAAAGAAACGGGAGTAGGGTCGCAGGGTGGGCTCCCAAACCAAGAGGCATCGGCCTGCAGGGGGCTCCTCTTCAGAAAAAAGGAGGTGCAGGTTGGCAGCCGTGGGTTTTCTTTCCTCGGATCTTAATGGCACCTTGGTTCATTCCCATACCATGGAAGAGATGATCAGATGGGGTTTCCCCCATGAGCCAAGGCGCTGGGAGAAAGCCTCAGAGGCCTTCGCCAAACAGACCCAAGGAAAACTCTCCATGGCAGAAACCTTTGCCGTGGCCGGAGCCAGCAGCAAAGGGCTTCCCTTGCGTTCGGCCATAATGTACAGCCTGAGCGGGGTGCGCTTCTTGGAAGGATACGATTCCCTGATGGGCTTTCTCAGAAGAAGGGGGATTCCCCTGGCCATCATATCCACTGGCTACGACGTGACCCTGTACACAATTAGATACTCCACCAGAACCGTGCCCTTCAGGTTCGTGTGCAACAGGCTCCTTTTCTCCTTGGGCGGGAAAGGCGAACCCATAGGGGAGGAGAGGCTGGAGCAATTGGTGAGGGATTTCGTGTTAAGGCCAGAGCTAAGGGATGCAGCCATTTACGAACAGATTAAGGCCACAGGGGAGGTGGTCCTGAACATAAGGGACGAGGCGCAAAAGGCTGAGTTTGCCCTCCAGATGGCCTCAGAGATGGGAATTTCTCCCAAAGCTGTGGCCCACATGGGGGACACTATGGGAGACAGCCTTGGCATCCTGGGCGTGGCTCGGGCAGGTGGGCTGGGCATTGCCTTCAATTACAACAAGGCCCTGGAGCTTTTCCTGAGAAAGGAAGGGGCCTTGGAGCTGGCCACAGGGAGAATACTTCTTGTGGATCCAAAGGGAGCAGGGGCCGACCTAGAACATGTGATCCCCGCCCTCGGCTGAGAATTCTGATCCTCCAGCAAGGAGGGAGGCAGCCGCCGTTCAAAATGCTCGAATTGCATGGGTGCTGGCCTTGGCAAGTGCTCCAGATCAAGATAGTTTAACTCGAGTGAGATTAGGGGATTCCCTGCCCAATTGGTCTGGCTGGGCAAGGCCGGAGGTCCTGCTCCCTGAAGGGGTCGGGCTGCTGCGAGGGGGACATGGTTCATTTTCTCACCGTGATAATAGGCACGCTCTCAGGCCTGGCCAGGCGGTGTCCGGCCTGTAAGAGGCTCCAGGTCCTGCCCCGGAGAAAGAGGAAAGGTAGCCTGCGCTGCAGGTTCTGCGGGAAAGAAATCCCTCCTCCGAGATTCCGTTCCCCATGAGGCCTGAGGCTCGCCCCATCCGCCATCTGGAAGAACTGGCCTCTATTCTTCCCAAGCAGTTTATCATCCAGGCCAACAACTGGGTCTCCTTAAGCAGACTTCTCCTGGAAACAGTCCCTTAGGCAGGATGAGACCGAGCAAGGGTTTGGGCTCCGGGAATCAGAGGCGCCCCCGAGCAGTGAGTCCCCAGCGTGGTTGACCCCCAAGGACTTGGTAAGGCAGGTGACGGGTTCCCCACTCTCTGAAGAGCCCAAAGAAGTCCCCCTGAGGGTGTTGTGGCTGTAAACCGGATGGGGATTTGGGAGCCTCCAGGCCCATGGTATATTCTTCCTATTAATGGATGACTAGGGCACCAAAGGGAAGAAACGGGAAGGAGTCTGCACATGAAGATAGTGGTCTTGGATGGCTACACCCTCAATCCGGGGGACAACCCTTGGGATGAACTGGCCCAGCTTGGGGACCTGGAAGTCCACGACCGGACTTCCCTGGCCGAGGTGGTGGCAAGGGCTCAAGGGGCGGAAATCCTTCTTACCAACAAGACTCCCATAAGGGAGGAAGCCATGGCCAGCTTGCCCCGGCTCAGATTCATCTCGGTGCTGGCCACAGGATACGACGTGGTGGATGTGGAGGCCGCCAACCGAAGGGGGATTCCGGTTTCAAACGTGCCTGTGTACGGGACCGACACTGTTGCCGAGCATGTCTTTGCGCTGGTGCTGGAACTGGCGCGCAGGCCAGCCTTGCACGACCAGGCAGTGAAGGCCGGGCAGTGGTGGAGTCAGCCGGACTGGTGTTTCTGGAAGGTCCCCCTGCTGGAGCTGGCTGGCCGAACCATGGGCATAGTGGGCTTCGGGCGCATAGGCAGAAGGGTCGGGGAAATAGCCCATGCCTTTGGCATGAAGGTGGTGGCCAATGATCTTCAAAAGGGGCCAGAGCCGCCTTACCAGCCCTTTGAGTGGGTGGGGCTGGAGGAGCTTTTCTGCTGCTCTGATTTCGTAACCCTTCACTGCTACCAGACCCAGGAGAATCTCAGGTTTGTGAACATGCAGCTCCTCAGTAAGATGAAGCCCAACTCTTTTCTCATAAACACCTCCAGGGGAGGGCTCATAAACGAGGAAGACCTGGCCAAGGCCCTGGAGAGGGGAATCCTGGCAGGGGCTGCTTTGGATGTTGTCTCAAGAGAGCCCATAGAGCCTGAAAATCCACTGCTGAAGGCCCCCAATGTGTTGATTACCCCTCACATAGCCTGGGCCACGCAAGAGGCCAGGTGCAGGCTCATGAAGACCACTGTGCAGAATGTGAGGGCTTTTCTCTTAGGAAAGCCCCAGAATGTGGTCAACCTCCCCTCTTTGGGGGTAGGGGACAAAGCAGGCCGGAGGCCGGGCAGTGTGAAGGCTTGACCCGGCCCAGTCCCAAGGCGCGAGGGGCTTGGGCGCATATTCCGGGTGTGGCGGGCCTGGAATGAATGCTCCAGGGCAGTTCTCATGGCACGCTGTGGTTATTGTGGGAAAAAGGGCAACCAAATATCAGGGGCCATAGGGTACTGCGCTCCCTGCATAAGGCAGCACTTTCATGAACTTTGGCCAAAGATCAGCCTGGTTCACAGAGAAAGCAGGACAGCTCACGGTCTGCCGGCTGAGCCTTCCAAGGATTCCCATGGTGTTGAGTGTCCCCTGTGCATGCATACCTGTAGAATCCCAGAAGGAGGTTTGGGATATTGCGGGATACGCTCTTCTAAAGGTGGGCGGCTGGTGGGGGGCAGGCCCCTGGAAGGCAGGGTTTCTTGGTACAAAGATCCCCTTCCCACCAACTGTGTGGCTGACTGGGTCTGTCCTGGGGGGACCGGATGCGGATATCCGATTTATTCCAGAAAAAAGGGACCCGAAAGGGGTTTTCTGAACCTGGCGGTCTTCTACCATTGCTGCTCTTTCAATTGTCTTTTCTGCCAGAATCACCACTACCGGGAGCTCACTTTCCGCGGGCCTGAAATAGACGCCCGGGAGCTAGTCCGGGCAGTGGACGAGTTTACCAACTGCATCTGTTTCTTTGGGGGAGATCCCACCCCCCAGGTGCTCCACGCCCTGAGTGCCTCCAAGCTTGCCCTTAGGGCCAAGCGGGGCAAGGTGCTAAGGGTGTGCTGGGAGACAAACGGGGCCCTGAGAGAGCCTTTCCTGAGCCAGGTAGCTGAGATTTCCCTCAAGACAGGAGGATGCCTCAAGGTGGACCTTAAGGCTTGGGACGAGGGGATCCATTATGCGTTGTGCGGGGTGAGCAACCGCCACACCCTGGAGAGCTTCCGCAAGCTGGCCTCCTGGATTCCGCTGAGGCGGGAGCCTCCCCTGTTGGTGGCAAGCACCCTGTTGGTACCTGGATATGTGGATAAACTGGAAGTGAAGGGCCTGGCCGCGTTCCTCAAAGAGCTGGACCCAGCGATCCCTTACACACTCCTGGCCTTTTCTCCACAGTTCTGGCTTTCGGATCTGCCCACCACCTCGGAAGAGCATGCCAGGGAATGTCTTGGAATCGCCAGGGAAATGGGGCTCAGTCGGGTTCGACTGGGTAATGCTCACTTGTTGGGCCCGCCTTATCAAGCAGGATGAACCAGTTCTCAAAGGGGCTCTGGCGGAAGGGAAGCTCCAGAGCATGGGCTTGACAGAAAGAATCCCTTTTCCTAGGGTAAGGGCTGTTTGTACACAAGCTTCTTGACCAGTCTTCTGCCCGGATGTCTCAGGGCAGGGGCAAAGCCCACTAGGAGGAGGCCATGAAGACGACCATCTCGGCTATCAAGGCGGACGTGGGGAGCATAGGAGGTCACATAAGGCCCAGCCAGAGGCTCCTGGATGCTGTGAAAAGCTTCCTGGAGGAACACAGGAGGGGCCTCCTCATTGATTACAAGGTCTCTTTTACAGGAGACGATGTGGCAATCCTGTGCACCCATGAGAGGGGCGTGAACAACGAGCAGATCCACAAGCTGGCCTGGGACGCTTTCTGGGAAGGGGCTGAGGTGGCTCGTAAGCAGGGCCTTTATGGGGCTGGCCAGGACCTTCTCAAAGATGCCTTTTCGGGCAATGTGAAAGGGCTTGGGCCGGCAGTTGCGGAAATGGAGTTCGAGGAGCGGCCTAATGAGCCATTTCTGTTCTTTGCCGCTGACAAGACAGATCCAGGCGCTTACAATCTGCCTCTTTACCTGGGTTTTTGCGATCCCATGTTCAACAGCGGCCTTATTCTCTCCCCAGGAATGTTCAAGGGATTCAGGTTTACCATCATGGACGTGAACTATGTGGAAGCAGACAGGGTCATAGACTTGAATGCTCCCGAGGAGCTCTACGACATAGCTGCCTTGCTGAGAGATCCTGAGAGGTTCGTGGTGGAGGGGATTTACTCGCGGGCCACGGGAGAGCAAGCAGCTGCGGTCAGCACTACCAGGCTCCACAACATAGCCGGGAAGTACACCGGGAAGGATGATCCTATAATGTTGGTCCGGGTGCAGGGGGCATTCCCGGCCACAGGGGAGATCCTGGCACCCTTCAGCATAGGGCATTACGTTGCGGGGTTCATGCGCGGAAGCCACACAGGGCCCTTGATGCCTGTGAAGCGGAACTCCACCATCTCCTATTTCGATGGTCCCCCGGTGGTGAGTTGCTCTGCTTACTGCGTGCACGAGGGGCATCTCACCGAGTCGGCGGATGCCTTTGACCACCCCTTCTGGGAATATGTGAGGCAGGAGGTTTCCCGCAAGGCCTTGGACATAAGGCGACAGGGGTTTTTCGGCAATGCCATGCTCCCCTTCTCGGAACTGGAGTACGGGGGCATTGTGGAGAAGCTATCCAGGCTGGACTCCCGTTTTGTAGTGCGTTCTTGAGAAAATCCCCGGCCCGGATCGCCACAGGCCCAAAGCCGGGATTCGGGCCGCAGACAAGATCAACTCCCCAAAGCCCCAGCCGCAAACTTGACAGCCCGGGGTAGTATTTGTAGAATTAATTGATAATTTGCGCCAAGTGGGATTCCAGGGCGTTGTTAGTCCGCCGGGCCCCCAGCCTTTTTTTGAGCGTACCACCCGAGCCGTTCCCTGTTGGGAAAACAGACTCTTGTGCCGGTACAGAGGCCGGTGTGGACAGCGGGGCGGAAGGGTTGCAGATACGGGCCTAAGACTGTGGTGCGGCTGCAGAGGGAGAGCTGAGTCTTCTTTCTGAGGCTGATCCGGTGTGGGTTCCCCTTAGGTGGTCCTCATGAGAAAACAGGTGCGGGTGCGTTTCGAGCCTGAAGGGCTGGAGATCCGAGTGGACCAAGGGGAAAACCTGCTGCGGGCGGCAATGGCTGCAGGAGTTTTTTTGAATGCCGCCTGCGGAGGGGCAGGTGTATGCGGCAAATGCCGCGTAAAGCTGATCAAAGGGCATCTGGATTCATCTCCGGGCACCTACCTGAGCCAGGAGGAATTCTCCCAAGGTTTCAGACAGGCCTGCCAGAGCACTGTCCAAGGGGATCTGGTGGTGGAGGTTCCACCAGAGTCGCAGCTGGATCGAGGTGCGCTGGCCAGGGACAGGGAAGGGCAGGCAGCCGGAAGGTTGGCCAGCACCCAAGAGCTGGAGAACCTGGCTGTTGGTTGGCGTTTTAACCCGGCCCTCCGCAAGTTTTACTTAGAGCTTCCTCCACCCAACGCCGAGGACAATCGAAGCGACCTGAGCAGGCTTCTCCTGGGGCTCAAGAAAACCCACAACATAGACAGCATCTCCACGGATTTCAGGGTGATCCAGGAGCTGCCGGAGCTGCTTCGAAAGGCTGATTGGAAGATCACCTGCACTGTGGTGAACACCAGGATATCCCATTCAGTGGAGGATCTCCAGTTCCATGGACCACGCAAACCCAAGTTGATACGTGTGGAACCAGGGGACACCAGCAAGGAGCACTATTCGGTGGTACTGGACATCGGTACCACCACGGTATGGGGACAGCTACTGGATCTGAACCAAGGAATCACCTTGGCCGAGGCCTCTGATTACAATGCACAGGTGCGCTATGGGGACGACGTAATCACCCGGATAGTGCACGCTCTGAAACCAGGAGGACTCAAAGCCCTGCAGCAGGCAGTGGTGGCCACCATCAACGGCGTCATTGGGGAACTTATTCAGAAAACCGGTATTGCAAGGGAAAGGATCTCCCATCTTGCCGCAGCGGGCAACACCACCATGACCCACCTGCTTCTCGGGATAAATCCCAGGTACATTAGAGAGGCCCCCTACGTGCCTGCAGCCAACTTTGTGCCTCCTGTGCGGGCAATCGGACTGGGCTTGGAGGTGGCCCCACATGTGCACCTTTACACATTTCCCTCTGTGTCCAGCTACGTGGGTGGAGACATAGTCTCCGGAGTTCTGGGGTCAGGGCTTTTCCAGAGGAAGGACCTCACCCTTTATATGGACGTGGGCACCAATGGAGAGATCGTGCTCGGGAACTCCGACTGGATGATCACTGCCTCTTGCTCGGCAGGGCCGGCTTTCGAGGGAGGCGGCCTTCGCCACGGCATGAGGGCCACAACAGGGGCCATAGAGGATTTCAGGCTGGATCCAAAGTGCCTTGAGCCCGTGCTCCTTACTGTGGGAAGAGAAAAACCCAGGGGGATATGCGGTTCAGGCCTCATAAACATGCTGGCTGAACTTATGGAGTGTTGCCTGATCGGGCAGAACGGCAAGTTTAGAACAGATCTGGACACCCCCAGGATACGCCCGGGGGAGTTCGGCCTCGAGTATGTGGTGGCCTGGGCCAAGGATACGGCCATAGGTCAGGACATAGTCCTGACTGAAGCGGATGTTGACAACGTTATCAGGGCAAAAGCGGCCATGTTCGCCGGTTGCCAAACCCTCTTGGAGAGCGCTGATCTGAGGCCTGAGGATCTGGACCGAGTCATGATAGCCGGGGCTTTCGGCAGCTATCTCAATGTGGAAAGTGCCATTACCATAGGTCTCTTGCCAGAGCTGCCCTTGGAAAAGTTCCAGTTCGTGGGCAACGGCTCTTTGCTGGGAGCTAGGCTCATATCGCTTTCCAACGAGATGCTGGATGATGCAGAGCGGGTGGCCAAAATGATGACCAACGTGGAGCTGAGCGAGAGCCGTACTTTTATGGACCATTACATGGCGGCGCTTTTCCTGCCCCACACCCATTCCCGTTTCTTCCCCGGAGTCATAGACAGAATCAGGTGTTTGAAGCAGGAGATGGGACGCCCATGAGTTTCCAGATAGCTATGGCCGGCAAGGGTGGCACGGGCAAGACAACGGTTGCCGCCTTGGTCATCAGGTACTTGGTGGAAAAGGGTTTTAAGCCTGTCTTGGCTGTGGACGCGGATGCCAATTCCAACCTGAACGAGATGCTGGGAGTCAGGGTCCACAAAGTGGTTGGGGACGCCCGTGAGGAGATGAAGACCCAGGTCCCCACGGGCATGACCAAGGAAACCTACATGGAAATGAAGGTGCAGGAAGCCCTGGTGGAGTCCGACGGCTTTGATCTGATAGTGATGGGCAGACCTGAGGGGCCTGGTTGCTATTGCTATGCAAATACACTCTTGTGTAAGTATCTGGACATCCTTCAGAAAAATTATCCTTACGTGGTGGTGGACAACGAGGCCGGTCTGGAGCACATAAGCCGCCTGAACCAGCAGGATGTGGATCTCATGCTCGTGGTAATGGATCCCACCAAGCGGGGCCTTCTCACAGCCGAGCGGGTGAAGGACCTCATCCAGGAACTCAAGATCAAGGTGAACCGATTGAAAGTCATAGTGAACCGTTGCCCAGCAGGGCTGGATCCCAAGCTGGAAGAGGAACTGAGAGCACGGGGGCTGGATTTGGGAGGGGTCATCCCCTCTGACCCCAACGTTACGGAGTTTGATTTGCGGGGCAGACCCATGTTGGAGCTACCCCAGGATTCCCCGGCACTTGTGGCCATATATGGAATCCTGGAGGAGCTTCTGGGGGAAAAGGGGCAGCAGTTTTCAGTTCAGAGGCTTGGAAACCCAGAAGGGATGACCTTATAATAGCCGGTCGTCACAAGGATGGATTTTTGAGGGGTTTTTGGGTTTCTTGGATTTTCTTGTCAGGAGGATCCACCATACCGCGAAGGGAATAGGAGGAGGGGACCGTGGCTGCCAAACTCATCAAGGGTGCAGAGGTGGCGAAGGAGATCCGGGAGGAGCTGAGGGAGCAGGTGGCGCAGATGAAGGAGAAGCACGGAGTCGTGCCCGGGCTGGTGACGATCCTGGTGGGAGAGAATCCGGCTTCCCAAAGTTACGTGAGGGCCAAGCAGCAGACGGCCCACGAGCTGGGCTTTTACTCTGTTCAGGACAACCAACCAGCAGACATAACCGAGAGCGCCTTGCTGGCCCTCATAGACAAGTACAACAAGGACCCCAAGATCCACGGGATCCTGGTGCAACTTCCATTGCCCAAGCACATTGACGAGACCAGGGTCTTGTATGCCATAGACCCGGACAAGGACGTGGATGGGTTTCATCCGGTTAACGTGGGTAAGCTAATGATCGGAACTGCAGACTTCCTGCCCTGCACCCCTGCGGGCATCCAGGAGCTTCTGGTGCGCTCCGGGACAAAGATAGAGGGGGCTGAGGTGGTGGTAGTTGGCAGATCCAATATAGTGGGAAAACCCATAGCGAACATGTTGATCCAAAAAGGGCCAGGGGCCAATGCCACGGTCACTGTTGTGCACACCCGTACCAGGGACGTGGGGTTCCACACCAGGCGGGCTGACATTCTGATAGTGGCAGCAGGCGTGCCAGAGTATGTGAAGGGGGACATGGTCAAGCAGGGCTCCGTGGTGATAGATGTGGGGGTCAACGAGGTGGGTCGCACGGCTGACGGAAAGCGCAAACTCGTGGGGGACGTGGCTTTCGATGAGGTGGTGGACAAGGTGGCTGCCATCACCCCGGTGCCTGGTGGGGTGGGGCCCATGACCATCACCATGCTCATGAAGAACACGGTGAAGGCGGCTCTCAAGGCCATGGGACAGAGGTAGGGACAGGACCTGATCCTCGAATCTGCGGTGTCCCCTCAAGGGGCACGCGGCGCGCAATCTCGCACAGGGGGTGGCAAATTGGCTTTCGCAATCTCTAAGATCAAGTACACCGGGAAGATCAGAGAGGTGGCCCTGGGCAAGGAGCCCAAGGTCGCGCGCGTGGGTGGGGAGGACTGCTATCCATTTCATCTTTTCGAGGGGAACATGCCCAACAGGCCTTTGATTGCCATGGAGGTCTGGGACATGCGGCCCGAGGGTTGGCCAGAGGCGTGCGAGAAGCCTTTCCAGGGAGTCCTGGAAGATCCTGGGGCCTGGGCCAAGAAGTGTGTACAGGAGTACGGGGCCGAGGCAATAGTGGTTCAGTTGAAGTCCACGGATCCCAACGGGCTGGATGCGCCTGCCGGAAAGGCCAGCGAGGCAGTGGGCAAGGTTTTGGCTGCTGTGGAGGTGCCAGTCATAGTTTGGGGCACGGCCAACACAGCCAAGGACACGGTTGTGCTGAGGAAGATCGCCGAGGATTACCAGAACAGGAACCTGATCCTGGGGCCAGTGGAGGAGGAGAATCACAAAGCCATCGGAGCCGCGGCCCTGGGCTTTGGGCACACGGTCATAGCCAGCTCTCCCATTGACGTGAACCTGGCAAAACAGCTCAACATCTTGCTGGGGAACCTGGGTGTCCCCAGAGACAGGCTCATTATCGACCCCACCACCGGTGGCCTGGGCTATGGCCTGGAGTACACCTACTCGGTAATGGAGCGAATCAGGATGGCGGCGCTGGTTCAGGAGGACGACCAGCTGGCCCAGCCCATGATAAACAATGTTGGAAATGAGGTTTGGAAGACCAAGGAGGCCAAGGTGGGCATGGAGGAAGCCCCGGATCTTGGAGACCCTGAGATGCGAGGCATCCTCATGGAGACAGTCACGGCCATATCCTTTCTGATGGCCGGCTCGGATATTCTTATCCTCCGGCATCCTGAGACCGTGAAGTTGGTCAAGAAGTTCATGGAAAGGATCACGGCCAAGAGGGCCGAGGCCCCGGCCAGGCTCAAGGTGGAAAGGGAAAAGGCAAGGCCCATAGCTGCTCCAGCAGCCAAGCCGGCCGCAGCAGCCAAGCCTGCCCCGGCTGCCGCTCCCAAAGCAGCAGCTCCACCACCCCCGCCACCCAAAGCAGCAGCCCCAGCGCCTCCGCCTCCTCCCAAGCCTGCTCCTATAGTGGAGGAGAAGGCCGAGGCTGATCTGGAAGCAGCAGCCAGGGCCAGGGCCGAGGAAGAAGCCAAAGCCAAGGCACAAGCAGAAGCCAAGGCAAAGGCCGAGGCAGAGGCCAAGGCAAAGGCCGAGGCCGAGGCCAAAGCTAAGGCCGAGGCAGAGGTCAAGGCCAGGGCGGAAGCAGAGGCCAGAGCCAAGGCAGAGGCCAAAGCCAAGGCTGAGGAAGAACTCATGGAGCTACGCCGGAGGCGCAGGGAGGAGAGGGAGCGCAGACAGGCTGAGATACATTTGGTGGGAAAGAGGGATGTGCAGTTTGGCAAGGGCCCGGAGCCCGGAACCGCGGGCCCGGATGGGGTGTACATTTTGCGACAGCTGGAGAGGTGGAGGCTGAGAGGAGAGGGTGTCTTGCGCAAATAAGGGGGGGTGTCCGGGGCTCGAAAGCCCGTTAGACTAAAAGTTGGACTCATATGTCCAACGGGAAGGCCCCCCTTTCCGAACAAAAAAAGCGGAGGAGGAACCGCTATGGCAGAAGAGAAGAAGGAGAAGGTAGCGGCCGTGGCCGAGAGTAAGACCAAGAAGGTCGATCCCAAGGAACTCAGCGTAGACACGGCCACCCAAACCATGCTGGCCAAGGCGCAAGCTGACCAGGTGGAGACCATCTTCGACAGGGCCCAGGCCATGAAACCCTGCAACATCGGGGAGCAGGGCACTTGCTGCAAGATGTGCGCGCAGGGCCCCTGCAGGCTCCCGCTCACCAAGAAAGACCTGGAAGGGCCCGACAACAGGAAGGGCCTATGCGGAGCCACCCCAGAGACCATCGCGGCCAGAAACTTTGCCCGCATGGTGGCAGCGGGCTCTGCGGCCCACAGCGACCACGGAAGGGGCGTGGCCGAGGTCTTCCTGGCCGCAGCCAGAAGGGAGACAGAGGATTACTCCATCAAGGACACCCAGAAGCTCTTGGAAATAGCTCCTGATTTTGGGGTAGCCACCCACGTGATCGAGAACGGGGAAGAGGTGGAAAGAGACATCTATGAGATCGCCGTGGAGGTGGGGGAAAAGGCCCTGGGAGAGTGGGGCAAGCAGGAAGGCGAGATCTTCTATGCCAAGAGAGCCCCGCAGGCCAGGTATGAGCTCTGGAAGAAGCTGGACGTGATCCCCAGGGGGATAGATCGCGAGGTGGTGGAGATCATGCACCGCACCCACATGGGGGTGGACCAGGACTACAAGAACCTGGTCAAACAGTGCACCAGGGCAGCCCTGGCAGATGGCTGGGCAGGCTCCATGATCGCCACTGACCTCCAGGACGTGCTCTTCGGCACCCCCTACCCCATCCAGGGGGAGATCAACCTGGGGGTTCTGAAGCCGGATCATGTCAACGTGGTGGTCCATGGGCACGAGCCCCTTCTCTCTGAGATGATTGTGGTGGCAGCCCGGGACCCGGAGATGGTGGCCTATGCCCAGAGCAAGGGGGCCAAGGGCATAGTGCTGGCTGGCATGTGCTGCACGGCCAACGAGATCCTGGTGCGCCATGGGCTTCCCATAGCCGGGAACTACCTCCAGCAGGAGCTGGCCATAGTCACAGGCGCGGTGGATGCAATGGTGGTGGACGTGCAGTGCATCATGGAGAACATAGCCAACGTGGCCTCTTGCTACCACACCAAGATCATCACAACCAATCCCAGGGCAATGATGGCAAGTGGAGAGACCCTCCACATAGAGTTCGACGAGCACCACGCCCTGGAAGATGCCAAGAAAATAGTGAAGATAGCCATCGAGAACTTCCCGAACCGCAAGTCTGAGATCCTAATACCCAAGGAAAAGGAGATGATGGTGGTGGGCTTCAGCTACGAGGCCATCAACTACCACTTGGGGGGTACCTTCAGGGGTTCGTACTGGCCGCTCAATGACAACATCATCAATGGCCGTATAAGGGGAATCGGTGGTGTGGTGGGCTGCAACAATGCCAGGACAACCCACGACTCGGCCCACCTGATCGTCGTGAAAGAGCTTCTCAAGAACGACGTGATCGTGCTCACAACCGGCTGCAATGCCATGGCCTGTGGTAAGGCAGGACTCCTGACCCCGGAGGCTGCCAAGGTTTACTGTGGGGCAGGCCTGGCAGAGGTATGCGAGACAGTGGGCATTCCACCCGTGCTCCACATGGGGGCCTGCGTGGACAACAGCCGCATCCTCATGGCAGCCACCCAGGTGGTGAAAGCAGGTGGCCTTGGCAAGGACATATCGGATCTGCCGGCCGCCGGGTGCGCTCCAGAGTGGATGAGCGAGAAGGCCATCTCCATAGGGCAGTATTTTGTGGCAAGTGGAGTTTACACGATCTTCGGCGTGGGGCTTCCCATAACCGGTGCACCGGTGTTTGCCAATTACCTCACCAAGGAGCTGGAGAACATCTACGGTGGAATGTGGGATGTGGAGCCCGACCCCTACGAGATGGCCCGCAAGATGATCGCCCACATAGACAAGAAGAGGCAAGCCCTTGGTCTGGACAAGGCCAAGGAGAGGAAACTGTTCGACATGGCGGATCGCCGTGCTCTGGAAGTGGCCTAGCCCACGAAGGGAATAGATACTCCGGAAAGGAGGGTACTGAGACATGTCCAAGCTGGTTGCGTTTGCGGCGATCCAGGGTGCCCGAAACATAGTCTCCAAGGCGGAAGGCACGTACAAAAGGGCCCTGGAACAATACGGACCTGATCAGAAGCTGGAGTTTCCAAATACCGCATATTACCTGCCCATCATTTACTCCCTGCTGGGCATACCGGTCAAGACCCTCAGGGATGCAGGGAAGGTGTTGGAGATAGCCAAGAAACTCCTCCCCCCCATCGTGAAGAACCGTCACAATCTTCCCTATCTGGGGCCAACCCTGGATGCGGGCATGGCAACCCTCTTTGCAGAGGAGATAGTGGAGGCAATCCGGTACGTGGATGATCCGGATTTCTATTACCCTGGGGAAGAGTGCGACCCGGAAAACGGTCACCTTTGGCTGGGGGCGGCCGACGACGTGATCATGAGAAAGCGCGGGGTGGAGTTCGTGGATGGCACGGCTCCGGGTTTTGCGGCCATAGTGGGGGCAGCCCCTGACCCTGAGACGGCAAAGATGATAGCCGAGGAGTACCAGAGGCGGAACCTGTACGTTTTCATGTGCGCCCACCAGGCAGGCACCACTTTTGCACAACAGCTGGTGGAAGCAGGGGTCCAGGTGGGCTGGAACACCAGGCTTGTGCCCTTCGGCCCAGAGATAAGCGCTGCTGTATTTGCCCTGGGCTTCGCCAATCGTGCTGCCATGGCCTTTGGAGGGGTCAAACCGGGGGATTACAGAAAGATTCTTCTTTACAACAAGGACAGGATCTTCGCTTTCGTAAACGCCCTGGGAGAGGTCAATGCCGAGTGGGCAGCCAATGCGGCAGGGGCAATAAACTGGGGTTTCCCGACCATTGCGGACACTGACATCCCCGAGATCCTTCCCACGGGTGTGTGCACGTACGAGCACGTTGTGGCCAATGTGCCTCACAGCGAGATGGTTCAGAAGTCCGTGGAGGTGAGAGGCCTCAAGACCACCATAACAAAGGTTGATATACCGGTTTCTTACGGGCCAGCCTTTGAGGGAGAGCGTGTCAGGAAAGAGGACTTGGTGCTGGAGATGGGAGGAGGCAAGACCCAGTGCACGGAGCTGGTGCAGATGGCCTCCATGGATGAAATAGAGGATGGAAAGATCACGGTCATAGGGAAGGACATCCCGGATTGCGAGAAGGGAGAGAGGATTCCCCTGGGCATCCACGTGAAGGTGGCTGGCCGCAAGATGCAGCCTGATTTTGAGCCCATCCTGGAGAGGCAGATCCATCACCTGCTCAACTATGCCCAAGGGGTCATGCACATAGGCCAGAGGGACATTGCTTGGATAAGGCTTTCAGCTTTGGCCACGGACAAGGGATTCACCTTGAAGCACATCGGGCAGATCATCCACGACATGTTCCACAAGGATTTCGGCTCCATCCTGGACAAGGTGGAGGTGATCCTCTACACCAACGCCCAGGACGTGGAGAAGTTCACCCAGATGGCCAGAGCGGTGTACAAGGAAAGGGACGCCCGCGTGGAGAACATGACCGACGAAGGGGTGGAGACATATTATTCCTGCACCCTTTGCCAGTCCTTTGCACCCAGCCACGTGTGCATGATAAGCCCCGAGCGCACGGGTCTTTGCGGGGCCTACAACTGGTTCGACTGCAAAGCCAGCTTCGAGATCAACCCCACCGGGCCCAACCAGCCTGTGGAGAAAGGGGAGTGCTTGGATCCCAAGCTGGGGCAGTGGAAAGGCGTGAATGAGTTTGTCCAGAAGGCCAGCCGTGGCAAGATAGACCACTATAATTTTTACAGCATCGTGTATGATCCCATGACCACCTGCGGCTGCTGCGAATGCATAGCAGCGGTGCTTCCGGGTTGCAACGGGGTCATGACCGTGAACAGGGACTACACCGGGGACACTCCTTGCGGCATGAAATTCACCACCCTGGCGGGCGTCATGGGTGGGGGACAGTCCAGCCCGGGTTTTGTGGGCCATTCCAAGTACAACGTAATCCAGCGGAAGTACCTCATGGGAGACGGCGGGCTTCTCAGGATGGTATGGATGCCCAAGGCCCTCAAGGAGGAGTTGCGCGAGGGCCTGTTGAGAAGGGGTCAGGAGCTGGGAGTGCCTGATCTCATCGACAAGATCGCCGATGAGACGGTGGGGGTGGACGAGGCATCGGTCCTTGAGTTCATGAAGAGGGTTAACCACCCGGCCCTTTCCATGCCTCCCATCACGGGTTAGGCCATGCCGCAGGCCCCTGCGGTGAGGCAGGGGCCTGCGGATTTCCCGCCAAGAAAGGCCCAGCAGGGCCGGGGCAGTAAAGAGCGAACGCAGGAAGGAGTGGAAAATGGCGCTGACCGGAATTCAAATCTACAAGTTGCTTCCCAAGACCAATTGCGGCGAGTGTGGTGTGCCCACCTGTCTGGCCTTTGCCATGGCCTTGGCAGCAGGAAAGGCGGAGCTCTCTGCCTGCCCCTATGTTTCGGAAGAGGCCAAGGAACAACTGGCCGAGGCCAGCGCTCCCCCCATAAGGGCCGTGAGCATAGGAAGCGATGGCCGCTCTCTGAAAGTGGGCGGGGAAACCGTGCTTTTCAGGCATGAGAAGACCTTTTACAACCCCTGTGGCCTGGCCGGGCAGCTTAGCGACACAGACCCGCAGCTCCTGGAAAAGGCCAAGCGCTGGGCAGGGCTCAAGTGGGAAAGGATAGGGCTTACCCTTCAGCCGGAGTTGGTTTTTCTCAAGTGCGAGTCCGGAGATCCGGAGAAGCTCACCGCGGCGGCCAAGGCCGTGGCGGAAAACACGGACTTCTCCATGATCCTGGCCTGCGAGGACCCCCAGGTCCTGGCCCCTGCGGCCAAGGCCCTCAAGGACAAGAAACCCCTACTTTACGCTGCCACACAGGCCAATGCGGACAAGATGTGTGCCCTGGCAGGCGAGACAGGTTGTCCCCTGGCGGTGAAGGGGGTGGACCTGGAGGAGGTGGTTGAGCTCACCACCGAGCTGACAGAGGCAGGGCTCAAGGACCTGTTAATAGACTCGGGGGCCAGGGACCTGGCTGGAGCCTTCCTTGATCAGGTGGCCATCCGAAGGGCGGCCCTCCTGGATAAGAACAGGGCTCTGGGCTTTCCCACCATAGCCTTTGCCAATTCCTTGGGCGACAGCCTGGCAGAGCAGACCGCTGCGGCCGCCATGCTTCTTCCCAAGTACGCAGGCATAATAGTCATGGATGAGCTGGCCCCAGAGAGCCTCTTCCCGCTACTGCTCCAGAGGCTGAACATTTACACAGATCCCCAAAGACCCATGGCCACCTCTCCTGGCATTTACGAAATAAACGGACCCGACGAGAACTCCCCCCTGTGCGTGACCAGCAACTTCTCCCTCACCTACTTCATAGTGAGCGGGGAGATAGAGGGTTCTCGCGTGCCATCCTGGCTTCTGGTGGTGGACACAGAGGGCCTATCGGTCATGACCGCTTGGGCTGCCGGGAAGTTTGCCGGGGATGCCATAGGAATCTTCATGAAGAAGTCGGGAGCTGTGGAGAAGGTGAAACACAAGAAGGTGATCATCCCGGGTTACGCTGCTGCCATAGCAGGGGATCTGGAAGAGGAGCTCGTGGACTGGACGGTGCTCGTAGGACCCAGGGAGGCCTCGGCCCTGCCTGCCTACCTCAAGGAGTTCAAAGTCTGAATCCGGGCTCGGGACACACACAATTCATGGCTAGGAGGAGGTGATTCATGCTGCGGATAGGTGAGAACCTAAACGTGATGGTCAAGCGCATTGGGGAGGCCATGAAGAACAAGGACCCCAAGCCCATTCAGGAGATGGCCATCCAGGAGGCAGAGGCGGGTGTGGACTGGATAGACATCAACCTGGGCCCTGCCCGCAAAGGCGGCGAGGAGCTCATGGAATGGATGGTCAAGACGGTGCAGGAGGTGGTGGACACCCCCCTGTATCTGGACACAACCAACATCCAGGCCATAGAGGCGGGTCTAAGGGTTTACAAGCCCAAGAAGGGCAAGGCGGTGATCAACTCCATCATGTGCAGGCCTGAGCGCATGGAGGTTCAGATCCCCATGGCCAAGAAATATGAGGCGGGCATGGTGGCCCTGCTGTGGGGGCCAGAGGGCCTGCCCAGGGACGCCTCCGAGAGGAGCCTTCTGGCCACGGACATCCTGAGCCGGGCAGTGGGAGCAGGCATTGCACCAGAGGACATCTATGTGGACCCCATCATCACCCCGGTGAACGTGCAACAGCAGCAGCTTCTGGAGTGCCTGGAGTTCATGAGGCAGTTGATGGAGATGGCCGAGGTGATCGCCCCTGGGGTGAATTCCACCTGCGGACTTTCCAACTGCTCCAACGGGGCCCCCGATCACCTAAGACCTATTCTGAATCAAACCATGATGGTGATCTTGGAGCGATACGGCATGACCACGGCCATAGTGGATGCCTTTGACAAACAGCTTGCCACCATAGCCAGGGGGGAAAGGCCTGACATAGTGGCCCTGGTGAACAAGGTCCTGGACGGGGAGTCCATTGAGATGGGCTCCTTGAGCAAGGAGGAGCAGGATTACGTGAAAACCGTCAGGGTACTCCTGGGCCATACTCTCTACTCGGACTCTTGGCTGGAGCTCTGAGAATAGGGGCTGGAGTCTTGCAATTTCCAGGAGGGCCGAGGGGAGGCGGGTTGACCGGTATGAAGCTCAGGGATCTCATCGGGGTGCTGGAAGCCGAGGTGATAGTGGGGCAGGACAGGCTGGACCTAGAGATCGAGAAGGCCTTCGCCTCTGACCTGATGAGCGACGTGCTGGCCTTTGCCACAGAGGGATCCTTGCTCCTCACGGGGCTTACCAACGCCCAGGTGGTAAGAACAGCAGAGATGCTGGATATGTCGGCCGTGGTGTTCGTGAGGGGGAAGCGGCCCCAGGCAGAGGCAGTGGATCTGGCCAGGAGCCGAGGGATCCCGCTTTTGACAACTCCTTACATCCTGTACGAGAGCTGTGGCCGTCTGTACAAGCGCGGTATCGTGGGCTGCAGACAGAAGGTGAACGGCTGCAAGCTCTCCTGGGCAGCCGAGGAGTGTTGAGTGGAGAGCCCTGGGTTCCCCAGGGGTTGGCGCAAAAAGAGATCAGAAAATATGGGGCAATAGGGAGGGCCGGATAGTGGGAAAAATAGTGCTCAGCAAGGAGAAAGCCAGGACCCCGCTCAGGGACGTAGCCGCAGAGCCCAGCAAACTGGACCAGTGCCTCACATGCGGTACCTGCGCTGGGGGGTGTCCTGTGGCGGACTGGGAGGGGATGGATCCCAGAAAGCTGGTACGGATGATCCATTACGGTCTTGACGAGCAGGTCATCAAGTCCAGCTGGATCTGGCAGTGCACCAATTGCCAGAGGTGCACCTGGGCCTGTCCCATGGGG
>JBBIOJ010000030.1:19517-44157 GCA_037443445.1 Desulfarculaceae bacterium | reverse complement strand
CGCACGTCCGGATCTGTGAGGGTGAAATCCAGCAATGGATGAACTACTCGACTGAGAAAGCGCTGTGCGGCAGGGGCAGGTGTTGCGTCATGGAGGCACAAAGCGGCCGACCTCCACTGCCGGTCTAGCCTTTCTGAATCTCCTGTGAATCCACCACCACTGATCCGGATACTGTCTAATTGTTTGCTCAGCCTCTTGGTTCAAAGCCAAAAGTGTGCGCCAGATGTCCTCCTCCCTATCTCCTGAAAGCTGCACCTGCAAAGGAGGGTGGATGCAGAGCCTGTGATCCAGACCCTGCAGTCTCCTTATGAAAGTAGGCAACAAGGGGGAGCCGGAGCGAAGGGCCAACATGGCAGGACCGCGGAAAGTGGGTACCCAGTGACCGAAAAAAGGCACAAAGAGCCCACCTTCAGATACGTTCAGATCTATGTGTACGACCAAGATTCCATTGTTACGAAGCAGGGAGAGAGCTTCTTTCACCGAAGTCCACCTTGGCTTGTCCTTGAGGGTCCTGACATTGTACTTGGCCCTCCAATTATCCAGAAACCTTGCAACCGGCCTGTGGCGAGGGTCCCTGATTATGACTCCTACCTCATAACCCTCCAGGCCCAGTCTGGCCAGTATAAGGGGGAAATTACCGAAATGGGCTGTGGCGAGGATGGCCCCATTGCCCTGGGAAAGGGCCCTCTCCAAGTTTTCCAGACCCTGTATGGGAACTCGCCTTCTCAGGAAATCTATCTGCATGAACCCAGGGTGGCCCAGCTCGGCAAGGGTAAGGCCTAGCCCTTGCATGAGCCTCTTTACCAACCTCCGAGAGTCCTGATCATTAAGTGAGGATCCCAAGGCCAGTTTCAGATTTTTCAAGGCAATGTGTCTTCTGGGACCCGCAAGACGGGCGATCAAGCATCCCACCCAGCGGCCTATCCATGTTATGGACCTGGTGGGAATCAGATGAAGAACTCCATAAAGGCAAGCAAGGCCCACAAAACCTGCCCAGGCCCCAGGCCCTCTCTTGAGCCTCTTTCTCCACCTCTTGAGTTGCATCACTCACCAATGCCGGGGGCCTGGCCCCTGACTCGCATTATTCGCAAGCAGCGGACAGTTCCTGCCAAGACACCTGAGCAAGTGTCTTGAGACTGGACCTCTTGGAACATCCCTTTCCACAAGCCACTTCCCATCTGCCTCAATTCCCGGCAGGAGGGGCCGGGGGCATAGGGAGGGAACGGAGATGGGGCCCTGGAGCAGGGGGCTTGGAAAAAGCGCTGTCCCCCCTGAACAAGCCGTGTCCCCAGAACCAATAAAGAGCAAGCAAAGCGCTGGCCAAGAGCAGCAACAGAAACCAAATCCGCTTTGGCCTGGGACTGGGCCTGGGAAGCTCCTGGAAAAGATCCTTGCGGGGAGGCACACTCCTTGGGCGCTGGTCCTCGTAGCGCGTCAGCACCTCGTTTTCATCAAGGCCCAGGTAACGGGAGTAAGTTCTTAGAAAACCTCTAACATATACCTCTGCAGGGAGATCTTCCCAACGTTCCTCCTCCAGAGCCTGGAGAACCTTCATTGATATTCTAGTCCTTTGGGATATCTCCTCCAGGGGGATATTGCGCAAGGAGCGCTCCCTCCTCAGGTATTCACCGAAAGACTCGTTGGGAACAGAGTTCTCTTCCATGAAGTCCTGATCCAAGTTCCCCAGGTTGGCTTCTTACCCGGTCGACCCCCCTCGGAGGGTCACCGAGGCTAGGTCCCACAGCTCCCCACGGCCCTCTTAAGGGAATTCCTCTAAGTGTTTCCCTGGCTTGATATCAAATAGCTAAAAAGAAAACTCCAAGACCAAAGCAGCCAGCCCTGTTTCAACTGGCTGAAAATAAGAGCCTAACAGAGCCCACCTCTATGACATCCCCATCTTTCAAGTCTGTGCGCTGGGAGACCAGCTGCCCATTGAGCCGGACCTTGGCCTTCTCCTCTGGAAGAATTGAATATCCTGTTGGTTTTCTGGTAATGATGGCGGCCACCTTGGGCTCAAAAAGCCCACGCAGCCTCACTTCTGCATCCTCCCTTCGACCTATGACCGTAAGCTTTTTCCCCAGCACTACCTCTGCTTGGTTGGCTGGCTCGAGAAACTTGAGCAGGGCGGGCTTCCCAGGGAACTCCCCCACAGGTTTGCCAAGCGGTTGCTCCTCTGGAGCCTCTGTATGGGTTTCCAGAGACTCCACTTGCTCGGCTTGGGCCTCCCGGGGTTCCTCCTCGAATATCAGGGTATGCTTGCCTATCATGATTTCGTCCAGATGGCGCAGCTTGGCCTGCACAATCTTCTTGTTATTCACGAAGGTTCCATTGGTGCTCTTGAGATCCACGATTATGTAGGATCCGTTTATCTTCTCTATCTTTGCATGGTTGCCTGAGACCGCCAAATTATCTATTCTTATGTCGTTTCCTTCCCGCCTGCCGATCCTCACGCAAGGCTTGTCCAAGACATGCTCCTGTACAACAGCCCCCCTGAATCTTACGATCAACCTGGCCATGACTAAACCACCTCCCCTTCCCCTTCATTTCCCCGGGATGGTCCTCCAGCGGCTCTGGGATATGTGCCTTCGAGCCTGACCAGGACAACCGTCACGTTGTCATGTCCACCGGTTTCCAATGCCTTTTCCAAGAGTTGAGCCGCTGCTTCCTCCAGATCAGAGTTGGCCAGAAGTACCTCCTGCATGCTCTCCAAAGGAACGAAGTCTGATAGGCCGTCACTGCACACCATGTACAGGTCTCCTTCCTCCATCAAATGGACTGAGATATCGACCTCCACGTCCCATTGGACCCCTAAGGCTCTGGTAATAACGTTCCTTATTCTTGAGGTGCGAGCCTGTTCCCGGGTGAGCAGACCCATTCTTACCTGTTGGGCTACCACAGAGTGATCCTCGGTCAGTTGTACGAGGGAGCCTTTGTGCAGCTTGTAGATACGACTGTCCCCCACATGGAAACATAGCAGAAACTCGCGCTTCCTGAGCAGGCCGGCCAGGGTTGTCCCCATTCCCCTGTAGACTTCCTCCTTCAAGGAGAGCTCGTGTATTGTTTTGTTGGCCAGTTGGATACTCTCTAGAAGCCTTTTTTCTTCTACCTCCAGAGAATTTTCCTCCCGAGTCTCTTGGGCCCGGTTCCTGGAGCAAGCCTGGTGGAGGATCTCCACAGCCATGCGGCTGGCTACCTCTCCCGAGGCATGGCCCCCCATTCCATCGGCAACCAAGAAAAGGCCCAGCTTCTCATCCACACAAAAACAGTCCTCGTTGTTGCCTCGCACCTTGCCCACGTGGGTCTTGCCCACAGCTGTCAAGTTCAAGCCTTCTGTCTCCCCAACAAGAAGATGCTTTCCCCAAAGATGAACTTCGGGGCACAATACAAATTCCTCCCAAATTCCCACCGCAGTGTTCCCCCACCTGAGAAAGACTGTTTCCCAAGTAAGGAGCAAACGGTTACCAGAAAATACACTAGCCTGGATCATTCATCAAGGCTGAGAAGGGTAAAGGAACAGGCCTCTGGGCTCCCAAGTTATGTTTCCAGCTCTCAGTGCTCTAATGCACTCTCCCACACAACATCAGAGGCTGGCACCTTTGCAGTTCATCTCTTGGGATGAGGTGCCCCCGGGAGATTCCCTGATGGTTTGATTGATCCCTGCCCAATCATTGGGAATCAGCCACTTCTCCAGCAATGCAGGGGCCATTGCTTGGTTGATTGTGAAGGCTTGAAGTCTGTCCCGCTCATGACACAACTCCAGAATCACCCGGATCACTCACGCATGGGGCTCAAGGCCCCGAGTCCCGGGGACGCCTGAAGAGATCCTTTGTGGGGCTCCCTGGCCATGCAGGATTGCAATATCTTGCTTTTCTTGAGGATCCTCGAGCCAGTAAGAACGTGTGGAAATCTGGTTCCGCACTTTGCAATGGCTCCTAGAGAATTCCGGCCAGTTGTTTCCCAAGCCAACAGCCCCAAGAGCACTTGCAAGCTTGACAGGGTGGTGCATGGCCCGGCTATGATCCCTCAGGGATCTCCCATCTTTGGAAAAACCACACCGGGGAACAGCTCTTGTCCCGTGTGTACCTTTTCCCGATCCTGGTGCTGGCCTTTGCCAGTGGTATCCTTCTGAGCAGACCCTTGCCTCTGGAAAAGCTGTGGCCCCTTTCCTGCCTGGTGCTCTTGGGGGGTTGGATCCTCCTCAGCTTCAAAGGCAGGAACTTGGCAGCACAAAGGATCCTTGCCATCATGTTATTCCTAACTCTGGGAGCTTGGCACGGGAACAAGGTTTGGCACAAGAGCTCCCCAGCAGTACAAGACTTGGGAGCCTGCCAGAGAGAACCTTGTGACCTGGAAGGCATCCTAGTTGGGGGCCCTGAACTCAGATCCGAAGGGGTCAGACTTCTGGTGGAAGTGCAAACCCTTTTTAGGGGTCCACTGGCCAAACCACTTCACACTAGGATGCTGCTTACCATAGGAAAAGGAGCAGAGAAATTCCGCTACGGGGACAGGCTCAGGTTCAAGATATCCCTGCGTGAGCCAGGGCCTCGGCTGAATCCGGGGGGGATCCACTGGGCCCAACAGTTGGCCTTGCGGGGCGTGGCCTTCCTTGGATTCCTGCCGGATGCAGAGCACCTGGTCTTGAGGGAAAGAGGCCGTGGCCAATGGGGCATACAGCAAATGGAGGATCTGAGGTGGAAGCTGGCAAGGGTGATCCACACGGAACTCCCGAGCCCGGCGAGGGAAGTGCTGCTGGCTTTGACAGTGGGACAGGCTGGAGGGCTGTCGACTCAACTGCGGGAGTCCTTTGCTACCCTGGGCTTGTCTCACCTCCTGGCCATCAGCGGGCTGCACTTTGGCCTGGTGGCTGTTTGTGTTTACTGGGTTTTCAGAAAGTTGCTCAGTTTCTGGACCTGGTTTGTCCTGAGATTCCAGGTACAGAAGACGGCCTGGCTCCTGACAGTGCCGGTTCTGCTGGCTTACGGAATTGTGGCGGGAATGGCTCCCTCTGTCCAACGCTCCTTGATCATGGTGCTGGCCCTGGCCGCCGCGCTCCTCCTGGACCGGGCCAGAAGGTTTTATCATGCCTTGGCATTGGCCGCCCTCATCATTTTGATGATGAACCCCTCCTGCCTTTTTGAGCTTTCTTTTCAACTCTCCTTCCTTGCTGTGTTGGGGATCCTGTATGGACTTCCCAGGCTGATGTCTTTTCTGCCTGGAGAGGATCCGGGGGACACCCTGCCCAAGAAAGGAGCTCTCCATGCTTGGTCCAGGAGGGTTTTCCTGGCCGCGGGAAGCACCCTTGCAGCCTCGCTAGCCACCTTGCCTCTGGCAATATCCCGATTCCATCTGGTGCCTTTCCTGGGAATCCCGGCCAATTTGCTAGGGGTACCGCTCCTGGGATGGCTCATACTGCCCACAGCTCTCTTGGGAAGCTTCCTGTACCTGCTTTGGGAAAGCGGCGGCTTGGCCTTGCTTTGGGTGGCTGCCTGGATGGCGGATTGGGCTGTCAGAATTGTTTTTTGGGCAGCCTCACTGGGGGGCAGCCTTTACCTACCAACTCCCAAGCCTTGGGAAATACTTATCTTTTACCTTATCTGCCTGGGGCTGTGCAATGTTCGCAAATTTAGGTGGGCCAGGTGGGCGACTCTGGGATTGGTGATCTTCTTGCCCGTCTTGTGGGGATTGGAGTGGGCTTCAAGACTCGGAGATCCAAGACTGAGACTACACTTCATCTCTGTAGGAAACGGCACCTCTGTGCTGGTTGAGGCTCCGAGAGGCGAAAGCCTTCTGCTGGACGGAGGCGGGAGTTTGGAAGGCGGTCCTGAGGTGGGAGCCATGCAGGTGGCCCCTGTCCTGTGGGAAAGGAGGATCATGAGCCTGAACAGAGTGATCCTGACTCATCCCCATCCAGACCATCTGGGGGGCCTCCTGGTCATATTGCGCGCATTCAGAGTCACCGACGGAGTATGGGAGAATGGGGATCGGCCCAATGAACCAGCTTACCAGGAGTTCGTAAGGTCTGCCCAGGCAAGGGGGTGGAGGCCCAAGGCGCTTTGCTCGGGTGAGACCTGGTGCATGGGCGAAGCCAGGCTAGAGGTCTTGCACCCCCCTTGTGAGAGCTTCCGGATCAGGTGCAAGAGCCGGTCCTCTGAGACAAACAATCGCTCCTTGGTCTTGAGGGTGAAACTGGGGGAGGCTTCTGTGTTGCTGCCTGGAGACGTGGAGGCTGAGGCAGAGAAGTTGCTTGTGGGGAGGGAAAATCTTGCTTCCACAGTTCTCCTGGCTCCACACCATGGCAGCAAGAGCTCCAGCAGCGAGGAGTTCCTCAAGGTAACCAGGCCCCGCATTGTGGTTTTCTCCTCAAGGGCAGGGGATAAAGGTTTGGTGCACCCTCAGGTTCTGCAAAGGTACAGGGAACTGGGGGCAGAGATCTTCCACACGGGGGAAGACGGAATGATCAGCCTTGAAACAGACGGCCAGGATCTAAGCGTCAAGAGCTATGCTACTGGCCGCAACTACAAGATCCACCTTGGGGGCTGAACCTGCTGAGGGGTCAAGGGCGAGGGGCAGCCCCGAATAGGCTTTTCTGGGGCCAGGAAATCCGAATCTCCAATCAAGGCAAAGCTATGAAAAGGCCAGAATGGGTTCTTGGGCGGTGACCGGTCCCAGACCAGGACTTGAAACAGATCCATTCCGGATTGTTCAAACCGGTCCAGCACTCTTGTGGCTCGGTCCCCCACGCCCCCGGGATGCCTCAGGAGTTACGGAGCTCAGAGCCTTTCTCAGGCGGTCTCCCCGAGGCAGGGTTTCCTTGAGCAAGGTGGTATGGGTTCCAACTCCTTGGACTTAGAACCCCCTTATTTGATGAAATGCCAGGGCTCAAAGTTTTTTCCTTGACACATGGGAGATTGCACGAGTAAATTAGGCGTCATCCCTCATTTTGACCCTGCAAAGAGCTGGCAGGCTTGGGAAGTTCAGGCTCCCCGGGCACCAGGTCTAGTTGGATACATTGCTGTTTGGCCTGCCTAGTCTGGAATCGGCTTTGGGAGGGTCTTCTCAAAAAGAAAAGACGCCCGGAGATCCTCGGCTCTATTGGAAACCAAGAAAGGAGGGGAAAGATGAGAAGTGGGAAGCTCTTGGCATTGATATGGGCCCTTGTGTGGTCTTTGAGCTTGTTTATCCCAAAGGAGGTTCTTTCCCAGACAGATGCGGTGGTGATAGGAGTGGCCACATCCACAGGATTTCTTGAAGGGGATGAGAGCCTCAAGGCTGCAACCTTGGCTGTGGAAGAAATAAATGCCAAGGGGGGTGTGAGCCTCGGGGGTTCAAAGAGGAAGCTGCTCCTGGAATCCATAGACATAAGGGATGCAGCCCCTGGAGTCCCGGTCCCAGAAGCCTTGTTAGGCATGGAAAAGATGATCCTGGAGAAGAAAGTACATGCCATGGTGGTGGGGCCATTTCGCTCCGAAGCCCTGCTGGCCGGCATGGACATGCTGGCCAAGCACAAGGTGCCTCTTTTGGGCACCATTGCCATGACCCCGGCTTCGGAGGAAAAGATAAAGAAGGAACCTGACAAGTACCGATACGTTTTCAGGACCTGTCTGAACGCCAAGTACCTGGTGGGCTATCTGGTGGGGATGATGAAGCACCTTGAAAAAGAGTTTGGCTTCAACAAATTGTTTGTGATGCACCAGGATGTGCTCTGGGCCAGGGGCACGGCAGAGAAGGTGGCGGAGGTCTTGAAAGCAGCCGGCTGGAACATCCTGGGCCTGGAGGCTTATCCCACAGGTGCCTCGGATTTCTCGGCGGGGTTGCTAAAAGCTAGGGCCGCAGGAGCCCAGGTGATAATGCCCATTTTCGACATGCCCCAAAGCGGGATTCTGGTGAAGCAGTGGAACAGCATGAAAGTGGCGGCCCTCATGGCCGGATTCATCTCCCCCATGTCAGGTTCCGAGGCCTGGAAGACCTTTGAAGGCAAGATAGCCGGAGCCCTCAATGCCATTTTCGAGATTGGGAATATCCCAGTGCCGAAAGTGCCTGCCTCTGTTGCCTTCTACGAAGCTTACAAGAAAAGGTGGGGCAAGGAAGTTCAGTCAGGGCACGGGCCCGCACCCTCCTACGACTCGGTTTACCTGTTGGCAGATGCCCTGGAGAGGGCCGCAAAACTGGATCCGGACTCCATCTCCTCTGAGCTGGCAAAATCTGACAGAGCAGGAGCCATCGGGAGGATTCGTTTCGACGAGGGACACCAGGCGGTTTTTGGCAACGATCCTTCCCAGGCGGCCTTGGGTTGTGTTGTTCAGTGGGGAGAAGACGGAAAACGCATGGTGGTTTTCCCTGAGGCGGTGGCCGAGGCAAAGGTGAAGTTGCCGGAGTGGATAAAACCTGCCCGATGAGGAAAACGGCCAAGAGGTTCTGACCCAAGGCATAGGAGGCCCTTGCCCAGTCCATGTTATGGGGTACATTGCTCTATGGTCTTGTTAACTCGGTGAGTCTGGCTCTTGTTGCCCTCGGTTTCAACCTCACCTTCGGCATAAGTGGGATAGCCAACTTTTCCTACGGAGCCATGTATGTCTTGGCGGGCTACGGCACCTGGATGATGCTTCAGAGAGTGGGCCTGCCCCTTGCTGTGGCCATTGGGGCCATGGTCATAGCTACCTCTTTGCTGGGAGCTTTGCTTTACAGGGTTGTACTGGTGCGCGTCCGGGGCATGGTGATATCCGAGGTGATAGGTACCTTCGGGATCGGACTTGCAATCCTGGAGTTGTTTCGCTACCTGGGTTTCATAGGCTTTCAGTACACCTTGCCGGTTTTTGCAGAAGGATCGGTTCAGATAGGCAATCTCTTTCTGGACCTGCAGAGGGTGTTTATCCTGGTCTTGGGTGGAGGACTCACTGCTTTCCTTTGGTTTTTCACGCGTTACACCAAGACAGGTCTGGCCTTCAGAGGGATAGCCCAAGACGAGTACACAGCCCTGTGCCTGGGAATCGACTCAGACAAGGTAGCCAGCCTTGCCATGTCTTTCGGAGGGGGGCTTTGTGCTTTGGCCGCTGTGGTCATACTCCCCACAGGAACGATCTCTGTGGACGCTGGTTATGATGTGCTCTTGGAAGCCTTGGCAGTCTGCATAGTGGGAGGCCTGGGAAGCGCCCTGGGCATGGTGATAGCCAGCTTTGTGCTGGGCATGGCCCAGACTATCACCTCCATGTACCTGGGTTCCCACTGGATGATGATAGTGAATCTTCTGGCTATCCTTCTGATCTTGGGCATCAGACCGTCGGGCCTGATGGGCAAGCAAAAGGAGTTGGAAGAGCGAATATGAGCTGTGGGGAGGAGCCTCACAGGGAGTGCTTTGCAGCCGCTTGGCAAAATCTCTAGATGGACTTGCCGGGGCTGGTCGGCATTGGGTCACTTCGAGGCCCTGGGGAGGAGTTCATGGATTTGTCTGAAAAAATTGCTTTGCCTGGGGCCACAGGGTCATGAACAAGCCAACAGAACGCAAAGAAAGAATAGACAGAGGAATCAAAGCCCGATCAGAGGACGTGTTTGCCCTCAGTTCCTGGAGGGAGATCCTATATCTTCTGGCTCCCAGAGCCCTACCGCTTCTGGCACTGTTTTGCTTCTCAGTGGGTTTGCCCGTTTACTGGAAAAAGGTACTTGTCACAAGTGCTGTTTTCGGGATTCTGGCCATGAGCTGGGATTTCCTGTTGTGTGCCGGCCTGGTTTCCCTGGGTCAAGCGCTTTTCTTTGGGGTGGGGGCCTACCTGGCCGGCACATTTCATCACGCCTGGGGATGGCCGTGGTGGGCCACCCTGCCCATGGCAGGCCTCCTGGGAGGGGGGATCTGCACTATTCTCCTGGTGCCAGTGTTGAGGCTCAGGGGCATCTATTTCTCCATGGTCACCTTGGTGCTTCCTCTGATGCTAGTGCGTATCATAGAGGCCACAAAAATCCTCGGGGGCACAGAGGGGTTGAGCGGAATTGAGGGATTTCCCGGCCTCGGGGTGGAGCTGGTCCTGAGTCTGGGGGTCTTCCTGGCAGCCCTTTTTGGGTACAGGAGGATCCTGGGCACCGATTATGGACTGGTGCTAAAAGGAATCAGGGACAATGACCGCAGTGTCATCAGTTCGGGCATAAACGCTCACTGGTTCAGGGCACAGGCCTTGTTCCTGGCAGGCTGCATGGGGGCTCTTGCAGGGGCTTTCATGACCCACGCCTACATGTTCGTGGGAATGCCGGTGTTTGCTCTGGATTATTCAATTCTTCCGATAACCGCGGCAGTGGTAGGAGGCATGGGTAGTATAGCAGGGCCGGCTTTGGGCGCCTTCGTGCTGGTGCCCCTCTCCGAAGCCCTCAGAGCGCTGGGCGCCCTCCGGATAGTGTTCTACGGGGTCTTCTTGGTTGTTTTCATAGTAGGTCTGCCGGAAGGGCTCTTCCATTATCTCAAGCGTAAGTACCACCAGTTCGAGCGCTGGACAGCGGTGGAGTCATGAGGGAGTCGTCCATTCTGGAGGTCAGGGGACTCTGTAAGGACTTTGGAGGGGTTCGGGCAGTGGACCGGGTCTCCTTCAAGCTGAACAAGGGGGAATCCCTGGGGATAATCGGTCCCAACGGATCTGGAAAGACTACCTTGGTGAACTTGATAACAGGCTTTGTAAAGCCTGATTCAGGAGAGGTGCTTTTCAAAGGAGCCCCCATTACCGGCATGGCTCCCTATTCCATAGCCAGAATGGGCATTGCCAGGACTTTTCAAATGGCTCGTCCCTTCTACGGCCTTTCGGCTTACAAGAACCTTGTGGTGCCTCTCTATTCCCCAAGGGTGCGTGCTTTGTTGGGAGGAGATTACGGAGACAGGGAAACCATGGCATTGGATCTGTTGGAAGAGGTGGGATTTGAGCGAGATTCTTCGGTTCCCTTCAAGCCCGCCAGCGTTCTACCACATGGGTATTTGAAGCGTCTTGAACTGGCTCGCTGTCTGGCCATAAGACCGGATCTGATCCTGCTGGATGAGCTCTTCTCAGGTCTCAGCCTAGCAGAGGTGGCCTCAACCGTTCCCATAATCGAGAAGCTGCAGATGGAGGGCCGCTCCCTCATCCTCGTGGAACATCGTCTAAGAGAGCTCTTCAGGATAGTGGACAGGGTGATTGTGTTGAATTTCGGACAAAAGATAGCAGAGGGGAATCCTGGGGAGGTCATGGAAAGCGAGGATGTAAAGAGGGCATATCTGGGCACAGAGGCAGAAGTCTAGGCCGGATTCAGAGGGCAGCATGCTTAAAGTACAGGGCTTGATGGTTTTCTTTGAAAATGCTTTGGCAATAAACGATCTCACCATAGAGATTCCCCGGGGGGAGATAAGAGGGGTCATTGGCTCCAATAGCGCCGGCAAGACAACCCTCATGCATACTCTCTCGGGGCTCATTGTTGAAATAAGAACAAGAGAGCAGCGAAAAGGCGGCGAGCGCATTACCCTTCTGGGCCAGATTTTTTATGAGGGAAAAGAGATTTCAGGCTTGAGGCCTCCCCAGCGGGTGGCAAGGGGCATTGTGCTTTGCAGGGAACGCCATCCTGTTTTTCCGGAAAGCGATGTGATGGAAAACCTGCGCATCGCAGGATACCTCAGGAAAAGCAGCCAAGTCATGGAGGCTGTTCAGTTCGTGTTCAGGCTGTTCCCACAATTGGTTCAGCACCGTACAAAGCGTGCGGGGTTCTTGAGTGGGGGGGAGCAGCAGATGCTGGCTGTGGGAATGGCCCTCGTGGCAGGCCCCAGGCTCTTGCTCCTGGACGAGCCTCTATTGGGGCTGAGCCCTCTCATGCAGCGCCATCTGGTTGAAACCACGGTGAGGATAAGGGAAGAGGCAGGGGTCACCATACTCGTGGCTGAGCAGTTTGCCAGACCCCTGCTGCCAATCCTGGATCATGCCTACGTAATAGAGAACGGCATGATGACTCTCTCGGGATCCGGTCGGGAGCTGATGGATGATCCTGAGGTGAAATCTGCTTACTTCGGGGTTTGACACAAAGGTGCCAAAACCCTGCTTTTGAGGCCAGCAGCCTTGGTTGAAATTTCAGGCAACATAGCACAGGCATTCAAAGCCCAAGCCCTGGCAAACCCGGATAAGAAGGCCATTTTTTTCCTTGGCACATCCTACTCCTACAAGAGAATCCTGAATTGGGCAGGGGCTCTGGCCGGGGCTCTTCATGCGGCGGGCATCCGCCCAGGGGAAAGAGTCATCATCTACCTGCCCAATACCCCTCAGTGGGTTGTGGCCTGGCTGGGAGGTCTCATGGCCGGGGTGGTGCTTGTTCCCATAACTCCCATCTATACCACCCATGACTTGATGTACATAGTGCAGGACAGCCAGGCACGGGCCATATTTTGCATGGATACCAACTACTCTTATGTAGCACAGGCAGCAGCCCGGGGGGGACTCGAGATAGTTGTCCACACTAATCTTGCCGACCTGCTACCTTTTTGGAAAAGGGCGCTGGGCAGGCTCTTTGACAAGGTGCCCAGAGGCAAGGTTCCGAGCAAGAGCGCTCAGATGGGCTTTCGGGGTTTCTTGCGATCAGGCCAGGGGGTACACCGGGAAAGTGCCATATCCGGGGGTGAAAAAGCAGAGATTCTCTACACTGGGGGTACCACCCGCTTTCCCAAGGGAGTACCCATCACTCATGAGCTCTTCATTGAGTCAGCCCGTGTCCAGTTGGAGGTGGCAGATCCCCTCATCCCCAAGGGAAGCAATGTGATTGTGCAGGGAGCCCCCCTTTTCCACATCCTTGGGCAGATTTTCGGATTGGGTCCCCTTTGCCTAAGGGGAGAGAGCTTGATTCTGCTTCCGAGGGTGAATCTGGACGGGATGATGGAGGCCATAAAGCGACACAGGGCCTTGTCCCTTTTTGGGGTTCCTGCTCTTTACCGAATGATCCTGGAGCACGACAGGCTGGAGTTGTACGACTTGAGCTCCTTGAGGTACTGTTTTAGTGGCGGGGATGTGCTTCCCCCGGAACTCGGCCAGCGGTGGAAGGAGCGGTTCGGAATTCCCATCTACCAAGGATATGGTGCCACAGAGACGGTGGGTGGAGTGAGTCTGAGCCTGCCCGGACAGCAGACCCCTCCTCTGAGCATGGGGCGTGTTCTGCCCAACAAGTCGGTAAAGATAGTGGACCCCGAAACCTTGCAGGATGTGGGACCGGGTTTGCCCGGAGAGCTTCTGGTTCACTCAGAGCCCATGGTAAGAGGTTATTGGAACAAACCTGAGGAGACCCAAGAGGCCTTTGTGGAGCTGGAAGGTCGACTTTGGTACCGCACAGGGGACATCGTCAGAGTGGACCAGGATGGGCACCTTTACTTTGTGGACAGGACCGTGGACACCATAAAGCACAAAGGCTACAGGGTCTCAGCCTCGGAGATAGAAGCCGTGTTGCAGGAACATCCTGCAGTGGTGGCTGCTTGCGTGGTGGGAGTTCCAGATCCCAAGGTGGGCGAAAGGATAAAGGCTCTGGTGGTGCTAAAGAGCGACGTGAAAGGATTGAGCGGTTACGAGCTCATCAGATGGTGCAGACAGAGGTTGGCCTCCTACAAGGTGCCTCAACACATAGAATTCAGGGACATGCTGCCCAAGTCAAAGGTGGGCAAGTTGCTAAGGAGAGAAGTCAGGGGCGAGGAGCGAAGACGTGTGGAAAAGGGAAAGTGGGAGGGGGCCCTGGGGGAAAAGGGAAGTGGAGGTTGAAACAAGCTTTTTTGCCTGAGTTGTTCATAAGGGATGGATGAAGAATCAGAGGTCCCCCTTGGGGCGGTTCAGATTTCTCTTGGGGGGGATGGGTTTCCTGACAAGATGGCAGAAAGAGCTCGGCAAGATTGACAAAAAGACTTTCTCTCCCCTATAATAAACATATGGTTGGCTTTTCTTCACTATGCTACCGAAGACATCCCGCTTGTAGTATTCTCCGAAACAGTCATGGGGCTTGAGACATACGGAAAAGTAAGGGTGGTCACGTTAGAGCGTTTCAAGAAGGCCTCCAACGGGCGTCTGAAACATGCTTTTTGCACCAGGCTGGGTGGCGTGAGCCAAGGCCCCTTCCGTAGCCTGAATTTCGACACCCAGGGTGGAGACTCAAGGGAAAACGTAATTCAAAACAAGAAGATCCTAGCCGATGCACTGGAGCTGGACCCAGAGAGGATTTTCCTTGCCAACCAAGTCCACGGGGACCAGGTGCTGATCCTGGAGGAGGATCCGCTCAAGGCTGGAAGCAAGTATCAGCACCTGGACTACGACGCCATACTCACCCGAGAGAGGGGAGTTGCCATAGGGGTTCTTACCGCTGATTGTCTTCCGATAATTCTCTACGCCCCCAAAGAGGAGGTGATAGGAATAGTCCACGCTGGTTGGAGGGGGACCTGCCTTAACGTGGTTGGGACTGTGGTGGCGAAGTTCCAGAAGATCTTCAATGTGGGCCCCCAGGATCTCTTGGTGGGGTTCGGGCCCTGCATTGGGGATTGTTGTTACGAGGTGGATATCAAAGTTGTGCGCTCCATAAAGAACAGCACTCCCCGCTGGAAGGAATTCATCAAACCTTTGAGGGCCAACAGATACACCCTTGACTTGGTGGGACTGAATGTGCACCAGCTTCTACAGGCCGGGGTATCTCAGGCCAACATAGTAAGGGTAAGTGCGTGCACTGCTTGCAACCCGAAGGTTTTCTTTTCGCATCGCGCCAGCAAGGGTAAGACCGGTCGCCAGCTCAACCTGATTCAGCTGGTGGATTGAAGGGCCAAGAGAGGTAAACAGGAAGTTCTGGGATGGATTTCCATCCGCTCCTGCAGAAGACAGTGGGAAAGGCGCATCCCTGGGGCTCTTTTGGGCAAAAAGGCAAGCTGGGGCATTCTCCACACTTTGATACTGGATGGGTGTTGACATTATTTCTCCTTGACAGGCGGGAACTTATCCGATAGCTTGATCTTGTCTGTGATTTGGACCTATCCTGGGTAGGATAATTAAGGTCTCCAGGATTCGTCTCCTAGAGAGCGCACCCTCAGGTTAAATGCTCGCCAGCAATTACCCACTTAGCAGCCGTTGTACACGGATTTGAAAGCTTGAGGTTGCCGGGAATGGAGCCTGGTATGAATTCAGTGAGCACCGAGATGGGAGCCTAAGAAAGCCCGGTCCTTCCATTCAGGGGAAAAAGGGCTTCTGGAAAAAGCACGGGGTCTGATCATGCATGAGAGAAATTGCCAGACCCCTCAGCACCAGGGAGAAAAAGCGACCACATGACCCAAAATAGAGACTCGAAGAGGGCAAAGATGAATCTGGTGGAACTAAAAGAGAAGAGGATTTCGGAGTTGTTGGATCTGGCCAAGAAGCTTCAGGTGGAAGGGGCTAGCGGGATGCGCAAGCAGGAATTGATATTCGCTATCTTGCAAGCCCAGACAGAGAAAAACGGTTTCATTTATGGGGAGGGGGTTTTGGAGATCCTTCCGGACGGCTTTGGATTCCTGCGCTCCTCTGATTACAGCTACCTGCCTGGCCCGGATGACATCTACGTGTCCCCATCCCAGATCCGTCGATTCAACCTCAGAACCGGAGACACTGTCTCAGGCCAGATAAGACCTCCCAAGGACTCGGAAAGGTACTTTGCCCTGCTCAAGGTGGAGGCTGTCAATTACGAAGATCCTGAGGTGGCCAGGGACAAGATTCTCTTTGACAACTTGACCCCTCTTTATCCCCAAGAGCGAATAAAACTGGAGACAACCCATGACCAGGTTTCAATGCGCATAATGGACATGCTGTGCCCCATCGGGAAGGGGCAAAGAGGCTTGATCGTGGCGGCTCCTCGCACCGGCAAGACCATCCTGCTTCAAAACATAGCCAATAGCATAACACAGAATCACAAGGAGATAATTCTGATAGTGTTGTTGATAGATGAGAGGCCTGAAGAGGTAACGGACATGATGCGTTCTGTGGATGCTGAGGTTATAAGCTCCACTTTTGACGAGCCGGCGCAGCGCCACGTGCAGGTGGCGGACATGGTCCTGGAAAAGGCCAAGAGGCTCGTGGAACACAAGAAGGACGTGGTAATATTGTTGGACAGCATAACCAGATTGGCCAGGGCTCACAACACTGTGGTGCCACCCAGCGGAAAGATCCTGTCAGGAGGTGTGGACGCCAACGCCCTTCAAAGGCCCAAGAGGTTTTTCGGGGCTGCCCGTAACGTGGAAGAAGGCGGTAGCCTTACTATCATTGCCACAGCCCTAATAGATACGGGAAGCCGTATGGACGAGGTCATCTTTGAGGAGTTCAAGGGTACAGGGAACATGGAAATCCAACTGGACAGGCGTCTGGCGGACAAGAGGATATTCCCCTCCATTGACATAAACAAGTCTGGAACCCGAAAGGAGGAGCTACTTCTTCCCAAGGAAGACCTGAATCGCATCTGGATCCTGAGAAAGCTGCTTTCTCCCCTGAATCCGGTTGACGCCATGGAGTTCCTGCTGGACAAGATACAAAAAACAAAGACCAACAGGGAGTTCCTCGATTCGATGAGTTCCTGATAGGGAAACGAGGTGCAAGCTGGCCTTTGGTTCACTGGAGACAGCAGCAGGGGTCCTGAGGGTGCCTCTTCCAGGTCAAAGCCTCAACCCATAGTTTGAGGGGGAAGAAGGTCCCTTTGGTAAAAAAAACTTGTGCGGCCTTGCCGCTTCACCGACCGGCCAGTCCTGTTCAGGAGAAGTGAACAACGTGGCTCAGGGAGTGGGTATGCTGGCATCGGCCGGAGCGTGGGCAAGAGCGGTCTTCTTGGTTTTAGGCCCTTGGAGCAGTTGGTTGATTGGGGGTGGAGACATGTTGGGCTGTCAATGGGCTTGAAGACTTGAGCCCATAATCTAATCAAGCCTGGTCCATATCCGGGGCAGCAGGGCCAGTCAAGCTTGGGGGGCAATCCCCCGAGTGCACATAATGCTGGAAGACAACTGAGACAGAGAGTATTTCGGGAAAACAATAGCATCCCGACATGAATCGGAAAAATGGAAAGGAGAGATCCATGAAAAAGGGGATTCATCCTAAGTATGAGAAGGCCGTAATAACTTGTGCGTGTGGGAATGTCATAGAAACCAGAAGTACCAAGCCAGAGATAAAGGTGGAGATTTGCTCCAAGTGCCATCCATTTTTTACTGGGAAACAGAAATTGGTGGATTCTGCCGGCAGGGTCGAGCGATTTCACAAGAAGTTCGGAAAAGGTTATCTCAACAGCGCTAAGTAATGGGCTGAGCCGGTTCCTCAGCCAAGGCCGGAAACATTGGGGGCTTCGACTCCCAGGCCCTCGGGATGGCTCAAGAGCCCTGTTGGGCAGAAAGAGATTCTGAGTGCTCCTGGAAGAGTCAAAGCCGATTTGACCATGTGAATATCCTCCCTGGTATTACCCATGACTTTGTAGTCATGCAGCACCGGCAGAGGCATTGGGACCAGATTCAGGGGTCTGCTTTTCAAGCATTTCAATGGGTGGCTTTGATGTAAGAGGGGCATGAGAGAAGATGTGGGAAAAACTGGCTGCGGTAGAACAGAGATACCGAGCCGTGGAGCAGCAGCTCGGAGAGCCTGAGGTGTCAAGGGACCCATCCCGGTTCCAGAAGCTGGCCAAGGAACTGGCTGAGCTGGGCCCCTTGGTGGAGGCTTACAGAGCACACCAAAAGGTGGTGGAGCAGCTAAGAGCTGCCAGGGGTCTTCTTCGCACAGAGAGAGACCCCGAGATGAGAGCCCTGGCAGAAGAAGAGGTAGCCCAATTGGTCCAAAAACAACAAGAGCTGGAGACCAGGCTGAGGGACCTGCTTCTGCCCAAGGATCCGCATGACGAGAAAAACGTCTCTTTGGAAATAAGGGCTGGCACAGGAGGTGAGGAAGCTGCCCTGTTTGCCGCTGACCTCTTCAGGATGTACTGTCGATATGCAGAGCGCCAGGGTTGGAAAGTGGACGTGGTGGACAGCCACCCCACCGGAGTGGGCGGCTTCAAAGAGATAATAGCCCTGGTGGAAGGCCGTGGCGTGTACAGCAGGCTCAAGTACGAGAGCGGTGTTCACAGGGTGCAAAGGGTACCGGTTACCGAGTCTCAGGGTCGCATTCACACCTCGGCTGTGACAGTGGCCATTCTTCCAGAGGCCGAAGACTTGGAAGTTCACCTGGAGCCTTCTGAGTTGCGCATAGATGTTTTTCGTTCCTCCGGACCAGGAGGCCAAAGTGTTAACACCACAGACTCGGCCGTGAGGGTCACCCATCTACCCACAGGCTTGGTTGTGACCTGCCAGGATGAGAAATCCCAGCACAAGAACAGGGCCAAGGCCCTCAGGGTGCTCAAGGCTCGCCTCCTGGATCGCATCTTGGAGCAGCAGCGAAAGGAAATCTCTGAGCAGCGGCGGACCCAGGTAGGCTCCGGAGACAGAAGCGAGCGCATTCGGACTTACAATTTTCCTCAGGGACGTGTCACAGACCACAGAATAGGTCTTACCCTTTATCGACTCCCGGAGATCCTGGACGGCGCTCTGGACGAGCTCGTAGAAGCTCTTCAGACTCACCAGAGGGCGGAAGCATTCAGGGAGGGGGCCGGTGGGGGATGAAGCCTTCCTGGACCCTCCTGGAGTTAGTAAAGGAGGCCTCAAATTATTTGGCCAAGAAAGGGGTCTCTAGCCCCAGACTGGATGCGGAGCTCCTCATGGGTCATGCCCTGGGCTGCACCCGGGTGGAGCTTTACCTTCGCTTTGATCAGCCGTTGACACAAACTGAGCTGGACCGCTTCAGGGAGCTGCTTCGGCGAAGAGGCAAGAGGGAGCCTCTGGCTTACATTCTGGAGGCCAAAGAATTCTGGTCCCTGGGATTCAAGGTGAATGCCAGTGTCTTGATACCCAGGCCAGAGACCGAGACCCTGGTGGAGCTGGGCCTGGAGGAACTAAAGGCAGCAATAGAGAAGGAGCCTTTGCCTGTGCAGGCCTTGGAGCTGGGGACCGGATGCGGTGCCATTGCCATAGCCTTGGCTCGGGAACTGGGAGCTTCGGTCTCATGGGTGGCTATTGACATATCCCAGGAAGCCCTGCATGTGGCCCAAAGCAATGCCAATGAACTGGGGGTGCAGGACCACATTAGGTTCCTGCAGGGAGACCTGTGGGAGCCTGTTGGCTCAGGGCAGCACAGGTTTAGGCTGGTGATTTCAAACCCGCCTTACATACCCACCTCCCTGATACAGGAGTTGGAGCCCGAGGTGCGCTGCTATGAGCCCCGAGTGGCCTTGGACGGGGGACATGATGGATTGGAGCTTGTTCGCAGAATATTGCAAGAAGCTCCACAGAACCTGGTTCCTGGGGGAATGTTGGCCATGGAAATAGGAGATGGCCAATCCCAGCACCTGGAGGATATCCTGGCTAAAGACAGAAGATGGGAAAAATGGGGGTGGCGCCAGGATCTGTGGGGTAAACCCCGGGTGCTGTGGGCGGTTGTGGGAAAGGTGTGAAGAGCATGCCTCGCATTGTTATACGAGGGGGAAAGGCACTCCGGGGAGAAGTGCGCATAAGCGGTGCAAAAAACGCTGCACTTCCCCTGCTGGCAGCCACCCTGCTCAGCCCAGGACCCCACCGGCTCACCAACGTGCCCAAGCTAAGGGATATTGACACCTTCAAGTCTTTGATAGAACAGCTTGGCCTCGAGGTGCAGATCCGAGGGGAGGAGGTCCTGGTTCAGGCAGAGCGGATCCGCAGCTGCAAAGCTCCCTACGAGCTGGTGAAGACCATGAGGGCTTCTGTGCTGGTCTTGGGGCCTCTTTTGGCCCGCACCGGGCGGGCCATTGTTTCCCTACCCGGCGGCTGCGCCATAGGCACCCGGCCCATAGATCAGCACCTCAAGGGGCTGGAGGCACTGGGGGCCCGAATTGCTCTCAGCCACGGATACGTGTACGCCAGGACAACAGGTCTCCAAGGCGCTTCCTTTTGCTTTGACCTTCCCACGGTGACCGGGACAGAGAACCTCATGATGGCAGCCGCCTTGGCCCGGGGAAGGACCTTGCTTCGCAATGCAGCGTGTGAGCCGGAGGTGGTGGAGCTGGCTCAGGCCCTGAACCAAATGGGGGCAAGAATCCAGGGAGCAGGCACGGATCAAATCAGCATCGAGGGGGTAAAGGAGCTGGGCCCCATGGATCACAAAGTGGGTCCGGATAGAATAGAGGCGGGCACTTTCATGGTGGCGGCAGCCATAACCAGGGGGGAGGTTCTGCTGAGAGATTGCCCCCTTTCCAACATGGAGGCTGTAGTGGGCAAACTCAAGCAGAGTGGGGTCCAAGTCTCTGTGAAGGGTGATTTGGTACAGGTTTCGGCCAAGGCCAGGCCGGAGGCCGTGGATGTGAAGACAAGGCCCTACCCCGGATTCCCCACTGACATGCAGGCCCAGATCATGGCTCTCTTGAGCCTGGCCAGGGGAACCAGTGTCATCACCGAGACGGTTTTCGAGGACCGATTCATGCATGTGGCAGAACTGCGTCGAATGGGAGCGCAGATCCAACTGCAAGGGGCCAATGCGGTGGTGAAAGGTGTGGCCCGTCTCAAAGGAGCTCCTGTCATGGCCACGGACTTGAGGGCCAGCGCATCCCTGATCCTAGCCGGTTTGGCGGCCGAGGGAGTCACAGAGATTTCCAGGGTGTACCATCTGGACCGCGGTTACGAGCGTTTGGAGGAGAAACTCTTGGGTCTGGGGGCCGATATTTGTAGGCTTAAGAGTTGACCCCTTTTTTGTCTTGATATCCAGCAGAGGCAAGGGCAGCTTCTTCCATGAGCATCCGAGGCAGGTTTCTGCTATGGTACTTGATATTGCTGGCCGTTTTTTACCTCACCGTGGGGGTCCTTTTTTTCCAGCTTCACCGGGCAGGGCAGACCACTGACCGGATAGTCAATGCCCGCTACCGCGTTCACTCCCTTTGTGGAAAGCTTCTGGAGGAGCTGCTTTCCATGGAGGAGAATGAAAAAAAATACCAGGTTCTAAAAAAGCAGGAGTACGTGCGGCTCTTTGAAGCTTCCAAGAGTTCTTTTCTTAGAACCTTGGGGGAACTGGAAACGGTTCAAGGGGAGCTGAGTGAGAAAGGGAGTTGGGATTCCATGAGAGGGGATTTAAGGGCCCTATCAGCTTTAGAAAGCTCCATTCAGGAGGGCCCCCCCGAGGGCATGGGCTGGCTGCCGGAAAAGGTGGCTGCTGCTTTGATGAGCAAGATCACGGAGCTGAGGGCAGAAAACCAGCGGAAGGTGGAGCTCGAGCTGCGGGAGCTCCAGGTCTCCAACAGGGCTGTCCAAAGGTGGGGCCTTGGGGGGCTGGTGGGTTCGGCCGCAGCGGGCTTGATAGGGCTGGTGCTCCTCACGTACTCGGTTAGTCGCCCCTTGAAGGCTTTGAAAAGGGCCATACGTTCACTGTTGCAGGAAGGGCCAGTGGAGGCCATTGCGGTGAGGTCAAGGGATGAACTGGGGGAGGTGGCGCGCGCATTCAACGAAATGGCCGACAGACTAAGGCAAGAGGAAAGGATGCGATCTGACTTCATCGCCATGTTGAGCCATGAGATAAGGACTCCTTTGACCTCCATTGCAGAGTCGGTGAATCTGGTGGAAGAGGAAGTGGCAGGTGCCATCAACGAGAGGCAAAAGCGTTTGTTGAGAATCGCCAGGGAAGAAATGGGCCGTGTCACTGAGCTGCTCACGCAGCTGATGCGGGTGTCGCGCATGGAAGCCGGAAGGGTGGAACTCAGACAAAAGCCACTGGATGTTGCCAGCCTCATAGGAGTCTGCCTGCGCAGGGCACAGCCTTTGACAGAACCAGCGGGTGTAAGAATAAGGGCTTTGGTAGAGCCTGGGTTGCCTCGGGTGATGGGCGATGAGGGGCAACTTCAGCAAGTCCTCCTTAATTTGTTGGGCAATGCCATCAAGTTTTCCCCAGCAGGCGCAGAGGTACTTCTCAGGGCCCAGATGGACGGAAATGGACAGGGGGTCCGTTTCAGTGTGCAGGACCAGGGTCCAGGCATCCCTGAGGAGGAACAGTCACTGGTTTTCCAGAAGTATTACCGTATAGCTAGCGGTCCAGGGGGTCAGGAAGGAATGGGACTGGGTCTCAGCATCTCCAGACACATCGTAGAGGCCCATGGGGGGAACATGGGTCTTAAGAGCAAGCCAGGTCAAGGGAGTTGTTTTTACTTCACGGTGCCGCGGGCAAGGTGAGGGCCATGAGATACAGAGAGCCGAGCAGGTGGAGAAGATGGGCGTGCTTGGGCGTATTTCTCCCAAGCCTCATTTTTCCCCAGGCAGGATGCGTTTTCGTCTCAGAGACTTTGGAGCCTTCTGAGGTTCGCACAACAAGCAGCGTCATGGAGGAGAGCCGCAAGTCGGGCGCACCCCTTCCCTCTCTAGAGATAGGGACCAGTGCTTTTCAGCAAGGAGATTTCGCACGGGCTGCTGACATCTTTGCCTCGCTGAGTGAGTCGCTCCCCTCTGAGGAGGGCAAAAGAAAGGCCCTTTACGGACTGGCCTGCAGCCGGCTGGCCATGGCCAAGGACAAGGAGTCCTTCAAGGAGGCCATGGACTTGTGGGAAACATGGCAGGAGCGAGTGAGGGTGGAGCTTGGGAACGAGGATCCCAGGATGCTCACCCAGGTACTAAGAAAGATTACGCTCTGGGCACCTTCTGGGGAGGTCAAAACCAGGAAACCCTCTCCACCTCCTGCCTCAGTGGGCAAGCAGGTGCTTACAAAGGAAGATGAGATACGCCAGAAGGAAGAAGAGATTAGGATCAGGGACGAACAGATTGAGCGACTCAGGGAGCAGATAGAGGCACTGGAGAACATCCATCGGGACATAGAGAAAAAAAAGAAAGGGGCTGCCAGCCAGTAGCCTGAACCGTTCGCCACTGGTGGGTAAGCCAGCCTGCCTGATTCAGAGGGAATGGATAATGCAGGCCAAGAACTGGATTTACGTGGAGTGACGCGACCGTACCTGAAAACAATCTACCCGTGCCGCAAGTCAGAGCAAGGTCAGTCTGGACATCTTAGAGCATGCCGGGGGCTTGGGGTGTGAGCCCCAGTCTCCCCGGCTTTGGCCAGTAATACGGGTTGGGAAAATGGGCAATCTGATTCTGATTGTGGACGACGATCCACACATACTGGAAGTGCTAGAGGCTCGGCTAAATGCTGCTGGGCACGAGACCCTGCAGACAACTTCGGCGCCTTTGGCCCTGGAGGTGTTAAAGCGCAGGAAGGTGGATCTTGTCATCACAGATGTGCGAATGCCTGGAATGGGAGGCATGGAACTCTTGCAAGCCCTTAGAAAGGTGAGCCCAGATCTGCCAGTGATCCTCCTCACTGCTTATGGAACCATTCCCGATGCGGTGAAGGCCATAAAGGCCGGGGCAGTGGAGTACCTCACAAAACCTTTTGATGGCAGACAACTGCTCAGGACCATCGATTCGGTGCTGGGGGGGCGTTCCAGGGCTCCTGGCACGGCAGAGGGGACAGAGGAGTTCTGGATCGGTGTCAGCCCTGCCATGAGGGAGCTTTGGGCCTTGATGGAGAGGGTCAGTCGCACCGAGGTAAGCGTCCTCATTCTGGGGGAGAGCGGCGTGGGCAAGGAGCTGGTGGCCAGGTTCATTCATAACAAGAGCCCAAGATCCCAGGGTCCCTTTGTGGTGGTGGATTGTGGATCCACCCCTGCCAGTCTCCTCGAAAGCGAGCTGTTCGGACATGTGCGCGGCTCCTTCACCCATGCCATCAGGGATAAGAAGGGGCTGATTGAGGCGGCCGACGGAGGGACCCTCTTCTTGGACGAGATCGGAAACATCTCCCAGGAGATGCAAGTGAGACTTCTGCGTTTCCTGGAAGAAAGGAAGATACGCAGGATAGGAGACATTAGGGAGATTTCTGTTGACTGCAGGGTGATTGCTGCCACCAACGTGGATCTGTCCAAAGAGGTTCTGGAAGGACGATTCCGGGAGGATCTTTACTACCGCCTCAGGGTGGTGATCCTCAGGGTACCCCCATTGAGGGATAGGAAAGAGGATATTCCCGAGCTGGCAGAACGCTTTCTAGAGAGGTTTTGCCAACGGCACAACAAGCCCAAGGTCTCAATTCCCCAGGAGACCATGGAATGGCTTTGTGCATATCCGTGGCCCGGCAACGTCCGGGAGCTTCGCAATGCTCTGGAAGCGGGTGTAGTGGTCTGCAGGGATGGACTCCTGAAGGTCCAGGATCTATCTGTGGCCGGAGTAACTCAGGACTTGCGAGGACTTCCTGATGAGAAGAGAAGACCTTCTCTTTCCCTGGAAGGAGGAGAGAGGAAACTTATCCTGGAGGCCCTGGAGAGGGCCAATTGGGTTCAAAAGGACGCGGCAAAGCTCCTGGGTGTCTCAAGAAGGGTGCTTCATTACAAGATCAGGAAATACGGGATCGACATACCAGGCCGCAGGTCGAATTCAGGCCTTGGGCCGAATGCACAGGAGAGCTAATGAGGAGAATCAGCAGCCGGGATGCTTCCTGGGATGGTTTCTTGAGGAGCTTGCGGCAAAGGGGGGGTTCCAGGGAAAAACAGGTTTGCAAAAGGGTGCAAGAGATTTTGGAGAGCGTGAGGCTTGGGGGGGAAGAAAGCC
>JBBIOJ010000030.1:0-19507 GCA_037443445.1 Desulfarculaceae bacterium | reverse complement strand
CCCCCCCCCCGCCCACCCCCCCGGCCCCCGCCCGCCCCCCCGGCCCCCCCCCCGGCCAACCCACCCCCCCACCCCCCCCCACGACATCGCGCAGAGCGTGAGGCTTGGGGGGGAAGAAAGCCTTTTGAACTGGGCTCGCCTCTTGGATGGCATGCCTGAGGGAGCAGAAGGCCTGGAAGTTAGCAAAGAGGAGTGGAACCGGGTCCAAGGGCTCCTTCCCAGCGAGGACAGGAGAGCTCTAGAAATTGCAGCAAAGCGCATCGGGGATTTCCACACTCGCTGTTTGCTCAGCTCATGGCTCACAGTGGACTCCCAAGCCTGTCTCCTAGGGCAGTTGATTCAGCCATTGGAGAGAGTGGGTATTTACGTGCCCGGGGGAAAGGCACAGTACCCCTCTTCCGTGCTCATGACAGCCATTCCAGCACGTGTGGCAGGAGTCAAGGAAGTGATCATGTGTTCGCCCCTTGCCTGGAAGGATCCCAGCCCCGCAGTCCTTGCAGCTGCCCGCATCGCCGGGGTGGACCGAATTTTCAGGTTGGGGGGGGCCCAGGCCATTGTAGCAATGGCCTACGGGGTAGGGGAGATTCCAAGGGTGGACAAGATAGTGGGGCCTGGCAACGCCTACGTCACAGAGGCAAAACGTATGGTGTTCGGGCTCGTGGACATAGACATGCTGGCAGGGCCCAGCGAGATCCTGATCCTGGCAGACGGAACGGTCCCGGCAGACCTGGCAGCTGCGGACATGCTTTCCCAAGCCGAGCACGACGAGCTGGCCTCAGCGTTGCTGGTGACCCCTTCCAACTCCTATGCTGAGGAGGTGGAGGCTAGATTGCAAATAAGGCTGGCAAGAAGTCCTCGCCAGAGGATAGCGCGGTCCTCCCTGGAGAATTTTGGAGCCATGCTTGTTTGCAGTGATATGGAAGAGGCCTTTGAAGTGGCTGCCGAGGTGGCCCCTGAACATTTGGAGCTGTTGATGGAAAGGCCGTTGGATTGGCTGCCCAAAGTGAGAAACGCCGGGGCTGTGTTCTTGGGTGCAAGCTCTCCCGAGGCCATGGGAGACTATCTGGCAGGGCCCTCTCATGTGTTACCCACAGGAGGCACGGCCAGGTTTTCATCCCCTCTGGGTGTGGAGGATTTTTTGAAGCGGACAAGCGTGGTGGGCATCTCCTCCTCTGCCATGAGCCAGCTTGGACCTGAGGCTGTACGCATGGCCAGAGTGGAGAGCCTCTTGGCTCACGCAGAATCTGTAGAGGCACGCCTAGCAAAATGAGTGTTGAGCCAGGAAAGCCTCGAGAACTTTATCCCTGAGTTGCAAATGGTGGGAGACTTGAGCGAGGCTAATTATGTTTTTCTTAACACAACTCCCTTCTCCATCCAAGGCCTTACAAATCAGAACATCATTGACTTGACATTTGAGTTGCCTTCTCTCTATGCTTGGGCCAGAAGCTAAGCCCTGACATTTCATGAAAAGATAACAATCTGCGCCCAGAAGAGGACACGGTCTAACTGGCCAAAGTAGGGTTGTGAAGAGTTCAAGTTCTTGAACTTGCCTGATAATGGGTTTTGGGCAGGGATATCTTGTAGCATCCCGTTTTTTCTCATTCCAGAAAAAAGAGGAGGGTTGCCATGAGAAAGTTGATGAGGGTGGACATGTCGGCCGGAGTGGTACGTATGGAGGAGCTCTCAGCAGAACAGGCTCGATTGGGAGGCAGAGCCTTGACCTCCTTCATCGTGGCCAAAGAGGTGGACCCCTTGTGCCATCCCCTCGGGGCGGCCAACAAGCTGGTGGTGGCCCCCGGACTTCTCGCAGGGAGCACCTGCCCCAACTCTGGTAGACTTTCGGTGGGTGGGAAGAGTCCCCTCACCGGAGGCATCAAGGAAAGCAACGTGGGTGGAAATGTGGCTGTCAAGCTGGGCAGACTTGGAATCGCTGGGGTAGTGGTGGAGGGCCTTCCCAAGAGCGGCAAGTGGCATTACCTCTTGGTCAACAAGGAGGGGGGGAAGCTGCTGGAAGCCGATGATCTGGCGGGGCTAACCAATTATGCCCTCTGCGAGAAACTTCAGGCCAAGTATGGGGAGAAAGTGGGCATAGTTTCCATAGGGCCCGCCGGGGAGATGAAGCTCTCGGCCGCCTCAGTGGCCGTGACCAGCACCCAGGGGAAACCTGCCAGACATGCCGGCCGGGGGGGCATGGGGGCTGTCATGGGCTCCAAGGGGCTAAAGGCCATTGTGGTGGATGACACCGGGGCTCCCGGAGTCTCGTACGCGGATCAGGAGGCCTTCAAGGCTGCAGCCGGGGCTTTCAGGGATGCCTTAAGGGAGCATCCAGTGACCAAGCCCGGTGGCGGCTTGGCCGTGTATGGCACCAACATTCTGGCCAATGTCATCAACGAGGCAGGGGCTTACCCCACGAGGAATTTCACCGAGGGCAGGTTTGAGGGCACCCAAAAGATAAGCGGCGAGACCATGCACGACATAATAAAGGAAAGGGGAGGCAGCACCACCCATTCAGCCTGTTCCACTTGCATCATCCAATGTTCCAACGTTTACAACGACAAGGAGGGGAAGTATCTCACCTCCGGCTTTGAGTATGAAACCATCTGGGCCAACGGGGCCAACTGCGGTATAGACGACCTGGATGCCATAGCTCAGATAGACAGGCTTTGCGACGAGTACGGACTGGACACCATCGAGATGGGATGTGCCATTGGGGTGGCCATGTACGCGGGTGTGAAGAAGTTCGGGGACGCCCAGGGTGCTATAGAGCTCCTCAAGGAGGTGGGCAAGGGCACCCCTCTGGGACGCATAATAGGCAGCGGTGCCGCAGTGGTGGGCCAGGCCTTCGGAGTCTCCCACGTACCTGTGGTAAAACGCCAGGGCCTTCCGGCCTACGATCCCAGGGCCATCAAAGGAATCGGGGTGACCTATGCCACAAGCCCCATGGGAGCGGATCACACAGCAGGCTATGCCGTGGCCACAAATATCATGAAAGTGGGCGGGTTTGTGGATCCGCTGAAACCGCAGGGGCAGGTGGATCTCTCGCGCAACCTCCAGATTGCCACTGCTGCCATCGACTCCCTGGGCCTGTGTGTGTTTGTGGCTTTCGCCATAATGGACATACCCTCAGGCATGGAGGCCCTGCCAAGGATGGTGGAGGCCCAGTACGGGTGGAAATTCGGTGCAGAGGAGCTTCTGGAATACGGCAAGGGGGTGCTCAGGAAGGAGCGCTCCTTTAATCTGGCTGCAGGCCTTAGCGCATCTGAGGACCGTTTGCCGGAATTCTTCCAGAAGGAACCCTTGCCTCCCCATAACGCAGTCTTTGATGTGCCAGCAGAAGAGTTGGATCAGCTTTTCAAGTTTTAGCCGGGGTTCTCGGGGAGGAGGACTGTGGGGCAAGTGCCAGGGGAGAACTAACTGATCCGACCCAAGTGGTGTCAAAACCGTTTGAGAAGATTGTCATGACTTGAAGCCGCAGATGTGAGAGGGCCCAGGGGCTCGTGGGGGAATGAGTTTGCCCCCCGAGTTTTTGGGCCTCAGCAAACTCTTGGCTCAGGAACAGAGGCAAGGGGGGGTCAAGTGGATCTTGGTCTTAGAGGCAAAGTGGCACTGGTGGCAGGGGCTAGCAAAGGTCTTGGCCGGGAGGTTGCACGCAGCCTTGCCCACGAAGGGGCCAAGGTAGCCATTTGTGCTAGGAACGCAGAGTTGCTAAGAGAGGCAGCCCTTTCCATCTCGCAAGAGACAGGTTCCGAGCTTTGGTGGAAGGTCACTGATCTTTCGAATCCCAAGGATATAAGGGCCTTTGTGCAAGAGGCTGTGGAGAGGTTTGAGACGGTCCACATTCTGGTTAACAATGCAGGAGGTCCCCCTTCCGGAAAGTTCGTGGATCTGGGAGAGGAGAGCTGGGAGGAGGCATTTCAGCTCAATCTCATGAGCGCCATAAGGCTGACACGGCAGGTTCTACCCCACATGCGCAGGCAGGGCTGGGGCCGAATCATCAACCTGACCTCCGCAGCTGTGAAGCAGCCCATAGAGGGACTGATCTTATCCAACTCTCTTCGCGCTGCGGTGCATGGATGGGCCAAGAGCCTCTCCAATGAGCTCGCTTCTGAAGGGGTGCTGGTGAACTGCGTCTGCACCGGGTTCATGCACACCCAAAGGGTGGAGCAGTTGGCAGAAACCCTGGCCCACAGCAAGGGAGCCGACAGTTCGGAAATTGTTCGTGCCTGGGAGGCTCAGATCCCCTTGGGGAGATTGGGAAGGCCGCAAGAATTGGCGGACCTGGTGACATTCCTGGCCTCTGAAAAAGCCGGATACATAACAGGCGCTTCCATCGCAATAGATGGCGGTTACTGTAAGGGACTGCTATGAAGCAATCGGGGTGCGGGGAGATAAGGGTCCTGGTGGGAGGGCATCTGAGGGAAGAGTTGGGTGTTCCGCAAGGAGAGCTGGTGGTAAAGACCCATGGCTCCATCAGTGTGATCCAACTCTTGGAAAGGCTGGGTTTGGCCCAAGAGAGAGCCAAACTCATACTGGTCAACGGGATGGGGGCCACCGGCCAAACAGTCTTGAACCCTGGAGACAGGGTGGCCGTTTTCCCGCCGGAGCTTTCTTTCAATACCTTTGTTTCCCTTTCCTTCAGAAAAGAGCGGGTAGGGGCAAGAACAGCTCTGTCAGGGCAGAAGAAGGGGACAACAGGTGCTTAGGATCGAGCTCAGGCTCTTCGGGCATTTGAGAGAATACCTCCCGGCTTCGGATCTGCCAGGAGTGCCAATGGAGATCCCTGAAGGGTTCAGTGTCGAGGATCTCATCAGAAAGCTGGGGATCCCTCTGAGCGACCCCAAGATAGTGTTGGTCAACGGTCTTCACGCCTTGCGAGAGCAAATCCTCCAGGAAGGCGACAGGGTGAGCATATTCCCGCCCATAGCAGGGGGATGAGCCGGCTGTGGCAAGAGCTAACCCTGGATGCCTTCCCAATCCCGGAAGCCTCGGGGATCCTGCCCAGAAAACCAGGTATGGCCAAAGTTCAAATCTTTACCACCTTCTACCGCTTGGGAGAGCCTGACCCCCCCCAAGATATCTTGAAATCCATGGATTCAAGACCCTTCACCCCTGATTCCATGGCCTGTGCAGCAGATGTCGGACTATGCCCATGAAACGAAAGTTCCTGGGGGAAGGCCATTGGATTTCCCGGGCTTCGCAAAGAGTGTCCGAGTTCACCTGTTGTATCTCCTCCCTCATGGCATCCAGGGCTTTCCTCATCTGAGCTTCTGGGAGCAGGAGAGCCTGGTCTATCTGCCTGATGAGCCTTCTTGCCAGCACAATGCGCTTCTCCACCCTCTGGGAGGTTTCCAACTCCAGCAGCCCGTGGGCAGCTTTCAAGCGGTTTAGCCTCAAGGCGGCTTCGTAAGTCGCCTCCACTATTTGGTCTCTGGACATCCACCTGGTTTCATAACCAAGAGCATGCTTCCAACTGGGCTGCACCAAGGCCTTTTCAAAATCTTCCAGAGTTCTAAAAAATAACTTATAGCCAAAGCGCTCTGGTTCCTCGAATATGGGGCTTGCAGGGTCAATGAATGGTGCAAGAGGGGATATGAAAGGCACCAGCTTTGGTCCGAACCGTTTTAGCAATTTTTCGCAATAGTCCACTGTCTCCAGGACCGATTCAAAGCTCTGTCCTGGCAGCCCTATCATGAAAAAAAGATCAAACTTTCGGCAACCAGCCTCCAGGGCCGCCTGGATGGTCTCCTCCAGCTCTTGGTTGGTGTAATGCTTGCCACTTGCCCCCCTTACCTCCAAATCATGGCTCTCGGGAGACATCTCCAAATTAAAATTGGGAACAGCTTTGGCCAGCTTCCTGAAATAGGACGCAGGGGCTTTGCCGAAGAGTTCCACCACTATGTGGTTAGGGACTCTCAGTGGCTCCAGAGCTTCCAAGACCCGCTCAGCGTAGGCTTCTCCAGCCTGACGGAGATCCCCTACCACGAAAATAGGTGCGGAGGTGAACCTGGATATCTGTTTGATGTCCTGGACCACCAAATGGGGCGGTCTGAAAGCGGGCTTGCTCCTCTGCCCAAAAAGCTTAAGACCATAGCGGCTTCCCCCACAGAAAGAACAGGAATGCACGCATCCCCTGCAGGTCATGACAGCAGTAATGGGATAGGACCACCAGTCATGTATGGGCAGCATGCTCTTGATGTCCAGATAACGGATGGCCGATTTCATCATGTATCCGTAATTGTCCACGTATTGGTCCAGGAGTTCAGGGACGTGGGAGATGGGATTAACCAGGATTCGCCCCTGGTGATCCTTCCAAGCCAGGTTGGGGACATGGGATAGGTCTCTAACTTGCCCGCTTGAGATGGCCTCCATGAGCATACGCAAAGGCTCTTCTGTGGAATCCCCCCTCAGCACGTAGTCAACCTCAGGCCTTTGTAGAAGTTCCTGGAAGAAGTAGGAAGAAGAAAATCCTCCCATTATGACCGGGATCTCCGGGTGATGTCTCTTGCAGATGGAGGCCACCTTAAGACTTCCCTGCACATGCGGTAACCAGTGGAGGTCTATACCGAAGGCCAAAGGTCTTAGGGCCTTGAGCACGGCCTCTGGGTCATACCTTCTGCTCTTTAGCATGCGAAGGCCCAAATTGATTATCCTGACCCTGAAGCCGTGACGGCCAAGATACTCAGCCATGGCTGTAAATCCCACAGGATACATCTCAAAGATGGCGGTGGATGGGATCACGTCGCTTATGGGGCCGAACATGATGGGGTGGTCTCTGAAGTCGTAGACGCTAGGGGGATGAAGTAGCACAAGGTCTGCTTTGGACAAAGGCCACATGGGGAAAAATTGTTCTCCTTTCTGAGATTGAAGCCCAAGTCTAACCCGGATTACTTACCCAGCTCAGGGAGACTGAAGGCTCAAGCCTCCAAGCCCGCGTATGCTCGCTTCCTCAAATCCTTCTGAAAATGGCCGCATCAGGGCTGGCAGATCCAATCATGCGCTGCCTTGAACAAGGCAGATCAGACAGGATAATTCATGAGCTGGAGCTGCGTCATCCTCGCGGAAACACCCTGGGGAGGCCACCTGGGAAAAATTCCTGCACACTGGAACTTTTGTGAAAGGGCGTTGTCTTATTAAACAGGAAACAACTCCCTCAACCTCCTCCACTTTGGCCCCCGTACCCAGCGGGGGCTTTTTTTTGAATAGAAAGGGCTCCGGTTCCAACCAAGATCTTCTCTGGAACCAAAGAGGCCTAAGAGTTGTCTCAAATATTGGGGAAACACATCCCCGAACCTCCTTTACTTTGGCCCCCGTATCCATTCGGGGGCTCTTTTTTGAGAGGCTTCTTTAGCACCACCCTCCCTTTCAAAAGTTCCTGCTTGCCCAAGGCCTTTCATTCGCCATTTGCTTTTCTATCTCCTCCAGCTGAGCCTGGAGCTCCTCCCACCGACGGGTCCAAGCTCTTACCTGAGCCCTCAAAGTTTCGAACTCCCTTTGCATTGCCTTGGCCCGTTCTGCACAGCGATATACTTCCACGTTGCCCATTTCCCTTTGGATTTCATCAAGCCTTTGTGTGGCAACCTCAACCTGATTTTCCAAGCTCTCTATTTCTCCCTGGATGGGTCCCCGAAGCCTAAAAAGCTTGTTTCTCCACTGGGCCTCTAGCCGCCTTTGCTCTTTGTCCTTGCGAGCAGGTTTGGTTTCCTGGAGGTTCATTTGAGCCACAGAGAGCTCCACGTTCCTCTTGGCCCAAGAGTTCATGTAATCTTGGTAATTGCCGTGGAAAACCTCCCAGCCTTGATCACACATCACCAGAGTTTGGTTGGTGACACGATTCATGAGCTCCCTGTCGTGGGTTACCAGACAAATAGCCCCTTTGAACTCAACCAGAGCTCTCTCCAACACTTCTCTGGAGGAAATATCCAGGTGGTTGGTGGGCTCATCCAAGAGAAGCAGGTTGGCCTCTGCCAAGAGTATCTTGCAAAGAAGCAGACGGCTTCTTTCCCCTCCGCTCAGGACAGACACCCTCTTGAACACGGCCTCCCCCCTAAAATGAAAGGCGCCCAAAAGATCCCTCAGTTCCTTCTGATGGGGGTGAGGAGACGAGTCCAACAGTTCCTCCAGGGCGGTTTTTTCTGGATGGAGCTTGTCCATGTGGTGTTGGGAGAAGTAAGCCACCCGAGCCCCGTAACCGGTCTTGCGGACTCCCTTGCTGGGTGCCAACTCGCCGGCCAGAATCCTAAGCAGAGTGCTTTTCCCTGAGCCATTGGGGCCCACCACAGCTACCTTCACCCCTCTCTCCAGAGCCAGCGAGGCTTCTTGGAAAAGCAGCTTTTCCCCGAAACCAAAGGAAATCTTGTCTAACTCCGCGACTATTCTCCCTGAAGGCGGAGCCGGAGGGAACCTGAACTTCAGCTCCTCCATTCTTCGAGGCGGTTCTATGAGTTCCAGCTTCTCAATGGACCTTATACGACTTTGAACCTGTCTGGCCCTGTCTTTCCTGGCCCTGTTGCGCTCAATGAAGCGTTGCACTTGTCTTAGCTGCTCTTGTTGCGCCCGATAAGCAGCCCATTTTTGTTCCATGCGTCGCTGTTTCTCTCTCCTGTAAAAATCAAAGTTCCCGGAATAGGAAACCAATTCTCCTTGTTCCAGCTCCAAGATTCGATCCACCACCTTGTTTAGCAGGGTCCGGTCATGGGAGATGATCAACAAGGCCCCTTCCATCTGCACCAGGTATTCCTCAAGCCACCTCAAGGCTTCCAAATCCAGGTGATTAGTGGGCTCGTCCAGAAAGAGAAGGTCTGGATCGCTCAGAAGAACCCTGGCCAGCGCCAATCTCATCATCCAACCGCCGCTTAAGGTTTCCGTAGGCCGGGAAAAATCTTCTTTCTGGAAACCGAGCCCGGTGAGAATCTTCTCTGCCCTGGGCCGCAAATCATATCCCCCGAGGTGCTGGAACCTATCCATGAGTTGGGAAAGCCTCAAGGCCGTCTCCTCCTGATCCGCCTCAGAGCCCCAAAGCATCTCCTCCTGGAGAGTGGAAATCTCCTTCTCCACCCAACGGAGCTCCTCAGCCACATCCAAGACTTGTTCCATGACGGTCTTTCCTCTGAGAGATAGAAGGTCCTGGGGAAGATAACCAATGCGCACGTGGCGGGCCGCATGGATCTCCCCCTCGTCTGGTTCCACTTCACCCAGAAGAATTTTCAGCAGAGTGCTTTTCCCAGAGCCGTTGGGCCCCACCAACCCCACCCTATCGCCCTTGTTGATGTGGAGGTTGGCTTGGCGGATCAGATCCTGGTTCCCGTAGAATTTGGTTATCTGATTGGCAGCCATAAGCATGTACGTTATGTTACCTGCCGTCTAGTGAATAGCGCAAGACGAGCCCGGAAAGGAGTCGGAAATGGGCAAACATTCCCATGAGTTTGTGGAAAAATACAATGGAGAGGTGGCCTTCGGACTCACCAGGGAGCTGGACGAGGCCTCTTTCAAGGTGTTCCTCCAGAAGTTCGCGGACGACCGGCTCTTGGAGGTGATTTGCCCTAGGCTTACCCAGGAGGAGATAGACAAAACCGTGCACCTGCTGACCGGCTTGATGCGGACTCACCTGAAAGACGAGGAATACCACGAGCTGTTCTTGCGGGAGGCAGTGTGAGCAGGTGGGTAAGGGCCAGGGAAGGCCTGGGCAGAAGAATTAAGAGGCGCCTCAAGCCCCTGCGCAGGTCCCTGTATCCCATGGGAGTGGAACTGGCCAAGCTCTCCGTGGCCAAGCTGGGTGAAAGGGCTTCTGAAAGATGGGCTCATTGGCTTGGGTTTCTGGCTTTCCAGATCTTGGTCAAAGAGAGAAACAGGGCCCTCCGGCAGCTGAGCTTTGCCCTGGGGGCAGAATATGAACCTTCCGGCATTCGGAAAATAGCATTGGAGTCATTCCAATCCCTTGCCCTAAGCGGCATCGAGTGCCTGAGAATGGAGAGAATGCACCAGGATGAGATCTTGGGGCTAGTTGAGATCCAAGGGTGGGAGCATGTTGAGGAAGCCCGGGCAAGAGGAAGGGGTGCCATATTCGTCACAGGCCACTTGGGCAACTGGGAACTCTGTGCTGTTTATGTGGCTTTAAGGGGGCTTCCCATGAATGTGGTTGCCCGGCGCATATATGTGGAAGAACTGGACAGGCAACTTGTGTCCATGCGGAAGGCCAAGGGGGTTCAAACCCTATACCGCGACCAGTCCATGCGGATGATGCTTAGGTGCTTGGAACGCAATGAGTTCCTGGGTGTTCTCCCGGATCAGGACGTAAGAAGGGTAGGAGGCATCTTCGTAGAATTCTTTGGAAAGCCTGCCTACACCCCGGTGGGGCCAGCCTTGCTGGCCCTGGCAAGCAGAGCACCCCTATTGCTCGCCAGGGACATCAGGATAGGAACCCGTCATCGTATCACGGTAGATCCCCCTGTCTATGCCGATCCTGGGGTTCCGAGGCAGCAGGAGGTAAAGAGGCTGGCCTCCATGTATACCAAGAGATTGGAGGATTTCATAAGGGAGCACCCAGGGCAATGGGTCTGGATGCACAGACGTTGGCGGACCCGTCCATCCGGACTCCCCTCGAGTGCAGAAACATCCCGAGAGGAGTGACTCCTCATTGGAGCTATTTGCAAATAATTCGCCTGGGCTCATAAGGCAAGTGAATTTGGGCCCAATCACCTGCCAGGGCTGAAAACCCTTGGGCACTTGGCTTTCAACTCAGCCATATACTTCGAGACACCTGTTTTGGGGGCAGGGCTGGATTTGAGAAAACAAGGGCTGGACCTGCCTGGGGATGAGTCGCCCCTTTAGGTTCGCATGAGGGGCTTTCCTTCAGGAGGAGCTCAGCTGCTTTGGCCGGTTTCAAGCTCAGGGGCAAATCCTCGCCTCATGGTGTTTTCGGTTATGGTGCGCGGCTCCATGAACTGGAGCAGGTAATCTGGGCCGCCTGCCTTGGAGCCTATTCCCGACATCTTGAACCCCCCAAATGGTTGGTGGCCCACAATGGCTCCGGTGATCTTCCTGTTTATGTACAAGTTGCCAACTTTGAACTCCTTTCTTACCTTCTCTATGTTGCCCGGAGACCTGGAATAAAAGCCACCTGTGAGGGCATAAGGGGTTCCGTTAGCCACCTCCAGGGCCTGCTCCAAATCCTCTGCCTCCATAACACAAAGCACTGGTCCGAAAAGCTCCTCCTGGGCCAGCTTGTGTTCAGGAGGGATGCGGGCAAGGATAGTCGGTCCCACAAAGTAACCTTCTTGGGGGGCCTCTCCCTGGAAAAGCAGTTCTCCTTCCTTCTTGCCCAGCTCTATCTGATCCAGAATTCGGTTCCTGGCTCCAGCGTCTATGAGGGCCCCCATCTGAACCGCCGGGTTTGCCGGATCACCCACCTTGATGCTTCTGGCTGCCTCCACCAGCCTTTGCACGAACCGTTCATATTGCTCCCGCAGAACTATGACGCGGGAACAGGCAGAACATTTTTGCCCCTGGAAACCAAAGGCCGACTGCACCACTCCCAGGACCGCAGCATCCAAGTCAGCGTCAGCATCCACGATGATACCGTTCTTGCCTCCCATCTCCACCACCACCCTCTTGAGCATCTCCTGGCCGGGCCTCACAGCAGACGCCCTTTGAAGTATCTCCAGCCCCGCTTCCTTGGAACCGGTAAAGGCGATCAGGGCCACCTTAGGGTGTTCAACCAACCATGCGGCTGTTTCGCTCCCGGTGCAGGGGAGGAAATGGAATACTCCTTTGGGGAAGCCGGCCTCTCGAACCGCTTCAGCCAGGGCTGCCCCTGTGACCGGAGAAAGGCTGGAGGGCTTGTAGATGACTGGATTTCCCGATACCAGGGCTGCCATGCTCATGCCAGCTGATATGGCCAAGGGGAAGTTCCAAGGTGCGATGACCAGGGCTACTCCCCTTGGTTTGTACAAATATTCGTTGATCTCCCCTGCCATGGGATCCATTCTCTGAGGTCTGGCCAGCCTCAGGATCTCTCTGGCATAATACTCACAGAAATCAATGGCCTCGCACACGTCTGCATCGGCTTCTTTCCAGGTCTTGGAAACTTCGTATACTTGAAGCGCTGCCAGTTTATCCCTTCGGGAACGAAGAATCTCAGCCACCCGTAGCAACAAGCCTGCCCGCTCTTGGGCGGAGGTTTCGCTCCAAAGGCCGAGGGCTTTGTAGGCGGCTGCCACGGCTCTTTCCGATTCTTCTCTGCTGGCCAGGAAGGTACGTCCCACTACCTGGGAAGGTCTAGCCGGGTTCACAGAGATAAGCTCCCTGGATGTGACTAGCCTCTTGCCGTCCACCAAGAGGGGATAGGTCTCCCCGAGCCCTTTTTCTACATATACCAGCGCCTTTGCAAAACCCTCTCTCAAAGGGGCCTTTCCAAAATCCCTTGGGGGTTCTGGCTGGTAGGCTCCGGGCCAGGGCAACTCCTTGGAGATCTCCGATGGGGGTTCCGTGGAGGTCTTGGGAGCCGAGAGAAGCTCTTCTGGAGGAACCCCCTCAGCAAAGCTCTTTCTCAAGAAAGATTCGTTGGAGGTGTTCTCCAGGAGCCTGCGGACCAAGTAGGCCATGCCAGGAAGCAGCTGGCCTATGGGGGAGTATTCACAAAGGGGCACTCCCAGTTCCAACAAGGCCTTCTTGACTGGTTCAGCCATGCCGTAAAGCATCTGTATTTCGACAGCACCTTCTTCCAGGCCCAGATGTCTTGCTGCAACCATTCCATGGGCGATGGATCTCACGTTGTGTGTTGCCAAGGCAGTCCTTACCAATGGATAGGCTTCAAAGCAGATCCGGGTTGCCTCCTCAAAGGCGGCATCTGTTTCTCCTTTTTGAAGGAAAACCGGGATGGGCCAACGGTTCCAGCGGGCCACCACCTGCTCGTAGTCCCAGTACGCTCCCTTGACCAGGCGGATGGTTATGGGCCTGGATCTCCCCTTGGCCCAATGGATCAACCCCTGGAGGTGCTCCCTATAATCCTTCAGATAGGTCTGAATGACTATTCCGGCTGCCGGTGCCTTCAGAAATTCCTCCTCTTCCAGAAGGCTCTTAAAGGTGGCCAGGGTGAGCTCCAGAAAAGCGAATTGCTCCATGTCGATGTTCACGAAAGCTCCATGTTCTTTGGCCTCCCTGAAAATGGGCCTGAGCATCTGCTTTAGGGCAAGGATGGAGCCATCGAAATCCACAGGGTCCATCTGGGAGAAGAGAGAAGACAACTTAAGGGAAATGCTCAGCCTAGGGAAATGCTTTTCCCTGTTGGGATGGATCACAGGCCAGGCGGCAATCTGTGAGCCCAGGACATGGAAAAGTTCCAGATAACGACTCTGATACTCCCTGGCCTCCTGCTCACTGACTGCCAGCTCGCCCAGGAGGTCCAGTGTGAAGGCTATGCCACGGCTCCATCCATTGCGAAGTGAATCCAAGGCCTCTGAGGGGGTGCTTCCCACGATGAAGCGCCTTGCTATTTCTTCCACATTCTTGCGGGTCTGCTGGGCAGCCAAGGGGGCTGTCACAGGGTTGGAAGCAAGGGAGGTCACCAGCCACTGGAGCATGGGTGGGAGTTCGACTCCCGGTTGGACCAGGTATTCCTTTAGATGCTGGCCCACCTGTCTGGAGGAACGAAGAGCTGGGAGCGCATCCACCAGCCTGAACATCTGTACCTTGAAGGAAGGGTGCTCCATGCACCACTGGAGCATTCTCCCTATCCAATAATCCCTTCTGAATAAAGAAGGTTTCTCCTGCCCCATCCTGAGGAAGATCTCCTTGCCCAGGGCATGGATATCTTCCTCCCAAGGAGAAGCATGTATCCTCATGTCCCTCTCCAGGCCAAGTCTATGGTCTGTTCTCTAAGAAAGAATTCTAACCCGGATCATTCACCCAGGTCGACCACATCGGGGGCTTGCGCCCCCCAATCCCCCTAGATGCTTCAAGATCGTCTGACCTCAAGACCTTCCTGGGCATGTCGGGTTCATGTTGGGGGATTCTCCCTTTCCGGGCCGAGAACTCGCTTGAGCCTGGGGCGTGCTTCAAGAACAAGAAAACCGCTTCTCTACATTCCAATGCCTGGGTTGGAATCCCCCCTGGCATTTTCTTATTTGAGAGCTGCCTCTGAGCCTGCAGGCAAGATCCGGGAACTCTGAGGCGAGTTTGTGCCCCCTGGAGCTTGAGCTTATACTAAAACATGTCTCCTAAGAAAGGTACGGGGCGAGCCGTGCATTGGAGGAAGGTTTGGGTCTGTCGGGAAAATCAATCAAGCTCCTGGGATTGACAGCCATTTTCATCCTAGTAGGCCTTTTGGCTTCGGCCAGGTGGATCTGGCTTCCAAGAATCCTGAACAGCCAAGATATCAAGGCGCTGATCTGCGCGGAGATACAGCGGGCAACTGGTTTCAGTGCAAGGCTGGAGTCGCTTGAGTTGACAGACTTCTCCCTCGCTGAAGTCCGCGGTCAAGGGCTTGTCTTGGAGAGCCCCGAGGGGGGGGATGTCTTAATGGCCCCTAGCATAGCAGTTAGGCTTCGCTGGAAGGATCTCCTGGCTGGGGAAGTGCTCCTCCAATCCCTGACACTGGATGGGCTAGAAATCCATCAGCCCAAGCTTCTTTTCCCAAGAGATGGAAAAGGCAGGGGAGGACTAGGGGAGCTGGGGCGGTTAAGATTGCGGAACTCCAAGGTGAAGTGGGCTATGGATGAAAAGACCGCCTTGATATTAACTAACATTCAGGCGGACCTGCAGGTGAAAGGGGCCGGCCAGAGCGTGATTTTCCGACTCCAGGGGGATATGGGAACAGGGGCCGGAGAGTGGCCGATCCGGTTGCAAGGAAGCCTGGATCCGGATGGTTCCGGGAAAGCCATCCTTGAATGCGACTCCATGCCCTTGGAGGGGCTGGGCCGGTTATTGGTACCGGCCCTGGATATGGATCGGTTGGTGGGCAAGGCTGAGTTAAGTCTTGAGCTTCAAAGGGATTCCAGTGGGCGGATTCGATGGAGCGGACATCTGGTAGCAAGAGAGCTGAGAGTGGATTGGCCGGGCATTCTTGACACCCCCTTTGAAACCCAATGGCTAAAGGCACAGGCCACGGGAATCTGGGAGCAGGGCTCCTGGCGTCTCCAAGAGGGCCGGATCAATACTCAGGATTTGGTTTTGGAGGGGCAGTTGAGTAGTTCTGTTGAAGGTTTGAAAGGTGTGGTCCGCGCAGGTGCCTTCCCCTTCGAAAGAGTCATACCTCACCTGGGCCGCGAACTCATAGGTCCGGCACTCTACGGTTTTTTCAGAGAAGAACTCACGGGAGGCAAGGGGAGAGGGGTGGTCTTCACCCTTCTACCAGGGAATGAGGGCTCCAACGGAGGCACAAGAGGGCTCCTCATGGAGCTTGAGTTTGAAGATGCCTCCCTTCGCTTTGAGCCTAATCTGCCCCCGCTGGAGAAATTGGCCGGCACCTTGGTTTGGCAGGATGACAAGGTCTGGTTCAAGGACCTCAAGGGTCAATATGGCAGCCATCCCTTCACGAGCATGGAAGCCCGCATAACAGAGATAGGACGAGTCTCCGTGTTGGAAGGAAAGTTTTCCCTGGAGCTCCCCTGGCCTGAGTTGGAAGAGCTTTTCTCTGCTGTGGCACCTTCCAAGCCAAAGGATTCCTTGCTCTCAAGGCTGGGGGGCAGCTCGATTCTTGAGCTTTCCCTGAGAAAGGCTTTCTTGCGCAAGGAAGCATTGCATTACGAGGCCAAAATCCGGATAAAAGGGGCCTGGGGTGAACTGCCCGGGAGCCCTGCTTCCTGGAAAGTGGATTCCGGAGAAATAACAGCCACACCCAAGAAGCTGGAGATAGGATCCTTGAAAGGCACATGGGATGACTCCTGGTGGGAGCTGGCCGGGTCCCTGGAGAACTGGGGAGAAGATAGGCCTGGCCTTTCATTTAGCGGGAAAATGGGGATTTCCCAAAACCGTTTGCAGGCCGCCTTGCTTCAGGTCTTGCCTGGGATGGAACTGCGCACTGCAGAGAGCATTCCACTGGATTTCTCCATCATGGGCCATCTCCAGGAGGCCACCGCGAGTATCCATGCAGAGCTTTCCCAGGCTCATCTTAAGTATGGAGAATTGTGGGAAAAGCCCTTGGGAGATCCTTTGGGTGCGAAGTTGATCCTAACAGGCAGCTTGGGGGGGAAGTGGAATCTGGAAGAGTTGCAGGTCAAAGATGGGGGTGCCTCCATCTCGTTGAGCAGATCCGGATCCGGGGAGGGTGGGCTTTGGAATTTTTCCTGCCCGAAGTGTTCCGTGAGTGAACTCTTGAAACATTGGCCGGTCTTGAGGGGAAGGCTGGAAAGGGGGGAGGTTGAGGTTAAGGGAAGCATCACATCCCGAGAATCCCTCTCCTGGGATGCCAGCATAGCAGCCAGAGAAGTCGAGATATCCCCTGAAATGGCAGGAAATCCTGTGATGATCCACTCAGGTCAGTTTCGAGTTAATCCTTGGGGTATCACGGCCGAGTCCGTGCAGCTTGAAATGGAGTCTCAGTCCTTTATTTTCTCTGGCTCCATCCAGGCAGGGGAACAGCAGAAATTCAGGATCCAGGGAGGCCTGAGGGGAGAGGAGATAGATCTGGACAAGTTCTTGGCCCGCAGGGCGCAGAACCACAACGGGGGGAAGGGGTCTGAATCTCGGGAAGGACCCAAGTGTTGGATAGAGAAGCTCGAGGACTCACAACTGGGTCTGGCCTTTCGGAGCATGAGGTTTCTGGGCTTGGACTTCACTGGGGTGCAAGCCAGGATCTCCAAGAAGAGCAATGGGATTTCCCTGGAAGGCTTCTCGGGTAGTTTAGCAGACGGAGAGGTGTCCATGGAAGGCAACCTGGATCCCCAGGGAGTTTGGGGGCTCAGAGGAACTCTCGCAGGGGCTCGCTCAGGAGAGTTTCTCTCTGCCTTGGGCCTGAAAGAAGCCCTGATAGAGGGGACCCTGGGGATCGGAGTTAACATCCAGGGTGGAGCAAGTAACGCGCCTCCCGGCCATTACCGGGGTACCCTGAGTTTGGAAATCGACAGGGGGTTGATAAGGAGGTTCCCGGTTCTGGCCAGCGTGCTGTCCATGATGAACCTAAGCCAGCTCCTCACGGGGAGACTTCCTGACCTGTCCTCGGAAGGTATGGTCTTCAAGAGTATTCGAGGAACCTTCCAGCTGGATCAGGGGGTGCTCAGAACAGAAGATCTGCGTGTGGAAAGTGAGGCTGTTGTGATAACCATGGTAGGGGACATAGATCTGCGAAGCAGACAGTGCGACCTGAAAGTAGGGGTGCAGCCTTTTGTGGGAGTGGACAGATTTGTGGACAATATACCCGTAATACGCCATTACCTGGCAGGTCCCAAGCGCACGGTCCTTGCCACCTATTTCTTGGTGACCGGCCCTTTGGAACAGCCTGAGGTGAATGCCATCCCATTTCGTTCCCTGGGGCAGACCATCATGGACATGTTCCTACGGCTGTTTCAGAATCCCTTTGCAGACCTGGGCCCGCCAGGGACTCTGCCTCAGGAGTCTGAGGCGCCCTACGGAACCCCTTGAGAGAGGGGTTGCATCGCCAAGCCAGGAGATTATATTTGTATCATATGGGCAAGAGAGGCTCAGATCAGGTGCAAAAAATCCCAACGGGATGTGAGATCCCGGGAAATGCCTATGAGGGGGGAGTGAAGTAATGCCCATTTATGAGTACAAATGCCAGGGTTGTGGAAGGGATTTGGAACTGATGCAGAAAATCACCGAGGCTCCATTAGAAGTTTGTCCATCTTGTGGGGGCATGCTCCAGCGCCTGATATCCAGCACTTCTTTTGTGCTCAAGGGAACGGGTTGGTATGCCACAGATTATGCCCGTAAAGGATCTTCAGGATCCGGTTCTTCCCAGAGCCCTTCGGGGTCCAAGCTGGAGAAGGATTCCTCCAAGGATTCAGGATCTGAGAAGAAAAATTGATCCGTGGACCCATCCGCTGAAGGCACCCGGTAAAGACCCCAGGGTGCCTGCCTTCACCTGCTTGGGAGACTCGGATTTTAATTTCAGAACTCCTGGCTTGTCCCCTGGCAGCCATCCAGATCTAGCTTCCGGCAGGCCACTAGCTCTTCTGAGCAGGCCGTCCACCAGGAGTGGGGCCAGCCAGCCCATGGTATGATTTTAGCCTAGGAGGAGACCATGGAGAGGAATGTCCTGTGCCGCAGGGAGTTTGCCAGGATCTTGTGGGCAGGGGGAGGATGGGCCATGGCTTCTGCTGCCTTTCTTAGGCCCTCCTGGGCTGTCCAGCCAGAGGTAGGGGAGGAACTGGTGGAGGTGATGTTTTACCGGAACCTGGAGGGGGACAAGGTTGAGTGTGAGGTTTGCCCTCGAAGGTGCCGCATCGCAGATCAGGAGAGGGGATTTTGCGGGAATAAGGAAAACCGAGGAGGGCGTTATTACACCCTGGTTCATTCCAAACCCTGCGCAGTGCAGGTGGACCCCATAGAGAAAAAACCATTTTTCCACTTTCTGCCAGGGAGCCTTGCCTTTTCCATTGCTGCTGCGGGCTGCAACATGGAATGCCAGTTCTGCCAGAACTGGCAGATCGCCCAGTTCAGGCCAGAACAGGTCAGGTCTGTTTTTTTGCCCCCCGAAGAAGTGGCCAGAAGGGCCAAGGAGGCTTCCTGCCAGAGTATAGCCTACACCTATTCAGAACCTGTGAGTTTCTATGAGTACATGTTCGATACGGCTGTGGCGGCTAAGAACAAAGGAATTCGGTCGGTGGTGGTCACCAACGGGTACATCAATGAGGAGCCTCTCAAGCGTCTTTGCGATCATGTGGCTGCTGTGAAGGTGGACTTTAAGGCTTTCACGGAAAAGTTCTACAAGGAGATCTGCAGGGGGGAGCTAAAGCCTGTGAAGGAGACCCTGGTAAGGCTCAACCGTTGGAAAATCTGGACCGAGATAGTGGTGCTCGTGGTCCCGGGACAAAACGACCAGCCTGGTGAGACAAGGGACATGGCCAGATGGATCCGGGAAGAACTCTCGCCGGATGTGCCAGTGCATTTCACAAGGTTCCACCCGGCCTATAGGATGCAGGATCTGCCTCCCACGCCTGTGAACACCTTGGAGCGATGTGCATCAATAGCCGAAGAAGAAGGATTGCGCTTTGTTTACATAGGGAATGTGCCAGGGCATCCGAGGGAAAACACTCGCTGCCCTGGTTGCGGTCAGGTGGTGATTTCCAGGAAGGGATTCTGGATCCAGAGTCAGAATCTGAGGGAAGGGAAATGCGGGTCTTGCGGAGTTCCCATCCCAGGCATATGGACATGAGGCCATGCAAATCCAGCCAGGTCACAGGATCCTGGATGCCTCTTGCACACCCTTTGCCGGCCACTTTGTTGGGGTTCGCAAGAGGGAGTGAGCCTTCCATCTCGTCGGGCTTGGTTGGTGCGGATGATCCGGGCGTGTGTCCTGAAAGACGTCTGAGTCCCGAGCTGGTGGAAGGCCAGT
>JBBIOJ010000029.1:0-46767 GCA_037443445.1 Desulfarculaceae bacterium | reverse complement strand
ATAAAAGGCAGTTTCCTTCCCCTTCGGCAGTTCAGGAGCCTCTCAGAGGCTAACCGCCAGCTCATGGAGTGGGTGGTGGGGGCGGCAGGCAACCGCATCCACGGCACTACCAGGGACAGGCCGATGAGACGCTTTGTGGAGGTGGAAAGAGATCTGCTAAGGCCCCTCGCCGAGATCCCCCCGGAGTTGGCCTCCTGGAGCCGCCTTACCCTCCACGGCAACTGCCCAAATAATGTCAAACCCGAAAAGTGTACGCCTTAGCCAAAACAAGTCAAACCCAAAAATTTCCTTCTTTCGCAGCTTGGGGCAGAGGGGTAATTGACCTTTTTATCCCACTGGAGTCAAACACAGAATGTGCAATTTTCACCTCTCGCATCTCCACGGCCGAGGCCAACAGAAGGCCCCTTACCCAAATGATGTCAAACACAAAATGGGTAAATATTTACCCAAATCGAGTCAAACATGAAATGGGTAAGACAGGCGTCTTATGGCCAATTCTTAATGAGTATTATGGGGTTTAGGTTGCGCACACCGAAGCAAGCCGGACACCTGTTACGATTGAATCCGGACGCTGATTCCGATGGAAGTCGGACATGGATTCCGATTCATTCCGGACACTGATTCCGATCCAAGCCGGTCACCTATTCCATTGAGGCCGTCCAGTTTGTGGAAGGGCTGAGGGGGCGCTGGATGAATCCCAGCTTGGCCATTACCCTCCTTCAGCCCTATTGCGGGAATTTTTTGTGTAACATTTTGTGATCATGGGGGCTCATTCTGGGTTTCGTAAGTACAATAACTAGCTGAACTCGAAGGATTTCATCCGGAGTTGGCCCCCCTGGCTGCCTGAAGGGTCTGCCTCATGAGCTGTTGGGTGAAGGGGGCGGCCACAAGCGACTGGGTGCCCAGTCGATACTGTATGGCCTTGAGCCGAGACAGGAAAGAGCACCTGGCGTGGGAGTTCCAGGGCTTCGACCTGTCACAGTGGATTCCCGCCCCCTTCTCCAACAACTGGGCCATCCCAGAGATCACAGAGTGAGCCTTGCACATAGTGTCGCTCAAGTGAAACATGGGCCTGAGCCCCACTATTTGCCAAGGCCCGGGCCATTGGGGGCTTTGGCCAATGTGGTAGGGCCAGCTGGATGATCCGGCACATATGACTCCTTCATTGCCGAGTCTGAAAAAACCCATCTGGCTTTGCATGAAAAGCCCCCTTTCCATGGCCCCCCAGGAATCTCAAAGCCTCACCAGCCCAGGCTGGAGAAAAATCCTCAAAGCCAAATCCCACCCCTTGGCCCCTTACCCAAATCGAGTCAAACACAAAATGGGTAATTTGCATTTCTCTGAGCTTCCCAAGCCAATGACAATAGACGGGCTCTTACCCAAATCATGTCAAACACAAAATGGGTAAGAGAGGTGCTTTGTCGCGAATTATCCATGAGGATGAGGGGGGTTAGTCACTCTGGAGGCAACCCCCATGGGCCCCAACCCAAAACGTGTGACCAGGGTCTCCTCATGCCCTGCCCCGGGAATCGTGTGGCTTACACAAATCGTGTCAAACTCGAAATGGGTAAGAATTTAACTGTGAGGGGCCTCGGGCATGTTACCCTGTCCCTCTTGGAGGGGTTGACACTTTCATGGTATGAAAATTCCCTCCGCCCGGCCTTGGCTAGGCGGACACTCAAGATGGAGCTCATCCGGACCCGGGACTGTGGTCTACCCTGCCTGGGCAGCGCCCAGCTTCGGGGGGTCAGTGGGTGGCTCGGGGAAAACGATCAAAGGCGGTTTCATCAGGGGCGCGAGTCCGAAACCCCGACTGAGAGCAAGGCCAAGAACCTGAGCCGCAACGTGGATCCCGCGGCCTAGGCCAACAGAGAAGGCCATTCTGCAGGAGTGTATGGAGTTAGGGGAAATAGTGCAGAAACTACTGCCAGGCACCATGAGCGTCAAGGAAGAGGAAGGCAAAAAATGTTCAAGAAAACTTCGATGGTCTTGTCCTTTATCTTGTGTGTGCTTTCTTGCCTCGCTGGAGTCGGGTCTGCCCAAGAAAATCCTTGTTCAAGGCCGAAGGTGGCGGTCAAGGCACAGTTTCCCTACGACAAGGAATTGATGGAATACTTGGCGGAAAAATACCCTGCCCAGCCAAGGGAGTCATGGCCGGGGAGGATCCGAGAAAGCGTCCTGGCAGAGCTCAGGATGAATTCTCCTGATATTCTATTCGTTCCAGTAGATCAACAAGGAGGCGCTGATTGCGATTACGAGATTCGATACGGCGTCGCTCCTTACGGCGACGGGCTCCTGATGGATTCCAATTTGGTACAGAAGAATGCCTGCGGTTTCCTTGGGAATATTCTCAACACGTGGAATACCAGAGACCCCGACCTTTTCCGTATGATCGAACGGAATGTGGATGCTCACGGGAGCATCAGTCAAAGGATCCAGGAGTACGAATCGTCCCACCGTGTTCCGCCCCGAGGCCCTGAAATGGAAGTCTCTCTCATGGAGGAATATGTCTCCCCGATCAAGGAAGAAAGAGAACTGGAGATCAAGATCGGGGTGAGGAACTGCGAGGGGGAGCCTGTCTATGATCCGAATCATGGCCAGCAGGTCATTCTTCCAAGACACACAAAACGGGGCGAGCTGATATGCACCAAAGGGTTCCCGCAGAATTGCAGGAGTTTCGATGGGTCCCTCTTGCTGGAAATCACGGGCCCGCAGGGTGCCTCGGCCACCTTTAGGTTGAGGAAAGGAATGGAGGCGTCCGAGGAGCCTTTGAAGGTAATGACTTGCGGCGTTGACCGGAAAGCCGTCGAGGAAGTTTCGGTCCCGGTCCAAGGGATGCAGATGGAGGCCAAGGCACAAGACCAGGTGATTTCCCCGGGGGAGCACACTTTGATCGAGGTCTTTCTTTACAAGATCGCCGTTCGGGGGCAGAGGGTCCCCGCGGCGAATCAGGTGATCGAGATCACGGTGAAGGGCCTCATCGACGGCAGCCTGTCCCCCCGAGGGAAGGTCGCAACAAACGAAGGGGGAAAGGTCATCCTGGAATACCGCGCCGGAGAGAAAGACAAGGGGATCGATATCGGGGCCAGGTACCAGCCCGAAGGCTATCCTGATTTCGTCGATGCCCAGGTGCGTGTCGAGGTCGAACCCCAAAAATGCTGGGAAGGTACGGTCCAGATGATCGTGAAGGCGGAGGCCGAAGCCGAAAAGGAAGAGACCAGCAGATATGGCGACGGGGCCATCGCCAAGATCATCGGCGAGCAACTGAGAGCGTGGACGAATTACCATGTGACGGTGCAGTTCTATTTCGACAGGGAAAGAGGCGCGATCCTGATGGGCAAGGACGTCGACGGGAGTTTCCATCGCAGGCGCCATCTCAAGCAAGAGACTTTCGGAAGGTGCCGAAAAGGAGAAGAGTGGAAGATCGTGGATCGAATCATCAACGAATCATCCGAAGAGACTTTCCTGACCGACAATATCCAAAAGATCGAAGTGTGGTTGGAATCGCTTTCCGGGCACTCTTTCTTCACGCTTGTCTTGGATCCCCAAAGCCTCTTGGTCCATGGGACTTCGACCTCGTACAACAATTGGAAAGAACGGCAATGGATCTGCAAGGGTCGGACAGAGCGCAATTCCCCCCAAGAGATCGAGATCAAGGTGCCCCTGGCAATTCCTTTCGTGTTCTCAGAGCAAAAAAACCATGAAACCAATGTATTCGGCGGGGAAAAGACCCTCAAACAAGAGGGTTCATTCTCCGGGGTGATTCTCAAGAACGTTCCCGAAGAGGCAGAAGTCAAGTACATTTGGTCGGTTTGGAGAGCCAGGTGCCGAAAGTGATAACCGATCGGATCCGGTGGCCTTGAGCGATGACGGGGTGGTGGAGTTTCTCGGGGCGGGCTGTCAGCCTGCCGCTTTCCGCTTGGCCCGGGCAGGGCGGCAGGAGAAGAGGCAACCTCTTACCCAAATGATGTCAAACACAAAATGGGTAAGTTTTTACCCAAATCGAGTCAAACATGAAATGGGTAAGACAGGCGTTTTATCGCCAATTCTTAATGAGTATTATGGGATTTAGGCTGCTACACCGACGCAAGCCGGACACCTGTTACGATTGAATCCGGACGCTGATTCCGATCCAGGCTGGTCACCGATTCATTACCGGCAAAATTGATGGCGGAGTTTCAAGCTCACGAGCATCCAGTCCTCCAGGGCGGAGCTCAAATCTTCCTCGCACTCTCGAGGCGTGCCCCCCCCCAAGGCCGCCACCCTATACGGTGGGGATGCGCCCAGTACAGGTGTGGTCTTGCCGGAGTGCCGGATCAGGAGAATAGGCGGCCGAGATTTCTTAAAATCGACCAAAGGGAGAGGAAACCTCAGAAGTGCCAAGACCACGGAATTAGAGGGGAACCGGATCGGATTTCCGAAAGGATCCGGTGTTTGCGCTGGTCAGGCAGTCCATTGGGGTAGGGGCGCTCTGCTTGGGTTGGGCTACCTTAGGCTGCACCATCTTGTCCCTTGGGGTCCACGGCCGGGGAGATCTGCTTTGTGCCCCGGCCCTGCTTCCGGGAGCGACGGCTTGCTTTGCCAAGAGCTTGCAATAGAATCTTTTCTTGCTGGGATGGCTCCAAAGGAATTTTCAGCGCTCAAGAGGCAATCTCGGATGCCGGTTCCCATGCCAATTCCTGAGTGGTTTCGCCCGGAAGGCGGCCGGCTTGGATCCATCAAGAGCAGGTTCGACACTCGAGGGAGGGGAAACAACCATGGTTTGTAGCCGATGCGGGAAGTTCCTGGAAGAGGAAGACAGAAGAACCCATGGCCGGGAGATCCTTTGCGAGGACTGCTACATGGATATCTTGAGCCCACCTCGCACCTGTGACCCTTGGGCCACCTTCACGGCCAGCCGCCTAAAAGAACAGGTGCTAAGCCCCGCCGGGGAGAGGATCGTTGAGCGCATAGGGCATGAACCTCCCCCCACCTTTGAGGAACTCATGCAGATCACGGGCCTGGATGCCAAGGCCCTGGAAAGGGAGATCGCGGCCCTCAGGCATGCAGAGCGCATCAGGGCTGTGATGCTCCCAGAAGGCAAAAAGGGATTCGCTCCCTTTCAAGCTTGAGTGTTCCGAGTTCCTCCAAGGTCTAAGACTGCAGTGTTTACCAGGAGGAGGTTATGGGGCGCAACTTCTGGGGTTGGTTTCTCTGAGGCCACCTTGCTTGAAAAGGCTCTGCGTGCGGGAGACCGGCCACAGAGGACGATACTTCCACCCAGGCCAGGAGTGCCTGGCCTTCTTGTGCCCAGAGCATTTTTCAGGAACCCTGGCTCTGCTCAGCTGGGCATTCCGCTTACACCTGGGGCATGCCCTGGCCTCGAATCAGCCACTCCAAGGGCACGAGGACCCGGAGGGGTTCGTGCAAGCCGTAAGCCTTTGCAACGGCGCTCAGCCGTTCCAGGATGGGCTGTGTGACGTGGCGTCCCTTGGCCAAGAGAAGTGTGCCGTCCTTGCTCCTTACATCCTCCCCCAGGATCATGCCCGGCACCAGCTCTTCCACGGGTAGGGCCTTCACCACATACCTGGTGGAGGCATTCAGGACTGCATCCAAAGCCGTGAGCACTGTGGGGTCGTACCAGCCAGTGCGGCTCCTCAGGGTCTCCATGGCCTGCTCTTGGGAGAGGCCCTTCTGGCTCAGAACATCGAAGTCCAGGAGGAGTTTCAGAATCCTGGCCTCCACCGGGATCTCCTCCCCGCTGAGCGGACCCTCTGGGAAACCAGAGCCGTCGAAACGCTTCTCCTGGAGGCTTATTATCTCTGCTATCTCCCCCAGCCTGGGGATATGGCCTATGAGGTTGGAGGCCACAAAGGGATGCCTCTCGAAGAGGCGCTGTTCCTCGGGGGTAAGCTCCTTTTCCTGCCTGAGCTTCTCCATGAGCTCTTCGGGCAAGGTGACCCAGCCGATCTGGGAAAGCAAGGCCGCGGTTTCCGCCTTCCAGATCTCCTCCAGGTCCATGGCCCTCGCCACCATCACGGCCAATCGGGCCACCCTGCTGGAACGCTCAAAGGCCTCTGGTTGCAGAAGGGCCAAGAGCTCTGTGAGCACTCGGAGGCTTCCCTTGAGGGTCTGCTCCAAGAGCTCCCGCTCTGCACGCACCAGCCTGTGTTGCTCCAGGCCTGCCTCCAGGCTCCTCTCCAGCGTCTCCGCCGGACAGGGCTTGGTGAGGAAGCGGAACACATTGCCCTGGTTGACGGCCTCGATGGCTGTGTCCACCTCGGCGTAGCCCGTGAGCATCATGCGCACGGTGTCAGGGGCCAGCTCCCTGATCTTCCCCAGAAGTTGGATCCCGTTCATGTCCGGCATTCTCAGGTCAGAGACCACCACCGCGTAAGGCCCTGTTGTCTTTACTCTCTCCAAGGCCTCGGCAGGATGGGAGCAGGTCTCTATGTGGAAGCGGCCTCTGAGCCTTCTCTCCATGGCCGAGAGCACATGGGGCTCATCATCCACCAAGAGGATCTTTTGCTCAGGCATGGGCCTCTTCTCCCCTGATTTCCCGGCACAGCGCGTCCCAATCCCTAAGTTCTCCAAGCTTGCCGAGCGCCAGGATGTAGTCTTGGTCCAAGAAGCCTTGGCCTTGAGCCAGGCCCGTTTCCTCTGGGTCCTGAAGCAGCACCTCAGCCACATGCACCGCGGTGAGGGGCAGGAACCCTCCCCCAGAGGGCAAGCTTCTGGAAGGGGAGTGGTGAAGCGCGGCTGCCTCCACTATGTCCTGGGGCAGACCCCAGATTCCCAGGAGGTAGGCACCCACCTCGGCATGGGAAGTTCCCAGGCTCCCCAGTTCAGCCTCCCAAAGCAGCTTCCCTCCTTGGCGGGCATTGCCCAGGACTCGGCCGTACCTCTCTGGCATGGAGGTGGCCAGCACCAGACGGCCGGCATCGTGAAGGAGACCCGAGGTGAAGGCCCCATCAGAAACAGCCGGGTCGTGGGTCTCTCTCCATGCTATGCGCTTGGCTGCCCTGGCCACCTGGAAACTGTGCTCCCAGAGCCTCTCCACAGAGAAGCCTTCCAGGTCAGGCGGTTTCAACTCCTCGAACAGATGAAGGGAAAGCACCAGCCCCTTTATGGTTTCTATGCCCAGGTACCGCACTGCCTCCACGGGATGGCGAACTTCCTTGAAAAGCCCGAAGAAAGCTGAGTTCACCAGCTTCAGGATCTTGGCAGCCATGGCCACGTCCCTGGCAACTATGTCTCCAACCTTCTGGGGCGAAGGCTCCGGCTCCTGAAGTTCGGCCATGATCTCGCGGTAAAGAGAGGGAAGGCTGGGAAGCCCTCCAAGCCCTGCCACCAGAGCCTGGACCTCGGGAGTCGAGAGGAGATTCTTGAGGTTCAGGGCCTTCTCTACAGTACCTACCAGGAGTTCTGCGTTGCAGGGCTTGGTAAGGTACTGGTGGGCGGCCTCCACGGATCGAAGGATCGTCACCTGGTCAGAGTACCCGGAGAGCACTATGCGGACCATGTGCGGGTAAAGCTCCATCACCTCCTGGAGCAATCTGGAGCCGTCCATGCCGGGCATGCGCATGTCCGTGACTATGACGTGGAAATGCTCTCTGGCCAGCATGTCCAGGGCCTGATCACCCCCGCTTGCAAAGGCCATATCCCACTTGTTCCGCATGGGACGAAGCATTCTGGCCAGCCCCTGCAACACATGGGATTCGTCGTCCACGAACAGAACCCTGGGCTTCATCCGCAATCCCTGCCAGGGGGCTCTGGAGAGGAAACAGGAAGCCTGAGGAAAAAGGTGGTACCTTTCCCCGGTTGAGTTTCAAAGTCCAGTTTGCCCCCAAGTTTTTCCACAATCACCGAGTGGCAGATGGCCAAGCCCTGCCCTGTGCCCCTTCCCACTTCCTTGGTGGTGAAAAAGGGATCGAAGATCCGGGAACGGATACCTTCAGGAATTCCTGTGCCCGTGTCCTGGATCCGTACCTCCACCCAGGACCCCCTGTTGTGCGTGGAGATGGTGATGAGCCCCTTGCCTCCTGAGCCGTCCTTGACCACGTCCCCGATGGCGTGGGCTGCATTGACTATCAGATTCAGGAAAACCTGGTTTATCTCCCCTGGGTAGCACTGCACCGGGGGGAGGGAGGGATCCAGCTGGGTTACCAGCTCTGCCACGTACTTCCACTCGTTTCTGCAGACGGTGATGGTGCTTTCCAAGGCTCGGTTGATATCCACCGAGGTCTTCTCTCTTTTCCCCGGATGGGAGAATTCCTTCATGGCCCTGACTATGCGGGCCACCCTTTCCACACCATCCAGGTTCTGCTCCACGGCCTTGGGGACCTCCTCCCTCAGGTACTCCAGATCGGTCTTCTCCAAGAGCTGCCCCAGGGCCTCGGAGAAATCCGGGATAGGGTCAGCCCCTTTCTCCGGGCCCCTGAGAAAGGACAGGAGCAGATCCAGCACAGGCAGGATCTCCTCCCAGGCATCCCTGAGAAAACGGGTATTGTCCCCCATGTACTGAATGGGAGTGTTTATCTCGTGGGCGATGCCGGCTGCCAGCTGACCTATGGATTCCAGCTTCTGGGCCTGTACGAGCTGCCTTTCCAGGATTCTTCGCTCGGTTATGTCCTCCCCCAGGATCAGTACCCCTTCAGGGGGCTTCCCCGAAGGCCCCACCGGGCTCAGGCTCAAGCCCAGAAAACCTTCTTTCCCATCCGGGCGGACAAACATCATCTCCTCCAGACGGCAGGTCTCACCTGAGTCCAAGCAGAGCCTAAAGGCTTCTTCCAGATCCTGGATATCCCACTGTACCCTAAGCTCCTTGAGACTGGCGCCCAGGGCTTTCTCCCTGCTCACACCCAAAATCCCCACTGCGGCCTGATTCCACTCTGTCACTATCCCCTGCCTGGAAACCCCTATGAGTATGGAGGAGATGGCCGAAAGGAGAAGTGCCTTCTCCTCGTGGGCCTTTTTCAGGTCCTCCTCCATGGCCTTGCGCTCTGTGATGTCCTGAACCGTGCAGCGGATGGCCTGAACCCTGCCCTGCTCGTCCAGGATGAGCTTGTCCTGAATCAATCCCACCAGAACAGAGCCGTCCCTTCGTCTGTAGTGCCGCTCCAGGCCTGCCGCCGGGGGCAGAGCCCCGGCCAACTTGGCCAGGATCTGCCCTCTGCCGGGATCAGGCTCAGGAAAGAATTCCCACACGTAACGCCCTATGATCTCCTCCCGGCCATAGCCCAGCATCTCTTGCTGGGTGCGGTTCACGTTGAAGATGCGACCATAGCGATCATATTCGAAGTAGCCCACGGGGGCCTGGTCGAACAGCTCCTGGAAACGCCGCTGGCTTTCCCTGAGGGCCTGCTCCATGAGCTTTCTTTCGGTGATGTCCTGTATGCTCCCTTCGAAACAGATGAGGCGGCCTTTTTCGTCCCTGATGGCCCTGGTGTTGTCCTCCACCCAGATGCTTTTCCCATCCCTTCTCCTCAGTTGCTTCTGGAATCCCCTTACCATGCCTTCCTGCTGGATCTGCCTCTTCCATCTCAGTCGGGCCGAGGAATCCACGTAGAGTGCGGAAGCATTGCTCCTGAGGAGTTCTTCCTTGTTGGGAAAGCCCAGCATCTGAACAAGGGCCTTGTTGGCATCCAGGATCCTTCCTTCAGGGGTGGTACGGAAAAGCCCCAGGGGGACCCGGTCGAAGAGGCCACGGTAACTTTCCTGACTCTTTCTTAGGGCCTCCTGGGTCCTGCGCAGTTTCCCTATGGTGGAGCGCAGGCTGGCTGTTCTTTCCTCCACCGCCTTTTCCAGGCGCTCCCTGTAACCCCTGTTTTCCCATTCCAGTTCCTTCTGCCTGATGGCGCCTGCTACATTGATGAGAATGGCCTCGGGGCTGAAAGGCTTGGGAACATAGCCGCACACCCCCAGCTCCAGGGCCTTTTTTGCAACCAGGGGGTCTGAGACCACAGAGACCATGAGCACGGCGCTGCGGGGGTGCTTCTGGATTATCCACCGGGCCAGATCCATCCCGGACTCCCCGGGCATGGTGAAATCGCAAAGCACCACATCGAAGGGCCTCTGCTCCATGGCTCGCCTGGCCTCGGCAGCCTGGGAGGCCAGCTCCACCAGGTATCCTTCCCCTTCCAGGATCCTGGCAATAAGAAGCCGTACGGCTTCCTCATCGTCCACCACCAGCACCCAAGTGCTCTTAGTCTTGGAAGCAGAGGGCACCCTTGGGGCTGTTGGCTTCCTTCCCCTTCCATTTTGGGGCCAACCCTCTTGGACAACCTGTTTCATCTCTGCCATGGCTTCCAAACTCTCTCCCCAAGAGACTCCCTTGGCTAGGAACCCCTCCCCGGATCCTGCTCGGTGAGCCTCAAGTCTTCTCTAGCCCAGTTCCTCCCCGAGAGATGGATTTCCCACATTCTTATCGGAAACGAGAAGTTTCGCCTTTAGTTCTGGTCATTGGGATTTTGCACAAAAAAAGGGGGAGGGAGAGCAGGCCCTATCCCGGGTCCTGCGGCTCAGGCGCCCAGAGCCCGAAGATCGGGAAGCCTCAGGAGAAGAACTGGATTACATAGCTTGCGGCCAAAAGCAGGATGAGCAGGCCCAGGATCAACTTGATGGCGCTTTGGGGCACAAACTTCTGTAGACGTGCCCCGCTGTACATCCCGGCAAAGCCCCCTAACCCAAAAAGGAATCCCAGGGCCCAGTCAGGGGAGGTGGAAAGGCCGCTTGCAGCCGGGATGAGGCTGTAGAAAACCACTCCGGCAATGGAGGTGAGAAAGGTGCCCATGAGGGCAGCACCCGCAACCGTGTACACCGGCAGCTGGAATACGGCCACGCAAAAAGGGGAAATGATGGCTCCGCCTCCTATGCCGTAAGTTCCGCCAATCACTCCCACCAAGAAGGCCAAGAGGAACATGCCCGGGGTGCTGAAGGAGAATCTCTGCCCCCAAAACTCATAGACGACTCTCCTGGGGGAGAATTCCAGGGTCTTCACAATGGCCTCAGAAGGCAGTCCGGCAGAGAGACGGGCTGCATGGGCCTCCCTGAGCTTGCGGGAATGCTCCTGGAACTTTTCCTCCAGAAGCTTCATTTCCTTCTTGCCCCTCCGGGATCTGGAGGTCATCTCATAGAGCAGCCTTCCTCCTACGTAAAGAAGCACGCATCCCACGAAGAGTTTGAAAGTCTTGGGGTCAGGAAGGTAAATCACCCGCTGGTAATAGCCTATGAAAACCCCGGGCAGGGTGCCCAGGATCACCACCCAGGTGAGAGGCCAGGCCATCCTGCCCTCCCTGATGTACCTGTAAACCCCGCTGGGGATCGCCACTATGTTGTACACGAAATTGGTGGCGCTCACAGAGGGGGTGGTAAAGTGAAGCACGCTTACCTGAAACGGAAGGAGAAGAAAAGCTCCTGACACTCCTCCCATGGAGGTGAGGGTAGAGACCAGGAAGGCCACCAAGGGAGGGAAAAAGACCCAGGTGGTGACCCCCGAGACAGGAAAAGCAACCTGCAGGAACTCCATGACGCCCCCCCCCCTTTCAGCTCCAGCCTCAGAACTCAATTCATCCGCCCTAGCCCTTGCCGGAGGGCAACCCGCGCTCCCAGGGACATTATCATACCAGACTTCCCTGCGCCAAGATGCCTTCTTAGGGACTAAGCCATGGTTTCAGCCCCACTCTTGGTTCACAGAGGCTGAAGTACCACCCAGGGGATTCCAGGCCGGATGTGCTCAGAGCTAAGTGTTGTGGCCCGTCTCCGGCATGAAACCCTGGTTCCGATGTGCCCTGTTGGTCCACATCGGCTTGTGATCCGGGCCAAGAAGTGCACCCGGAAGTGGCAGGTTCATCTTAAAAGTGCTAATGTAATAACAGCTTGAGTGAGGAAGGCCGCCTGGCCGGGAGGCATCTTGTTCAAAGTGGAGCACATAAGCATTCCTCCTGCCCCATGGGGTAGAAGGCCTTTGAAGAGGCAGGCCGTGGTGCACAAGGCCTCTGCCCTAAAGGATTGGATATACCTCTCATCCGAGCCCGATGTGTACACTCTGGAAGACTTCTGGGAAGAGGCCCTGCTTCTGAGGAAGCATCTGGAGGAACTTGCGGAAGCCTGGGGTGAATAGAAGAGCCAGGGCGTCTCTTAACAAGGGGAGATCCGGCAGGCAGGCCAAGGGGCCACCCGGGAGAACCCAAGCCCGTGGGGTTCCCAGAGTTTTCTCCCCCAGTCCTGCCCTGGAGCGCTTGCTGAAGCAGATTGGGGTACCCCAGAGCGCTCCATTCCAGCCGGATTCCTTCCAGATTTCTGCCTTGAACCTGGTGAGTCTCTCGGACGTGCTGGTCTGCGCTCCCACAGGAGCAGGAAAGACCTGGATAGCCGCCCAGGCCATGGCCCGGGAGTTGGCCTCCGGGCACAAGAGCTGGTACGCCTCTCCCCTTAAGGCCCTTTCCAATGCCAAGTACGAGGAATTCCGTCAAAGTTTCGGGGATGCCAAGGTGGGCATCCTGACCGGGGACCGCAAGGAGAATCCCCAGGCCCCCATCGTAGTGGGCACCACGGAGATCCTCAGAAACCAGCTTTACGATGCCATGGAAAGAGGACTGGACCTGGGGGTGGATCTGGTGGTTCTGGATGAGGCCCACTACCTGAGCGATCCGGAAAGGGGGGTGGTATGGGAGGAAGTGCTCATCTACCTGCCCGTGCGGGTAAGGCTGCTTTTGCTTTCGGCCACAGTAGGGAATCCACAGGAGATATGTGCCTGGCTGGAGAGCATCCGGGGGCAGGGTTGTGCCCTGGTTACAGCCCAGGGCAGGCCCGTGCCGCTTCACGCTCTTTTTCTCCACCCTGAAATGGGCCTTGGGCTTCTTTTGGGCAAAAGGGGGCTCGGGCCAGAGGCAGCCAGGTATCTCCAGGAAGGCCCCCCCAGGGGCAGGAGAGCCCAAAAGATTGCAGACTTCGAGGGAGTACTGGAAGGCCTGAGGCGCCTGGACATGCTGCCGGCCATTTTTTTTCTCAAGAGCAGGGCCGATTGCGACAGGGCTGTGGAATCTTTCAGGGGGCCAGCCCGGCCTCCTGGGGAGCAAGAGGAGATATGGGCTGCAATGGAGCCCCTGCTTCGGGAATTTCCCATCTTGAGGAGCCACAAGCAGTTCGGGCCGATCCTGCGCCACAGGGTGGCCTCCCACCACGCAGGGCATCTCCCCCAGTGGAAGCTGGTGGTGGAGCGGCTCATGAACTCGGGGCACCTGGAGGCCATATTCTCCACCTCCACCGTGGCTGCCGGGGTGGATTTCCCAGCCCGTACAGTGGTAATTCCCCAAAGCGACAGGTTCAATGGGCGGGAGTTCGTGCCCCTGACCGCCACAGAGCTTCAGCAGATGACCGGCAGGGCAGGCAGAAGGGGAAAGGACAAGGTGGGATTTGCCCTTTTTCTGCCGGGTCGCCACCAGGACCTTGAGAGAGTTGCCTGGCTGCTGAGAAGCCCCCCTGACCCTCTCAGCAGCCAGATACAGATCAACTTCTCCATGGTGTTGAACCTGCTTCTCTCCCATGGGCCAGAGGAAATAAGGGGGATCCTGGAAAAATCCCTGGCCAGAGTCCAGGGAGCTGCCCCCTGGAGGGAGAAACAGGAGGAGTATCCCAGGGACCCCGGGAAATGGCGGGTGAAAAGGCCTCCCTGGGAGCACTCCATGCCGCTTCTGAGGGAGCGGCTGGGCAGGGGAAGGCTCTTCCTGCACAAGAACGGCTCTGTGTTCGTGGCAATCCGCATGGCCGAGAGAAGGGGCAAACCTCTTTGCATGGCCCACAAGCTCGGAGGCAAGCTCAAGATTAGAAAAGGCTCTTTAGTGCTTCGTGGGGTTCACCTAGAAGAGATCAAGGCTCTGCTGCCCCGAAGGCTGGATCTGCCCCCCGAGGAGCAAATCGAATCCCTCAGAACACAGCTGGAGATGCTGGATGCAAAGGGCCTGGGGATTGGACTACCTCCCAGGGGGAAGAAAATCCTGGAGAGGAGGCAGCTGAGCCCTGCCTCCACGGTCTCTGGGTGGCTCTGGAGAAGTTTCCTGGAGCATCTGGCCTTTCTCAAGGAGACGGGCTTCGTGGATCAGGGAGATCGGCTGACCCCCGAGGGGCGCTGGGCCTCCAGGCTTAGGCTGGACCACCCGGTGCTTGTGGCAGAGGCCATCCGGAAAGGGGTGTTCGAGGGCCGCTCAGCCCCGGTCCTGGCAGGGCTCATGGCCACATTCGTGCTGGACAGGGACAAAGAGGTCTTGGTGAGGGGCCAGGAGCTTCGGGAAATGGCAGAGGCTTTCGAGGAGCTCCTCTGGGCCATCTACGAGATGGGCCTGCTCCTGGCAGAGCAAGGATTCAGGACCCCGGTGCTTCAGTTCTGGCCTGCTGCTGCGGCATACCTCTGGGCCAAGGGGCTGAGCTGGAAAGAACTGACCAGCTGCGTGAGCCTGGATGATGGGGACCTGGTTTCCCTCATCCTGAGAACAGTGGATCACCTAAGGCAGCTGTGCGACCTGGAGGAAACCCACCCATCATTGGCCCACACGGCCAGGCTGGCCTTGAGGCGGCTTCAGAGGGAGCCGGCCGTGTACTAGTAAGTGCCGGCCCCCTGGGCAGGGCAGGAAATGAAACAGGGGCTTGGGAAGCGGGCTTCTTGCCCGCCTCCAGTCCCTTCAGATAAAGGGATAGATCAGAAAGCCGATTGAGGTAATCACGAAGTAAACAAAGAAGACCATCAGGAGCCAGCCCATTATCTCCCTGAATTCCAGCTTGGCCACGGCCAGCATGGCTATGGCCCAGAAGGGCTGGATCATGTCGGTCATCATGTCCCCCCAGGCATAGGTCAGGACTGTCTTGGGGATGCTTACCCCCAGCTCCTTGGCTGCCGGGATAAGGTATGGGGCTGTGATGGCCCACTCGGAGCCCCCCGAGGGAACCAGGTAGTTGAGAAGCCCGGCGTACCAATAGGTGAAAAGCAGGTAAGTTCCCGATGTGGAGATGGCCACAAAGGCCTTGGTGAAGACAGTGGCCAGGGCCGTGAACTTGAAAAGCCCGAATATCCCGGCATAAAAGGGGAACTGCACAATGATCCCCCAGACGGCCTTGCCTGCATCCTCGGTGGCCTTCAGAAAGCTCCAGGGCCTCCAGTGGAAAAGGACCCCAAGCATGAGGAAGAAAAGATTTATGTTGTCCAGGTTTATGGACTGGGCCACCCCTTTTTGCAGCACTTCCCAAAGCAGCCACAGGAGCCCTCCCGCAGCCACGATCAAGTTGAAGCCTGGCCACCAGTTCATCCACTGGGAAGGGCTGAGTTTCCCCGTGGGTCTCTCAGGGGCCTCGTAAAGCTTGAGCTTCTCCATGAGCTCGGGCCGGACCTTGTAGGTTTTCTCGGGTCTGGGGTGCATTAACCCCATGAGCAGAGTTATGAGCACCAGCACTATCAGGGTCATGATCAGGTTGTAACCAGTGAAAATGGTCTCGGTGGTGGAGATGGTGCTGTCCAGGAGCTTGGACTGGATTAGGAAGTTGTTGGGGGTGTTCACCAGCAAGGTGGCCGAGCCCGAGAGTCCCGCATGCCAGGTGCAGCCCAGCCCCAGGTACGCGGCTGCCACCAGGAGCCTGTAGTCACTCTTGGGGTTACGCCTTACAAGGAACAGGGCGAACATGGCGCTGGAGATGAGGCTCAGGCCCCAGTTGATCCAGGCCGTGATCATGGAAAAGAGGCTCATGGCCACTATGGCCTGCCAGGGCTTCTCGGGGTTGGTGAGGCCTGAGAGCCCGTCCAGGATCTTCCTCACAGGAGGGGAGCAGGCCAGGATGTATCCTGTCATCATGATGAGGCACATCTGCATGGCAAAGGAGAGCAGGGCCCAAAAACCCTTGCCCCAGGCCACCACCGCGCCCTTGGGGGTGGTGTCTCCCCAGATCAGGGCCATGATGAAGGTGGCTATGCTCAGGATCCACACTATGACCAAGGCATCGGGGATCCATCTTTCCGACCAACGGGTAAGAGCATCACCCCATTCCTTGAGGAAATCCAAGGTAGAACGCTCGGACCTTTCTGCCATAACCCTTCCTCCTTTCATCATGATCGACCCCAATGGTCAACAATGCCTCAGGATATTCCCCTCTCTTTTTCCATCACCTCCTTTGTCCGGAGCTCAAGAACTGCCTGCCGGGGTTGGAACTGGGATCATGGCCAGGAAGATCTGCCTGGAGTTTCTTCGCGAGAAAGAACCTGATGGGGAAGCCCGGCGCAAACTGCTTATCATGACATGCTTTTCGGGTCAAGCCTTGTTGATTTTTTTTCCCCGGGGACAGCTTGGGGAGTAAGGGCCTGTTCCGGCTGGGCCTTGGAGGCCCTCTTTGAGGTTCTGGCCTGTGTAGCCTGGCCTCTCTCTGGAGGCAGGAGGGAGGCTATGCTAGCATACCTGTTTAGAGATCACGGGAGGTTTCCTGAATAGGTTCTTGATTGGGTTCATCCCCTTTTGAGGCCCGCCCTGGAGGGAGCCTTGAGAGCCTGGAGTTGCCTGGAGATTCAGTCCATGGACTACGATGAGGCCAGGGCGCTTCAGCTGGGACTGGTACAGGCCAGGAAGGCGAATCCGCAACTCCCCGACGTGGTGATCTTGCTTGAGCACCCGGCTGTTTTCACTGTGGGTCGGAGGGGGGATCTGGCCGGGCTCAGGGTTGGACAGGAATTTCTAAGAAGCAAGGGGGTAGGGCTGAGGAGAGTGGAGAGGGGTGGGCTAATAACCTTTCACGGTCCTGGGCAACTGGTTTGCTATCCTGTGGTTCACCTCGGGGCCAATGGCTGGAAGGTGGTGGAGTTCGTGGGAGCCCTGGAAGAGGTGATGATCCGTACAGCCGGGGCTTGGGGAATCCGAGCCTGCCGCAGCCCTTTGAACCGAGGGGTCTGGGCAGAGGGCAAGAAACTGGGCAGCGTCGGCATAGCGGTCAGGGCCGGGATTTCCTTCCACGGCTTTGCCCTTAACGTGAACACCGATCTTGAGCCCTTCAGCTGGATAGATCCCTGCGGCCTCCCAGGGGTAAGGCCCACCAGCATTGCCCAACTACTGGGGGCCGAGGTGGGAATGGCCAAGGCCAGGTCTCTGGTCAAGGATGCGCTGGAAGAGGTCTTTGGTGTGAGATTACAGGACATTTCTCTGGATGAACTGCAGTGGCTCACAGGGGCAAGCCCTGGGCACGAGGAGCCACTTCCGGAAAGAGGGAGATGAAAGAGGAGAGAACTCCCAAACCAGCCTGGCTCAAGAGACGGCTGGGTGCGGGCAAGACCTTTCAAGGGGTCCGAGACCTGATTCGGGAGGGCTGTCTGCATACTGTCTGCCAGGAAGCTCTTTGTCCCAACCAGGGGGAGTGTTTCTCCAAGGGGACTGCCACCTTCCTGATCCTGGGGGATCTCTGCACTCGCCATTGCAGGTTCTGCGCGGTGAGCCACGGGAGGCCGGCTCCTCCTGACCCTCAGGAACCCAAGAGAGTGGCCCAGGCCGTCAAGGCCATGGGTCTCAGTTACGTGGTCATCACTTCGGTGACCAGGGACGATCTGGAGGATGGAGGGGCGAGCCAGTTCGCCGAGACCATCCGGGAGATTCGTTTGGAAGTGCCAGAGGCCGCAGTTGAGGTTCTGGTGCCGGATTTCAAGGGCTCGCAGGAATCCCTGAGAAAGGTCTTGGAGGCCAGCCCGCAGGTGCTAAACCACAATCTCGAGACCGTGCCAAGGTTATATCCCAGGGTGAGACCAGGGGCCGAGTACAACAGATCCTTGCTGTTGCTGGAGAGGACAAGGCTCCTGGCCCCCCGGATCCCCACCAAGAGCGGGCTCATGCTGGGCCTTGGGGAGGAGGACTGGGAAGTGGAGCAGGTCTTGGAGGACCTCTTGGGGGTTGGCTGCAAGAGGCTGACACTGGGGCAGTACCTCAGGCCCTCCTTGGATCACCTCCCGGTGGAACGCTACCTGCCTCCCCAGGAGTTCGATTCCTGGAGAGAGAAGGCCCTCAGGATGGGATTCTCTCACGTGGCCAGCGGCCCTTTTGTCAGAAGCTCATACAACGCAGGGGAAATGTACTCAGAACAAGGCAACAGGGGGTGATGGATGGGCGGACACCTGATCTTGCAGCGCACTGCCAAGTCAGAATGGGAACAGGCTCCGGTGATGGTAAGGGCAAAGGGGGTATGGCTCTGGGACAAGCAAGGCCGCAAGTACCTGGATCTCACAGCGGGCAACACCAGGCCGGTGCACGTGGGCTACGGCCGGGAGGAGATTGCAAAGGCCGTTTACGAGCAGGTGATGAGAATTCCTTACATCACTCCAATGCAGTACGCAAACGAGCCGGCCCTGGAGTTGGCTGAGAAACTGGCCGGACTTGCTCCTGGGGACCTCAATTGGTTCACCTTTGTAAGCGGCGGGTCCGAGGCTGTGGAGACTGCCTTCAAGCTGGCCCGCCATTCGCAGTTCTTCAAGGGAGAAAAGAGACGACAAAAGGTCATCTCCAGAAGGGGGGCGTACCACGGCGTGACCGGCGGGGCTCTCAGGGCCCTGGGGACCGTTCTGCCCATGCGCCAGATCATGGAACCCCTGGGGCCAGGCGTGGTCTTTGCAGAGTCCCCGTATTGCTACCGCTGTCCCATTCACCTGAGCTACCCCTCCTGCGACCTGGCCTGCGCCAGGGACATAGAGAAACTGGTGCTTTTTGAGGACCCGGAGCAGGTCTCGGCCTTCATAGGGGAGCCTGTTCAGCAAGGCTTTGGAGCCTGCGCTCCTCCGCGGGAGTACTGGCCCATTGTCAGGGAAATCTGCGACAGGTACGGGATCCTGCTCATCGACGACGAGGTTATCTGTGGCTTTGGCAGGACAGGGCGCTGGTTCGGCATCCAGCACTTCGAAATCCAACCGGACTTGATGACCATGGCCAAGGGAATCTCCAGCGGTTATGTGCCCCTGGGAGCCGTGGGGTGCACCAAAGAGGTCCTGGAGCCTGTCCAGGTCCTGAACCATCTCCATACCTACGGAAACCATCCTGTGGCCTGTGCTGCGGCCCTCAAGAACCTGGAGATAATGCAGGAAGAGCTCCTGGTGGAGAGGGCCATGCTGACAGGAAAATATTTCCTGGAGAAGTTGAAGGAATTGGAAGATCACCCCCTGGTGGGCGAGGCTCGGGGCACAGGGCTTTGGCTGGCCTTGGACATGAGCGCAGACAAAAAGACCAGGGAGCCCCTTTCTCCAGAACGTCTGGCCCGCCTTGTGGAGAAGGCCAGGCAGAAGGGCCTCATCATCAGGTTCATGGGGCATGCCCTGGAGTTCGCCCCGGCCCTCACCATAACCAAGGAGGAGATAGACCAGGGTGTGAGCATTCTAAAGAAAATCCTGGATGAGGAAGGCTGAGGCCCCAAAGGCCAGGGTCCTTTCCCAAGGCTCCGTGCGTCCAGAAGCAGACTGTTTGTGAGACCATGTCCCTGAAGGGGCGCCCGTGGGGCCCATTGTTCAAGAGCAGAAGAGAATGCTTTCTGGGAGCTGGATCTACTGGGAGTAACGTGACTGTGTCTGAAAACACTCCGCCTGCTTGATAAGTCGAACAAGGGTTTTGGGTAAGAGCTCCTCAAAGGGTCCTTGGGACCTGAGCCCCCAACGGGGCAGAGCTGGGTGATCTGGCGGGCTTAGGGGCTTGGGGTGCCTGTTTCCGCGAGTTCTTGGCCTTGGGGAACGGTCCGGGTGGGAAATCATGGGTTCCCGCCTTGCATGACATCTGGCGGGAGGCCAGAGTGGCCCCAGAGCCAGCAGAGGGTGGAGAAGGTGAGCCGGACGGCGCTGGATGTGCTCATAGTGGGAGGAGGAGTCATAGGAGCTAGCATAGCCTATCATCTTCTCAAGGACGGGCTGGACGGAACAGTTGGCATTTTGGAGAGGGACCCTACGTACGAGTTTGCCACAACACCCAGAAGCGCCGGGGGAGTGCGCCAACAGTTCAGCACTGAGATCAATATCCGCATAGGCCTTTTCAGCCTGGAGAGGTTCCAGCACTTCGATGAGGAAATGGAGGTGGATGGGGAGCCGGCCCACGCGGAGTTCAGGCAAAGGGGTTATCTCTTTTTGGCTGATCAACGCAACTGGGAGGCTCTCCAGCGTCAACATCTGCTGCAGAGGGCCCTGGGGGCATCTGTGGAGCTTCTGGAGCCCAGGCAGATTGTGGAGATCGTACCTGATCTGAAGGTGGAAGGGCTTCTGGGGGCATCCTGGGGGCCAAAGGCCGGGTACACGGATCCTCACGGGGTGCTCCAGGGTTATCTGCGCAAAGCCAGATCCCTGGGGGCCCGTTACATCCAGGCTGATGTGGTGGAGCTGCTTCGCAGGGCAGGCCGAATAACAGGGGTCAGGGCCAGGGATGGCAGGGTCATGGAGGCAGGCTGCGTGGTGCTGGCTGCCGGAGCCTGGAGCGGGGAGCTGGCCGGTACTGCCGGGCTGGAGCTGCCTGTGGAACCCCATCCCAGAATGGCCTACTGCTTTGACCCAGCACAGAAGTTCCCTTACGAGCTCCCCCTGGTCATAGATCCAGAGGACCTTTACTTCCGCCACGAATCGGGCAAGCAGATCCTCACTGGAAAGCCCAGGCAGGAAAAGCCGGGCTTCAGGTTTGAATGGGACAGGGATTTCTTCATGAACGAGATTTGGCCTGCGCTCTCCGGGTGGGTTGAGGCCTTTGAGCGGATCAAGCTCGTGAGGGGATGGGCCGGTCTTTATGAGATGTGCACCTGGGATAAGAACGCACTTCTGGGCAAGTATCCTGGCCTGGAAGGCTTCTTTGTGGCCACAGGCTTCAGCGGGCACGGTTTGCAGCAGGCCCCTGCCGTGGGACAGGGCCTCTCCGAGCTGATCCGGACAGGCAGATACCAGAGCATCGACCTGAGTCCTTTGGAGGTGGGAAGAATATTTCGGGGGGAAAGGATACTGGAGGAGGGAGTGGTCTAGTCTGGCAAAGGACGTTCCTCCAATACTTCTATTCGATATAGTGAATTACGCGTCTGAAACTGCCCTTCCGCCACCCTGATGACCACAGCCGAGCGGAAAACCCCTCCCTCATCCTTGAAGAGAGTGTAGTTGGATCCCACCTTGGGCTGAGCCTCTTCCCAGCCCACCAGGGATGAGTGTACCTCCAAGGCAGCGCCCCTCTTGCCGCCCATCTTGGTTAGACGCACCCGACGCAATGTCTTGTTGGCACCTGTCAGCCCCTGGATATCTGCTGCCAGGGCCTCCAACGCCGAGCAGAGGGATTCGGCCAGGAGCCTGTCCTCCTCCCGGCGCCCCAAGCTGGAGCGCATTCCCACCAGATCAGCGTAGTACTCCCCAAAATCCACTTTTTCACCCTTGAACATGCGGTCTAGCAGCTTCAGGATCTCCACAGTGTGCCTCAAAGCCCGGTCAGATCTCCTCCTGATCTGGGTGCGGCGATCCTCTGGAGCCATCGGGGACCTCCTGGAGCTTTCTAGAAGGGGGAAAAAGCTTTTCTTGGGTAACATCTCCGAGAGAGCGTGTCAAGCCTGCATCCACTTTCCCCCACTGGTTCATGCCCCCAGCAGCATGGAATCAGACAAAGTCCCAAAAAAAAATCTGGGTGGCACATCCCCCCAATTTTCTTCTTGACAAGGGGAAATACCCTCCTTATAGTGGCGCAAAGTGGAGGATAGTGGTAAAAAGTGGTAAGAGAGCCCAAGGAGGACAGGTGTTTCGCGGCCGCTACACTCACACCATTGATGCCAAAGGCAGGGTGAGCATCCCTTCCAAGTTCAGGGAGGCAATAAGCGGCCGTGCTGATCAAGCCTTCATGGTCACCAATGACCTGGACCCTTGTCTGGTGGCCTATCCCATGGAGGAGTGGATGGAGATGGAGAAACGTCTCCAGACTCTTCCCAGCTTCGTGCCGGAGGCTGTGCAGTTCAGGAGGTTCTTCATTTCAGGGGCCCAGGAATGCTCTGTGGACCGTCAGGGCAGAATCCTCATTCCGGCGAATCTGCGCGAGTATGCCCAGCTGGGCAGAGAAGCCCTTTTCGTGGGGCTGCTGGAGAGGTTCGAGATCTGGTCTCCGCAGCTCTGGAAGCCAAAACCGCAAAACGTGGAGCGCATGCGCTCGGTGCTTTCCCAGTATCTGCCATGAGAAGGATCGCACAGACTCCTTTGACCAGTCATCGCGAGCACAGCAGAAGTCGTGTCCTGCTCAAGCAGGTGATCTCTGTGGGGCTTTGTGCCTCGGGCTTGCCAATGGTTCAGGCCATGGGCTCGGCCCCGAGACGTCCCCGCGGGATATCAGGCAAGCTGGGCGCTCCCAGGAACCTGGGGAACCTATCCTCCTCGGGCAGAAAGCCGGGGCAGGCCCACCTACCGGTCATGGCAGAGGAGGTGGCAAGAGCCCTGAATGCAGGACCACAAGGGGGAGTGTTTCTGGACGGCACAGTGGGCTCAGGGGGACATGCCAGGGTGATACTGGAGCGCAGCTCTCCTGACGGGCGGCTTATTGGCATAGACAAGGATCCGGAGGCCCTGGATAGGGCAAGGCAGAACCTTTCCTGTTATGGGCAGAGGGTAATACTGCGAAGGGGGAATTACGCCGATCTGGGGCGGATCTTGAGTGAGGCGGGATGCTATTGGGTAAAGGGGATTCTTCTGGACCTGGGAGCCTCCTATGAACAACTCACATCTGCCGAGAGGGGATTTTCTGTGAGGGGTTGCGGCCCCCTTGACATGAGGTTTGACCCAGAGGCCCCGCTCACAGCCCATCAGATAGTGAATTTTTGGTCTGAGACGCAGCTCAGGGAGCTATTCAGAAGCAAGGGAGAGGAGCCTTGGGCAGGCAGAATAGCCCGGGCCATAGTGCGCTCCAGACCCATACAGACCTCCGGCCAACTGGCCGAGCTGGTAGCTGGGGTGGTGCCCGGCCGCAGGGGTAGGATCCATCCGGCCACCCGGGTATTCCAGGCTCTCAGAATGGAGGTGAACCAGGAGCTTTCCAACATCAGCCGGGGGGTGGATGCGGCCACCCGGTGCCTGGAGCCGGGCGGGAGACTCTGCGTGATCACCTACCACTCCTTGGAGGATAGGCTGGTCAAGTCTCTCATGCGGGAGAAGGCAGCTTCCAAGGAAAGGTTCATGATCATAACCCGCAAGCCTCTGACCCCTTCTGATGAGGAGCTGTCCAGAAACCCGAGCGCCAGAAGTGCCAAGTTGAGAGTCCTGGAGAAGCTGGCTCCCTCAGCCCCTGCGGCCGGAGCAAAGCGATGAGGACCAAGCTGCGCGCATTATCCCATATCCCGGATGGCTCGCCCAGCTGGAGCAAAGCGGGGGCTTGCGCAACCCAATCCCCCTGCATGCTTCAGGAAATATGGACTCAAGGGCCTTCCCAGGTGTTATGGCGCGGGCGGAGTGTTTTCAGACCCGCCTCTCCCGCCCCTGGAAACCTGCAAGGTCTGGGGGAGGAGGGACTGAGGCCTGTTTTCTCCAGGGCCTCTTAGCACAAGGGGACTGAAATGGAAGCAGTGGTTCTTACCCCTGCAAGGCAGCACAGGGCCATCAGGAAGGAAATCTCAGGCCTCCTGCCTGTGCGCCTGAACCTGGCCCATGTGATGGTCTTGCTCTCCAGCTTGGTTGCCGGATGTTTTCTGTGTGTTTGGTCCAAGGCCTCGGTTCTCAGGGAACGGTACCTGCTGGAAGAGGCCCAGAGAGAACAGGCCAGGATACAGATGGAACACAGGACCTTGAGGCTCACCTGGGCCACCTTCACCTCGCCCAAGGCACTGGAGGAGGCTGCCCGCAAGAGGTTTCACCTGCACCATCCCAAGCCCCGGGAGGTGGTACGGTTGCCATGAGGAAGAAGCCAGAGCCGCGACACAGGGATTGGATGCGCATGCGGTTCCTCTTGCTCCTGGCATGCACAGCCCTAGCACTGGGAGGAGTTCTGTTTCAGTCCTACCGGATACAGATCCATCACGGGGAGAGGTTGAGGCAGGAAGTCCAGAGGATCTACCAGCGGGAGATCACTGTCTTGCCTGCCAGGGGCAGCATTTACGATCGCAATGGAGAGGACCTGGCCATCAGTATCCCCGTGGACTCCATCTACGCCAGACCAGGCCGCATGGAGGACCTGGTGGGGGCGGCCAAGAAGTTGGCTCCTGTCCTGGAGATGGACAGCGAGACCATACTCAGGAAGCTCCGGCAGGAAACCCCATTTGTCTGGCTGAAACGCCAGGTTGTCCCCACTGTGAGCGCCAGGGTGAGAGCCTTGGGAGTTCCAGGGGTGGGGATAGTGCAGGAGACCAGGCGCTTTTATCCCAATCTGGAACTGGGAGCACACCTCCTGGGTTTTGTGGGGGTGGACGGCCAAGGCCTGGATGGCATCGAATATCAGTATGATCGGTTGCTAAGGGGTGAGACCAACAGGTTGGTGGTGGACCAGGACGCCCTGGGAAGACCTTTGGCCTCTGCCGAGGGACTCATAGTGGCACGCAAGGATGGGCACAACCTGGTCCTGACCATCCACAAGGAGATCCAACACTCAGCCGAACAGCGTCTGCAAGAAGGAGTGGAAGCAGCCCGGGCCAAGGGTGGTTTGGCCGTGGCCATGGACCCCAGGACAGGGGAGATCCTGGCCATGGCCACTGTGCCCCGCTTCAATCCCAACACCTACCAGCAGTATCCCAAGGAGACTCTCAGGAACCGCTGTGCAGCAGACGCATACGAGCCGGGCTCTGTGTTCAAACCAATACTTGTGGCTGCAGCCCTGGAGGAAAAAATCTGGAAGCCGGCTGATGTGCTCTACTGCGAAAATGGAGCATACCGGCTCTATGACAAAGTCATCCATGACGTTCACCATTATGGCACATTGAGCCTGGCTGGTGTGATCCAAAAATCCAGTAATATCGGGGCTGCCAAGATCGGTCTATCCCTCGGGGCCGAACGGCTCTATCCTTATATCCGGAACTTCGGCTTCGGGAAGCCCACCGGAGTGGACATCCCAGGAGAGGCCCCAGGGCTCCTGAGGCCACCCAAGTGGGCTCCCATAGAGCTGGCCAATATCTCTTTTGGCCAGGGGGTCTCGGTCACGCCCTTGCAGTTGGCCAATGCCTTTTGTGCCTTGGCCAACGGGGGGCGCCTCATGCGCCCCTTCGTGGTCAGGGAGATCCTGGATGCCCAGGGCAACACCGTGGAGCGACGCGCCCCCCAGGAATTGGGCTCCGTGGTGTCACCTGAGACAGCACGCCAGATCACCGAGATGCTCATCGCAGTGGTCTCCCCAGAGGGCACTGGTGGTCAGGCAGCCGTGGAGGGCTTCCAGGTGGCAGGCAAGACAGGGACTGCCCAGAAGCCGGATACGCGTCACGGGGGCTACCTCAAAGGAAAGTATCTGGCCTCTTTCGTGGGTTTCGTGCCGGCCAAAGAGCCTAGGTTGTGTGTACTTGTGGCCTTGGACGAGCCCCAAGGAAACATCTACGGAGGCCAGGTGGCAGCGCCTGTGTTCAGGGAGATCGTGCGGGACGCCTTGGGCATCCTTGGGATCTACCCTGAGGAGCAGTTCTTGGCCCGGGAAAAGGGCCGGATGACCCGGGGAGGCTCCTCCTCGAGCCTTCAGTAACTATGACAATTTAGATGCAGACCCGGCTGAGGCTTTCCCAGAGGCTCTTGAGGCAGGCCGGAAATGTACCTTCGCGAGCCGGGAGTGCCGTGGGAGGAAAAAAGCGTGAGGCTGTCCGAACTTTTCACGCCAGAGGAGATTCTGGAGGTGCGAGGGGACCTGGATGTGGAAGTGAAGGGAGTGGCTTCCCATTCCGCAAGGGTCCTGCCCGGGGATCTGTTTGTGGCAGTGCCTGGAACGGCCCTGGACGGCCATGAGTTCCTCCAGGAGGCCGCGGCCCGCGGGGCAGCAGCTGCTGTGGTGGAAAGATTCCAGGACTCTTTGGCCGGCAGGCTCACACAGGTGAGGGTCCCGCAGGCCAGAGAGGCCATGGCTTCCTTGGCATCCCGCTTGTACGGCGAGCCAGCCAAACACCTAAGACTCGTAGGCATAACGGGCACCAACGGGAAAACCACCACAGCACACCTCTTGGGAGCCATACTGGAGGCCGCAGGCCACAGGGTGGGTATTCTGGGTACCATTGCATACAGATGGAAAGAACAGCTCTTGCCTGCGCCCAACACCACCCCGGACTCTGTTGAACTGCATAGGCTCCTGGCCAGGATGAAGCAAGATGGGGTTTCCCATGTGGTCATGGAAGTCACCAGCCATGCCTTGAGCCAGAAAAGAGTGCTGGGCTGCAAGTTCCAGGTAGGGGTCTTCACCAATCTCACAAGGGATCACCTAGATTACCACGGAACCATGGAGGCCTATCTGGGGGCAAAGGCGCTCCTTTTCAAGGAGCACCTCAAGGCTGGATCCGAGGGAGGATGTGCGCTCTTGAACCTGCACGACCCTGCCTCCCGTGTCATCTCCGAGTCCTGTCAAGCAAGGGTGATTTGGTACGGGTTGGGAAACGAGGGGGATTTCAAGGCCCTGGAATGGACTGGGGACCAAGATGGGAGCCGGATCCTGCTCGGCTTCCCCAAGGGGGAGGTTCTCCTTGAAAGCCCATTGATAGGGGAGCCCAACGTGCTTAACTTGGTGGCCGCGTGCGGATGTGCATGGCTCCTCGGGGTGGAGCCTGAGAAGTGGCAGGAAGGGCTCCGAAGGCTCAAAGCTGTGCCTGGCAGGATGGAGCGGGTGGAGGTCCAGGCTCCGGCCTCCGAAATCACGGTCCTGGTGGACTACGCCCACAGCCCTGATGCCCTGGATAGGGCCTTGAGCACAGCCAGAAAACTGGCCAAAGGAAAGCTCATAGTGGTCTTCGGGTGCGGGGGTGACAGGGACAGAGGGAAGCGGCCTATGATGGCCAGGGCAGCAGCCCGCCATTGCGATCTGACGGTTGTGACCAATGACAACCCCAGAAGCGAGGACCCAGGAGCCATTATCCAGGAGATTCTGGAGGGCTTTCGAAGCACCCAGGTGAGCAGGATCCGGCCGGATCAGCCCATAAGGCCGCCCTGCTACACGGTCTTGGAAGACAGGGAGCAGGCCATCAAGTGGGCCGTGAAGCATGCTGCCCGGGGGGACGTGGTGCTGATAGCCGGCAAAGGCCACGAGAATTACCAGATCCTGGGCAAGAAAACCATCCCCTTTGATGACAGGGAAGTGGCCAGAAGGGCTTTGCTGGAGAGCTCCCAATGTGGCGCGTGTACCAAGATTTCCTGAGTCTGGGGGAGATCCTGGAGGCCACGGGGGGAACCCTTCTGGCCGGAGATCCTGAAATGAGACCCCTGGGCATCTCGACCGACACCAGAAGCCTCATCCCCGGAGAAATGTTTGTGGCTCTCAGGGGGGAACGCTTCGACGGCCATGACTTCGCGGCCCTTGCACTGGCCAAGGGGGCTTGCGGTGTCTTGATGCAAAAAGGGCGAGGAGGCGGGTTTGGGGACAGAGCCTACAGCCGCGGGGCTGCCCTGGTGGAGGTGGAGGACACCCTGTTTGCCCTGGGGGAGATAGCCAGGAAATGGAGGCAACTTCATGGGGTCCAGGTGGTGGGGATAACAGGGAGCAATGGGAAGACCACCACCAAGGAGATGTTGGCCTCCATACTGGAGCGCAGCCGCAGTGTGCTGAAGAACAAGGGAAATCTGAACAACCGCATAGGCCTGCCCCTTACCCTCCTGCAACTGAGGCAGCATCACAGGGCAGTGGTGCTGGAGATGGGCATGAGCGAGCCAGGAGAGATAGCCAGACTTTCCCAGATAGCCTGCCCTGAGGTGGGCCTGATAACCCAGGTGGCTCCGGCTCATCTGCAAGGTCTGGGGAACGTAGAAGGGGTGGCCAGGGAAAAGGGGGAGCTTTTCCATGCCCTGGGGACCCAGGGCATGGCCCTGGTAAATCTGGATGATCCCTGGGTGGTGCGTCTGGCCAGCGGCTGCGCAGCCCGCAAGGTGAGCTTCGGCTTCCAGCAGGGAGCAATGGTACGGGGCAGGCAAGCAGAGCCGTTTCAGAGGGAGGGGGCCAGGTTCTGCCTGGAGGTGGCAGGAGAGAGCATCCAAGTGCAGTTGAAGGCCCAGGGAACCCCGATGCTGAGGGGAGCCCTGGCTGCTGCCGCAGGGGCCTGGGTGTTGGGGGCCACCCTGGATGAGATCAAAGGGGCCTTGGAAGATTTCCGTGCCTCTGCAGGAAGGCTCCAAGTGGTGAGCCTGCCAAAGGGGGTTGTTCTCATAGACGACACATACAATGCAAACCCGGTCTCCATGGCCGCTGCCCTGGAGCTCCTATGCCTGGGAGGAGAGGGAAGAGCTGTGGCGGTGCTCGGGGAGATGCGGGAACTTGGAGCCCTGGCGCCTCAGGCCCACAAAGAGCTGGGAGAGAAAGCGGCCTCCCTGGGTGTCAAGGTTCTCCTGGCCGTGGGAAAGTGGGCCTCCTGGGTGGCCGAGGGGGCCCGGCAGAGGGCCGAAAAGGGAGGCATGGAGATCCGCGAGGCTCTCGACTGTGAAGAGGCAGTGGGGATTCTGAGAGGAATGATCCGTCCCGGGGACAGGATCCTGGTGAAGGGCTCCAGGGCTGCGGCCATGGAAACCATCGTGGAGGCCTTGAAAGGCTCTCCACTGGAGGCTGGTTGATTCATGCTGTATCACCTTCTCTATTCCCTGGTGGAATACAGCACGTTTTTCAACGTTTTCAGGTACATAACCTTCAGGACCATCTATGCCGTGGTCACGGCACTCCTGATTTGCTGGCTGGTGGGGCCCTGGGCCATCCGCCAGCTGCGAAAGTTTTCCATAGGGCAAGCCATCCGACCAGATGGACCTGCCAGCCACCTCAGCAAGGAGGGCACCCCCACCATGGGGGGGCTTCTGATACTCCTGGCAGCCGTGGTGGCCACACTCCTTTGGGCAGATCTCACAAATGCTTATGTGTGGCTGGTTCTTTGGACCAGCTTGGGTTTCGGAGCAGTGGGCTTCCTGGACGACCTGCGGGTGGTGAGAAGAAGAAGCCACAAGGGCCTGAGCGGAAAGCTGAGGTTGTTACTGGAGTTCCTCATTGCAGGGGTCACGGCTTTGGTCTTGGCTCACCACCCGGCTTTTTCCACAACCCTGAGCGTGCCTTTCTTCAAGGAGGTGCAGCCAGACCTGGGGCCTCTTTACATACCATTCGCACTGTTTGTCATAGTTGGAGCAGCCAATGCCGTGAACCTGACAGACGGGCTGGACGGGTTGGCCATAGGTCCTGTTACCATAGCTGCAGGCACTTATCTTCTGTTCTCTTACCTGAGCGGGAACATAAAGACGGCCCAGTATCTCCAGATTCCCTATGTGGCCGGGGTGGGGGAGCTCTCGGTGCTGTGCGGAGCCATGGTGGGGGCAGGGATGGGATTCCTCTGGTTCAATGCCTACCCAGCAGAGGTGTTCATGGGGGACGTGGGTTCGCTTTCCCTTGGGGCTGCCTTGGGTGCCGTGGCTGTGGTGACCAAGCATGAAATTCTCCTGGCCATCGTGGGCGGGATATTCGTGGTGGAGGCCCTCTCCGTGATCCTTCAGGTTTCCTCTTTCAAGTTGAGAAGAAAGCGCATATTTCGTATGGCTCCCATACATCATCACTTCGAGATGAAGGGCTGGGCCGAGCCCAAGATAATAGTCAGGTTCTGGATCTTATCCATTTTTCTGGGGTTGCTGGCCATAAGCACCCTTAAGCTGAGGTGAGAGGTCCCGTGAAGACTCTGGGGGGCCATGCAGAGAGGCAGATGCGGCCCTGGGAACTAAAGGGGATGAGGATTCTGGTGGTGGGGGCTGCCAGAACCGGCAGGGCTGCTGCACGTTTTCTGTGCGGCCGCGGGGCCCTGGTGCGTCTGGTGGACAAGGGAGAAGAAAGCCGTTTCCCAGGCTTGCGGGAAGAGCTGGAGCCCATGGGAGTGAGCCTTGAGTTCGGCCCCCACAGAGAGGAGCCCTTTGGCTGGGCCCAGGGGATTGTGCTGAGCCCCGGGGTGAACCCCGAAATGGAGCTTCTGAGGCAGGCTGCCCAAAGGGGATGCCCTGTGGTGGCAGAAGTGGAGCTGGCTTCCTGGTACGTGAAGGCACCCATGGTGGCCGTGACCGGCACCAACGGAAAGACCACCACTACCACCTTGGTGGGCAGCATCCTGGAGACTTGGGGGAAAAAGGTGTTCGTGGGGGGAAACATAGGCAACCCGCTGGTCCAGGCCCTGGATTGCGGGTTTGAGCCAGAGATCCTGGTGGTGGAGGTGAGCAGCTTTCAACTGGAAGGCACAAGTCTTTTCAGGCCCAAGGTGGCGGCGCTGCTAAACCTTACCGAAGACCACCTAGACCGCCATCCCAGCATGGAGGAGTACAGAAGCGCCAAGTCCCGAATTTTCTCCAGGCAGCAGCAAGGGGATATTGCGGTGGTGAACCTGGACGATCCCCAGGCCGTGGCAGCTCTTCCTCCTCACCCGGCCATGGAGGTGTGGGGTTTCAGCCTAGAGGGGGAAAAAGGGGCTGCAAGGCTAAGGAGTGAGACCGTGGAGCTGAGCCTTGGTGGGCTCAGCCATAGGATCCCTCTCAGGAACAGTTGCCTGGGCGGACCTCACGGGGCCCAGAACAGTATGGCGGCAGCCCTGTGCGCTGTTGCCATGGGGTCTCCGCTCTGGGCCGTATCCAAGGCCTTGGAGGAATTCAAGGGCCTTGAGCACCGGATGGAAAAGGTGGCCGAGCTACAGGGAATAACCTTTGTGAACGATTCCAAGGCCACCAATGTGGGGGCGGCAATCCCTGGCATCCTGGCCTGCGAGGGGAAAGTGGTTTGGATAGGGGGGGGAAAATACAAGGGTATTGATTTCAAGCCCCTGGGAGAGCCACTGGAGAGAAAAGCCAGGGCTGCGGTGTTGCTGGGAGAATCTGCCGAGAGGATCAGGGATTCCCTGCCCCGAAGCGTTGAGGTGCATCTGGTCAAGGACATGGAAGAGGCTGTGCCCTTGGCTTTTTCCCTGGCAAAGCCTGGGGACACGGTGCTGCTGTCTCCTGCTTGCTCAAGTTTCGACCAGTACAGGGACTATGAGCAAAGGGGGCATCACTTCAAGGAAGTGGTGCGCACTTTGGCCAAAAAGCAAGAGGCACTCTGAGAGAAGAAAGTGGAGAGACTTCGCAGATACGACTACACGATCCTGGTGGCCGCCCTGGCCTTAGTGTGTATCGGGATGGTCATGAGCTACAGCGCCAGTTGCGTTCTGGCCCAGGAAAAATTCGGGGACCCTTTCCACTTCATAAAAAGGCAGAGCCTCTTTGCACTGCTGGGTCTGGTTTTCATGTTCTTTGCCATGAACCTGCCTTACGAGAAGTACCGCCTCTTGGTCTATCCTGCCCTGATCCTGAGTTTAGGGGCTCTGGTGGCTGTACTAATGCCCTCCCTGGCCCACCAGAACGCCAGGGTTCACAGGTGGATCTCCTTGGGCTGGTTCAGCTTCCAGCCTTCTGAAGTGGCTAAATTGGCCTTGGTCCTTTACCTGGCTTACTCCCTGGCCAAGAAAAGGGAGAGGGGCACCATCAAGAGCTTATGGGTGGGATTCCTCCCTCACGTGGCAGTGGCCTCCCTAATGATGGGGCTCTTGCTCAAGGAGCCGGACCTGGGGGCAGCCCTGGTGGTGGGAGCCATCTGCTTTATCATGATGTTTCTGGCCGGAGTCAGGCTGCTGTACATGCTCCTTTCACTGATCCCAGGGGCCCTGGTGATACTGAGCCGGCTCCAGGGATATCAGCTGGAGCGCATAGAGACTTTTTTCCAATATCTCTTTTCCCCCTGGGAGGCCACCCTCAAGGAGGCCTACCACCTCAAGCAATCCTGTTATGCTTTGGCCAACGGGGGCTTCCTGGGAATGGGTTTGGGCATGGGAAGGCAGAAGCTGTTCTTCCTGCCAGAGCCGCACACGGATTTCATCATCGCTGTGATCGGCGAGGAATGGGGGTTGTTGGGCATTGCCGCAGTGTGCCTCTTGTTCCTGGTACTGCTGGTGGGCGGGGCCAAGATTGCCCTCTCCATCAAGGATTCTTTTGGGTCCCTTTTGGCCATGGGGATCGTTTCCCTCATAGGCCTTCAGGCCGTGAGCAACATGGCCATGGCCATGGGGCTTCTGCCCACCAAGGGCATGGCTCTGCCTTTCATAAGTTATGGAGGCTCTTCCTTGGTGGTGAACCTCACTGCGGTGGGGGTTCTCATACAGCTCTCCACCCGGGCCCAGAGCGAGGGGGAAAGCCAGTGAGGTGGCTCATCGCAGCAGGTGGAACAGGAGGGCATGTGTTCCCGGCCTTAAGCCTGGCCCAGGCAGTAATGGAGTCGGATCCCGGGGCCCGGGTCCTGTTTGTGGGAACCCACGGCGGCCTGGAGGCCAAGGTGGTGCCTGCCCATGGCTTCGCCCTGAGAAGGATCCCTGCACGGGGTCTGATGGGCCTCCACTGGAAGGCCAAGTTGAGGACCTTCTTGGGACTTCCCTGGGTCCTGGGACGCTGTTTGGGCATACTGGCCGGGTATCGCCCCAACCTGGTGGTGGGCATGGGGGGATACGTGGCAGGCCCTGTGGTACTCATGGCCTTCTTGATGGGGATTCCCACTGCTGTGGCAGAACAAAACGCTTTTGCAGGCAGGACCAATCGCATGTTGGGCAGAATCGCCGGGAGGGTCTTCCTGGCTTTCCAGGACACAGAGGAGCAGTTCCCCCAGAGAAAAGTGCGCATAACCGGCAATCCCGTAAGGAAGCAACTCCTGGAGGCTGCCAGAGAGTGTGGCCCTGTGAAATGGGACCCCTTTGGGAAGGAGCAGTTCAGGTTGCTTATTTTCGGGGGGAGCCAGGGAGCCAGAGGCATAGATCTGGCAGTAAAAGAGGCTATCCCTTTGCTGGCCAGACTTCCATTCCCCCTGGCAGTGCTGCATCAAGCCGGCCAGGCCCAGCTCCAGGAGCTTCGCCGTGCTTACGAGGAATCGGGTATCCCCCATGAGGTGGTTGGGTTCATAGATCGTATGGAGACCGCTTACAGCCGTGCTCACCTTGTGATATGCAGGGCAGGGGCCAGCAGCCTGGCTGAACTATCCCTTTTCGGGCGGCCTTCCATCCTGGTGCCCTTCCCCTACGCGGTGGACGACCATCAAAAGAGAAACGGGCTGTTTTTCCAAAGAGCAGGGGCCTCAGTGCTCCTGGAGCAGGCGGAGCTATCGGGAGCTTCCCTGGCGGCCTCGGTGGAAAAGTTGGCCACCCAGCCCAAAGTGTTGGAGAGCATGGGACAGGCCGCCAGGTCTTTGGCCAGGCCCGAAGCCGCCCAGAGCATGGTGCGGGAGTGCATGGCCCTTGTGGGAAACAGAGGGTGAATGTGGTGAAGCGTTACAGAAAGATACATTTTGTGGGCATCGGCGGCATTGGAATGAGCGGGATTGCGGAGCTGCTCTTGAATCTGGGCTACGGGGTCAGCGGTTCTGACCTGGCCGACTCAGAGACCACCCGCAGGCTGGCATCCCTGGGGGCGAGGGTTCACAGGGGCCACTCCACAGAGAATATCGGGGATGCAGACGTGGTGGTCTACTCCTCGGCCGTAAGGCCTGACAACCCGGAGCTGCTGGCAGCCAGGGAAAGAGGCATTCCAGTGATCCGAAGGGCTGAAATGCTGGCCGAGCTGATGAGGCTCAAGTACGGGATCGCGGTGGCTGGGGCCCATGGAAAGACCACCACCACTTCCATGATAGCTGCTGTCCTGGCACATGCAGGGCTGGATCCCACAGCAGTGGTTGGAGGCAAGCTCCAGGGCCTGGGAGGGGGAGCCAAGCTGGGCCAGGGGGAGTACCTGGTGGCAGAGGCAGATGAGAGTGACGGTTCCTTCTTGCGTCTTTCGCCTGCTGTGGCCGTGGTGACTAACATAGACAGGGAACACCTGGACCATTACAGGGATCTGGCCCACATCCAGGAGACCTTTCTGGAATTCATCAACAGGATCCCTTTTTACGGGGTGGCGGTGCTTTGCTTGGATGATCCCCACATTCCCTCCCTGTTGCCCAGAGTGGAGAAACGGGTACTCACCTATGGGATGAATCCCCAGGCAGACGTGCAGGCCACAGAGCTCAGGCCTTGCGGCACCAGCTGCGTTTTCTCCGTTTGTTTCCATAGGAGCAAACTAGGGGATCTGTTTCTCCCATTGCCCGGCCAGCACAACGTGCTCAATGCCTTGGCCGCAGCCGGGGTGGCCTTGGAACTGGAGGTGCCCTTCTCCAAAGTGCAGGAGGCTCTAAGAGTCTTTCCCGGCGTGCAGAGGAGATTCCAGGTAAAAGCCATCATAGATGACATAACCGTGGTAGACGACTACGGTCACCACCCCTCGGAGATCCGGGCCACCTTGCAAGCTGCGAAATCCAGCTGGGGGAGGAGGCTCCTGGTGATTTTCCAACCCCACAGGTATACCCGCACCCTGCACCTTTACGAGGATTTTCTCACGGCATTTCACGAGGCAGACACGCTGTTCGTGATGGATGTTTACGGGGCGGGGGAGGAACCCATCCCAGAGGTGAACGGCCAGGGGCTGTGCAAATCCATCCGGCAGGCTGGTCACAGAGACGCCCATTACGTGGGCAGCAGGACACAGCTTGTGGAGGAGGTGATGAAGCGGCTTGTGCCTGGGGATGTGGTCCTGACCCTCGGGGCCGGGGATGTTTGGAAGCTGGGAGAGGAGTTGATCGAAAGGCTCGAGCAGGGCGACTGGCCCACGGAGGCCAAAGCTTGAGTTGCGCATTTGGCCGCGCAGGGAGCAAGAAGGACTCATGGCCCCTTGAGGAGCTGCAAGGGCTGCTGCCGGGCAGGGTGAAGTTCCAGGCTGACATGAAGGAGCTTACCACCTTGAAGGTGGGAGGGCCTGCAGACGCTCTTGTGGAGCCGGCAAACCCCCTGGAGGTGGAAATCCTGGTGGCCTGGTGCAGGCAAAACGCAGTGCCCTGGCTGGTGATAGGAAGAGGCAGCAATCTTGTGGTGCGGGACGGCGGAATAAGAGGGGTTGTGCTTCGGGTGCACAGGCTCATGGGGGGCTTGCGTGCCCAGGACTCAGGGGGGCTGGTGAGGGTTTGGGCCCAAGCTGGCTGTCCTGTGAGGAGACTCCTGGGAGAAGCAGTGCGGAGGGGTTGGGAGGGCTTGCGGTTCCTGACCGGCATCCCAGGGAACCTGGGAGGGGCAGTGGCCATGAACGCAGGGAGCCATGAGCAAGGGATGGAAAGCGTGGTGGAGGCGCTAAAGTGCTTTGACCCCCAAAGCGGGCTTGTGACCCGCTCCAGGCAGGACCTGAGCTTCGGTTATCGAAGCCTGAGCCTGCCCGAGGGCAGCATCATCCTGGAGGTAACCCTGGCCGTGCGTTCAGGGAAGGCCGAGGCGGTGAGGGAGTCTTTGAGGATCCAGATGGCAAAGCGCCTGGCCACCCAACCCCTGGGGAAACCCAGCGCAGGATCCATTTTCAAGAACCCCCCGGGCGACTTCGCGGGCAGGCTCATTGAAAAGGCAGGACTCAAGGGACTCAGCCGGGGAGCGGCTGCGGTCTCAGGGCAGCATGCCAACTTCATTCTGAACATGGGAGGGGCCAAGGCCTCTGACGTCCTGGGCCTGATGGAAGAAATACAAAGGAGGGTTCTGGAGCACAGCGGGGTGCATCTGGAACCAGAGGTGAGGATTGTGGGGGAGGATGGGTGAAGGAGCAAACTCAGCTCCAGACTCCGGGTGTGCCCTGGGAAGCCCGCCTGAGGCGCTGGAGCCTTCGGCTGGCAACTGCAGCCGGCATTCTGGTGGTAATGGTGGGTGGATGCCAGATACTGGCCTGGAGTCCCTTGCTCTCCCTGAAGAGGGTGGAAGTGAGCACAGACGGGCGCCTGGAAAGGAGGGAAGTTCTCCAACTGGGTGGGGTCAAGCCAGGAGAGTCACTGCTTCACATCAGCCCCTCGGAGATCCGTGGGAAGTTGGAAGCCCACCCCTGGGTGGAAAGGGCATGGGTGGAGAGGAGCTTTCCCAACACATTGCGCATCCGTATAGAAGAGCGAAAGCCTGTGGCCAAGGCCTTGGTGGAGGGGAGTTTGTTCCTGGTGGACGCCTCTGGGAGCATCTTTCCAGCATATGACCGTCCTCCCCCAGGGGAGTGGATCACCCTGGTGGGCTTGAAGCTGGAGGATCTGGATGCCAGACCCGAGGCTTGCAGGAGGGTGGTCCTTGAAGGGATGGCTTTGGCCAGCTTGTTGACAAAGCATTCCCGATGGGCTGCACAGGAGATAGGTGTGGACCCGGACAAGGGCCTTCGCCTGGCACTGCAGGGGGGTCCCTCAGAAGTCCTGCTGGGATTCGGGGAGCTTACCCAGAGGGTCAAGAGGTTGGAGAAGATTCTGGAGCATCTCTCCACAGAAGGGCGTCTGCAGGATGTGGTCAGGATCGACTTGAGGCACCCTGGCAGGGCCACGGTCAAGTTCAGGGGTTAGGGGGGAGGGCGGCCGCCAATGGAGTGCACAGCGGTTCAAACAGCGGCCTTGCATGAGGGAAAGGGCAGGAGACCATGGCCAAACAGAGCAACCTGGTAGTGGGACTGGACATTGGCACCACCAAGATCTGCGTGATAGTGGGAGAAGTCACCGAGGGGGGTATAGACATTGTGGGCATAGGCACTCACCCCTCCAAGGGGCTTCGCAAGGGCGTGGTGGTGAACATTGACAGCACCGTGAACTCCATCCAAAAGGCCTTGGAAGAGGCCGAGCTCATGGCCGGCTGTGAAATAAGCAGGGTATTTGCCGGCATCGCAGGGGGTCACATAAAGGGTTTCAACAGTCACGGGGTCATTGCCATAAAGGACGGAGAGGTGACCCAACAGGATGTGCGCCGAGTTATAGACGCAGCCAAGGCGGTCTCAATACCCATGGATCGGGAGGTGATACACGTCATTCCCCAGGAATTCATCGTGGACGACCAGGACGGCATCATGGATCCCCTGGGCATGTCCGGGGTGAGGCTGGAGGCCAAGGTGCACATTGTCACCGGTGCTGTCACATCGGCCCAGAACATAATACGCAGCGCCCACAGGGCCGGCCTGGACGTGGTGGACATAGCTCTGCAGCAATTGGCCTCCAGCGAGGCCACCTTGGCCCCTGACGAAAAGGAACTCGGGGTGGCCTTGGTTGATATTGGCGGCGGCACCACGGACATAGCAGTTTTCCACGGCGGGAGCCTGAAACACACGGCTGTGCTGGCCGTGGGCGGGAATCACATAACCAGTGACATTGCGGTGGGGCTGCGAACCCCCATGGTGGAGGCCGAACGGATAAAAAGACGATACGGCTGCGCCCTGACCAGCCGTATACAAAAGGACGAGACAATAGAGGTGCCCAGCGTGGGGGGGAGAAAACCCCGAGTTCTGTCTAGGCAGATCCTGGGGGAAATCATAGAGCCAAGGGTACAGGAAATATTCGAGCTGGTGCACAGTGAATTGATGGAAGAGGGATACGACAGCCTGATAACCTCTGGGGTGGTGTTGACCGGGGGGGCAGTGATAATGGACGGCATGACAGAGCTGGCTGAACAGGTCTTGGACGTGCCGGTCAGAAGGGGAGTTCCCCGGGGCATAGGAGGGCTGGTGGACGTTGTGAGCAGTCCCGTGTACGCCACTGGTGTGGGGCTGGTCATCTACGGCAGCCGGCATCCCTCCACAGAGGGGCGCTTCAGGGTGGGGGATCGCAACATCTTTGCCAAGATTGTGAAAGCCTTTAAGAAGTGGGTGGAGGAACTGCTTTGAGCAAGGCAGAAAGGGCAATCTGCCAGGCCAAAGAAAGCACGGGGAGGCAAAGGGAGCCATGAAAGAGGGAGGTGACGCCATGCTGGAGTTCGAGGAAACCAAGGTGCAGCCGGCCCGCATAAAGGTGCTGGGTATCGGCGGCGGGGGGTGCAACGCGGTGGACAACATGATCCGCTCTGAACTCAGGGGGGTTGAGTTCATAGCAGCCAACACTGACGTGCAGGCCCTGAAGGCCAGCCTATCCCCCGTCAAGATTCAGTTGGGGGCGAGACTCACCAAGGGACTGGGAGCCGGAGCCAACCCGGAGGTGGGCAAGAGCGCGGCCTTGGAGGACATCCAGCGCATCAAAGAAGGGCTTCTGGACACTGACATGCTGTTCATAGCCGCTGGCATGGGGGGAGGAACCGGCACCGGGGGGGCACCCGTGGTGGCCAAGCTGGCCAGGGAGCTGGGGATACTCACCGTGGCGGTGGTCACCAGGCCCTTTTTCTTCGAGGGAAGAAAGCGAAGCAGCCAGGCCGAGCACGGCATCCAGGAGCTGGAAGAGGTGGTGGACACCCTGATCACCATTCCCAATGACAGGTTGTTGAGCGTCTCAGGCAAGGACACCAGACTACAGGAGGCCTTCAGGGTGGCCGACGACGTGCTGCTGCAGGCAGTCAAGGGTATCACGGACATAATCACAGTGCACGGCATAATCAATGTGGACTTCGCGGACGTCATGACCGTCATGTCCTGCATGGGCAAAGCCCTCATGGGGACAGGCTCTGCCACAGGGGAGAACCGCGGCACCCAGGCGGCTCAGGCGGCCGTGTGCAGTCCCCTGCTGGAAGATGTCTCAATAGAGGGTGCCACAGGCATTCTCATCAATGTGACAGGCTCCTCCAAGAGCCTCACCTTGGACCAGGTAAAAGACGCTGTGGCCCTGGTCCAGAAGGAGGCCCACGACGAGGCCAACATCATCTTCGGGGCTGTCATAGACGACGAGCTGGGCGAGGAGTTGAGGGCCACGGTGATAGCCACAGGTTTCAGAAAAGCTGCCCAGAGAGAAGAGGTCAAGCCTCTGAAGGCTGTGGTGGGTGGATCCAGGGATCCCAGACGAGACCTGGATGTGCCCACCTTCAGAAGGGCTCAGCTGCAAAACTTGGCTCCTCCCAAGCGCAGGGAAAAGGTGGACCCAGAGGATCTCGAGATTCCCACCTTCCTGCGCAAGCAAGCAGACTGAGGGACCAGGGGCCGGTTCCACTTTGGATCTTGAGCCGCTGGACCGAGAGGCTCCAGCCAGGTGGGATGCACAAGCGGGCATGGCTCCTTGAATGACCGCCAAAGAGGAGTCTTGGATCCAAGAGCCAGGACAGAGAAGCTGCGCGGCCTCCTGGCGCGCGAGGAAAACCCGGTAATCAAGCCCTGGGGGGGCAGGATACCGGTTGCCTTGGTTTTCCCCAACACCTACTCCGTTGGCATGGCCAACCTGGGCTTCCAGCTGCTCTACTCCATGCTGAACCGGGAGGAGGATGTGGTATGCGAGAGGGTCTTCTGGGAACCCGGGCAAGGCGGTCCTCCCCTCTCCATGGAGACCCAGCAGCCTCTGGGCCGCTTTGAAATCCTGGCCTTCTCCATCCCTTTCGAGAACGATTACCCGCACCTGCCCGAAATGCTGGGGTTGGCTGGAATACCCCTGGATTCCAAGAGGCGCTTTGCTCCGCAGCCCATGGTTTGGGTAGGTGGGGTAACTGCCTCCCTGAACCCCGAGCCCATAGCCCCCTTCGTGGATCTGTTCGCCATAGGGGAGGCCGAGGCCTTGCTGCCGGAGCTGCTCAGGGAATATCGCTCCTGCAGGCAAAGGCGAGCCAGCAAGAGAGAATGCCTGGAGGGGATGAGCAGTATCCAGGGGGTGTACGTCCCGTGCCTTTACCAACTCAGGTATGACAAGAAAGGGCTGCTCAGAAGTTTTCGCCCCATGGGAGGTGCCCCTGAGAAGGTTGTGAGAAGGGTTGCCTCGGATCTGGAAAGTGAAATACCGCGGAGTCACGTGCTTGGGCCCTGCAGCGAGTTCGAGTCCATGGTGCTGGTGGAAATAGGCCGGGGCTGTCCCAGACGGTGTATGTTCTGCGCGGCCGGGCACTTGTTCCACCCTGTAAGGCACCGCTCCCTGGAAAGCCTCAGGCCTACAATAGAAGAGGCCCTGAAGCTCAGGGAAAAGATCGGCCTTGTCAGCTCTTCTGTGTGCGACCATCCAGAGCTGCAGGGCATCTGCACGGAGGTGATCTCCCGAGGGGGCAAGATCTCGGTTTCCTCCCTGAGACTGGACCGCCTGGAAGACTACCTTTTGGAGGGGCTTGCCAAGAGCGGCCACAGGACCATTTCCCTGGCCCCGGAGGCTGGCTCCCAGAGGCTCAGGGACCTCATAGGGAAGAACATAGATGAGAATCAAATTCTGGATGCTGTTGAGAGAATTCTCTCGGTGGGTATCAGGCGCCTCAGAATGTATTTCATGGTGGGGCTTCCCACCGAGACCCGCCAGGAGGTGGAGCAGATTGTGAAGCTGGTAAAGAAGCTGCTTCATCTGGGCAGAACAATCAGCCGAGGCAAGGGCCTGGAGCAAGTAACCCTGAGTGTGAACCCCTTTGTGCCCAAACCCTGGACTCCTTTTCAATGGCACCCCTTTGAGGAGATCTCCGAACTGAAACAGCGTATCCAGCTGATTCAGAGGCAACTGAAAACCGAAAAAGGGGTGCAGGTGCTCTATGAACCGCCCAAATGGGCCAGGATTCAGTCTCTCCTGGCCCGAGGGGACAGAAGGATGGCTCTGGTGCTGGAACTCGTGGCCCGGGGAGAAACTTGGGAGCAAGCCTTCAAAGAGGTGAACTTGAACCCCGAGTTCTACCTGTACCGCACGCGGGAGCCCCAGGAGTTGTTCCCGTGGGATTTCATAGAACAGGGCTATTCCAAGGATCTACTGTGGCGGCTTTATCAAAGAGCCCTCTTGAGGAAAAACTGGAATTGAACAGTCCCACTGCCCCAAGCTGGAAAGAACCCTGCTTTCTCCTTTGCCTGTCAAAAGAGGGTCTAAGCCCTTCCATGACAGCACTTGATGAGATCAGCTCGGATCGTTCAGGAATTGGGAATGAGTCAAGTTATGGCTTTTCTGGCAGTGCTCCTCACCAGGGGACTGGGGTCAGTTTCCGCAGCCTCCTCCAAGCCTTTCAGCGCCAGTGCAGAGCCAGTTCTGCGATGGATTCCGGCCAAGGCCAGGACAGCTTCCTTGCGAACCTCCTCGCTCTCGGCCCTGAGGAAAAACCGCTTGCGGGTGAGCAGCTCCTGGATCAGTGCCACATCCTCCTCTTGACCAAGTTCTGCCATGGTTCTGAGGGCCTTCAGGCGAAGTTGAGTCTCGCCGCTACCCTTTGCACCTGCACGGGACAACACGGAGCGGATCCTCTCCAGGGCTTCCCTGCTACCCAGGTTCCTGAGAACCTCCACGGCCTTCAACCTGACCCCCTCGTCTTCGTCCTCCATGGCCTTTGTGGCAGCTTCGGCTGCCTTGGGGTAGCCTATGCTGCCCAAAGCAGAGATTGCTTCCCTTCTCACCCTGGGATCCGGGTGTGCCATGAGGCCCATGAGGGCCCCTCCGGCCCTGGAGTCCTTGAGTTCGCCCAGGACCATGGCCAGGTTGCGCACCAGGTACCAGCGAGGGTCCAGGAGTCCTTTTCTCATGGGCTCCAAAGCCTCCTCCCCCAGTTCCCTGAGCGCCCTCATGAGGCGGAACCTCTTGCCCAACTGTTTTTCCTCCCCCAGGAGTTCTATGAGCTTACGAGCCCCTTCCTCCCCCAGGAGGCGGAGAGCCATGAGTCCTTCCTGGAAGTCCTTTTCCAGCTCGCTGCGGATTTTCGTTGTTGCCTCCTCCAAGAAGGGGGTGGCGAGCAGCCTGCGCCTGAGGTACTCCTTCCTGGCTGTGCGATAGGCCGGCTCCAGGGCTTCCAGCGAGGGGGCGCAGTGCAAGCTCTGCAGGAGGCCCATGGCCATTGTTGTTTGGCCTTTGGATATGAGCCCCAGGGCTTGCTCCTCCAGGGCCTCCAACAGGAGCTTGAAGACATCCTTGTCCGGCTCCTTGAGGGCTTTCCTGAGCAGGAACTGCCCCACCTGCTCCTTGATATGGCTGAGGCCAGGCAGCTCCTCCAGGAGGCTCAGCACTGCCCCGATCCCCTCGGCCACTGCTTTTCTGAGCTCCCACTCAGGGTGATTGAGCCCGTTGAAAAACCGGTTTATTACCTTGAGGGCCTCCTCCTTGCGTCCCTGCTCAGTCAATTCCCGTACCAGGGGTGGCACCTCCAGTGCCAGCTGAGGGGTCATGGGGGAGCCCTGCACCAGGAGCATGGCTCTGTCCGTGGGGGAAAGGGGCTCCTGTTCCAGGAGTTTCAAGAATTCCTCCTTGGAAACCCCGTAATCGGCCAGCTTGCGCTCCAGCTCTGGAAGAAGCTTGCTCCTGGAGACCTTGTCAGGAAGCAGGTAACGCACCAGCTCCTGCTTTTGGGAAGGCTCCTTGGCTTGGGTCCAGTCCTTGGCCAGGATCTCAGCCAGCGCTTGGGGGGGGATTTCTTGGGCCAGCTCTTTAGCCCAGGCAGAAAGATTTCCTCCCTGCTGGCAAGCCAGGTGGAAAAAATCCACCTGGGCATCCAGTTCGACTCCCAGCACCACCTGGGCCAGCCTGTCCCTGAAGCGCTCCCACTGTTCAGGTTGGCCTTCCAAAAGATCCTCCAGGAGCACCAGAAGCCTCTGTGCAGCCCAATGCGCCCGTTCCCCGGGCACCCCCGCCTCACCCTGGGAAAGGCTTTGAGAGATGGCTCTTCCCACCCCCTGGGGATCCCTGAGCAGGTATTCTGCCAGGGCATCCCTGTCCCCCTTGGCCGTCCTCTCTCCACAGAGCACCTTCCCGAGAAGAGCCTCCCCAACAGAGAGTCCCTCCAAGGAACTGGGGCGGACCGAATGGACTCTGATGTGGGTGACTCCCTGGGAGCGCAGTTCCTGCTCGTAGGAGGGCAGTTCAGCTCCATCTGGGAGGCGTCTGGAGAGCATTTCCACGAGGGGAGCCAGCTCCCTCCGACCTACCCCCCGAGAAAGGGTCATTGCCTGGATGCCTCTCTTGAGAAGATCCGAGGCAAAAGACCTGAAAAGGGGAGTCGGCGGGAGCAGACGGCCGTCCACCATGAGGTGCTCCCTGACGGCCTGGATGTGTATCCTGTCCTTGGACTCCAGGATTCTGCCCAGCACCTCCTCCAGCCTCTCCAGGGACCTTTGAAAGGCAGGATGTTCCTGGGAATACATGGAGAGATTTCTGGAGGCCACGCTCAGAAAACGCACCAGCTCCTCATGGGTTACAGGAGGATTGGTTACAGGACTGGGCATGTCATCTCCCTGGCCTTGGGCCCCACTGGAGGGGCTGGGGGATCACTGGGAAACAGGCCAAAGAAGTATAAATCCGAACCCATGGGAAATCAATTCAACTCATTGAAAACTTTTGATGAAATGTTGGGGGATCCGGGAGCCTTGAGAGCTCTTTGTAATCCTCCTGGCAGCCCAGGGTGTCACAAAGGGAAACTGCTCTGGCAGCAACCCAGCCAGGAATATTCCCTGGAAGTGGATGTTGCGGGCTGAGCAGTGGGGTTAGTTTCAAGAGGGCCGACTTTGTTTGAAGAGGCTCCTCCTCATGGGGGAGCGGCTGAGAAAGGCTTGGGGCTTTGGAGATCTTGGAGTACCGCGTTGTGGGGGGGTCCGCCTGGTTTGGGCGCAGGGGCTTGAGTCTCTTGGGTTTGGATCTGATACTGGGCGGATCTCCGGGGCCTGTAGGAGGGAGACGGGAGCAGCCCGGAATTCTAACGAAATACTTGAGGTTAGAGCTCGAAGTTTGACAAAACTCTGGATTTCCGCTATGGTATGGTTTCACAGAAAGGGGTTTCCAAACAGAGCCACCAGAAGTTCTTCTTGGCCCAGCGCATTTGCCCCTGGCAGAGGATTCAGTTGGTAGGAAACCGGAGATCCCATGAGTGAAAGGTGAAAGACGTTCAAACAGAAAAAGCAAATGGGAGTTCCAAACTTTTTCATGCAAAGCATCACAGAGGTCCGGGGCTTGAGTTTCTCACGGCGCCGGCCTTGGGGAATAATTAGAGTTAGGTGAGAATCATGAACTTGCGCGGTTGGTTTCCCCACTGGGTTCTCCTTGTGGCGGCAGGCCTAGGGGCTTCCTCCTGTTCCCTGGACAAACCCATCCAGAGCCCTAAAGGGAAAAATGCGGACGAACTCTACAAGCAAGGCACCTCCCAGTTGGAACAGAAGAACTACCGTCAGGCCATAGAGACCTTCTACAAGCTCAAGTACGACTTTCCCTCTGAGGCTGCGGCGGTCATGGCGGACCTGAAGATAGCGGATGCCCATTACTCCAACAAGGAATACGCAGAGGCTGTGGAGGGGTACGAGGAGGTGCGAAAGATGCACCCGGCCAGCCCTTACATCCCTTACGTGGTATACATGCTGGGGATGTGTCACTACCACAAGAGCCTCTCGGTGGACCGGGACCAGAGCGAGACAGAGAAGGCTCTGGCCGAGTTCCATTACCTGCTTACGAATTTTCCTGACACACCCTATGCGTATGATGCCTATCAGAAGGCCCAGGAGTGCATGAAGAAGCTCTCGGACCACGAGGTCTACGTAGGGAACTTCTACTTCCGCATGAACAAGTATCAGGCTGCTATCCAAAGGTACGAGGCTGCCTTGTCCAAGTACCCCAACGTGCCCTTGGATGAGGAGGTGCTTTTCCAGCTGGCCGAGGCTTATCAGCTCACGAAACAGCCTGAGAAAGCAGTGCGCACGCTCCAGGTGCTCTCCCAGCAGTATCCCAAGGGGAAGTATGCCCAGAAGGCACAGAAGCTGCTGGAGGGGGAGCTGGCCCAGGTGGCATCTGCCACCAAGCAGGAACCCGGCTCGGCCCAAGTGTCTGCCCCAGAAGGCCTCAGAGAGGCATCTGGCAAGATCTCAGAAACTCCCGGGGGTGTGAAAGTGGCCTTGGCTGGGTCGGCTCCCAAGGGGGACTCCAAGGTGGGCCAAAGCGAGGAGCCCTCTGCCAATGAAAAACCCGGAAAGCAGCCTCAAGAGAAGACCCGGCAAGAGGAGCCCAAGGCACAAGACTCAGCCCCAGAGCCCCTGAGCTTTGCCCAGGACTCAGTGCAACACGAATCGGAATCCAAGAGCAGCCAGGTCTCGCAAGGGGAACCAGCCCCTGCGGTTGCAGGTGAGGGGCAGGAGGAAAGCGGGCTTCCCAGTACCCCACAAGATGTGTCTTCGGGGCAAGCTCAGGTGATGGTTGCTGCCGGTCCCAAGCTCTCGGAGGGGCACAGAGGCCCTGACTCCCAGCCCCTAAGCAGCCAGGCCTTCCCGCAGCCGGAAAAAAAAGAAGAGCCGAACCCCCCTTCCCTGGAGGTGTCTGCCCAATCCCCAGAGCCAGAGAAATGGAATCAGGAAGGTCTCAGTTCCCAGACCCAGGCCAGCTCTTTGAAGGAGGCCCAATCCAGAGGCGAACAGAAGGCAGAGGAAAAGTTGAGCTCTGGCGGGAGCTCCAAGACCAGCCTTCGCAGCAAGGGGTCCCAGGGAAAGGAAGAGCCGGTGGGTTTTGGTGAGCTTAGGAGCGACAAGCCCATAAATATAACGGCCGACAGGATGGACGCTTTCCAAAGGGAGAACAGGGTCATATTCGAGGGGAACGTGGTGGCACAGCAGGAAGAGACATACCTCTATGCCCGAAGAATAGTTGCTGACATGGCCCCTCAAGATCAGGGGGGCGGAATTAGAAAGGTGGTTGCCCAAGACAACGTGAGGATTACCCAGAATGATCGGGTGGCCACATGCGACAGGGCCGAGTTCGACCACTTGCGCCGCACCATAGAGCTTCACGGGAATCCCAAGATCTGGCAGGGCAAGGACTGGATAGACGGGGAGAAGGTCCTGGTGCAACTGGACCAGGAGAAGATGACAGTTGTGGGAAGCCAAGAGAAGCGGGTTTCGGCAGTGCTTCATCCCAAGTCCCAAAAGACAGAAAAAGAGGAGGGGGAGGGCCTCCAGGAACCCAAGACCAGGCCCGGACTCTCCGCCCCCTTTGCCCAGGTTGCATCCCAGAAGCCAGAGACACCCAGGGCCTCTGCCGAGAAGACGGGCTCTGCTCCCTCCACTCAGGCTGCTGCCCCGGCTTCCAGAGAAGAGCCCGGAAGGGCTTCTCCCAAGCAGGATACGCCTCCAGCCAGAGAGGCGGCTCCGCCCCAGGCAGCTGCCCTCTCGGCTCCCTCGCTTAGGGCTGAGGAGGAGGCAGCCAGGATTGCCGCCAGTCGAGCAGCTGATCTGAAGACGACCAAGAAGGAGATCCCCGGGGCCAAGACCTCTGCTCCCGAGGGCCAGGGCAGCGGTGCTCCCAGGGAGTCTGCCGCGTCTTTTGTGGAGAGATGGGCCAGGGCATGGCAATCCAGGGACATAGACGCCTACATGGCCTTTTACTCCAAGAAATTCAGGTCCGGAGCCATGGATTGGAACGCGTGGCGGGCTTACAAGGCAGGCACGTTCAAGAAGGCCCGTTCCATCCAGGTGAGCACCGAATCCTTGGAGTCCAGGAAGGTGGGGGCAAGACTGAGGGTTTCTTTCCTGCAAAATTATCGGGCGGATCATCACCAGGACAAGGGGAAAAAGGAACTGGAGCTCATCAACGAGGATGGGCAGTGGAAGATAATCGCCGAGACCTGGCAGCCTCTCAAGAGCTGAGGTTCCTGAGAGACCCAAGAGACCGAAAAGCTCCGGAGGTGCTTTATAGGGGTTGGAGCTTGCATCTGGCAGAGCCCGGTGAGTGATCTGGGCGTGTGTCCTGAAAGCTGTCTGAGTCCCGAGCTGGTGGAAGGCCAGTC
>JBBIOJ010000028.1:42530-46820 GCA_037443445.1 Desulfarculaceae bacterium | reverse complement strand
TCTTTTTCCCTTGGTTTGGCCATGAAGGTGCGGTAGCCCAGGTAACAAAGAAGAGCCCCCCCCAAAAGGCGAAGCCACATCTGATGCCCCACCAGGGCTGCCGAGACAAAGTGGAGCCCAAAGGCGGCAACCCCCCCGTAAATGGAGTCCGCCATGGCCGCCCCTGCCCCTGAAGCCATTCCCGAGACTCTGCCGTAGGCCAGGGTCCTCCTCATGCACAAGACATTTATGGGCCCAATGGGCACTGCCAGAAAAAATCCCACCACAGCACCCTTTAGCAACAGGGGAAGCTCCATCAAAAGAACTCCAGGAGCTCCTGGGGGCGCTTGAGGAGCCTACGGGCTCCCGAGGAGAGAAGCTCTTCTCCACTTCTGAAACCCCATAGGGCACCCACCGGAAACATGCCTGCTGCCACGGCTGTCCTCATGTCCGTGTCCGTGTCCCCAAGGTAGAGAAAGCTCTGGGGCTGCACCCCCAGCTGGGATGCTATCTCCAGGGCGCTTGCCGGATCCGGCTTCCTTGGCACGGCTGGTCTTTCCCCCAGCACCGGGTGAAATCTCCAGGAACCCAGCATTGTTCTTACCATTTCCTTGGTGAAGTCGTCAGGCTTGTTGGAAAGGATGGCCATGGGGACTGCTCTGGCACTGAGCCCCTCCAGAAGCTCTGTAACACCCGGGTAAGGTCTTGTGCACACAGCCCAGGCCTTGGAGTACTCCTCCCGCATGGCTCTCACCCCCCGGGACAAGTTTGGCGGATCCCGCATATTTTCCGGAAGGGCGCGTCTCACCAGATTTTCCACTCCGTCTCCCACAAAAAGCCTGTACTTGTCCAGGGCATGTGTGGGAAGCCTCCAGCTCTCCAGGACTCGGTTCATGGCATTGGCCAGGTCTTCCAAGGTGTCCAAGAGGGTGCCGTCCAGATCAAAGAGGACCGCCTCGAACATGACATCCTTCCCAATGGGCCCATGGCCCTGGATTCTTGAAAGCTCGCCTTGGTCAGCATGCTCTGCCCAGGGCCAGGCACATTGAAGGAGTTGAGCGCCTAGCCCCCAGCTGCTCTGAGATCTTCTGACCCAGGGCCCCTATCCCAACTATACCCTCTCACCCAGACTGTTTCCAATTTCACTGGGGTCAGCTCAAGCAGATCCACTTCTTGGCCCACACCATCCCCTGGGGCGGACTAGCCAAGCCAATTCCTCAAGGCAGTATCTCTATGGGGGTTCCGTCCGGCACCAGGTTCCAGATCTCCTCGATCTCCTCGTTGGAGACGGCAATGCAGCCGTTGGTCCAATCCTTTTCCATGCGGTACTTGTTCTTGACTCCGTTGGGGAGCCCGTGGATCATCACGTTTCCCCCTGGCTTGGCGCCCATGGAGTGGGCGTTCAGCATGTCTATGGGATCAGGGTAGGATATCTTCAGGGCCAGGTGGTAGGCACTTCTGGGATTTCGGCCCGAGATGATATACAAACCCTCGGGGGTCCGGTTGTCCCCCTGGCGGAGCTTGGGCCCGTTGGGGTTCTTCCCCAGGGATATCTCGTACTCTTTTATCACCTCTCCTCTGCTCAAGAGGCGCATGATCCTCTGGCTCTTGAGCACCACGATCCAGTCTGCCTTGAGAGGCTCTTGGGCGCTCTTGCCATGGAACTCCTCAGGTCTCAGGGAAGCCACCTGCAGCGGCTCGGCCTGGGAGGAAGAATCCTCAGGCGGGCTGGCCTGGGCTTGGGCAGATGCGGCCTGCTCCCTGGCCTCAGGAAGCGGGGAGGGCTTCCAGCCCCACGTCCCCGGGGAGCTGCAGGAAAGATTTCCCAGAACAAGAACAAACCCCAAGAACCACAGCCCACCTCTCATCTTCCCTGAATTCCACCTCCTGGAGTTGATGCCTGTATTTCCCAAGGCTCCCAAGAGCCACTCAGCCGGGCTTCCCTGGGCCTGCCAACGGGCCCCATGATGTCCAAACCATTGGGTCCTGTCAAGGCTTGGAGGAAACCTCAAGCCTCTTCACGGCCTTGTAAGGCCAGCTCTTTTCTTGGCCGAGGGACCCAACTCTCAACCGGGTGAGCCACTGTGCCGGCCCGGGCCTATTATTTTCTACTCTTCCACCCTGCAGGTGCTCTCTCCCTTATGGAAGCTTATCCTGAGCCGGTCTCCAGGGCTGAGCATAGAGGAATCCCTCACAACCTTCTCCTGGGGCAGGAGCCTCACAATGCTGTAACCCCTGGCCAGCACCTGAAGCGGACTTAGGGAATGAAGCAGCGCGCTTTCCCGCTGCAAACCAGAGCGGCTTTCCTGGAGTTTTAGCCTCAAGGAGGCCCAGAGTCTCTGGGCAAGGCCTCCCAGCTCGCTTTTCAACCCGGGCAGCCTGGCCCTGGGATCCAGGTGGGCCAGACTCTCGAGGGCGTGTTGCCTCTCCACTTTGGCCCTCTCCAGGACCTGCCCCATGGAGTTTTGAAGCCTCAGGTGAAGCTCGTCCAGTCTCAAGCGTTCCTGGGTCAAGCGACGGCTCAGCTCCGGCGGCCTGGCCAGCAGGCCTCTCAATTCCTCCCCAAGCCTTCTGATCTGTTTCCTCATGGCCCCTACCAGCTGTGCCTCCAGCTCCTCAAGGCTCCTTTGCAGTTGGACCTGAACGGGAACTATCAGCTCGGCTGCGGCCGAAGGGGTGGGAGCCCTCAGGTCTGCCACAAAATCGGCTATGGTATAGTCCACCTCGTGGCCCACGGCGCTCACCACCGGAACCCCGGAGGAGGCAATGGCCCTTGCCACCTCCTCCTGGTTGAAGGCCCAGAGATCCTCCAGGGACCCTCCGCCCCTGGCCACCACTATGAGGTCCACCCCGGGCCAATGGTTCAAGTCCTCTATTGCCTGGGATATCTCCTGGGCTGCCCCTTCCCCTTGCACCTTGGCAGGCCTCACCAGCACGTGCAAATTGGGGAAACGCCTCCCCAGGATCTGGAGCATGTCCCTTATGACTGCTCCTGTGGGAGACGTGACTATGCCCACGCATCTGGGCAGAAAAGGAAGAGGTCTTTTGCGGGAGGGCTCCAGGAGACCTTCTGCTGCCAGCCGCTCCTTGAGCTGCTCCACTGCCAGGAGCATGGCCCCCAGACCCCGTGGCTCCAAGAAGTCAATATAGAGCTGGTACTCACCCCTGGCCTCGTAGAGCCCTATTCTGCCCAGGCAGAGCACCTGCATTCCGTCCTCAGGCCGGAAACTGAGCTGCCTGGCCTGTGCACGGAACATGACGGCCCTGATCTGGGAGCGCTCATCCTTCAAAGTGAGGTACATATGGCCGGAGGAGTGCAGGTGCAAGTTGGAGATTTCCCCCTCCACCCAAACCGAGGGAAAGCTTTCCTCCAGGATCCCCCGGATTTCTTGCGTCAGCTGGCTCACGGTGTATACCCGGGGAGGACCAGTCTCGGGGCTTTGGAATTGAATCACCTGGGCTCCTGATCCCTGTGGATTTGTTTTCCGATAGGAAAAAAAGAATAGCACTTCCCTTGAATTCGCATTGTGAAACCAAAGGCTCTGAAAAGTCAAGCTGTACAAGGCCTCAGGCGGGATACACCTATCACTCCAGTGGTGTTTGAGGGGCTTGACAGGCCAACCCTCCTGGTGTACATATGCTCCACCGTTTTGCCCCGAAACCGGATCCCACGGGCTTGGGGCCCAAGCGGCAAAGGAGGCCCTATGAGCCGATGCGTCACGGATGGGATGTCTGAGCCGAGCCCCTCTGGGCAGAGTCCTCTTCACTGGTTCGTTGTGCAGACCAATCCCAAAGAGGAGGAGAGGGCCCTGGCCCACCTGGCTGAAAAAGGCCTTGAATTGTTCTTCCCCAGGATCCGCGTTGTGCGCTTCAGGCGGTTCAAGGCCAGGCAGGCCATCCGCCCCCTTTTTCCTTCCTACCTTTTTGCCCGGTTCAATTACCCGGAGGAGTACCCGCAGGTGGTCTGGACAAGAGGAGTCAGGCGTGTGCTGGGCACAGGGGGAGAGCCCACATCGGTTCCAGACGAGGTGATCGCCACAATTCAGAGCCAGATGGACCCCCAGGGACTGGTGAGGGTGGGAAGGCGTCTCAGACCCAAGGACAGGGTCAGGATAATATCCGGTCCGTTCAAGGACTTGCTGGGGATCTTCGAGCGGGACCTGGATGATCAGGGGAGAGTGGAGATACTGCTGGGGGTGCTCGGGTTTCAAGCCAGGGTGCATCTCCACGAGTCCCTCATCGAGAGGGTCCCTTGAGTTTGGAGAAGGATTGGGAGGGGGCTGAAGTTCATGGCAAGAATGAAGGAAGTGT
>JBBIOJ010000028.1:0-42515 GCA_037443445.1 Desulfarculaceae bacterium | reverse complement strand
CCCGGCCCCCCCCCCGGGCCCGGGTCACGAGGCCGTAGGGCCTGAGGAGGTGGGTATGCTGCTTCGCTCCTGCTTTGTGTGCCCCCATCACCATGTGAAGGGGGAAGACGGGGCAAGACACAGCTTTTGCGAGAAAGAGAACTGCTGGGCACGCTATTCCAAGTGTGTGGCCAGAAAAGCCATCGAGAGGTTTCTGGAGCAGGAACGTATGGAGGTGGTAAGGGAGTTCTCGGCCCTAAGCCATGTTTACGGCAGGGAATAAGAGCCCTCTTGGGAAAAGGGGGGGTAATGGCCTCAAGGGCACTCTTGGTGGGGATAAACAGATACATTCTGCCCGGGTGTGATCTGCAGGGTTGCGTCAACGATGTTACCAACACTAGGGACGTGCTTCTCAAGTACTTCGGCTTCTCAGTGGAGGATGTGCGCCTCTTGGTGGACCAGCGGGCCACTCGCAAGGAGATCCTGGAGAGGCTGGAGTGGCTTGTGAGGGACGCAGCGGCCGGAGACAGACTGGTCTTTCATTTCTCTGGTCACGGTTCCCAGGTAAGGGACAGGGACGGGGATGAGCTCAAGGATCACTTGGACGAGGTGATCTGTCCACACGACATGGACTGGGATGGGAATTACATCTCGGACGATGACTTGAGAGGCTTGTTCTCCAAGGTGCCTGAAGGGGCTTTGCTGGAGGTGATTCTGGACTGTTGTCATTCCGGCACAGGCACCCGCGAGATGCAGGCCCTGAGCCTCCTGCCCATGGAACTGGCCATGCAGCCCAGGTTCCTCACCCCTCCCGCAGACATACAAGCCCGAGTGGAGGAGGAGCTCCCCATAAGAAGGCTCCTTAGAGGCACCAACCCCCGGGGCCATGTGCTCTTGGCAGGATGCAGGGAGAATCAGACCTCTGCAGACGCCTTTATCTCGGGGGCCTTCAACGGAGCCTTCACCTACTATCTTTGCAAGCATCTCAGGGATACAGGGGGTCAGATCACCAGGGGTGAGCTCCTAAGAAGGGTGCGTGCCTCCTTGAGGTTCAACGGCTTCAGCCAGGTGCCCCAGCTGGAGGGGCCCAGATCCTCAAGGACCAAGAGAATGCTGGAGCTCTCCCAGGAATAGACTCCGTCATGTTTTGAAAGAGCTGAGTGAAAGAAAAGGCCCATGATCCCTTTTGTTGACCTGGCAGCACAGCAAGAGCGGATAAGGGAGTCCGTCCAGGAGAGGATCCGAAAGGTCCTGGAGCACGGGCAATACATAATGGGCCCCGAGGTGGCCGAGCTGGAGGAGCGTCTGGCCAGGTTCGTGGGGGTCGAGCATGCTGTGGGGTGCTCTTCAGGCACCGACGCCCTTGTGATGATCCTCATGGCCCTGGGGGTGGGCCCGGGGGACGGGGTGCTCACCACCCCCTTCACCTTTGTGGCCACGGCCGAGGCAGTCATGCTGGTGGGGGCCACCCCTTTGTTCGTGGACATAGACCCGGAGAGCTTCAACCTGGCTCCAGAGGCCCTCTCAAGGGCACTGGAGGCCTTGGAAAAAGGGGACCGGGGCCTCCACCCCCTTCCCAGGGGAATATCATCTGAGATGTTGAGGCCCCGATGCGTCATAGCCGTGGATCTCTTTGGCCTGCCTGCCGACTATGATGCCATCTGCGCTTTGGCAGCCCCCAGGGGCCTCCCTGTGATTGAAGACGCAGCCCAGTCCCTGGGTGCCGAGAGAGCAGGCCGCAGGGCAGGGGGGCTGGCGGATCTGGGGGCCACCTCCTTTTTCCCGGCCAAGCCCTTGGGGGCCTACGGGGACGGAGGCATGTGCTTCACAAGCCAGGAGGATGCAGCCAGGTTGCTTCGTTCCATAAGGCTCCACGGAGCCGGCCAGGACAGGTACGAGCATGTGCGGGTTGGCCTAAACGGGAGGCTGGACACGCTTCAGGCCGCAGTGCTGCTTGCCAAGCTGGAGATATTCGAGGAGGAGCTGTGGCTTCGCCAGGAGGTGGCGGGCCGCTACTTGGAACTTCTGGCCGGGTGTGAGGACATAAAGCTTCCGGCCGTGCCCCAGGGCTCTAAGAGTTCCTGGGCCCAGTTTTCCATTCTGGCCCGGGACAAGGAGCAAAGGGAAAGGCTCAGGCTGGCTTTGGGGAAAGAAGGCATACCCACCATGGTCTACTACCCCAGGCCTCTTCACCTGCAGGCAGTTTTCACTCATTTGGGTTACGAGAAAGGGGACTTCCCCGTAAGCGAGGAGACTGCCGGAAGGATTCTGAGCCTTCCCATGCACCCGTACCTGGGCCTGGAGGCTCAGCAGAAAGTGGCAGGCCTCCTGAGGGAGGCCCTGTGAGGAGGGCCTTGAAGCAGTTTGCTCAAGCCCGATTTCCAATCGGGCGTTGGACTCCCCCGGGAAAGGGGGCGAATCCCATAAGGAAGGAGGCGCAAGCATGAGACAGAGAGGCAGGAGCTGGACTTGGGCAATGGTGCTGGGAGCGGTTCTTCTGGCCTGCTCCCCTAGCTGGGCAGGAACCATAACCTTCGATGTCTCAAACGCCAACGTGGCCGGGTGGGCCGCCTGGGCAGAAGCCAACACCCTGGGGCAGACTTCCTGGGCAAAAGACATCTATTCGGGAGCCGCAGTTGAGCTTGCGGGGATAAGCGGGACAGTGAAGCTCACAACAACCAGCAATCCAGACAAGCTCAAGATAGCCGTGAACCTAAAGGGTGTGCCCAGGCTTCCGGCCACCATCACCAACTCCGGGGGGGTTTATCAGGGCACCCTGGCCCAGTCCTATTTCGTGACCTTCATAACCAGGATGCACAGGGCAGGTTCCACCGGTTCCTACACCTTCAATGCCACTTGGGACAGATGCAACTGGATAGGCTGTTTCACACCCCTTTGGCAGGTGGGGGGGTTCTGGGTGGACGATGTCCTGGCCAGCCGCTCCGGGGTGGTGAAGGTGACAAAGACCCTAAACGGCACTTTCAATCTGTGGGCTTCCGGCACCACCCCTCCCGCGGCCCCCTATTTGGAGGTGGTGGGAGTTTTGGTTTATGCGGTCCAGGAGGACAACCAGGAGGCAACCCTAATAGCTGCCTCTGAGGCTCCTTGAAAAAGCTCTTCCAGGGGCGCCGGCATGCCAAGAGAGAGTCTCCCCTCCCATGGACAGCTTGGGTTTTGAGCCTCAGGCTCAAGCGATCCAGGCTGGGGATGGGGGTAACGGAAGCCATTTGGGGGATCCCCTCGAAAGGATCCCCTCAGGATCAGAAGAGCCTGGGGTGCTTGCATGAAGCCTCTTGCAAACAAGGGAATGGAAGTGGGCCTGTTTTGCTCCTTGGTTTTGGGCCTTGTCTTGCTGGACCAGAGCTCCACGGCTTTCCAGGCAGTGGAGATCCCTTTCCAAAACCCTGGGGGGGGCCGAATAGTGCCCATAAGCGCCCAGAGCCCCCAGGCCTCCGGAGTGCAGGCCCAGGCCGCGGGTCCACAGGCCCAGGCCCCAGGCGCAGAGATCCCTGCCGAGATCCTGGAGAAGGCCAGGGAGATGCGAGGCAGGCAATCCTCCCAGGCAGACGGCTCCGGCATGGAGCCCATAAGGGCTCCCCAGGCCCCTGGTGTCAAGACGGCTCCCTCCGAGGCCAGATCCGACTCGGGCGGCCCTGCACAGGAAACTTCTGGGGGCTCCTTCAAGGAGAAGCCAGAGACTTTCGAAGGCAAGGAGGTCGCGATCCCGGCCCAGAGATGGGCCTCGGCCGCCGAGGAGGAGGTCTCGGCCTTTGAACACTATGTTCAGGGGAAGCTGCCCCCGGGCGTGGACCGGAAACTCACCCAGTTTGGCTATGGGATTTTCTCAAGGCCCCAGGTGGTGCCCTCCCTTCCAGTGGAGGGCAGGGTGCCTGAGCCCTCTTACAGGATAGGGCCGGGGGACGAGATACAGATAAGGGTCTGGGGCAAGATCCAGGGGGATTACAACCTCAAGGTGGACAGGGAAGGCAAGATCCACCTGCCCACCGTGGGGGACATACCAGTGGCCGGAATCCCTTATGCCGGCCTCAAGGCCCACCTGGACAGGGAGATCCAGAAGTACTACTCGGGTTACTCCCTCAGCGTGGGCCTGGGCCAGCTCAGGGGAATACGCATATTCGTGGTGGGCAATGCCAGGGTACCGGGCACGTACGAGCTCACCAACATGAGCACCATGATGAACGCACTTTTCGCAGCCCAGGGCCCCTCCAAGACAGGCAGCATGAGGGAGGTCAGGCTGATGAGGGATGGCAAGATCCTGGCCAGCCTGGACCTTTACGACTTCCTGCTCAGGGGCGACAAGGCACAGGACAGAGTGCTCCAGGACGGAGACACGGTCTTCATCCCCTATGTGGGCCCTCTGGTGGCTGTGGCCGGCTCGGTGAAGCAGCCGGCCATCTACGAGCTGAAGAAAGAGAGGCTTCTTAGCCAGGTGCTGGCCATGGCCGGGGGGCCCACGGCCACGGCCTACACCCACAGGGTGCAGGTGGAAAGGGTGCACCAGGGAAGGGCCAGGATGGTGCTTGACACTGCCCTGGCAGACCTGAGCGGGGAGAGGGACATACAGCTCCAAGACGGGGACATTGTGCAGGTTTTTGCCATAAGCCCCTCCATAGTGAACCAGGTGCGTCTGGCAGGCCACGTCATAAGGCCCGGGGTGTATGCCTGGAGGGAAGGGATCAGGGTGAGCGACATCCTGGGGAGGCCTGAAGATCTCATGCCCGAGGCCATATTCGATTTTGCCATGGTGAGGCGCCTCGTCCCCCCGGACTACCACGAGGAGCTTCGCTCCTTTCATCTGGGAAAAGCCCTCCGGAGAGACCCCGAGCAGGATCTTCTGCTGCACCCACAGGACACCATCTACGTTTTCAGCAAGCAGGAATTCCACATCCAGCCGAGTGTGCGGGTTACAGGGGCTGTGTGGCGGGGTGGGGAGTACCGCATGAGGGAGAAGATGACCCTCTCGGACCTGATCAAGATGGCCGGAGGGCTAAGGCCCGAGGCCTCCCTCACCGGGGAGCTGACCAGGGTAAAGATAACCCAGAGAGGACCTGTTACCGAGAGGATATTGGTGGACCTGGCAGCTGCCATGCGGCAGGAGCAGGGCAAGGACTTGGCCTTGGAGGAAAACGACTATGTTTTCGTGCGCACCGTGCCCGACTGGCAGCTCTACAGAGTCGTGCAGCTCACAGGGGAAGTCATGCACCCTGGTGCATATGCAGTGAAAAAGGGTGAGAAACTAAGCTCCCTCATAAACAGGGCCGGAGGTTTCACGGACAAGGCCTACCTGAAAGGGGTATTTTTCGCCAGGAAATCCATCCAGGAACTCCAGCAGAAGCGCCTGGAAGAGACCCTCTCCCGCCTGGAGGCGCAGATGGCCTCCATGAACCTAAGCAAGGCTTCCGGGGCCATGAGCAAGGAGGAGGCCGAGGTGGAGGCCCAGGCAGCCCGAAGGCGCATGGAGCTCTTGGGCCGCCTCAAGCAGGTGAAGCCCACGGGCAGGCTGGTGATCCAGGTCTCCCAGCCCAGGGCACTGGAGGGGACCCCCTCGGATGTGGAGCTGGAGGACGGTGACACCATCCATGTCCCAGAGCGCACCAACGTTGTAAACGTGATGGGGGCGGTTTACAACCCTTCTGCCTTCTTGTACGAGCCCGGGAAAACAGTGGGTTACTACCTGGAGTTGGCAGGAGGCCTCACCCCCCATGCCGACTCAGGCGAGATATACGTGCTCAAAGTGGACGGGAGGGCCGTGGGCCCCTCCAGGCTCTCCAGCCTGGTGACCTGGAACGCGGAGGCGTACCGTTTCCAGGTAAACGACTTCCAGGCCAGGTACCTGGATCCTGGGGACACCATCGTGGTGCCGGAGGATCTGGAGAGGGTACCTTTTCTCAAAGGCCTGAAGGACGTCACCACCGTGCTTTACCAGATAGGCGTTGCGGCAGGGGTGCTGGTGACCCTCCTGTGAAGGGAATGAGGCGTGGAGAGGCTGGCACCCCATGGATCTGAAAGGATGGCCAGTCCTGCTTGTGGCTTCTTGTGTGCTCGGGTTTGCCATGGGTGAGCAGGTGGCAGCCCAGGACAGGCCCTTTGTGTCCCCCTCCAACATAGGGGTAACGGGCCTCATGGAGATACCCACGGCCCGCATCCTGGAAGACGGCCGGATGCGCCTGGGCAGTTCCCATGTGGATCCCTTCCGCACGTACTATTTCGGTCTGGGTTTTCTCCCTGGCCTGGAGGTGAACGGCCGGGTCACAGAGGTCCTGAACGAGAAGGTGACTGCACCAGGCTGGGAAGGCTACGGGAACGTGAAGATAAGGGAATTCGACGCCAAGTACCAGATACTGGCGGAATCCCGGCTGTTTCCTGCCATAGCTGTCGGGGCCAACGATCTGTTCGGGGACAACATCACCTTTTCCACCCAGTACCTGGTGTTCAGCAGGCAAATCTATCCCCTGGATTTCACTCTGGGGTACGGTTTTGGGAGGATCAGGGGCCCCTTCGGAGGCATAGAGCTCAAGCTTTGGAAAGACAGGCTGTCCCTCATGGCCGAGTACAACCCGGTGGATTACCGGAAGGATCGGCTCACCGGAGGAGTCCGGGATCAACCGGATTTCCCCAGGGTGGGTCTTTACAACCCCTCCCAATGGAGCTTCGACCCGGACAGGGTCAACCTGGGGGTGCGCCTAAGGCCTTTAAGCTGGCTTTCGGTGGAGGCCTCTTTCCAAAGGGGGGGCAGCTTCGGGCTCAGCCTGAGCACGGATTTCACCCTGGGCAAGAGGCTTCTTCCCCCCAAGCCCGACGAGCCCTACACCTCTCCTGTGGACAGAAGACCCCTTGGGCAGAGGGATTCCGAGGGGGTGGAGGCTCACCTGACCCAGGCCCTCCAGGAGCAGGGTTTTTTCCACGTGGCTGTCTCGGTCAAGGAAAACCAGCTCAGGGTGCAGTACGAAAACCCCAGGTTCCTCTCAGAAGCGCAGGCCATGGGCAGAGTGATGAGAACCGCTGCTGCCCTCTCACCGCTGGACGTCCCCAGGATCCAGGTGGTTGCCCTCAGAAGGAGCGTTCCGGTGGTGAAGATGAGCTTCCAAGCAATGGACTTCATGGGATTTCTGGCAGGCAAGTTCACCAAGGAGGAGTTCCGCCGTATGGTCTCCCTGGAAAAAGCCGGGCCCGGGGACCGGGTCTCCGGATCTGCCCCCAGGGCTTCGGCCTCCTGGAGAGATGATCTGGAGAGAGTGGGCCTAAAGCCAGAGATCCTGGACTACGGCATCAAGCCTGCAGTTGAGACCTGGCTGGATGACCCATCTGGTTTCTTCAAGGCCAGGGTGGGGGTGGATGCCTGGGGAGCCGCTTCCCTCTGGGAGGGTTCTGATTTCTATGCCTGGTTCAATTACCCCTTTTACAACACCATCTCCAGCAGCATAGCCCCCCTGGGGGAGAACCCGGTCCGCTCGGACATAATCCGCTACAAGGAAAGGGAGGACCCCAGATTCAATTCACTGCTCCTGGACCAGGTGAGCAACCTGGGCCGGGGCACCTTTGCCCGCCTGAGCATGGGGTACCTGGAGACCGAGTACGCAGGGCTGAGCGGGGAGGTGCTCCACCTTTTGGGGGATGGCAGATGGAGCGTGGGGCTCATGGGAGACTGGGTGGTCAAGAGGAGGCCTGACTCCCAGTTTGGATTCACGGGATTCCAAGCTCATACGATCCTGGCAGGCTTGAACTACCTCCAGCCGGATCTGGGCCTGGCAGCCAAGCTCAGGGCGGGCCGCTTCCTGGCCGGGGATCCAGGGGCCAGGCTGGAGATAGTCCGCCACTGGGACACCGGGGCCTCCTTCGGGTTCTGGTACACCTACACGGACACCTCGGGCTTCCAGGATCCTTTCAACCGGGGCTACCAGGACAAGGGGATCTTCGTGTCAATACCCATGGCCATGTTCACCAGGGAGGAGACCCCCGTCAGGCACAGCTACGCCTTCTCTCCCTGGACCAGGGACGTGGGCCAGACCATAGCCCACTTCAACCTCTTGTACGAGTTTCTGGAGGACTTTCTCCCCGCGCACATTGCTGAGCACATGGAGGACATGAAAAAATGATCCAGAGCAAAACCAAATGGGTGCTCCAGGCTTTATCTGTTGAGCTTTTCGTGGTAAAAAACCCGGGTGAAGCCACAAGCCCTTTGTGGGGGCCAGGTGAAACCAGCCAAGGAGGTGTCTCATGAGATCTATCTTCAGGGTCATGGGGGTCTCGGTCCTCTGGGCACTTCTTCTTGCGCCTGTTTGGGCCTCGGAGGCTTTTCTCTTGAGTCTTCCTTCGGGCAAGCAGGTGCAGGTCACAGCAGGGCAACTGGCTGCCATAAAGACCCAGCCAGGCATCACCTTTGCGAGCCAGGTGCCTGCTTCCCTCTCCGGGAACATGGTGGCTGTTGCCATACCCCAGGAGTTGGGGGGAGGGGCTCTGGTGGGCACCCCTGCGGAAATGGCGGCAGCCCTTAATGCCTCGGAAGTCACCGTGGGAGCCGTGGCAGCCACGGTGGCAGGAACTGCAGCCTTGGCCGTGGGGGGAGTGGCGGCCGCTGCAGCCACAGCAGCAGGCACTGTTGTGGGAGCCGGCGCAGGCCCAGGCGGGAGCCCCATTCACCACGGCGCCCCGGCTCATCACGGCTCTCCTGCTCACCACGGCTCTCCTGCGCACCACGGCTCTCCTTGAGCTCCCAGGGGAGGTCTTCCCAGTGCTTGGTGAGCAGACCCCGGGCGCTTCCCTGTTGGGGAAGGCTTCATGAAGGAAGAGAGTTTGCAGGCAGGGCAGAAGGGGGTGGAAACGCCCGGGCCAGGGCCCGGGCAGGTTTCCTGCCCTTACAGGAGCCCAGATCAATCCTGGCCAGAGGAGGAAGGGATTGACCTCCTGGAGTTGTGGCTGGTTCTGTGGGGCCACCGCAAGTTCCTGATCGCTCTTTTCCTTGTGGCCACCATCTCCACCGCTTGCCTGAGTCTCTTTGTGCTTCCCAAGATCTACCAGGCCAAGGCTTCCTTGATGCCAGTGGAATCCAGGGAGGGCGGGCTTTCCTCGTACATTTCCATGCTGGGCGGAATGGGGCTTTCCCTGCCTTCGGGCAAGGCCACCCCATCTCAGACCCTGGTGGCCATACTGGAGAGCCGGACCCTCAAAGAAAAGGTCATCTCCAGGCTGGATCTGCTGAGGATCTTTTTCGAGGAGGAATGGGATCCTGTAAGAAAGGCTTGGAGGGATCCCTCCCAGCCGCCCAGCTTGGAGGAGGGGGTCAGAGCCTTGAGGGGCATAACCCGGGTGAGTGAGGAGAGAAGGGCCGGGCTTGTGAACATCACAGTGGAGTGGAAGGACCCGGTCCTGGCCTCAGAGATAGCCAATGCCCACCTTCAGGAACTGGAGGGATTCATAAATGCCAATGCCCTGAGCGTGGCCAAGAAAAAAAGGCTCTTCCTGGAATCCCAGGTCTCCAAGACCAGGAGAGAGCTTTCCGAGGCCGAGGAGAGATTCAAGAACTTCCAGGAGGAAAAGCGCTTCGTGGCCATGAACGAGCAGGCCGAGGCAGCCATCCGGGGGCTTGCTGAGCTCAAGGGCATGGTGGCGGCCAAGGAGGTGGAGCTGGACGTGGTCAGAACCTATGCCACCCCCTTGAACCCCAAGGTGCAGCTTCTGGAATCCCAGCTGGGAGAGCTCAGAAAGCAGCTGGAGCGCCTGGAGGCGAATCATTCCAGGGAAGGGGGAAGCAAGCTCTCCCTGGCAGGGGCCCCGGAGCTGGGCCTAGTATATGGGAGGCTCAAGAGGGACGTGGTCTTCCACGAAAAGGTCCTGGAACTCCTAACCCAGCAATATGAGCTGGCCCGCATAGAGGAGTCCAAGGAGGACGTTGCTTTCCAGGTGATAGACTGGGCCGTGCCGCCGGTGAAGAAGTACAAGCCCAAGACCCGCATGAATGTTCTGCTGGCAGGTGTCCTGTCCCTCTTGGTGGGGGTAACCCTGGTGTTTGTTTGGCGTTATGTTGGGAAGGTTCGCCAGGAGCTGAAGGCCAAGTTCCCCGTCCCGTCTGATGGGAATGGCATCACAGGCAGGGGCTGAAACGAGGCTGGGGAAATGTTCCTGGGTGGATCCCAAGGGGGGATTTCTTGCCCTGCGAGGTGAGAATTGAGAAGGGCCTTGATAACCGGGATCACAGGGCAGGATGGCTCTTACCTGGCCGAATTCCTGCTGGGCAAAGGCTATGAAGTCCACGGCATAGTCAGAAGGGTGGCCATAGAGGACCCGGAGCAGAGGCTTTGGCGGATCCGGCATCTCTTGGACAGGCTTCACCTGCACGCTGGTTCTCTGGAGAGCTATGCCAGCATTTTCAAGGTGATCGAGCAGGTTCAGCCAGAGGAGTGTTACCATCTCTCTGCCCAGAGTTTCGTGAGCTACTCCTTCGAGGATGAATTCTCCACCATCAACACCAACATCAACGGCACCCACTTCGTGCTAGCAGCCCTCAAGGATGCGGCCCCTGGGTGCAAGTTTTACTTCGCAGGCTCCAGCGAGATGTTCGGAAACGCCCTGGAGTCCCCCCAAAGGGAAAGCACGCCCTTCAATCCCCGCTCCCCTTACGGGATTTCCAAGGTGGCCGGGTTCCACCTGACCCGCAACTACAGGGAGGCCTACGGCCTCTTTGCCCTAAGCGGTATCCTTTTCAACCATGAATCCCCAAGAAGGGGACTGGAGTTCGTGACACGCAAGGTCACCCGCACCGCGGCCCGCGTAAAGCTGGGCTTGGCCAGGGAACTTCGGCTGGGGAATTTGGAGGCCCGCAGGGACTGGGGTTATGCCGGAGACTATGTGAAGGCAATGTGGCTAATGCTGCAACAAGAAGAGCCTTCGGACTACGTGGTTGCAACCGGGGAGACCCATTCGGTGCGGGAGCTGGTGGAGGTGGCTTTCTCCCACTTGGGGCTTGACTGGAGGGAGTATGTGAAGGTGGACCAGCAGCTTTACAGGCCAGCGGAGATATTCGAGCTGAGGGGGGATGCAAGGCGCTCTAGGGCAGAGCTGGGCTGGGAGCCCACAGTGGGTTTCCAAGGCCTGGTGCGCATGATGGTGGATGCTGATTTGGAGGCCCTGGGAGGAAAGTGAGGAATTGGGGTTAAAGGGTTCAAGCCCCAGCGGACCAAGCATACACGCCAGAGGAAGCAGTCCGGGTGCAGGAAAAAGAAAAGCTAGAGGAGACAGATCTGTGTCGAGGAGTCCAGAGATGAGTGAGCACTTGGAGCCCCATGTCCAGCCAGGAGGTGCTGCGGTTTCAGTTTCCCCGGAGGGAGAGGTCTTCCCCTTGCCGGACCAGGATGAGGCTGCCAGGGAGTCCAAGCGGCTGGAGCGCCTGGCGGCTGAACAAAGGCTCTTGGGCCGCGAAGTGGTGGTTGTGATGGGAGTGGGCTTTGTGGGAGCTGTCATGGCAGGGGTAGTGGCCGACTCCGTTGACCCCTCCACGGGAAAACCCCTCTATTTTGTGATGGCAATGCAGAGGCCTTCAACCCGGTCCTACTGGAAGATCAAGTATCTCAACAGGGGCCTGCCGCCCGTCTCAGCAGAGGATCAGGAAGTTCCAAGGCTTCTCAGGCGTTGCGTAAAGGAAAAAAAGACCCTCACGGCCACCTTTGCTTACGAGGCACTCTGCCTGGCTGACGTGGTGGTAGTGGATGTGCAATGTGACTACCACAAAGAGAGCCTGGGGGATGTGCGCAGGGGATATGCTGACATCAAGGCACTGGAGGAGAGTCTCAGAATAATAGGGGAGAGAATCCAGCCCCAGTGCTTGGTGCTCATAGAGACCACGGTGCCTCCAGGCACCACAGAGTATGTGGCCTACCCCATCTTGAAAAAGGCCTTCAGGGAAAGGGGCCTGGGGGATCAAGAACCCCTCTTGGCACACTCCTTTGAAAGGGTCATGCCCGGTCGGCAGTACGTGGCATCCATAAGGGACTTCTGGCGTGTGTGCAGCGGCATTAACCAGGAGGCCAAGGAAAGGGTGGTGAGGTTCCTCTCCAATGTGATAAACGTAAGGGACTATCCCCTCACCATCCTGGACAGACCCATAGAGAGCGAGACCTGCAAGATCGTGGAGAATTCCTACAGGGCCACCATCCTGGCGTTCCTTCACGAGTGGAGCCTCTTTGCAGAGCGCAATGGGGTGGATCTGGTGAAGCTGGTGGATGCCATAAGGGTCAGGCCAACCCATTCCAACATGATCTTCCCGGGTCCGGGCATAGGCGGGTATTGCCTGCCCAAGGACGGGGGTCTCGGGGTCTGGGCCTATCACACCCTCATGGGATTCGAAGATGAAATCTTCAAGATTACCCCTTTGGCCATCGACATAAACGATACCCGAGCCCTTCATGTGGCAAGGCTGGTTAGGGATGCCCTCAGAAACATGGGCCGCATAGTGGCGGCCTCCAAGGTGGCCTTGCTGGGGGCCTCGTACAGGGAGGATGTGGGAGACACCCGTTACAGCGGCTCTGAGCTGGTGGTGAGAAAGCTCGTGGAGATGGGTGCTGAGGTCATGGTGCACGATCCATACGTGCAACGTTGGTGGGAGATGGAAAAGCAGGACTCTTATCCCTCTGATGGAGGCTCCAGGTCGAAATTCTTCAGAAACCAGGAAAGGCTAAGCGAGCTCAAGGTGGAAAAGGATCTGGGCAGGACCCTGGCCGGAGCCGATGCCGTGGTCCTGGCCGTGCGCCACAAACCCTACCTGGACTTGGTGCCGGAGGAGGTGGTGGAAATGGCCGGAAGACCCTTGGCCGTGGTGGATTGTTTCGGGATTCTGGAGGATGCCCGGATAAGGCGATTTTTCGAGCTGGGCTGTGAGGTGAAAGGGCTGGGCAGGGGGCATATCCAAAGAATCAAAGAGGAGGTGCGCTCGCGAAAGAAAGCCTGAACAGGGTTCAAGAAGTTCAGGGCCGCTTGGGAGCCTGGCTCCTGCCCCTGGGGTGAGCTTTCATACCACGGGAGGCTCGCAAGCGGGTGCTTGCTCCTGGGAAAGGACAGAGGCCAGAATTCCCGGCCCCCTTGTGCCGGGGGTTGGAATGTGATACACGGGTCTTGGGCTCTAAAGAAGCTTGAAGAAATCTGGAGGCCGGCCATGAGTCAGGACCCGGGAGCGCAAAGTCAGGAATTCAATGTGGTGGCCAAGGTAATCAGACAACAGGGCACCTGTGCGGCAGGGCACAAAGTAGGGGACGAGGTTCTCTTTGACGGCATGACAGTTCAGGGCAGGATATGCATGAGCGCCATGTACAGCATGCTGCCCAAAGTCTTTGCCATGCGTTACGGGGCCCACTTCCCTTGGCTGAGCGATCCGGATGTGGCCACACATGCCTGCCCCGATGCCCAGAATCCGGTGGTCTTCGAGATCAGAAGGCTGAGAACCGGCACTTGACGGTCTCTTGCCAAGGTGCCGTGAGTTTGCCCCGGGAAGCAGTCTGTCCCGGTGTCTCCTGGACGGATCGGTTTCAGCCAGTAGAGGGGCGGGTTTGGGTGGAGGGGCAACAGCGTAATGCATCGGACAAGAAAGGCTCAGGCCGCATGGTGGATATCGGGCAACAGGCGGCTTGCCCTGGAAAGCCTGGAGTTGGACATATCCGGTTCCCCCGGAGGAAATCTGCGGGTGCATGCCACAGGAACCTTGAGAGGAAGGGTCTCGGGGCTTTCCCCCGGGGACCGAGACGTGCAAATAGAGTTAGAGGTGGACGGAGCCGGATACAGAATTGCCAACGCAGTGGTTTTCGACGTGGAATTCTTGCCTTCAGGGAAATCCTCGGTGCAGGTAACGGGAAACCTGGAGCCCACCAGGCTGCCGGAAAAGCCGGATAGGGGGTCCTTAGATGATCTCGGTACAGGTTGATCGAGTGGGGCTGATCCCGGACAGCGGCTCCATGAGTGTTTTTTTGAAAGACCAGGCCGGAGGCAGGTTCCTGATCATTCAGGTGGGCGTCTTCGAGGGCACTGCCATTGTTCAGGGCATAAACAAGATCCCCACCCGAAGACCCCTTAGCCACGACCTGATGGCGAGCTTGATCCGGACCCTGGGAGCAGAGGTCCAGCATCTGGTGATTCACGACTTGGTGGAAAACACCTATTACGGAAGGATACTCTTGATCAGGAAGGGAAAGGAGATCCTTCTGGACACCCGTCCCAGCGACGGTATTGCCCTTTGCGTGAGGGTGGGGGCCCCCATTTTCGTGGAAGAGCGCCTCTCGGAGCATTTTGTGGACGAGATGGATCTGTTGATGGCCATTTCCCAGGGTGATGAAACCGTCCACTAGGCTAGATACCGAAAATCGCGTTCCAGGCCCAGGATTGGTTCTCCAAGAGCCCTTGGTGACCCCGGCGTGGGATTCAGCAAAGGCCCTGTCCGCAAAAGCTTTCCTGGAAATCCTTCTCAGCCACGGCCGCAAGAAAAAACCCTTTGCAGGATGAGATCGCGGCCCTGATTTCATCCATGGAGAGGAGAGACTGATGGAGCTCAAGGTTTTCAAGGACATTCCCAAATTGCAGGTGGAGTATCTGAGATGGAAGTGCGACCCGGGGTGCATGGGGTTCCTAACCACGGACGAGGTCCAAGCCTCAGGGGAAATAGTGGGTCAACTCAGGGGGGTGGAGGCCCTCAAGATGGGGCTGGAAATAGACGGGGAGGGCTACAACATCTATGTCTGCGGAGCTGCAGGCACAGGACGTAGCACAGCGGTGAAGCGGCTCCTGGAGGATCTCAGAGGGAAGAAGCCCGTGCCGGACGACCTCTGTTACGTGAACAACTTCAAGGATCCGGACTCTCCGAGAGTCCTGGACTTTCCACCCGGTAAAGGAGCCTGGTTCAAGAGGCAGATGGAGAGGCTCGTGGAGTCCTTGAGGGAGAAAATACCCAAACTCTTCGAATCCGATGTGTACCAGGAGAGAAGGAAGGGAATTGTGGAACGCATCCGGAGCCAGGAGAAGGCCATTTACAAGGAGTTCGAGCGCAAGATAGCCGGAGAAGGCTTCAACATGGTGGTGATCCCCATGGGGCCGGTCTCCCGTACCGAGCTGCTTCCTGTGATGGAGGGGCAGCCAGTTCCCTGGGAACAGCTGGAGGCCCAGGTGGAATCAGGCGCTTTTCCTGCTGAAAAACTGGAGCAGATCAGGGCCCGCTATGAGGAACTCATGCGGGAAATGGGAGAGAGGATCCTGCGGGTGCGAGACCTGGAAAAGGAACTGCAGGAGAAAATGTCCAACCTGGACAGGGAAATGGTGGGGCCTCTGGTCTCAGAGGAGATAGAGCCCATAAGAGAGCGGCTGGAAAGGGCCAAGGCAGCAATTTACCTGGAAGATGCCCGCAATTACATCCTGGAGCACCTGGATCTCTTCAGGCCCAGGCCAGAGGCAACTCCCCAAGGCATCATGGGAGGGCAGCCTGCCGAATCCCATGACCCCTTCTCGGTGTTCCAGGTCAACCTGCTGGTGGATAACTCGGAGACCCAGGGCGCCCCTGTGGTGATCGAGACATATCCCACGTACCGAAACCTCTTCGGAAGCATAGAGCGCACCTTTGATCCAAGGGGGGGGATCTGGAGAACGGATTTCACCAAGATAAAGGCAGGGTCCTATGTGAAGGCCAACGGGGGTTACCTGATAATCCAGGCCATGGACGCGCTTGTGGAACCGGGTGTCTGGCAGGCCCTAAAGAAAAGCATCAAACATGGTGAAGTGGAGATCCAAAGCTTCGATCCATTTGCAATCTTTGCTGCCGCCTCCCTCAAACCAGAGCCCGTCAAGACGGATGTGAAGGTGATAATGATAGGGGATTCGGAGGTGTACTACATTCTTTTTCACCGGGATGAGGATTTCAAGAAAGTGTTCAAGATCAAGGCTGATTTTGACACGGTCATGGAGAACAGCCAGGAGGCTGTCCGCAAGTACTCAGAGTTCGTTGGAAACATATGCCGTAAAGAAAACCTCCCGGCTTTCCACCAAGAGGCAGTAGCTGCAGTGGTCCAGCACGGGGTGCGCCTGGCGGGTCGCAAGACCCGCATCAGCACCCGTTTCCACCAGGTGGCTGACTTGATACGGGAATCTGCTTACTGGGCCAAGAAGGAGGGAGTCCCCACGGTCATGGCCCGCCATGTGGAGCACGCGGTGGACAGCCGCCATTGGAGGTTCAACCTGGTGGAGGAAAGACTCAGGGACATGATCGCCGAGGGGACCGTGCTCATTGACACAGAGGGTTGGAAAATAGGGGTGGTCAATGGCCTGGCAGTGTACGACATAGGGGATATCTCCTTTGGGAAACCCTCCCGTATAACAGCCCAGACCTCCATGGGCAGGGAAGGGGTGATAAACATCGAGAGGGAAAGCCAACTGGGTGGTCCCATCCACAACAAGGGGGTCCAGATCCTGAGCGGATACTTGAGGGGCCGCTATGCCCAGGACAAGCCTTTGAGCATGAGCGCCAGCATATGCTTTGAGCAGTCCTACAGCGGTGTGGAAGGAGACAGCGCTTCCTCCACCGAGCTTTACGCCATTCTCTCCAGCCTCAGCGGGCTTCCCATAAGACAGGACATAGCCGTGACCGGCTCTGTGAACCAGAAGGGGGAGATACAGCCCATAGGAGGGGTGAACCAAAAGATAGAGGGGTTCTTTGATGTCTGTAGAATCAAGGGCTTGACCGGCACACAGGGAGTGATGATACCGGCTCAGAACGTAGGGGACCTGATGTTGAGGAGAGACGTGGTGGAGGCTGTGGAGCAGGGAAACTTCTCGGTGATACCGGTCAGCACAGTGGACGAGGGCATCCAGATCCTAACAGGGGTGGAAGCCGGGGAAAGGGACCCTGAGAACAGGTTTCCAGAGGGGACTGTCAACTACCTGGTGGACATGAGGCTCAGGGAGATGGCTGAGGGGATGAAACAGTTCTGGAAGACCTGAGAGGTGGAAAGAGTTCTTGGAGATGAACCTGTGAACCGGCTCAGGAGAGGTTCTGCCTGCCTTATTCACCAGGGGTGGCCGAGGCAGCCAAATTGATTAACTCATTTGTAACGAGGCGAGTGAGCTTCAAGAAAAAAGCTGCATGGGGTATGGACCTGGGAAGGGCTTCCTGGTTCTCAGATCTTGGGACATGCCTGGGGCTTGAGCTTCCAAAGCCAGGCTTCTTGCCGAGAACCAAGAGCATGATCCCCCGCAAAAGGAGAGACTGCCAATGCATAGGTTCGTGTTCATGAAGGTGAAAGATGCCATGACCCACCATGTCAGGACGGTTGCCCCCGACACCACCGCAGGGGAGCTCAGGAAGCTCTTCGAGCAATACGATTACAACTGCTTCCCGGTCCTGGAAGATGACAAGTTGGTGGGTGTGGTGACCAAGTTCGATTTCCTCAAGACCCTGGTGTTTCAACCCACATCTATGACGCCTGCCTACAGCGAGCTTATGAAAAGGCCTGTTTCTGAGTTTATGACCAGGACACCTTTTCACGTGGGTCCAGAGCACCCTCTCACACGGGTCTTGCAACTCATGATCGAAACCCGCAAGAACAGCTTCCCGGTTCTGGACGAGAGGGGCCACCTCACGGGAATCATCACCTACAGTGATCTGTTGAAACATGTGGGCTAGTGGTGGAGCAAAGGGAGGATTCACAGGCTGTGCGCTTTCTGCTTGAGCAACTTGGCATGCCTGCACAGAGGCAATCCTGCCCAAGAACAAAGTGAGATTTCCCGGACTGGATTGGCAAGTACTTCGGGGCTCGGATATCTTGAAGAGGCCTGGGGTCAGGCCAACTGAGCCCTTGATTGCGGTCGGCCCTCCTGACTCGTGGGGGCCAGAATACACCAGGTGTTTCCCAGAGCGGATGGGAGGAGAGCGTCATGATGAAAATTCGCATTTCAGGGCAAAGCCCCGCATCCTACAGGGGTCCTTTGCTGGCTTTGTGCACCACGGAGAATCCGAGGGCTGACCGGGGGGTCCTCCTGGAGCTGGATCGGGCCTCTAGGGGATGGGTGAGGAGGCTGCTGGCTTCGGGGGATTTCAGGGGCAAGAGCGGGGAGATCCTGGTGCAACGCACAATGGGGGTGCTTCCTTTCGGGAGGCTGATGCTGGTGGGATTGGGCAGGAAGGAGCAATTCAGGCTGGAGGCTTGGAGGGCCGGGGCAAGCAAGGTGGCTCAGACTTGCAGAAGCCTGAGGGTGGAGGAGTTTGCCATGAGTCTCCAGGACCCACCCGCTGTGGAGTCGGAAAACAAAGCCTTGGCAGAGGCAGCGGTGGAGGGGGCCCTGTTGGGCTTGTACAGGTTTGCGGGTTACAAGAAGGAAGTGCCTGATGAGCCAGATCCCAAGGAAATGACACTGCTTCCAGGGGCACGCCCGGGGGGCAGATTGGCAAAGGCAGTGCAAGAGGCGGTTGCGATCTGCGAGGCGGTCTATTGGGTAAGGGACCTGGTGTCCCAGCCTGCCAATCACCTAACCCCAAGGCGTTTGGCCGAGCAGGCCCTGCTCATGGCCAAAGCCTCGGGGCTGAGTTGCACGGTGTTGGAGGAGGAGGAACTGCGCTCCTTGAACATGGGGGGAATCCTAGGGGTGGCCTGTGGCAGCCAGGAGCCTCCCAGACTCATCGTCTTGGAGCACGGCAGAACCTTCAGGGCTTCCCCCACCCTGGCCTTGGTGGGCAAGGGAATCACCTTCGACAGTGGCGGGATAAACCTGAAGCCTGCTGAGAAGATGGACCAGATGAAAGACGACATGGCCGGAGGGGCTGTGGTGCTGGGAGTGCTGCAAGCCGCAGCCAGGCTGAGACTGCCTTTGCATCTGGTCGGGGTGATCCCTGCAACAGAGAACCTCCCCTCGGGCTCTGCATACAAACCAGGGGATGTGTTGAGCACCATGTCAGGCAAGAGCATCGAGGTAGTCAACACCGATGCTGAGGGAAGGGTCATCCTGGCAGACGCCCTGACATATGCCCTCAGGTTCAAGCCTGAGCTGCTCATTGACCTGGCCACCCTCACGGGGGCCTGCATAGTGGCCTTGGGGGATCAGATTGCAGGCCTCATGGGCACTCACCAGGAGGCCATGGAGCAGCTAAGGAAGGCCTCTGAGATCACCGGGGAGGATATCTGGCCCTTGCCCTTGAAAGAGGAGTACGAGGAGCTCATAAAGAGCGATGTGGCCGACGTGAAGAACTCCGGAGGCAGAGAGGCTGGTGCCATCCAGGGAGGCCTGTTCCTGAAGAAGTTCGTGGGAGACACCCCCTGGATCCATCTGGACATAGCAGGTCCGGTATGGACTGACAAGGACCGGCCGTACAAGCCCAAAGGAGCCACGGGATTCGGGGTGAGGCTGCTCATAGAGTTCCTAAGGAGCTACAAGAGAAGGCAAAGGGCCTGATCATTCAGGACCGGATTCTGACCCAGCCCGAGAGCTTTGTCTGGCTGAGCCAATTCTTCCAGGAAAAGGGGTGGAGGATCTCTATGTCTAGGTCTTTATTGGTGCGGCTCCTCCCCGAAGTTTCCGTGACGGCCTTGGCCTTGGGCAAACCTCTGGGCTCCGCTCAAGGATTCCCCGCTTTGAATTGTTTTGGCGCCCAGAAGGAACTCGTTTTTCATGGCCTCTGGAAAGGGTAGGTCCATGCCCTGATAAGCAGAGAGGCGGTCGCTTCTGAGGCAGGCCTGCGGGAAGCGGGAGAGCTGCCCTGCCAGCTCCATTGCCTCTTCCAGAGACCTGCCTTTTTCCACCACCCGATTCACCAGTCCCATTTGAAGGGCTTCCTCAGCCCCCACGGGTCGGCCTGTCAGGATCATGTCCAGGGCTCTGGAGAGCCCTATGAGGCGTGGCAGGCGCACGGTTCCGCCGTCTATGAGGGGCACACCCCAGCGCCGACAAAAGACCCCAAAGACCGCATCCCTCTCGGCCACCCGCAGGTCGCAAAGCAGGGCCAGCTCCAGGCCGCCGGCCACAGCGTAACCGGCCACGGCGGCCACCACAGGCTTTGAGAGGAACATCCTGGATGGTCCCATGGGTCCATCCCCCTCAGGCTCCAGCCGGTTCCCCCTGCCTTGGCTCAAAGCCTTTAGATCGGCCCCTGCGCAGAAATGGCCCCCGGTTCCACCCAGCACGGCTGCCAGCAGGGAATCCTCCTGCTCGAAGTCTCGAAAAGCCTCTGCCAGCTCCTCTGCCGTGTCTCGGTCCACCGCGTTTCGGACCTGGGGACGATTTATCAGAATCAAGGCTACGGCCCCATTTCTTTCCATGATCACATTTCCCATGAATTGACCCTCTGGTTTTCCACCCATGGGGATTGATCTTGAGGCCAACCCTTGCTACCCCTGGCTCCACTCCCCGGGGGAGCCCTCAGAGGTTTTTGCGAGCAAAGGTCTCGTAGAGCTCCACGTCTTTTCGCGAACCAATGATGAGAGGTACCCTCTGGTGAAGCTCTTTGGGCTGAATCTCCAAGATGCGTTCATACCCGCTGGAGGCTGCTCCACCTGCCTGCTCCACCACGAAGGCCAAAGGATTGGCCTCGTACATCAGCCTCAATTTGCCCCACGGGCTGCCAGGATCCCTGGTGTCCTCGGGGTACAGGAATATGCCTCCCTTTAACAGGTTTCTGTGGAAGTCTGCCACCAGGGATCCTATGTACCTGGAAGTCTTGGGTCTCCCGGTGGCTGGATCCTCCTTCTTGATATAGTCTATGTACTCCCGGGTGCCTTGTTTCCAGTAAGGGTAGCGGGACTCGTTGGCGCTGTAAATCTTGCCGATCTCCGGGATGCGTATGTTAGGGTGGGAAAGGAAAAATTCCCCCACACTGGGATCCAATGTGAAGCCGTTGACCCCCTTCCCAGTCGTGTAGACCAGCATGGTGGAGGAACCATAAACAACATAGCCTGCAGCCACTTGCTTGGTGCCCTGCTGGAGCACATCCTGGAGAGTGCAAGGCTGGTCCCTGGGGGTGATCCTCCTGTAAATGGAAAATATGGTCCCGATGGAAACGTTGGAATCTATATTGGATGAACCATCCAGTGGATCAAAAAGGATTGCATAGTCACCTCTGGGGTATTGCTCCGGAATCTGCACAAGATCCTTCTCTTCCTCTGTGGCAATGACGCAAATCCTTCCTATGTAGCTCAGGGCCTGTATGAAGGTCCTGTTGGCAAACACGTCCAGTTTCTGAACCTCATCCCCGGTCACGTTCACGTGGCCTGTGGGGCCCAGAATGTCCAGCAGGCCGGCCTTGGTTACCTCCCTGGAGACTATTTTAGCCGCCAAGATGATCTGGTGAAGGATGGCCGAGAAATCTCCTCTGCCACCCCATTCCCTCTGGCCCTGCAATATGTGCTGTTCCACGGTGACTATGTCTGTGGCCATCTCCCACCTCCAATGCCTTGCTGGTCCTTGTCAGGGACCGGATCCCTTGGGCCTGTTCGGGTTCTCTTTCTTGGTGCTGGAACCCTGCTTGTTTTTCGAGGAGGAGCCCCCGGAGGATGTTTTCCCCCCGGAAGATCTCTTCTGCTGTGCCTTGGTGGAGGCCTCTTGGCCGGGGCCTGTCTTGGCCTTTTCGGTGGGTTTGGGCCTTACAGAGCTCTTGGCTGCCGAGGCCTTGGAGCCTTTGGTGTTGGAGACGGATCCAGCCTTGGCTTTCCCTTGGGCAGATTCCCCCTTCTCATCCCGGGAGGCTTTGGCCGGTGCCTCTGAAAGGGTTTTCTCTTCCTGCTCAGGAGGCAACCCCCCGGCCGCTTGCACAGCAGCTTTCCACTGCTGGGACTGGGCAGCCAGATAGGAACGCTCCTCGCTCAGAGCCCTGGCCAGAGGCTTGCCTCCCTCTATCAAGAGCCTCAGGTATTCCTCCAAAGGAAAGTGCCTCTCCCCCAGCTCTTTTTTCAAGGCCTGTGAGCGCCTGCGAAGTCTATCTGCCTCAAGAAGAAGAAGTTCTGTCCTGGTCCCCAGGTGTCTCAGATGAACCAGAGACTCAGCTTGGAGTCTGGCCAAGCCTCTGAGCTTTTTCATCGAATCCTTATGCCCTGCTGCTTCAGCTTGGTCCGCATCCTCTCCCAAGGACCTGACCAAGGCTTCTATCTCGAGAGCTCTTCTGTCCAGCTCAGTGCGTACCTCCAGCCTTTGAGTTGCAGTCTCCTTGAGAAACCTGTCCATCTTGGCCACTAGTTCGGGCATTTTGGTGGGAAGATTACGAAACCTGGCTGCCATCCAGGCAGCCCAGTCTGCCTCGCTCCTATCCTTTAGCTGCCTTGCCTCGTGGACCCGTTCCAGGAAATCCACTTCTGTTTCCTGCCTCTCTGCCAGGCTGATCCTACCCACGGCCCCCTCAACCCGCGCCTCCCCCTTGCGCACGCAAAGCAGGAGCCCCAGGTCCTCTGCCACCCCCACCTCCAGCTCCGCTGCCTTGCACAGGACCCCCACGTGGAATGTCTCCAGCCTGAATCCGCTTGGTTGGCCGGCCTGCCTTGTTACCAGAATCAGACGGCCCCTTTGCAGGAACACCGACGGGGCCCCCAATCCGTCAGCCAAGCTCCTGTTTATTCTCAAACTTGATCCGCTTGCCAGGCTCAGCACAGAGTTTTCACTTAACCGCAACTCCACGGCACCTCCACCCTCTGTGCTCACCACGTCCCCGCCGAAAAGGGGATCCCCCGGATGCAGATGCACGGTTTCTCTGGCTCCGGGGCGAAGCACCAGGACGTCCCCATCCACCTTCTCCACTTTACCCATAGGATCTCCGGGGCTTTCCTGCTCTGAATCCTGGGGGGAGGAGCATGCGCAGAGAATCCAAACTGTCCAGAAGCAAATCAGGACAGCCACCGCCTTCCTCAAGACTGAGGTAGTCCTGGTCTGAAAACCGCACTCCTTGACCGAGAGCTTTGATCTCTCTCCCATCCAAGCCTCGCATGGACCGGGCACCACCGGATCATCCCATCCTAGACCAGTTGAATCCGGGGATCAACCTGCCGGGCTCCTAGTCTGGTCCTGACCTGGAGAGGTAAGGTGCCTCCCAGCTATTTGACAAGACCCGTCCAGTCGGTATAATCCAAAATGATTCTGCAACACTGCGGGACCACAGGGGAAACACCAGGGACAACCGGCCATGCCTCTTCGGAAGGGCGGAAGACCTCAGGTCCCTCAATCCATCCTGGAGGTGGGTGCATGAGAAAGGTCTGTGTGATAGCTGGCGGCATGTGCAAGTGGGGGGTTCGCAACGCCTCACAGAGGGACATGTTTCAGGAGGCGGCCAGGGCCTGTTTCCTGGACAACCCTAGGGTGAGCAACAAGGATGTGGACGGACTCATAGTCTCATCAGCCTATACTGAACGTTGCTCGTTTCAGACTCACCTTGCCCCTCTTGTGGCCGAGCACCTGGGGATAAAGCCCAGGAGCGTGTGCATGAGGGTGGAGTTGCTCTGTGCCAGCGGTAGCTCAGGCATAATAACCGCTTACGGTCTCATAAAGGCTGGGGTGGCGGATGTGGTAATGGTCATCGGGGGGGAGAAGCTTTATATGCCTCAGAAGTGGGAAGTTTTCTACAGCGAGATGGCCTCCGTTGACCATGACTGGGACGGGGCCCAGGGACTTGGACTTCCCCCCGCTGCTTTCGCCATGGTGGCAAAACAGCACATGAAGCAGTTCGGCACAACAGAAGAGCAGATGGCCTTGGTTTCGGTCAAGAACAGGCGCAACGGGCTCAACAACCCCAACGGCCAGTTCCAGGAGCCCATAGACCTGGCCACTGCCATGAACGCCAAGGCCATTGTTCGTCCCATGAAGCTTTACGACTGTTGTCCCATAACCGACGGAGCAGCAGCGGTTATCCTGGCATGCGAGGAAAAGGCTGCGGAGCTCACGGACAAGCCTCTGGTGTACATAATGGGGACTGGTCAAGCCTCTGTACATAACATGTCGGCCAACATGCCCGACTGGACCACCTGGGTGGCTCTGCGCACGGCGGCTCAGCAGGCGTACAAGGCCGCTGGGATAGGTCCCTCTCAAATCAACGTGGCTCAGACCCACGATTGCTTCACCATCTCAGAGATCATAGAGTATGAGGACTTGGGGTTTTGCGAGAAGGGGGAGGGTGGGCGATTCATCCAGGATGGCCAGTCAGATTTCGGGGGAAAGGTACCAGTGAACACGGACGGGGGGCTGCTCTCCTGCGGGCATCCTTTTGGAGGCACGGGCATAAGGCAGGCCATAGAGATAACCCGGCAGCTCAGGGGTGACGCGGTCAGGCAGGTACAAGGCGCACAGTTCGGTCTCACACACAACCTAAGCGGCTTTATTGCGGCCCACACGGTCTTGATCTACGGGAGGGAGGCCTGATGCAGAGCATGGATCTGTTCCAGGGAAAATACATAGGTAGCATGGATCTCTATCCCCAGCAGGCACCGGAGTTCAACCGGGTGCACCCCTTCTTCGAGCATCTGAAGCAAGGCAGGTTTACCACTACCCGGTGCAAACAATGTGGGTCAAAAGCTTTTCCGCCTCGTGTTGTCTGCCCGGAGTGCCTCTCGGAGGAGTTGGAATGGATGGATCTGCCCACCCAGGGAACCGTGCTGGTGGTTACAGAAGAGGAGGTGGGTGTGCCCCTGGGTTTCGAGACTCCCCTGATACACGCCCTGGTGGACCTCGACGGGCAGCTGAGAATTTTTACTAGGATAGTCAATGCCAAAGTGGGGCAGCTCAAGGAGGGTGACCGGGTGCGCCTGCACGTGTTTCCTGTACCGCCTGTGCCCATGGAGAAGGGAAGGGAGGTTGTGCAGGTGGAAAGGGTTTATTATGCTTTTGAGCCCGTGTCCTGAGACCTGGTCCGCGGAGGCCTTTTCCCTCGGCCTCCAGCGGGCCGTGATTGCTTTACCCCGGGAACGAAATCCTGAAATTTCTTGAATAGATCTTCCAGCTTGTTGAGGTAGTAATCCACGTTCAGGTCTGGATGGGCAGGGTCGTAATCTGAGGCCAACTTGCAGTTCTCGTAAACCCGCACTGTTTTTCGGGTGCCCGTGACATAATAGGAGACTTGGTCCCCTGCCCTGTAAGTCCGACCAGAGGCAATGGCCAGCTCGTAACTGGCAGATGGGTTTCGTTTCCTGGCAGCCACTTTCTGGCGATAAGTCTCGGGGGATTCGCTTAGGGTCTCTGTCTTGGCAAGCCAGGAAATGTCCAACTGGTGCGCCTTTATTCTTTCTCTGAATTCTTCACGAAGTGCGGGGATCTCCTCCTCCTTGCCCTCCAGGAGCAGCCTCAGCATGGTGGAGAGGAACTCCCTCAAGTATCTTTCCATGCCCCTGGAGCGCAGGGCGCTGCCTTTGATAAGGATCTGTCCCTTCTCACCCAGCAGGGCATAGTTCTTCCTCTTGTAAGAGAACATGGCAGGGTAAAGGCCGGCCATCTCCACCTGGATCCCTTGGGGAAGACTCCCGGAGAGCCTGTCCACCAGCTCGCGGGCCTTGTCCGGGGTTTCCAGACCAGGAGGCGGCAGGAAATATATGCCGTCGGTGTCCAGCTCCACAGGCTGACATCCCTGTTGTTCAAGCCAGGCCAACATCTTGCGGATGATTTCCCTGCCCAAGCTTGTCACCTGGGCCGCAGCCCCCGGATCCGCAAACTGGTGCAGTTCTGTGCCCAGATACCCGTAAAAGGAGTTGATAAGAACCTTGAAGGTCTGCTGCAGGGCCTGGTAGTAATCCCTCAGGTGAGGGTCGGTTGCGCTTTGGGCCACCTGTTTGGCCTGGATCCTGAAGGTCTTGAGCTCCTCCAGCAAGGGCAGGAAGACCCCCAGGCTGTCACTGCAGGGCTTGATCCTATAGGAGAGCATTATGGAAGGGTAAAGCGATGCCACGTCGCAATGGATAACGTTTCTGACCACGCCCACCCGGAAGATGTCCGTATAGCCTCCCTCGAACTGCTCGGCTTTTCCAGGGGGCTTGGGCACTGAAACTCTTCTCCTGAGATACTCCCTAAGGAAAAGGGAGTTGATCTTTGTGGCATTGCCCCTCACGAACATGTTTTGGTAGGAAAAGGGGAATATCCTGGCCTGCAGAAAAAAAGAATGACCCAGTAGCTCGGAAAGAGCCAGAGTTTCCCTCACGTCGTCCAGGTTGTATTGCTTGAGGCCTTCGGGATCGTTCTCATAGAACCACTGTATTCGATCCCTCTCGATGTACTTGCGGTCCTGTTCCGCAAGTCCGAAATGAATCGCCGCTGCCTTCAGGCCGTAGCTCTCCATTTCCCTGGCCGTCACGTCGTAATACTGAAGGAGAAACATGGTGTCCACCAGGTGGCGGCCATAGACTTCCATGCGGGTGTAATCTATCACCCTCTCGGCCACTGTGAAGCGGGAGCGCCTGATCTTGACCTCCTGGCCTTGTCTTCCCCACCTGAGCCGAATCCCGTGTCTTGCAGCCCTGGCAGCTATGTACTCCAGATCGAAATTGAACAGGTTGTGTCCCTCTATCACGTCCGGGTCCAGGAGCTGGATTCGATTCCCCAAGCACTCCAGCATCTCGGGTTCGGACATCTCACGGCCGAAAAGCACCTCCTCATGGCCTCTGTTGTCCATGAGGGCTATGGACAGGATCCTGTCCTCCTCCCGCTGGGGGTTTGAAAACTCATAACCCGGCGCACAGGCTGTCTCTATGTCCAGGGCCAGTCGGTGAAGCTCCCTGAAGCTCATGCCCTTGAAGAGAGTCTTTCCCGTGAGCAGCAGATGCTGATGCACCGGGTCAGAGAGAAACAGGTAAGGAGCTTGAGGGTCCGAAGGGGCCTGAGCGCTTTTTCGATGAAGGTGATCCCTGGCTCTGAGGCATTCGCTCCAGGATGAAAACTGCACCAGAAACCTGTAAGGGTTCTCACCCGAGAGCTGCTCCACAAAGTGCTCACCCTTGAATCCTTGCAGCAAGGAGAGCTCCTCCAGGAGCAAGAAAGGCTTGAAAGGTTCCTCCTGGATCTCCAGCCTGCCCTGTGCATCCCTTAAGAAAAGCTTCATTGTCACGTCGCAGGCGGGCTCCACCGCCAGAATCCTGGGCGTGGAGTCAGCCCCAAAGAGTATGGGGCTGTTTTCCCTGAAACCCTCTTCCATGTTCTCACCCCGAGTTCTTGCAGAGGAGCCCGGGACCATGGTATTCCAGCAACGGGAAATAGGCAACGGCCAAGGGCTTCGGCATGTCTCAGATCATGCGGGTGCTCAATTCCGGGGCTGGCTCCCCCGAAGTTGGGAGTGCCATGAGGGAAGATTCTGTTCCCGGGAATCTTGTACAGGACGCGCAAGCAAAGCTCAGGGAGACTTCAGGGAGCAGTCATGCCCCTAGGTAAGCCCTTTTTACGTGTTCATCCCTCAAGAGCTCCTCTGATGCCCCCTCCAGGACTATGCGGCCCGTCTCCAGAACGTACCCCCTGTGGCTGTTGCGGAGGGTTCGGGCAGCGTTCTGCTCTATGAGAAGCATTGTCACACCCTGATGGTTAAGCTTTCGCAGGACTGAGTAGATCTCGGCTGTTACAACCGGGGCAAGCCCCAAAGAGAGCTCGTCCAGCAAGAGCAGGGTGGGTCTGGACATGAGAGCCCTACCTATGGCCAGCATCTGCTGCTGGCCGCCGCTCATGGTGCCCGCTAACTGTTTCCTTCTTACTCTCAGCACAGGGAACAGATCGTAGACCCACCCAAGGCTCTCCCTCAGATAAGACCTTGCTGCGGGCGGGTAGGCTCCCATCTCCAAATTCTCGTACACAGTCATTTCCCTGAAAATCCTTCTTCCCTCAGGGACGCAGGCTACCCCCATGCGGGTGATCCTAAAGGGGGGCTCCAAGGTGATATCTTTCCCCTGGAACTTCACTTTACCGCCCCGAGGGTGGTGGATTCCCAGGATGGTCTCGAAAAGAGTCGTTTTCCCGGCTCCGTTGGCCCCCAGCACGGTGACCACCTCGCCCTGGTTCACCTCCATGCTGATGTCCCAGAGCACCTGAGCCTCTCCACGAAAAACCCGGATGGCGTGCACCTCAAGCATGGGATTCCCCCAGGTACGCCCTTACAACCACCGGGTCTGAGACCACGTCCTGGGGCAGGCCCTCCGAGATCTTCTGCCCTTGATCCAGGACTATTACCCTGTCACAGGCCTTCATGATGGCTCCCATGACGTGCTCCACCCAGAAAACGGTCATGCCCCTTCGGCTTCTCATCTCTTCTATGAGTTCCAGAGCCTGAATTATCTCCGAAGGGTTGAGCCCTGCCAGAACCTCGTCCAGGAGGATCACTTTGGGCCTGGTGGCCAAGGCCCTGGCCATTTCCAGCTTCTTCTTCTGGATCAGGGTAAGCTCCTGGGCAGGCCTGTGGGCCCATTGGGAGAGCCCCACGAATTCCAACTCTGCCATGGCCTCTTCTTGCCTGGCGTGTCTGCCCTGGTCTGCTTGGTGCTTGCCGAGCATTCCCACCAGGACGTTTTCCATGCAGGTCATTTTCAAGAAGGGTCTAACTATCTGGAAAGTCCTTCCAATGCCCTTTCGGCAGATTTGGTACGGCTTGAGTCCCGTGATCTTTTCCCCCTCCAGGCTCAACTCCCCCCTGTCCGGCTGAAACACGCCGCTTATGAGGTTGAAGAGGGTGGTCTTCCCAGAGCCATTGGGGCCTATGAGCCCCACCACCTCCCCAGGGGAAAGATGAAAGCTCACAGCTTTCAAGGCGCTGAGACCTCCGAAGGACTTGCTGAGCTGTGTCCCTTCCAGCAGGAAGCTCACCTTTTCCCCCACATCTTGGATGCTAGCCCTGCTATGCCTTCTGGAGCAAATCGAGCTATTGCCAGAGCCACAAGGCCAAAGAGCAGCAGGTGATACTCTCCGTAGATCCTTATGTACTCGGAGAGCACCTCCAGCAGGAAGGCCCCCAAGATCGGTCCGGCAAAGCTTCCCATGCCTCCTATTACCGCCATTGCCAGCACAAGGAACATCTGCCCCAGGGAAGGAATGTCAGGGGTTATGAGCATCAGGTAATGCCCGTAGAGGCCCCCTGCCATCCCTGCCATGGCGCTTGAGAAGGTGAAGGCCAGAAGCCTCACCCGCACCGTGTTCACCCCGGAGGTGGCTGCGGCCAGCTCATCGTTGAGCACTGCCCTGAAGGCCAGACCCATGTCCGAAGACAGAATTCTCCTTATGGCCATCAAGAGGCCCAGGCTCACCGCCAGGAAAAGGAAGTAGTAGCTGGTCTTGGAGTATTGGCTGAAAAAACCCGGCACCTGCAATCCCATGGTGCCTCTGGTCCATTGTTCTTCATTGGTAATCACTATTCGAAGGATCTCGGAGAAGCCCAAGGTGGTAAGGGAAAGGTAAATCCCTCCCATGCGTATACAAAGTCCTCCCAGGGCAGCCCCCAGAAGCCCGGCCAGAGAGGTGCCCGCAAGGATTCCCAGGACCGGATGAACTCCAGCGTAAAGAGCGAGCATCCCAGAGGCGTAGGCCCCCACCCCGGCAAAGGCGGCATGGGCAAAGGAGACCTGCCCTGTGTAGCCGGCTATGAGGTTCCAGGAAGAGGCCAGCATCACATAGAAAAGGCTTATTATGGCCACGTGGAGCCAGTACTGGTTGAGAACAAAAGGGGGTAACAGGGCTGCAAGCAGCACGATGGCCAGGCCGATGCGTTTCATGTGCGCTGTCCAAAAAGCCCCCAGGGCCTGAGGACCAGTATGCCTATGAGGATTAAGAAGCCGAAGACCTGCCTGTAGTCTGTGGAGATGTATGCGGCCCCCAGATTTTCCAGGATTCCCAAGACAAGCCCGCCTACCACGCAGCCCTTCAGAGACCCCATCCCCCCCAGGACCACCACCACAAAGGCCGTAAGGCTAACCGCTGAACTGCCCGTGGGAGTTACCGGGAATATGGGGGCTATTACCACCCCGGCTGCAGCTGCCAGAGCGGATCCCAGCCCAAAGGAGAGCATGTTTACCCTGAGATGGTCCACTCCCACCATGGTAGCCATCCCTCTATCCTGGGAAACAGCCCTTATGCTCTTGCCGAACCAGGTGGTTCGAATCAGATACATGACTGATCCCAATACGGCCAAGGCCAGGAAAAAGGAAACAAGCCTCTGGTTCCCGTAATGGAAAAGGCCCAGGATGTTCGATGCCCCTGAGACCAAAGCCGGGGGTTTGGTAGGGTAGGGTCCGAAAAGCAACAGGGCTGCGTTTTGCAGAATTATGGAGAGAATGAAAGTTATTATAAGGGAGTACATCTCGTCCCCGTATGTGGGGCGGATGAGGGTTCGCTCTATTCCCAGCCCGGCCAAAAAAACGATCCCAACTGCCACTGTCATGGAAAGCACCGGGGGCAGCCCCAGCATGCCACTTAGATGGTAGCTGAAATATCCCGCAAAGATATAAAGTTCTCCGTGGGCGAAGTTCACCACTCTCATTATCCCCACCACCAAGGAGACCCCGATGGCAGATATGGCGTTTATGACGCCCATGACCAAGCCGTTGGTCAGGTACATGAGAAACTCTGTCACCAGTTGACCCCTTTTCTGCTCTGTGCTGAAAGGGTTTGAAAGAGTGCTTCAGCTCTTATGCCTCGGGAGGCGCGGATCAAGGGATCCGACACCTCCCCTTGTTGCTCAAAGAAAGACTTTCTTTGGCTCACTTGCTCCTGGCCAGGGTGCCTGTGGCGGCTTCTTTGGGGTAGACCACCACCTGTTTCTTGTTCTGCCACTGCACCACCAGCATGGGGGGCATCCACTGGTGGTACTCGTAAGAGCCCTGGTTCAGCCCGAACCTGACCACCCCGGTTGTGACCTCCAGCTCTGTCTTCTCCAGGGCTTCCACCAGGGCCTGGTTCTTGGTGGATTTTGCCCTGTTGATGGCGTCGGCTGCTATGAGTATCACATTATAGATGGAACGCGTCTTGTAGTCTGTGGGGTCCTTGCCAAACTTCTTCTTGTAGTCCTCCCAGAACTTGCGGCTGGTGGGGGTGAGGTGCACTGCCTCATGCATGCTGGACATGAAGAGCTCCAGCTCCCCGGCCTCCCCCACGTTTTTCCAGAAGCTGTCCCAGAGGCTAGGTGGGCCAGCTCCATCCAGCACAAGGACCTTTGGCGTCAGCCCCACCTCCTGGGCCTGGGCCAGAAAGAAATGCAGCCCGGTCCCGTAAATGTAAGCCAATACGATATCAGGGCTCTCGGCCTTAAGTTTCGTGAGTTCGGTATAAAAGTCCTTGCCTTCCCTCTCTACCTTCAGAGTAAAGAAAGGCACGTTCATTTTCTTGAGATTCCACTCGGTACGTTCGGCTATCCCTACTCCCCAGTCAGAGTTCTCTCTTACTATGGCCACCTTCTTGAATCCCGTATCCTTCACAAAAGGGGCTATGTAGGAGTCCACCACCCCGCTGTTGGCCGGACCTGCCCTGAAAACCCACTTGTAGTTCTTCTTGGTGATGTCGTCGTGCCAAGCCTCGCAGATTATGAAGGGCACCTGGTACCTGTTGGCCACCTCGATCTCGGCCAGGGCCGAGGAGGAGTGGCTCTCTCCCACCACAATGGGCACCTGGTCCCGGGTTACCAGCTTTTCGAACCCGGAGGCTGCCTTTTCAGGCACCCCTCCTGTGTCCTCAAAGATCACCTCCAGGGGTTTTCCCAGGACCCCTCCGGCTGCATTTATGTGGTCCAGGGCGAGGGCGATGCCTTCCTCGAAAGCCTTGCCAGTGGCGGCTGCAGGCCCGGTGCGAGGGCCCACGACCCCAATTTTCACTACCTCGGCAGCCCAGCTTGCGGTGCACCAGCCCGCCAGGCACAAAACCAGAAGACTCAATAGTATCCTGCCCCTCATCTTCCCTTCCTCCTTTCCCCTTGTTTGAGCCTGCTTGCACAACTCGGATTCCTTACTTGAGGAAAACCAAAACAGATCAGCCGGGTAGTGAATAATAGAATGGAAGCAGACTTTCCGCAAGCTTCTTTTGCCCGGCCCCGGAAAGGCAGGTGAGAGTTCGGAGACTTCAGCATGCCCATGGGTCGGGTGCCCGAAAAACACTATTCTCCCATGCTCAGGACCAGGAAATTCCAATTTCCCTCGCGAATGAAAGGCTAATGTTTTGAGCCTTGTTGCCGATAGAGAGTTAAGGTCTCTGTGTACAGGTCTAAACCCTGCAAGGAGGTGAGGATGGAGATTCTCATAGCAGAGGATGACCCGACTTCCAGGCAAATCCTTATAGCTCTTCTAGGCAAATGGGGCTACAAGGTGCGGGTGGCCTGTGATGGAGACCAAGCCTGGAGGGAGCTCCAGGGGCCTGAGACCCCAAGGATCGCCATCCTGGACTGGATGATGCCCGAGATGGACGGTGTGGAGATCTGCAGGCGGCTCAGGCTGGAGGAGCCCAAGAGGCCTCATTACACATACATCCTGCTTCTCACAGCCAGGGGAGCCAGGGAGGACCTGGTCCAGGGCATGGAGGCAGGGGCTGACGATTACCTGGTCAAGCCTTTTGATCCCCAGGAGCTGAGGGTGAGGATAAGGGCAGGACAGCGCATTGTGGAACTGCAAGCGCAGCTTCAGGCAGCCCAGGAGGAACTCAAGAGGCAATCCATGACAGACCCCCTGACGGGAATTCTGAACCGCAGGGCAGTGCTGGAAAGGTTGGAAGCGGAGATTTCAAGAGCAGGCAGGGAAAACACGGCCCTGGGATTGGGGATACTGGACATTGACCATTTCAAGACCGTGAACGATACCTGGGGGCACCTGGCTGGAGATGATGTGCTCAGGGAGGTGGCAGGGAGGGTTCGAGCCTCTCTTCGCACTTACGATGTGTTCGGAAGGGTGGGGGGAGAAGAGTTCCTGATAGTGCTGCCCGGCACCCCCCTGGGCAGCGTGAAAGGGGTGGCAGAGCGGCTGCGAAAAGCCATCTCCCAGCCTCCCATGTCCACCCACAAGGGACTCTTGAGGGTGACGGCCAGTGTGGGAGTCACTGTCTGGAGAGGCCCCGAGGGGCTTGACTCCTTTCTGGAGAGGGCGGATCGGGCTCTTTATTTGGCAAAAGAAAAGGGAAGAAACCGGGTTGAGGTCTGGGCTCCCCAGCACTCCGAAGGAGCGTCCAGTTTGCTTCGGACAGGTATGGGATAGATGAAGCAGTGGAGGTTCTCTCAATGGAGATGTGGGTCATTCTCCTTGGAATTCTACCTTTCCTCATGCTTGGCCTAAGCCCAATGGGCATGGGCCTGTTGAGGTCCAAAGAGCCTTTGGGAAGAAGCCAACAGGATCTGGAGGAACTTCTTGAAGCTGTCATGAGCTGCTCCAGGGACGCCATAGTGATCCTGGACTCACAAGGCAGGGTGGTGCTTTGGAGCAAGACCGCGGAGTCTATTTTGGGCTGGCCCCAGAAACAAGCCCTGGGGAGAAGGCTGAAAGAACTAATCCCATGGGAAGATCTGCACAAATGCAAGGAAAATCCATCAACAAAAATACATGAGATATTCTACAGTTCTCCATGTGGAAATGATGTGCCACTGGAAGTTTCAGTGGAAAGCATAAGCCTTGGAGGAGAAGCTCATGAGCTGGTGATCTTGAGGGATGTCACGGAAAGGCGTCGCAATGAAACAGAACTCTTGAGAGCCAAGGAAGAGGCAGAAAGTTTCAACCGAGAGCTGGAGAAGGCCATAGAGAGGGCCAACTGCATGGCCGTGGAAGCCGAGCTAGCCAATGCTGCCAAGAGTTCTTTCCTGGCAAACATGAGCCACGAGATCCGGACCCCCATGAACGGCATCATAGGGATGACCGGGTTGCTCCTGGACACCCAGCTCACAGCAGAACAAAAAGAGTACGCCCAGATAATACGCAACTGCTCCGAGTCCCTGCTCTCGCTTATCAACGACATACTGGATTTCTCAAAGATAGAAGCAGGCAAGCTGGAGCTGGAAATGACCGATTTCGATCTCCGACTCGCCTTGGAAGAGGTGGTGGATGTACTGGCCCTCAAGGCCGCGGAAAAGGGGCTGGAGTTCGTCTGCATGGTGGAGCCCGATGTGCCATCCCTTCTCAGGGGGGATCCGGGCCGACTTCGTCAGGTGCTCTTGAACCTGGTGGGAAATGCCGTCAAGTTCACGTTCCAAGGTGAGGTCTTGGTGAGAGTTAGCCTAGAGGCTGAAAACCAAGGCAAGGTCACCCTGCGCTTCCAGGTGAAAGACACCGGGATCGGGATCCCCAAGGACAAGCAGCGGCTCCTGTTTCGTCCTTTCACCCAGGTGGATGGTTCCACGACCAGGAAGTTCGGGGGGACCGGGCTGGGCCTTTCCATCTCCAAGCGGCTGGTGGAGCTCATGGGAGGCAGGATCTGGGTAGAGAGCCGGCCAGGGAAGGGCTCCCTGTTCTCTTTTGCGGCTGTTTTTGAGAAACAGCCCCCCAGAGAGGTTTCAGAGGAGACAGGGACGGTTCGGCTCAAAGGGACACGAGTCCTGGTGGTGGATGATCACGCTGCCAACAGGCTTCTGCTCAAGGTGCTTCTGGAGGGATGGGGATGCGTCTGTGAGGAGGCACAGAAAGCAGAGCAGGCCTTGCGGATGCTCAGGGAGGCACATGAGGCAGGCGCACCATTCCAGGTGGCCATCTTGGACATGCTCATGCCGGACATGGACGGGGATCGCCTGGGCAAAGCCATCAAGAGGGATTTCCGGCTGAGAGATACCTGCTTGATCATGCTTACCTCCCTGGGGCGAAGGGGGGATGCAAGGAGGCTGCAGGAAATAGGCTTTGCAGGCTATCTCACAAAGCCTGTGCGCACAAGCCAGCTGCGTTGCTGCCTAGAGGCGGTGCTGGGCCTTGGGGAGACACATTTCCCTGATGCCCCCTCGGGCCCGGCTGCCAGCCCGATGCTCAATGCCCAAAGCAAATCAGGGCTTCGGATCCTGCTGGTGGAAGACAACACAACGAATCAGAAAGTGGCCTTGGGAATACTCCGGAAACTGGGGTACAGGGCAGAGGCTGTGGCCAACGGAAAGGAAGCCCTGGCTTGTCTAAAGAGAGAGCCGTACGATCTGGTTCTCATGGACTGCCAGATGCCGGAGCTGGACGGGTATGAGGCCACCCGACTCATAAGGGAACCTTCCACGGGTGTCCTGAATCCAAGGGTGCCTGTCATAGCCATGACCGCCAACGCCATGACAGGCGACAAGGCCAGGTGCATTGAAGCTGGCATGGATGACTACGTGGCCAAGCCTGTGAGGGCTCAGGAGCTGGAGGCGGCCATCAGAAGATGTGTCAAGGGCCCAACGGATTTCCAGGCAAAGCCCCGGAGGCTGAGGCCCCTTCCGTCTGTGTTGCCTGAGCCCTCAGAGGCTTTCCAGGAGGCTGAGGTGCCTCCAGTTTTCGACCGAGATGCGCTCTTGGATAGGCTTATGGGAGACCAGGAGCTTGCCATGGGTATCCTTTCCGGCTTCCTACAGGAGACTCCGGCGCAAATTAATGCCTTGCGCTTGGCCTTGACCCAAGGGGATGCAAATTCAGTGCGTAGGTGGGCCCACACCATCAAGGGAGCTGCGGGGAATGTTGGAGCCATGCTCCTGCGCGAGAAGGCTGCGCTCCTGGAACAGGTGGCCAAGGCAGGGGAGCTGGAGCAAGCTCGTGAGCTCCTAAAGGGGTTGGAGTCCTCCTGGGAGGCTTTCAGGCAAGCCTCGGGCCTTTAGGCTGTTCCACCCTTGTCCAATGATCCGGGCCGAGCAGCCGCAGACCCGACCAAGGAATGACCCCTGTTTAGCCTGCATTGTTCACTGGCAGTGGACAGAAGAGGTTAGAAAGAATATCCCGCCTGAGAAAAGCCCAGCTGGCTTGAGAACCCTCTGCCGGTGCCATGCTTGCTAAAGGAGGGCTTTGGGCCCCGGTATCTTGGAGGAGCCCAGGGTCTCTGGAGCAGAACCCTTGCATCTCCTCTGTCTTGGAGGACAATCCGGGCTAAAATAGTCCCATGTTATTGGAAAGCCCCGACACTGCTCAGAAGGCAGCCCAGGCCTCCGGCTCACTCTCCAGTAGGGGATCGGCCTATTCTCAGGGGGAACTGGCGCGTTTTTTCGTTCCCCTGGCCCTTCAGGCGGCCTCCCAAAGCCTAACCTATCCCTTGGTGGCCATGGTGGCTTCCAGGGGGGAAGCCGGGCCTCTGGGCCTAGCAGGCTTGGCCCAATCAAACCTGGTCATGTTTTTCTTGGCCATGGCGGGAGCAGGCATTCCCACCGCAGGAATGGTCTTTGGAAGAAACAAGGAGGGTTGGAGAAGTTTTGCCAGGATGAACCTGATCATGGGTCTGGGAGTGGCTGGCCTTCAGGCAGCACTCTGCTTGCCAGCCCTGGCGCACTTGCTTTTCGGAGAGCTCATAGGGCTACCCCCCTCCATAGAAAAGCCTGCCAGCCAGACCCTGCTGGGGACGGTGCTGCTCCAATTTCTCTTCTTCCTTCGCAATCCTTACCAGACAGCCTTGCTGGTGGCCAGGGCCTCGGGCAAGGCCAGTATGGCCACGGTGGGCAGGATACTCCTCACAGCCCTCATGACCCTTGGGTTTACCCTGGCGGGCTGGGTTGGGGTAAGTGCAGCCGTGGTGTGCCTCACCCTGCCTGTGGGCCTGGAAGTGCTTTGCTCCTGGTGGCTGGCCAGGCCCTACATCAAGTCGCTTCCCAAAGGCCCTGGGGATCCTCCTAGCCTGGGGCAACTCTTCAGATTCTTGCTTCCCCTTTCCGCTGGAGGGGTTGTCCTGGCCCTCTCAGGTCCCATACTCGGAGCTTTCATCGCCAGGGCAGGGGAGCCGGAAAGAACTCTTCCGGTCTATTACCTGGCCATGGGTCTTGCGAGTCCCATGGCTTTCAGCGCTTCCAGGATCCAGAGCCTGGTGCTGGCATTTCCTCCAAGCAGGGAAGCAATGGGCAGGGAGGTCGAGAGGTTCACTCTGAAGGCGGGTGCTCTTCTGGGACTGATACCGCTTTTGTTCCTGGCCCCCTCCCTGGCTGAGACTTACTACGTTCTTCTCCAGAAGCTCCCCATGGGGGACCTGCCGATGCTGCGGGTAACGGCACTTGCCCTCGCGGCCCTACCCATTTGCGTGGCTTTGCGTTCCCACAAGGAGGGTTTGGCAGCCTGGCAGAAAAGGCCCCTGGCCGTGCTGGTGGGACAGATCAGCCATGTATGCACCCTTTTTGTAATTTCAACCTTGGCTCTGTACTGTGGAGTTCCTGGTCACTTGATGGGACCCATGGGCCTCCTGGTGGGAAACCTTGCTGCAGGCCGGGCCATCCGCTTGATGCTCAGGAAAGAGAAAGTTTGAGCCCAGAGAAGGGCCAGCCTTGTTCAGCAAGTTCAAGCAGCTCGGGGCTCAAGCCCGCAGGCCCTTGCCCAGGGCTTCAAGATTCCCGGACCTCAAAGCCCTCCTGAGCCGCTCTCCCAAATGCAGGTCGTTCTCATGCAAAACCGCGTTTGTGGGAATAATTCCTTGGTGGGCAGCATCATGTAATCTCAGTGAGATTAATCCTCCCCTCCCCGATGGGCACTTTGCCTCAACCCTGCTGTGTCTGGCCTGGGGTTTGCGGGACCTTGAGTTTTCGGCCAGGGAGTCATCCTCTTGCTGGAAGTGGGGCTTTTAGCCATTGATGGGGCTAGGGGAGACTGGATGTTGACTGCTTGGGCCTTGCTCGGATATGAAGGGGAAAGAGATTTCCAGTATCCAAGTCTACTTGGGGGCCGCAATGAAGATCTGCTACGCTTGCGGGCAATTGCTGGCAGAGGAGGTCCTGATTTGCCCTTCCTGTGGCAACCGGGTTGGGAAGGGGCGCACCCAGGTGGATGAATACGAGATAGAAGAGATCCTTCATGAGGGCTACTCCAGCATCCTGTGCAAGGCGCGCAAGAAAGACCAACAAGAGCACGTGATGATAAGGCTTTTCACTCCCCAGTCGGGCGTGGATGAATCTGTAGCAGCCAGGCTCAGGAGAGAATTGGAGGAGCTGAAGAGCCTTCCGCCCAGCCACTTCGTGCGTCATTTGGACATAAGGCGTTCATGGGACGGGATATGGTATCGGGTAAGCGAATGGATAGATGGGGAAAACTGGGGGGATCTTCTTAGGTCAGGGGTTCTGGAAGACCTCAAGACAACCCTGGAGCTTTTCGCGGAAGTGGTCTGCTCCTTGAAGAAGCTCCACGAGGCCGGGTACCTAATCCCGCATCTGACCCTCAATGACATAATAGTGGTCAGAAAAGAGCAAGGAGGCTTCCATGTAAAGCTGGACTACAAGCTTTCCAGGTTTCTGAACCCCAAGGTGGACCGACCTCCGCCCATGTTGAAGCATCTGCTTTCCTGCCACCCGGACATCCTAAACGGCTTGCCCCTGGACACCAGAAGTGACATCTGGTCTTTGGGGAAGATCTTCGTGGAGATCCTGGCCGGAGATTTCGAGATCCAGGATCTCACAGGAAGCTTGGAGCAGCTCCAACTGCCCCAAGGCCTCAAGCTGCTTCTCAGGACCATGCTGGCCGCTGACCCGGATCTGCGACCCCGCTCGGCTGCAGAGGTGGAGGAGCTTTTGCACTCCATTACTCCTGAGCAGATTCTGGAGGCCCAAGAAAGACGTCTCGAGGCAACCAAGCCAGCCCCCCCAAGGCAGCGGGCAGGCTGGTCATGGTTCAGATGGGGGGTGCCGGTCATGTTGCTGAGCGCAGGCCTGGGACTCACGGGCTACTGGCTGGTAGTGAGGCCGGCCCGGGAGGTGGACATCCTGGAGAAATACGCCAACAGGTATGCAGGTTCCATTGCTTTTGTGCTGGTGGACTATAGGCTCAAGGAAGAGGATCAGGTCCTGTATCGAAACCGTGCAGAGGGAACGGCTTTTCTGGTGGATTCAGCAGGCTACCTTCTGACCAGCAGGCATGTGGCCTGCCCTTGGCTGGAAGATCCAGCCCTCCAGAGCATGGCCGAGCAACTCAAGGCTAAGGGAGGTGCCCCGACCCTGGATTACAGAATGTACCTCTGGTTTGAGGGGACCAAGGCTTTCAACCGGGCGGCCGCCCTGCTGGACACCAGGGATGTGGCTGATCTCTACTACCTGGACTCCGCCTTTCAAAGCCATGGATTCCCGAGTGTCAAGATAGAGGGGGTGGCCAGGAAGCCCACAGCCACCCGGCAACTCATCTTTTCTCCTCTAAGGGATGACTTTGCAGTGCTAAGGGTGAACCCTGTGCCCGGGGACCTGAGGCCCTTGCCCCTTTCTTCAGAAATGGATCCCAGGAGGATTCCAAGGCTCTCGAAGATCATGACCTTGGGTTTCCCCCTGGGCAGCCGCACTCAGGCCGAGCAGGTCAATGTGAGCGTCACCAGAGGTAGCGTGAGGCGCTCCTTCGAGGAGGCGATTCAGATTGACGCGGCCCTTTACGGGGGCAACAGCGGCGGGCCAGTGATCAACGAAAAGGGAGTGGTAATAGGGATAGCTTCAGGCGTGGCCACAGAGAGGGCCCAGGGGCTTCTTCCCACGGTGGTGCCCTTGTGGAATTTGGGCATGGTTCTGCCCATCTCCAAGGCGGCTGCCTTTGTGGAAGAGCTCCGAAAGGGCCGCGTGAAGTGGAGAGGACTGCAGGATTTTCTCTTGGACAGGAGGTTGGAGAAGGTATTTGAGAAGGCTGCGAAGGCCCGTTGGGCCGAGGCCGCTGAGGAAGCGGACAGGCAAAGGCAGCTAAGCTCCGAGCCCCTGCTGGCTTTGGCTGCTGCTGTGATGCATTGGTGCGCGAGAGATTACCCGAGGGCTGAGCAGCTTCTGGCTGAATATATCTCCATAGATCCCGAAGGGGCTTTGGCCAAGTTGCTCTTCCTTGTCCTGGAACGCATGTTTGATAGGGTCTCCAAGAACGCTTACAGGGATGATCTGACTACAGCAGGGTGGGGATCACCATGGGAATTTGTGGGCTACTTGAGCCGGGTCCTGGAAGGGGCTGTGGAGGAGCAGGCAGCCTTGCAAGGCTGGGATACAGGCTCCGAGAGGAGCTGGATCAATTGGCTCTTGGGCACTGTCTCGGAGAAAAAAGGGGAATTGAAAAAAGCGGAGAAGCTACTGCAGGAGGCCGTGCTGGGGGCACCCGGGGACTCCTGGGAGGGTTTCTTGGCTCAAGCCGGACTTGAGTCAGTGCAGGAAAAAAGACTCCGAGAACTTCCTGCAGAGGAGCTCAAAGCCGGCTACATGGAGGGGGTAAGGGAATTCGGGAAGAGGCTAAGTCTGGTGCAGCAAAGGGAGCGGGAAAAGAGAAAGAGAATGGAGGCCCTTCAGGCCAGGGCCCAGGAGGAATCGGTCTCTCTGAAGGAGAGAATTGAAATAGTACGGGAGATGCTGGCTTTGGAGCCGGAGAATGGAAAGCTAATCGAGGAGACGGCTTTTCTCGAGGCGGCCCAGGGCAGGTGGGAGCAGGCCCTGCTTTACGCAAGGAGCTTTCTGCAAAGACCAGGCAGGGAAAATGCCAGAAGATTGACCCTGGGCATCTTGGAAAGCTTGTGTTTGCACGTCTTGGGCAGGGCCGAGGAGGCCTCGGAGGTGCTTGGGACGTTTCTTTCCAGGACAAGGGATCCTTGGCATAGAGCCATAGCCGAGTTGCTTCTGGGGAAGCGAAGCAAGGCAGGTCTCCTGGCAGAAGCCGCACAGAGCCCGGAGAAACTACTCACCCTTCACTTGGCCCTAGGGGCCTGGGCCGAGGGTTCCTCGGAGAAGAAAAAGGCCTCGGAGGAGTACAAGGAGGTAATGGCCTCCTTCCTGGACGGATGGGTTCAGTTCGATTTTGCCAGGGAGAGGCTAAAGGCTTTGAGGCGGTTGGATTAGGATTCAGTCACAGACAGAGCAAAGCGGCTTGGCGGAAGTTGACAGCTCCCCCCGCGCCATGGTATCCAAAAAACTCGCGCCTTGTGCGCGCAGACCTGGGTATGGGGTGATGGAGCGGTCAGGGGCAAGAGTCAGGCAACGGGCTTTTCTCAAAATGGTGTGCTTGTGGCTGGTTGCCTGTGCCTGGACAGGGTGTGCCACCAAGGGTGGTGCCAAGCCCTGGGAGGGGATTTTTTCATCCAGGGCCTCCAAAGGACAGGAGCCGGGCGGCCAAAGCACTCCCGAGGAGGCCAGCCAAGGCGGGGAGGGCTCGTGGGAGACTAGAGATGAATGGCCTGCCCAGGAGCTTTGGCAAGAGTTCTCCCAAGAAGAAACCTGGCCCGGGGTGGGGCTGGATCCTGCATGGCAAAGAGCGCTTCAAAAGGTCCCCATGCTGGAGATGGATGGCCTGGATCATCCATCGGTCCAGAGCTTTGCTCAAGCCTATAGGTGGAATGCGGGATCCTCTCGCAGCAGGCCCATAAGTCAGTCCAGTCGATACATTCCCCGCATGAAGGAGATCTTCAGGGAAGAGGGGCTTCCTGAGGAGCTGGTTTATCTGGCCTTTGTGGAAAGCGGCTTCAACCCCTGGTCATCCTCCTCGGGCAGGTGTGTGGGGATGTGGCAGTTCACGGAGGCCACTGGACGCAGGTACGGACTTCGCATAGACAGCTGGGTGGACGAGAGACGGGATCCGGAGAAATCCACAAGGGCAGCTGCCCGATACTTAAGGGATCTATACCAGACATTTCGCTCTTGGGACCTGGCCATCGCGGCTTACAACGCCGGGGAGAAGGCCATAGCTGACTCTGTGGAAAGGAGGGGGGCCAGCAGCTTTTGGGAGCTTTATCCCTCAGGGGGGCTAAGCAGGTCGACCCGGGAGTTCGTCCCCAAAGTAATGGCAGCCATCCTGGTTGCCCAGGAAGAACAGGCCAGTTTGCAAGGGCTTGACCAGGAGGAACAACTCTGGCGCTTCGACAAGCTGAGGATCCAGGAGCATCTTGATCTTGCAACAGTGGCCAGACTGGCGGGTTGCACAGAGAAGGACCTGCGGGAGCTGAACCCCCAACTCAGAGGCAACCTCTTGCATCCTGGCTCTTCGGGTTTGGAAATCCGGGTACCTGAGGGAAAGGGGGAGGAGATCAGAAGCCTCCTGTCGGAAAAAGGCCGAATCATAAGGCCTGTGAGACCTGATGGGAAAGCTTCCACTGGGTTTCGAACCCATAAGGTCAGGCCCGGAGATACCCTGGCAGGAATCGCCAAACAGTATCACACCACAGAGGAAGAGCTGCGCAGCTGGAACAGCCTCAAGCCAGGGGCCTGGCTTCGAGCTGGAAAGGACCTCCTGGTGCCCCAAGGCAAGGCGAGGGCTCTTGCTTCACAAGATGGCCCTGCCAGTGAAAATCCAAAGCAATCTGGGCAACGGGAATCTGTCAAACATTACCAAGTCCAGAAAGGTGAGACCCTCTGGAGCATTGCCCGCAAGCACGGTGTTTCGGTGGAGGATCTCATGAAATGGAATCACCTGCAAGGCTCCTTGCTCCAGCCCGGCACAACACTTCGCCTGAATCCATGAAAGATGTTCCCTGGGATTTGCCGCCCTCCTCCGGGGCCCAGGTCAGAGCCTAACTTTGCTGCGCCTGCAGATTCTGGTATGATTTCTCCA
>JBBIOJ010000027.1:0-49133 GCA_037443445.1 Desulfarculaceae bacterium | reverse complement strand
CTTAGGCTTCTGGTTATCAAGAGCCCCAAGCCCGCAGCCAAAAACACCCCCAGGCACAAGGCCACAAGGCTGAAGGTTTTTGTGAAGGAGCTCTGGAGCATTGATTCCTGGGCCTGGGTTTGTGCCAACTGGGAAGTTGTTTCAACAAGCTTCTCCAGGATTGCAAAGGCCTTTTTCTGGGCTTCCAGGGTCGGCCCCAACTGCTGGTGTTCCATGGTGCGGTAGAGTTCCTCTGCCTCCCTGGCAAGCCCCAGGAGCTTGTCAAAGCCTTCGAATTCCTTGTCCATGGCCACCAGCAGCTCACTGGCTATGAGCCTTTCGGCCTCCACCAGGTCTCCAGACTCCCATATTTTCTTGGCTTTCTTGATCCCCTCGTGGAAGGTCTGGTGGTGGGGAGCCATATCCAAGAGAATTTGCCTGAGCTCTTGGTTTCGGGTCTGGAGACTGCCCATCCATTTTCCAAACCTGCAGGACTCCTGATCCTCCCCACCCTCGAACCTCTTCCCACTGACCAGGAGCCTCTGAACAAGGGCTGCCAGGCGATAGTGGTCTTCCCTGAACATGTGGATCTGTTTGGCGAACTGGGAGGGATCCCCCATGTCCAGCTCCTCCACCTTTCTTGCCATTTCCAGGAACTTGTTGTTCTCGCCCAGCCAGGCTTCCCAGGCCGATTGGAATTGGACCCAGAGCTCTGCATCTTGCGAGCTCTTGGGGAGGGATTCATACCTGCTCCTTTGCTTTTCCAATTCCAGCAACCCCCTGGAAATGGTCTCGTATTGCCTTTTCTTGAGAGCCGGCTCCAGGCCGGGGTCTAGAAGTGTGCGGCTTGCGGCCCTGATGTGATAGGCTTCTTTTTCAATCCTCAAGAGGCTTTCCACAGAGGGAAGTCTCCCGAAGGCTATCTCCCCAACGGAGGCCTCGTTTTTTCGGGCTCCATAGTAGCCTGACAAGCCCAGAGTCGCGCTTAGCAAAGTGGCGCAACCGAACCCAAGAAAAAGCCTCTTGCCCACGCTCCATTGGAAGGCCATGGCTTACCCCCTGCAAGCAAGTTTCCTACCCTCTTATCGGAAAATAGGAAAAAAGCTTGACCGGAGAGCCCCTTCGGCTGGAAGCCTTTCCCCGGAGGTCAGGTGTCTGGAGCCCTGTTGAGGAGAGAGACGTTTTCAAGATGCGCTTTGAGACTCTGGGAGAGCTTGCCTCGAGGGAAGGGCCCTGAGCACCCGTCTTGCTTCTGCCAGGAGTCTCTCCACGGGAGTGTGCCCGCAGGGGGAACTCTCTGAGGGGGCTTGCTTCTGAAAGAGTTCAATGGCCTCTGCAAGGCGCTGGGCCCCAAAGAGGGATGCATCCTCCCAGAGCCTGCTCAAACTCAGGCTCAAGGTTGGATCTGCCTTGTCATTGATCTGTTTCAGGCTCTCCGAGACTTGCTCCAGGAGGGAGCGAAACTTGTCCTCTATGTCTTGGTAAGCCTCTTTGTCCAGCCCGAACTGCTCCATGATTTCTTTGGGGGACTTGATGGTAGGCTTTAGCTCCTTGAGTATGCCAGTTACTTTTTCCAAGAGCAGGGCCGGCTGCACGGGTTTGACAAGGTAGTGCCTGCAGCCGAGCTTTGCTGCCCGCCTGACGTTTTCCTCCTCCGCCGTGGAGGAGCAGAGCACAACTGGAATTTCCGAGAAGTCCGCGGAACAGCGGATCCTCTCCAGGAGCTCCAAGCCGTTCATCTCGGGCATCACTATGTCCGTGATCACCATCTGGATGTCCCCCCTGGATTCCAGGAGCTCCAGGGCTTGCTTTCCATTGGAAGCATAAAGCGTCTCCAGTCGCCTCTTGCGGAGGTTCACCTCTATTATCTTGGCTGAGAGCTCGTTGTCATCCACTATCAGGATGCTCATAGAACATCACCTCCGGGGCCATTTGGGGCCAGCCCTGCGCGAATTGTCCCAAGAGCCCCAAGAAAATCCGTCCAAGACCTCAACCTACAGGCCCGGATGCTCCAAGCCTACCTCCAGGGCCTGTCTTACGCTCCTTAGAAGGAGTTCCAGCTCAAATGGCTTTTCCAGGACCCCCACAGCTCCTTGGAATGCACCTCCCGTGGTCTCCTGCTTGAGGGCTGCCCCGGTTGAAACCAGGACCCTGGCCCCAGGGTCCATCTCCAGCACGCGTGACATGAACTCCTTGCCATCCATCACCGGCATGGCCACATCCAGGATCACCAGCAGGTAAGGGTCCCCCTGCTGCAAAGCCCTTGCATAGATGGCCAGGCCTTCACTGCCATCCAGGGCAGTGTCCACCCTGTAATTGTAGGAGACCAGCATCTTTTTCCCGATCTCCAGGAGTTGGGGCTCGTCGTCCACAAGAAGGATTCTCTCCCCTTTGCCTCGGGGAAGCTCCCTGCTCTCGGCGCCTCGTTCATGGGGTTTCTCTTCCTGCTCCGGGAGGACCGGTAGAAATACGGTGAACCTGCTCCCCCTTCCCGAGGGAGATGGGCTTTCTGCAAGTATGTAACCACTGTGGGATTTGACTATGGAATAGGCAATGGTCAGCCCCAGGCCCGTTCCCTTGCCCGGTTCCTTGGTGGTAAAAAAAGGCTCGAAGATTCGATCCAAGACCTCCGGGTCTATCCCAGTTCCGTTGTCTTGCACCTCCAGCTTTACGTAAGAGCCGGGCTTGGCCCATGGGTGGGAGCGGCAGAAGCTTTCTTCCAGAAAGCAATGGGAGGTGCGCAAAATGATTTCTCCTCCTTCTTCAAGAAGGGCATCCTTGGAATTCAAGCAAAGGTTCAGAACCACCTGTTCCAGGCGTGCATATTCCCCTGATACAAAAGGCAGCCCAGGCTCCAGCTCCAGGTTGATTCTTATTTTGGGGGAGAGGGTTTGCCTGAGCATTTGCCCCACTCCCTCCACCACCTGGTTCAGCTTCACCGGGAGTTTCTCGCTCTGGTCCATGCGAGAGAAAGCCAGCATCTTTCTTATGAGACCTGCGGCCCTCTGGCAGCTTGCCTCTATTTCCTTGAGATACTCCGCGTTGGGGTCCTCGGGTGGTGTGTTGAATCCCACCAACTGGGCATAGCCCTGGATAGCTGCCAGGATGTTGTTGAACTCGTGGGCCATGCCAGCCGCCAGGGTGCCGACGGCCTGCATCTTCTGGGCATGCTGGAGATGCCTTTGCAGCTCCTCCCTATCGGTGACATCCTCCACGGTCTCCATGGCTCCCAGGAGCTTGCCTTCAGCATCGGTTATCCGGGCTGCCATGAAGTGGAGGGTCCTGGGTTTTCCCTCAAGCAGGAAATTTCCAGTGCCCTCCCAAGCCTCTGGAAACACAGGATGCACGGATATTGTTCCGGAACCGTAAAAGCGGGCCACCGCTTCCATGTCCATATCCAGAACCAGGTCCACCAGGAGGGGGCGCTTGTTCCCTGGGTAAAAAATGGAGGAGTCCGCGGGCTTCCCCAGGACCTGGTCTCTGCTGACTCCGGTGAGCATCTCCATGGCCCTGTTCCAGAGGGTGACCCTGTGCTGGGTGTCTATCATGAAAGCCGGAAGCGGGGCCTTGTCCAGGGTGTGTTGCAGAAGTTCGGCTGTGCGATGAACTGGCGTCACATCAGAGAGGATAAGGATGGCCCCTGACCCGTTGGCGCCAAAGGGCAGGCATTCTACTTCAAGCCTCCTGGCCCTTACCTCCAGTGGGGCTCGAGGCCTCAGGGGTTCTTTCTTGCAGAAGGCCTCTTCCAGGAGACTTTGAAGGTTCTCTGCCTGCTGCACGGAAAGCAGCTCGGTTACCCTTTTCCCAAGTAGATTTAGCTCGGGGACTCCCAGTATTTGGGCAGCACTGGGGTTGGCAAAGACTATTCTGCCCTGGGTGTTCAACTCCAGGATTCCCTCTGACATGTGCTCCAGGATCAGTTCCAGATGGCGCCTCGTGGCCAAGAGCTCCCTGGTTATCTCCCTGGGCTGGATGGTATCCGCACCCATGACCAGGGGGGGGTGGGTGTCCCAGGGGACCCGGTCCTCCAGGACAGCTTCCACGTGAAGGGTCATCTCGGGTATCGGCCCCTTGGCAATGCACAGGTCAGCTCCCAAAGAGTCCAGGCTGGGCACCTCCTCGGAGGCTATGGCGGAAAGGATGACCACTCTGGTTTCCCTGAGCCTGTGGTCGCTTCGGAGGATCCTGCAGAGCTTCTGGCCGTCTATGTTGGGCATTACCAGATCCAGGAAAACCAGGTCGGGCTTTACCTCTTGGAGGACCTCCAGGGCTTCCAGCCCGCTTCCGGCAAGCAGGGCCCTGTGACCTCGCCTCTCTATCAGCTCTTTCATGAACCTCAGGATAAGAGGCTGATTGTCCACAACCAGAACCGTTTTCATGGTTCCACCTGCCGGAATCCCTCCTGCTTGATCGGAAATTGCTCCTGGAGCCTGGCCTTGAGCTTTTCCAGTTCCAGGGCAAGGGTGTTCATTTCTGTGCGGAGCTCCTCTATTGCCCCGCTCTTGGCTTTGGTCTCCACAGACTTCGCCAAGCTGGAGATCCACTCCAGCTCCAAGGTCAGTGCTGCTCCCTTTATGGAATGGGCGGCTTGAGCCACACCCACCACATCCTCCAGATCCACGGCTTCCCTCATGCGGGCCAGGTCCGTGGAGGCCACATCCAGAAAGAGCGAGGCAAACTGGGAGAATTGATCCCTGTCCAGTCCCAGCTCCTCGCACAAGAACTCAAGGTCCATTGTTATCTCCCCCTGCTGGAGCCCACTTGGACACCATCTGGAGCAAGAGATCCTTCCTGATGGGCTTGCTCAGGTAGTCGTTCATGCCCGAGTCCAGACACTTCTGCATGTCCTCCTTCAGGGCGTGGGCTGTCATGGCCACGATGGGCACATCCCCGTGGCCCAGGGAACGGATTCTCCGTGTGGTGCGAAGGCCGTCCATGCCCGGCATCTCCACGTCCATGAAAATCATGTCGAACTCCCTGGACCGGGCAGTGAAAAGCTTCAGGGCCTCCCAGCCGTCCCTGGCTGTCTGCACGCTGTGTCCAGCCCTGGTGAGCATCAGCTTGGCCAGGTTGGCATTCACGGGGTTGTCCTCCACCAGGAGAATCCTGGCAGGCCTGGGGTTTTCACAGCGCAGAGGAGCCGCCTCTGGTTGGCTCATCTGGGTCCCGGTGGAGGTTAGGGCATCCCCTTGGTGCTTTTCCTCCATGGCCGGCTGGGGGGCTTGCTGGAACCAGGCCTTGAAAAAGAAGGTGCTCCCAGTGCCCTCTTTGCTGGAAACCCAGACATCCCCCTGCATGAGACGGGCCAGTTGCTTGCAAATGGTAAGGCCAAGTCCTGTGCCCCCATGAAGCCGGCTGGTGGAGTCCTCGGCTTGGCGGAAAGGCTCGAAGATCATGCGGAGCTTGTGAGGGGGGATCCCTATCCCGGTATCCTTGACACTGAAAAGGAGTTGGAGCGCAGGGCCTTGTTTTGCGCTCAGCTCCACCTGAAGGGATATTTCTCCCCTGTTTGTGAACTTGGCCGCGTTGCTCAGGAGGTTCAGAATCACTTGTCTTGTTCGAACTGGATCCCCGAACAGCAGCTCCGGCACATCAGGGGCCACCAGGCAGGAAAGCTCCACCTGCTTGCCTTGAAGTCGGGGCCTCACTATTTCACAGGCTTCCAGCAAGAGCTCCCGGATGGGGAAGCTGACGGATTCGAGGCGCATTTCCCCGGCCTCTATCTTTGAGAAGTCCAGTATGTCATCTATCAGGGCCAACAGGGCCTGGCCACTTCTGTGTACAAGTCTCACATAGGTCTTTTGTTCCTCCCTGAGATCTTCTTCCAGGAGTATCTCTGTATAGCCGAGCACGCTGTTGAGGGGGGTTCTGATTTCGTGGCTCATGCGTGCCAGAAAAGCGCTCTTCGCTATGTTGGCCGCTTCGGCCTGGAAGGCCAGCACATTGGCCTTCTCGATGGCCGCGGTGAGCTGACGGTTGGCGTCTTCCAGATCTGTGTTTAGCTCCTCAAGTTTGGCCTCTATGGTTCTTGCTTGGCTCACATCTTCCCACGTCAGAAGGCAAAGAGGCTCCCCCATGAGGTGGTAGGGAAGGGGAGTGGCCCAGAAGCGAAGAGATCTCAAAACGGCCCCCCCGGGAGGCCAGGAGACCTCAAGGGGACCTGCTGGAGAGCCGCAGTCAAATGCTTCCCCCACAAATGAACACAAAGCACAATCATGGCAGGATCCGGGGTAGCAGCCCCTGGAGGCTGCATGGGAGCAGCCCAGGACAAGTCCCAGGGGCACAGGAGGTTCCGCACCGTCTGGGCAACAGGGCTCCAGGCTGGCATTGTAGTACAGGGCCTGCATGTCAGGAGTCACGATCAAAACCCCGACTTTGACTGCCTGGAGGAAAGTGCGCACCAGGTGCATCTGGTGAGTGATTTCCCATCTGGATCCAGTCCCCAAGGGCTCGGCCTCATCCATTGCCATTGTGCTGGCAAGCAGATCAGCTCCTGGATTCCGGGCAGGGCCCTTTCCAAGCTCCACAAAGCGCAAGTTGGCGCTTCCAATGCGAATCCAGTCCCCTGGGCTGAGGGTTTGGGATGAGACACGCTTTCCGTTCACAAAGCTGCCATTCTTGCTGTCAAGGTCCTCGAGGACCCATCCACCGTTTCTTGGGGTTATTTTGGCATGGCAGCGGGAGACCCCCGGCCTGGAAATGGTCAAGGTGTTGCTCTTGCTCCTGCCAAGAGTTGTCTCCCCGGTGAGGCTCAGGACAGTTCGCCTGAGTATTCCAGGGAAGTACTCTATGCCGTACATGCCAACGTTCCCCCGGGTTCTTCCCGGGCTGCCTGCCTTGTGCCTGGGACCGGGACAAGGCAGGCGATGCCCCGTGCTCATCAAAACTCCTTGAAATGTTCCTCCTCCTCATCCAGGGGGATCACCTCTCTAGGTGAGGGCTTGGGTTTTTCCCGGCCGTTGCCCCTCTCCTTGGTGGTTCCGGTGGAGACCCCTGCAAGGTCTCCCTGGGCCTCAGGCCCCCTGGCCCGTGAGGCAGGCTTGGACAAGCCGGCTTCTTCCAGGGGGGTCCTGGATCCGAGGCTTTCAAGCTGGGATGTGCCAGAGCCTTCCACCAGCTCCACCAGCTCCTTTACGATCCCCCCCAGCACTTGGGCCTGGGCCTGGAGCTGCTGGGCTGCAGAGGCGCTTTGTTCGGCATTGGCCGCATTTTGTTGCACCACCCTGTCCATCTGGGCCACGGCTTGGTTCAGTTGCTCTATGCCCTGAGCCTGTTCCTGCGAGGCCGCGGATATCTCCCCCAAGAGTTCCTCGACCTTATTGGTGCCTTGGGCCACGCGCTCAAAAGCCTCGTTGGTGTTTCCTACCATGGAGGAGCCTTCCTTGATCCTCTTGACCGTCTCTTCGATGAGGTTGGCCGTGTTCTTGGCAGCCTCAGCAGCTCTCTGGGCCAAGTTTCTGACCTCATCGGCCACAACCGCAAAGCCTGCCCCGGCCTCCCCGGCCCTGGCAGCCTCCACAGCCGCATTGAGAGCCAGGAGATTCGTCTGGAATGCAATCTCGTCTATGGTCTTGATGATTCTGGCTGTCTGGTCACTGGCTTTTGATATCTCTCCCATGGCCTTGGTGAGGCCTTCCATGGCTTCCCTGGCTTCTGAGACCACCTTGGCCGTCTCTTTCATGAGGTTGTTGGCCTGGCGAGCATTGTCGGCGTTTTGCCTGGTCATGGAGGCCATTTCTTCCAGGGAGGAGGATGTCTCTTCCAGGGAAGCGGCCTGCTCGCTTGCCCCCTCTGCCAGAGACTGGCTGGCAGATGCCACCTGACCGGAGGCAGAAGCGCTCTGGGAGGCCGCCTCTGTGAGCCCTCCGGTCACCTTCCTGAGGGGATTGGCTATGGAGCGTGCCACCCAGAACCCGCACATTCCCACCAGTAGGGCAGCCAGGGCCAGACTCAGCAAAGAGACGTTCCTCATGGCCACAAGCTGGGCCATGGCCTGGGCCTCCTCCTGCTCGGCCAAGAGCCCGTACAGATTCTCTCCGATCTTCACCACAGCGTAGCTGGTAAGCAGCCTTCTCCCGTCCTTGTCCCCTGCCACCATGGCCCCAGAGAAATCAGCCTTGGCCTGCTTGATGCCCTGCTCCAAAAGGGCCTTCACAGGTTCTGTGTCCAATTGGGTCTTGAGGATTTCGCTCTCTTTGAATTTCCTGGATCCGCTCACCAAGGTGCCTGAGTGGTTCACCAGATAGGTGTCTCCTCCTTGCCCCAGACGTTCCACGCCCTGAAGCAGTATCTCGGAGATGGGTTTGGAGGGCAGGGTCACCAGCAAAACCCCAATGACCTCCCCTTTGTCCCCCTCCCTGAGAACTGGTCCTGCAATGACCAGGACGGGTTGGTTAAGTATGGGTGAATGAAAGATGGGGCTCAGGGCCACCTTGCCCTGGGAGGCTTCCTTGAAATAGGGTCTGTCAGCCACAGACTTGCCCTCCCCGGAGCGCTCCCCCTTGGTGCTGTCATACATGACTGTTCCGTCTGTTTTCACAACCGCGGCGTTGCTGTAGCCCTTTTCCTTTATGAAATTCACCAGCAATCGTTCCAGGGTCATGTACTTCATGGTGAAGACCGCATCCCCCATGTCCCTGCTCATCAGGCTCATGGCGTACACGCTTTCGTAGAGAACTGGGATGCGAAGCATCATTTGGACCTCGGAGGCCTTTTGGGCCATCCATTCCTGGAGGATCTTGGCCTTTTGTTCCACGTACAGGCTGTTTTCATTGAGTATCCTTTCCTTGAAGGCAGCCTGCGTCTGAAGGTAGTTGTAAAGGCCCGTTGCCAGCATGGGCAGAAGCCCTGCTGCCAGAAAAACCGCCACCAGCTTTGTCCCCAACCTCACGCGTCTGATCATTTTTGAGCCTCCCTTGGGTCTTCCAAACTCTTGCTTGGGCCGGGCTGAAGCGCGGCTCTTCAGGCGGCCTTCTGTACTGCCAGGATCTCCTGGGTGTTGAGCACCCTGTCTATGTCCAGAAGGATCTTGATGCCCCCGTCCATCTTCCCTATGCCCAGGATGTAGTCTGCCCTAAGGTTCCCTCCCAGGTTGGGTGTCTGTTCTATGTCCGAGGCTTTGACGTTCAGAACCTCCGAGACAGCATCCACCACTATCCCCATGGGCACCTGGGAACCGGTGCCATTGATTTCCACAACTATGATGCATGTGCGCTCTGTGACCTGGGCCTCCTCCATGCCGAACTTGCGCCTGAGATCCACCACCGGGATCACTTTTCCCCTCAAGTTGATCACCCCCTTGAGGAACTCAGGTGCCAGGGGGACCGGGGTAATGGGCATCATCCCTATGATTTCCCTCACCTTCAGGATGCCTATGCCGTATTCCTCTCCAGCCAGGGTAAAGGTCAAGTACTTCCCATCCCTGGCCACTGTGGTTGTATCATGGGAATTCTGGGTGCCAGCCATGTCCTAATCCCTCCTGGTTTGATGTGGCCCGCTTGATAGCACAGCCCACCCCGGGCCGGGCCCAGCCCGTTCACAAAATATGTTTCGGAAGCCCAAGTGCCCCACTTGAGAGTTTGTGTCAAGGGACAGGGGCCTGATCAGGCTTCCAAGGTGTCCTGTTCCCTGGCCTGGCCTAGGGCGAAAAGGCCTGAAATGTCGAGTATCAAGGCCACTCTTCCGTCGCCCAGGATGGCCCCCCCGGAGACCCCTTTGGACTGTTTGAGACCCTCCCCCAGACTCTTTATGACCACCTCCTGCTTGCCCAGCACCTGGTCCACCAACATGCAGCAGCATTCGCCCTCGTTGTCCACCACTATGCCCAGGGCTTCAGAGGGCCTGATCCGTGCCGTGGGGATCCCGAAAACCCTGTGGAGCCTCATGAGGGGAAGCAGCCGATCCCGCACCCGGATGAGCTCCCCCCGGCCGTGTACAGTGGAGACAGAACCTTCCTCTGGCTGGAAAGTCTCCCTTATGTTCATGGTGGGGATTATGTATCGCTCGGTGCCCACCCTGACTATCATTCCATCTATTATGGCCAGGGTCAGGGGAAGCTTTACCACCATGTTGCACCCCACCCCTGGCTGGGAGAAAAGCTCTATTCTGCCTCTGAGCTTCTCTATGGCTTTTTTCACCACATCCATGCCTACCCCGCGGCCTGAGACGTCTGTGACGCGCTCGGCAGTGGAGAATCCTGGATGGAAGATGAGCTGGTAGATTTCGTGATCTGAAAGGGTCTCTTCAGGCCTTATAAGGCCTTTCTCCCTGGCCTTGTTCAGAATCTTTTCCAGGTCCAACCCCCCTCCGTCATCTTGTATCTCGATGATCACGTGCCCGCCCTTGTGGTAGGCCCTCAGGTGAACAGTTCCCACCGGGGGTTTGCCTCTTTGCTGTCTGGTCTCAGGTGGCTCTATGCCGTGGTCCACTGAGTTTCGGATCATGTGGACCAAGGGATCGTGAATGGCATCCACCATGTTCCTGTCTATCTCTGTCTCCTCACCCGACATGGAGAGTTGGACAGCCTTGCCTGACTTTCTGGAAAGATCCCTCACCAGACGAATCATCTTCTGGAAAGTGTGCTTGATGGGCACCATGCGCATGGACATGGCCGTGCGCTGAAGCTCCGAGGTTATCCTACCTAAGTGACCGAAATCCTTACTTAATTTGTGATCCATGGCCTCCTGTATGCGGGGGTTCTGCCTTATCAGGGACTGGGCTATCACAAGCTCTCCCACCATGTCCACTAGGTTGTCCAGCTTGGCCATGTCCACCCTTATGGTCCCTGAAGAAGTAGAGGAGCGCGCCTCCTCCGAGACCTGGGCAATGGCCTGTTGCACCTTCAGGGCCCTGTCCACATCCTTTGGGTCTACTTTGCCTTGCTCCACAAGTATCTGGCCAAGGGGGCGGTCCGGGGCCTCAGACTGCTGCACTTTCAGAGCAAGGGAGATGTCCTGGGAACTGGCTTTGCTTGTGGCAACCAGAATCTGGCCCAGAGCAGGGGCCTCTTCTTCTGCTGGGGAGGCTGTTTCCTCAGCATCCAGGTCCCCCAATCGTTCCAAGAAGTCCTGTACCCTCTCCGAGCAATCCTGATACGGCTGCCCTGCTGCTTCCTTTTCTATGCGGTTGAGTAAAGCCTTCAGAAGGTCCACAGCCTCCAGCACCATGTCTATGACTTCCTGGGTCATGAGCAGTGTGCCGTTCCTGGCCCTGTCCAAGACATCTTCCACCTTGTGGGAGAGGTTATGTACCTGCTGGAGATTCAGAAACCCGGATACACCCTTTATGGTATGGAAGGGCCTGAAGACGCGGTGGATGACCTCCAAGTCAGACGGGTTTTCCTCCAGTGCCAGGATCTCCACCTCGATGGAGTCCAGGTTCTCTCTGGCTTCTGCCAGGAACTCCCTGAGAAGCTCCGGATCAGCAATGGACTCCTCGCTCTGGAAAGTGGACTCACCCGCAGGGGGCTCCGGGGGATTCTCTTGTGCCGGCACTGTGCAAGGCGGGGAGTCAGGGCTGGGGCTCTTGGGCTTATCCAAAGCCTGGCTCATGGAAATCTGCTGGATGGCCTCTTCCAGTTCAGGCATGAGCTGCTCGAGGGTGTTCCCCCCCATTATTGAGGACTCCAGCTTTTCCCTTATTTCCTGTATGAGGGGGGTCAATCCGGGCTCCAGGGTTGTGATGGGATGCTTTGCCATGGCTTCCAGAGAGTTGAAAACGGGCTGGAATGTGCTCAGATTCCCTGGATCGGCCAAGACAAGTGCCGCGGCCAGCTCCTGGATTAGCTCCTGAAATCCCGCCCTGTCAGAAGATTCCTGAACCACTTTTCTTCCTCCTTCCCATGAGGTTATGCATGGGCTCTGGCTCCCAGAAGATCCCGCCTTCCCAAAGACCCCATCCAAAAACCTTTCCAGGGCCCAAGGCCCCTGGTTGCGAATCCATATTTTTGCTTCGGAGGCCAAGGCTCCTGGACAGGCATGTCCGGGCAAGCTCCAGCAGAACTGCCTCCTCCACACTGCCCAATATGATCGGTTGCCCCAAGCTGTTTCTTTAGCACTTGGCCCCTTGCCCCAAGCAGCTTCTCCTTGCCAAGACCTCCCCGCAGACATGAGCGGAAATAACTCCTGGGAAGGCCTTGGGTGAAGCCTGCTCCCAATGCCCCGGGAATGCCCAATGCTGGTAAACCCTCCAAGGAGAGATTTGGCTGAGCAAGCGGCATGCACCAGGGGCTGGCTCTGTGGGTGAACCTGGCCAAGGGGGCTTTTGGGAGAAAATCTCGGGGTAGTCTTGGCAGAAGAAGAGTCTAATCAGTTCTAGTGCTAGCAATGCGGTTTCTGGGAGGGGAGGGCTCTGCTTGCCTTTCCCAAGCCCTGGCCCTGTATCCTGACCTGAGGTGATTCAGTAGCTCTGTCATACGGTGAGTTTGTCTCTGGAGCTCCTCCAGGCCGGAAAGCACCACCTCCTTGGAGGATTCCCCCTGTTGTTCTATCCTGAACTTGAGCAGTTGGCATTGGGCTGAGATGGCATTTAAAGGCTGGGCCAGTTCATGGACGATATCCCTGGTTATCTCGCCCAGACATCCCAGACAGCCCGAATCCAGAACCTGCGCCTCTGCATCCAGGACCCCTGAGATATCCTCCAATAGAACTGCCAGCTGCTGGTTCTCTGGGCTGATGCCATTGTCCTGGGGAACCACCAGGATCCTTGAGTGAAAAAGAGAACGTTTCCGAGGCGTCTCCCCATTGAGAGGCAAACTACACACAAATGGCCCAGAGGAGCGCCCCTCCTGCGAGGCCCTCTGAAGCCTGTCCCATATTTCGCACGGGTTGGAGCACTGTGTCCCAGAGGCCAAGGCACACCCCATGGCCTTGCATAGAGGGCTCCCCACAATTGGCCGGCCTGGCCCGGAGAAGGTCTTCAGGAACCCCTCGCTTGCATCCAAGACTGTTCCCTTGGGGTCCACCAGGGCCAAGGCAGTTCCCATGGAGGCAAGTAATTGCAGTTCAAAACTTCTCAAGGGGCGAGGCTTCTCCTGCTTAGTCTCGTGCACAGGTTTGGACCCCTGGGGGCTTGCCTCCTTAGGCTCGGGGAGATGTTCTCTGGCGGCCTCATCTATCTTTTTTCGCAGTTCCAGCAGGGAGAAAGGCTTCTGGAAAAGCGCGAAGGCCCCTTGCTCTAGGGCCTCGGAAGCTGCTCTGGCACTGGGCGAACCGGTTATCAGGATGACTCTGGTCTCAGGGGAAATTTCCCTGGCTGCCTCCAGGAGCTCCAGTCCGCTCTGACCAGGCATGGTGATGTCGGAGATGACAACAGGGAAGCGTCGCTCTGCCAAGAGCTGCAGGGCTTCCCTGGTGTTCCCTGCACAGGTAACATTGTGTCCACAACGGGCCAGGTACTCGGCCATGAGTTCCGAAAGCTGGGGTTCATCGTCCACCACCAGTAATTCCATCAGGTCATACCTCCCCTAGGGAACTTCTCCGGGCTGCTTGGGGATTTTACTGAAGGAGGCCTTGGAGGTAAAGCAAAAAACTTCCGATTTCTTTTTGAACTCAAAGAGGTTTCTCATGCCAGAACCCTCATGATGAGTCTCCCAACGCCTTTTTCCACCATGCTGAGCCTCTTGGCCAGCCCGTAGGACAGATCCACGTCGCGACCCTCGATGAAAGGGCCTCTGTCGGTGACCACTGCTAGAACCTTTTGTCCTGTCTGGGGGTTTCTCAACTCCACTTTGGTGCCCAAGGGTAGTTCCTTGTGGGCTATGGTGGGTGCGTGCATGTTGAAGGGCTCTCCATTGGCCATGGGCTTGCCGTGGTGCTCATGGCCGTACCAACTGGCCACAACGGTCTGCTCCGGACAGGTTGTGCGAAGGGGGATCTTGAGTCGCTGGCCTGGCTCGAGTCTTGTGGGGTCTTTCACGGAGTTGATTCTCGCCAGTTCATCCGGGTCCACTGCAAATCTCTTCACACCCAGCTTCCAGAGGGTGTCTCCGGGTCTCACGGTGTAGTCCATGTATCTCTTGGAGGCAGTTGTGAGGGATTGGCCTGGCAGGCTCTGCTGGGAAGCAATGGGCTGTCTTGAGGCTGCCACCTGGGCCAAGGCTTGTGGTTTAACAGCATTGGATGCCTGCGCCTCTTCCAGGAGAGCTGAGAAGGCTGGCATTTTTTGCATCACAAGCCCCCGGGGATGGGAGGCTGCAGTGGCTGCCAAGGCCTGGCTCCTGAGGGGACGGGCAAATCTCTTGAGTTGTGAGCTTAGGCCGGAGAGCATTCTTTGAGCAAAGGGGGCCAGGTTTCTTCTCAATGCCAAGGGAATCATTCTCACTGTCTCCTCTTGCTGGTTCTGGGGCCGTGAGTTGTGAACCTTGCCAAGGCTACATCCGCCAACAAGCTCCCCACTGTCTCTATGGTTTTCCGAAATGGCGTGTTGCGCACTGTAGACCAGCGGATGTCCCTCCCGTAGCGCTCGGGAAGTTTCAGATTGTAGAGAATCGGGGGGATGAGCTCGGCGCTGTTTACCTCAAAGGCATGCACCCGCATCCAGGCCTCCCCTGAAGGCAGGCAATCTGTTATGTAGTCTATGAGCACCTGGCCATTGTCGAAAATGGTGGTAACAAGCTGCCTTCCTTCAGGAAAGTTCCCCACGGTGGCGTCAGGGACCACCTCCAGAAGATTCCAGACCGCGAGGGCCGCGTCATCCAGCATATGGATGGCCGAAGAGGGCACACCCAGGACAAGGTCATCCACCAAGGCCTCTCCCACCAGCTTTTTCCAGGCGAAGGAGAAGCGCTCCAAAATGTTTTGGGGTTCAGGTTCCCCATCTGGCCTGAAAAATCCGAAGCTGAGGCCGCTTGCCAGATCCTTGAAAAATTCCAGTATGTTGGCCCCTAGGCCTCTTCTCTTGGCAGTTTGTACTTGCTGGTTTTCGTCCACGTATCTGTAAGAGGAACCCCCGAAGAGATCCTTGAAGAAGTTGACCAAGTTGGCTGCTGCATCCCTCAGGTCTTTGCCTATCCTTTGGAAAAAACCTTCTTGATCAGGGGTCGGCTCCAAAGGGTTCGGGGCTTCCAGATCCACCAGGTCCCCGCCTGGATGAGCCAGAAGCTGGTCCTCCTTGTAGAGCCTCAGCTGTTCCTGCCAGGAACGGGTTGTGGTGCCTGGCCGAGAATGAAGCGCTTCCAGCCCGTGAGCTGCATAAGGGGCAGATCCCCAGGCCCTGGAATCAGAGAGAGCCAGGTGGGCCTTCTTTGCAAAGGAGCTTTCAGCTTCTGTGAGAAGCTCCTGGAAGCTTGGTTCCTGGGGGTGCTCAAGGCTGGTGTTCTGCCAAGAGGACACTTTGCCTGTCATTGTACCGCCACCTGCAGTCACATGTGCGACGCTGTCCAAGGAAAGCCCTGCCTCCCAGGGCGGCAAGCTTTTCCCCTCTGGAGGGGGCCCCCTCGCCGATATTCCTGGTCACGCGAGGGGTCGATGTGTATCAATGCAACGGACATGCCAACCTTTGTAGCCTTATGTTCTTTGCTCTAAACTCCGGGACCGGGGGGCCTTGGCCCGGGAGTCCTCCTGGAGCAGCGAACCAAGAGGATTGACAGAAATTCACGAGAAGCCCAGTCCCCAGGGTGAAGGTCCATGTGGGAAAAAGCTGGTAGGGTTCAGACTTTTTCCTCTGGATCAAAAAGTCTCCTGTATTCCTCTATGGCGAAACGATCGGTCATTCCGGCTATGTAATCGCAGATGACCCTTTCCAGGGGATCGGAATCCGCCTTTTTCTGCTGGCGGATAGGAAGAAGGGTAGGGTGGCCCAGGTAGGCTTCGAAAAGCCCCTGAATCACCCGCTTGGCCTTAAGACGCATGCGTTCCATCTTGTAGTGCTTGTAAAGTTTCTCTTGCAGGAAGAGCTTTAGGGCATTGTTCCTGGCCTGGATGGGTGGAGAAAAACCTATGAGGTTCCTGCCGGCCATTCTTACGTCTTGCAGGCTCTTTATGTGTTGCTCCTGGAGCCTCAGCCGGGTTGATTCCACCAGGTCCTCAATAAGGTAGCCTATGAGATGGCTTATGGTCTGGTACTTGAGGCGCTTGCCCGAGATGCCCGGGTACTTGCTTCTCACCTTGCCTGCCAATTCCTCCCAGAGGTCAACTTGCTGGAGGAGCTCTTCCTCTTCCAGATAGCCTGCCTCCAGCCCGTCGTCTATATCGTGGTTGTTGTAAGCGATCTCGTCTGCCAGTTCGATGATCTGAGCTTCCAGGGTGGGAGCCTGATCAGGCTGAAACTCCTCTGGAATCTCTCTAGGACAGGCCCCAGTATCTACGGAGCGCTTCACAAGCCCCTCTCTGGTCTCCCAGGTAAGATTCAGGCCTGGAAAAAGTGGGTACCTCTCCTCCAGCTCCTCGACTATGCGAAGGCTTTGAAGGTTGTGCTCAAAGCCTCCCGAGTCTGCCATGAGACTGTCCAGGGTCTCCTCTCCAGTGTGGCCGAAAGGGGTGTGACCAAGGTCGTGGGCAAGAGCTATGGACTCTGCCAGATCCTCGTTGAGCCCGAGCCGACGGGCAATTCCTTTGGCAATCTGGGCCACCTCCAGGGTGTGGGTCAAGCGGGTCCTGTAATAGTCCCCCTCGTGGTTCACGAAGACTTGGGTCTTGTACTCCAGTCTTCTGAAAGCAGTGCAGTGGATAACCCTGTCCCTGTCTCTCTCGAAGTGCGGCCTTGCGTCCTTGAATTCCTCCGGATATTTCCTACCCCTGGAGAGTACACTGCGGGCCGCGTAAGGAGCAAGATCCTCTCTTTCTGCGCTCAAAGCCTTCTTCTCCCCCTGGCTCAGCCTAGATGCTCCCCCAAGGCCCAGGAGACTGGGGGTTCACGCCCCTTCCCAGCCCTTGCGACGCTTCAGCATGTCAGAACCCGAGACTTCTTGCTGCATGATATCGTACAGACGGGGCGGTTCAAACAAGGTAACGATAGTGCAATTGAATCGGATAGTCACCCTACATAACCCACTTGCTCTGAAAAGGCGAGCCTAGGACATGCCCGGAGAGCGAGAAAGAGCCTCCTGGTCTTTCTGAGCTTGCAGTGCTCCGTCTCTTCTCTCCATAATTCGGCCGAACAGGTCCATCAGTCCATTGACCACTGCCGGCCAAGAGAAACGTTGGGCCCTCCTTACCGCCTCCAATCCCAGGGTGGACCTCCAGCCGGGGTTTGCAAGAAGCTTCCAGATGGTCTCAGCCAGGAGTTCTGGATTTCCCTCAGGCACCAGAACTCCGGTCTGCCCGTCCAGAACCGTATAGCTCAGTCCGCCCACCCTGGAAGCCACCACTGGTAGCCCGCAGGCCATGGCTTCCAGTGCTGCCATGCCAAAGGACTCATACCTGCTGGGAAGCACACATGCTGTGGAGGCTGAATAGTACAGTGGGAGAATATGCTGGGGTTTGGGACCTGTGAAATGAATGAGCTCCCGGATGCCCAGGGAGCGGGCTTGTTCAGAGATTTCCTGGATTTCTCTGGGGGGCCTGGAAGGGCTCTCCCATGGAGGGCCTCCCACCACCATCAGGGAAGGAAGGGGCCTTGGCAAGCCCATCTTGTTCTTGATTATGGCCATGGCCCCGAGAAGGGTGTCCAAACCTTTTATGGGGTCCAAACGGCCCACAAAGAGCAGCCAGGGTCTGTCCTCCAGTCCCAAGGTCCTCAAGGATTCCAGGCGATTCAAGGGCCTGAACAGGGAGGTGTCCACCCCGCATGGGATTACCCTTATTCTCGAGGGACAGGCCTTGTACTGCCAGACCAGCTGAGCTCTCTCCAGGGGATGCGGGGCCACCAAGGCGTCGGCCTGCCTGGCCAGCCTTTCCTCCCAAAGCAGGCGCACCTCTTCTTCCTCCTCCCCGCGGCTTCGGGCCACCAGGTTCTTTATCCAGCCCATGGTGTGGAACATGTGTACCATGGGGATACCCCATCTTGCCTTGAGTCTTAGGCCTGCCATGCCAGAAAGCCAATAATGGGAGTAGATTAGGTCATAAGGCCTGGAATCCAAGGCCCAGATCCTATCAACGAATTCTTCCAGATGCTCCACCAGCCTGTACTTGGGATGGGGGGCCTGGGGGCCTGCAGGCACGTGATGCACGACAACCCCGGGGGCAAGTTTTACCTCCATGGGAATCTTCGGATCCTGGCTCCTTGTGAAGATGTCCACTTCCACACCCCGCAGGCCGAGATGGGCACAGGTTTCCCTGACGTACACATTCATTCCGCCGGTCTCCTTGCCCCCCAAGGAGGCCAGCGGGCAGGTGTGGAAACTAAGCACAGCAAGCCGCATCAGGATTGATCCTCTGAACGTGCTTTGAGTCGAAGCCGGAAGAGCAAGAGGTCACTTGCGCCGAAATCGTACTTGTATAATTCACGACCCCGCAGGAAATCATAGACCTTCAATCTCTCGGAGATGGCCTGTCTTATGGTGTTGGCCACGAGCACTATGCCGGGGCTGTACTGCCTGTACCTGGGATCGAAGCCAGAGTTGTAAAGGGCCCATGTGCAACCCTGGACAAAAGATATGCTTGATGCAATGGGACCTTCTGTGGATCGAAGCTCTGCAAGCCTCGTCATCCCCTCCCTTGCAAAGATCTTTGCCACATGGCAGAAAAAAGACTCCCTCTGGGGGTCCATGAAGGCTGCCTTCTGAGGTTGACTCAAACGGTGAAGGCGAAAAAAATGTTCCAGGGCAGTCTCCCACCCATCTGCCGGGTCCACAACGACCAGCTTGGCTTCAAGATCTTTTTCCGCTTTCCTCATTTTGCGCCTGATCTCGTGGCGGTGATGCGAGGTGAGCTGCTGCAGGAATTCCTCCCAACTCCCTGGGAGCTGCACTCTGGGTGAGAACTCCTCCAAGTCTATACGCACATCCCAGCCATGGTGCAACATCTCATTGAGCTCCTCCAGGGTTGAGGAGCCATCTGGAACACAGTGAAGATCCAGCTGGAGGCCGGGGGGCAAGAGTTTTCTCAAGCCTCTTTCCAAGGCTGCCATCACTTGCACCTCCATGCCGGAGCGGATCAGGAAATCCATTGTGTCCGAGAGTTCCGTGTTCCCTATCCATTCCACCATCTCAGGAGTCCTATGTGATCGGCAAAGGGGGGCCAGTCCTGCCAGGGCTCCTGTCTCATCCCAGACCACAATCAAGTAAGGTTCCCTTGCCTGGCCATAGTGGCTCCACCAGGAAAGAGCCCAAAGAGGATGAAGAAACACCCATGGGTTGGAAGCCTGGCTCCAGAGCTGAAGCCAGGGCGCTTGCAGCTCTTCAATGGAAGAGCTCCCAATCTTGACCTCCACATGCAGGGGAGTTCCTGTGCTCCTGGCTGAATCCATAATATTCGACGCTATCACATGGGTTCCGATGGCGTCAACGGGCAGGCCTGGGGCCTTGGCCAGGAGCAAGCCATCCAGGGCAGCGACCGCTTAACCCATGGGGTGCGAGACTTTTCCCCGAGGTGGCCTGCTGCCTTGCCCGGGAAGCGTCTTGGTTGTTCCGGGGGGGTTTCTGGGGCTTGGGGGGGGGCTTTACGCCCCCCCCAAAAAAAGAGTTTGCCTTGTGGGTGGCTCTTGAGCCCGAGGCTTTGTCCAGGTGGAGCAGGTTGGAGGCTTGAGCCTCTACTCGGGAACAACGCAGGACAATTTCGCCAGGGTAAAGGGAAAACCACAGCCTTTCCCAAGCAGGCTCTGCCCGGTGGGGACAAGATGAAGAGGTTCAGTCAGCCCGAACACTCTTGAGGGGAGAAAGGGCCTCCTGGGAAAGCCCCAGGTCTGTTGCCACCACGGTTATTCTCAGACGATCAGGCCTGGGAGGCAAAGCGTCTCTTTCCAGGAAAATCCTTTGGACCGGGGCAATGGATTCGATCTGCTGGATCACTCCTGCGTACCCCTCCATGGGGATTTCCAGTAAGATCCTGCTCCTCACTACCTGGCCCGAGTCCTTGTGCCTGATCCCCATGAGGAACATCCTTCCTCTGGACTCTCTCAAAATGGCCTCGATGCGTTGGAAGACCTCCTCGGATCCTGTAAGGTCCAAGACCATCTCGTCCTGGACCATCACCTTTCCTCGAAGGGGCCAGTCCAGATCAGGATCCAGCGCCCTTACAGGGCTGAGTAAATTCTCCATGGCATAGGGGCTAGCGGTTTGCTGGAGTTGATGCGGCTGGATCGTGATCCCGGGCTCTTGTAAAGAGGCTATCTGGGAACCCCCCTGCTGCTTGCTCTCCCAGGGTTTCCATTGTCCGAGGCCTCCCATGAACAAGAGCACTCCCAAGGCTGCCATTGCAGGCACAGGAATCCGCCAAGGATGAATCCTGAGCCATCCCAGAATTCTGCGAAGTGCAGAAGCCCTTTGCATACGGGTCCTGATCCCCTCTAGGACACATTCCGGAACTTCCAGTTGCTCCAAAGACCCAAGGGCCTTTACTGTGGCCCGGTAAGACTCCCAGTGGTGGGCACAGCCTGGGCAGCCGCTCAGATGCGCCTCCAGCATCTGTCTGTCTTCCCCTGCCAGGTTCCCATCCAGCAGCTCCAGGAATCTCTCTCTGACCTCTTGGCAAACGGTTTTTCCTGCTTTAGGTTCCATCATCCGCTCCTAAAGATGCCCAGCTCGGCCAAAAGCTCTTTCAGCTCCCAGCGGGCGCGGTGAAGCCGGGATTTTATGGTTCCCTCCGGCAGGCCCAGCACCTCTGAGATCTCCTGGTAGGAAAGCTCCTGTATGTCCCTTAAAACTATGATCTCCCGATAATCCGGCCGTAACCTTTGAACAGCCCTTTGCACAAGCCTCTGAACCTGTCTTCGATGAAGGGCCTCCTCTGGGACATCTGCCTCGTCGGGCAACTCCCGCTCCAGGTCCCCTTCTCCGCCCTGGAGTGGATCGTCCAGGGATTCGGTGCTTTGATAAAACCTTCTCTTCAGGTATTTGAAACGGTTTCGGCAATGGTTGAGAGCCACCTGGTAGATCCAGGTGGAGAACTGAGCATCCCCTCGAAAGCTGGAAAGGTGTTTGTATACGTTCAGGAAAACTTCCTGAGTTAGGTCTTCTGCCTCTTCCTTGTCCCCCAACAGGCGAAAGGCCAAATTGAAGATCTTTTGCTGGTAGGCAATGACGATGCGCTCGAAGGATTCTGGGTCTCCCTTCTGCGCGTTTTGGATCCATCGTCTCTCCCACTCCTCAGGAGCCCAAGGGTCGTCTTCTTGCCCCGGGGCCTCCTCCTTTTTTAGACAATGGATCGGGAAAAGAGTTTCCAAGTCAGCTCCACTTTCTTCTCTCCGGTTCTTCATGAACCCTTCAGAACCTGTCTTGCTATTACCATTCTTTGTACCTCTGAGGTTCCCTCGTACACCGTGGTGACCCTGGCGTCCCGGTAAATCCTCTCCACTTTATGGTCCTTCATGAAGCCGTAGCCGCCGAATATTTGCGTGGCTTTGAAGGCAGTCCTGTTCACCATCTCAGAGGCGTACAGCTTTGCCATGGAAGCCATCATGGTGAAAGGCTCTCCCCTGTCCCTTTGCGCTGCCGCATGGAGAGTCAGGAGAGTGGCCGCCTCTATCTCGGTGGCCATGTCCGCCAACATCCATTGGATGGCCTGGTAGCTGGATATGTACTTTCCGAACTGTTTTCTTTCTTTGCTATATCTGACGGCCTCGTCGAAACAAGCCCGGGCCATGCCCACTGACTGCGAGGCTATTCCTATGCGGCCGCTGTCCAAGGCTGCCATGGCCATGCGGAAGCCGTCTCCCTCCTGTCCCAGCAGGTTGGATCTTGGAACTCGGCATTCTTCCAGGACCAGCTCGGCTGTGTTGCTGGCCCTGAGCCCCATCTTGTCCTCTACTGTGCCCACTGAAAAGCCAGGGAAGCCGGGCTCCACCAGAAAACCGCTTATGCCCCTGTGGCCTTCTTCGCTGGTCCTGGCAAGCACCACGATTACTCCAGCATAACTCCCATTGGTTATGAACATCTTTGTCCCTGTTAAATGATAACACTCCTGCCTCAAATTGGCTTGCATTCTTATTCCTGCGGCGTCGGAGCCGGCCTGTGGCTCTGTTACGGCAAAAGCCCCCAATTTTTCCCCTCGTGCCAGGGGAAGGAGATATCTTTGCTTCTGATCCTCTGTTCCGAAGGCCACCAAAGGCTCGCAAGCCAGGTTGCAAACGGCCATGGTCACCGCAGTGGAAGGGCAGGAGTAGGCTATCTCCTGCATGGCCAGGCTGTAGCTCACCGCACCCACGTTGGATCCCCCGTACTGCTCGGGCACCATCATGCCCATCAACCCCAGTTGAGCCATCTTGCGCAGGATCTCCCATGGGAACGTACCTTCTCGGTCCATGCGTCCGGCAACAGGTTCGATCTCCTTTCGGGCAAAGTCACGCACCATGAGCTGGATCATGTGCTGCTCGTTGGTGAGCTGAAAAGCCATGGCAACACCTCCCCCGCTAAGCTAGCCCGTTCTCGCCCCGGCAAATTCACCCACGCCAGAAAAGGACCGCTGTTCAGTATCTGGATGAGAGCCATGCCTACCAAGGCTTGGGATCACTTTCACAAAGGCATTGAAGAAGAACATGGAAACCGTGTGCTTGCCCTCCAGGGGTTCCTCCCAAGAGGCACACCCAATGGGTTTGGAAGGCCCACGCAGGCTATGGAGTGTAAACGACAACTATAAGCTCCATCGCAACATCGCTCAGGTTGCGCAACTGGTGACGGATTCCAGAATTGAAGTGTATGCTCTCTCCCTGCTCCAGCACCCGCAGATGATCTCCCACTTTGATCTCTAGCTTTCCCTTCAGCACATAGATGAACTCCTCCCCTTCGTGTTGGTACTCGACCATGTCATGATCAGAACGGGGGTCTATCTGAACTAGAAAGGCTTTCATATGCTTGGCCTTGGCACCAGGTGTAAGGGGGGTGTAGGAGTAAGCCTCGGTACGCTTCTGAAAAGCTTCCACCTTTCTCCTGTGGGATTCCTTTTGTTCTGCGCTCAGAAAGGAGCCTGGATCCACTGAAAGGGCCTTGGAGATCCTTATCACCTCCGAGACAGTCGGGAGGACTTTGTCAGCCTCTATTTTGAGGAGCCTCTCCGTGGAGCAGCCTGTGTCCCCTGCAAGAGCCTCTATGGACATGTCCGCTTTCTGCCTAAGCGCACGCATGCGCTTACCGAAACTTCTAGTTGGCTTACCAGTGCCAGGCCTAGCTGCCATAGCTCATCTCCCCTCTGAAGACTTCTGTCCCCAGCCCAAGCCCGGATCATTCAGCGAAGTGGACCAAATTGGGGGCACTCCCCTCTAATCCTCAGGCATGCTTCAAGAATCCCAGACCTGAGAGTCTTTCTCAGCCATTTTCCCAGAGGCAATGCAAGCTCAGACCTCCAACCCCCGAGAGCCCTCCAATCATGATTTCCGGACCCAAGCCCCCCTTTCCCACAGCATAGCGCCTCCCCCCCCAAGGGCCAGATGCTTAGCCACCTCCTGGTGCCCCCAGGCTCTGGCCAAGCGCTCCATATGCAAAGGAGGCGAGGCAATTCTCTTTCACCTGTAGATTACAAGACGTTGTCCTGGCCGGATCTTATCCTCCTCACTCAAGCTGTTCCACTCCCTGAGGGATTTGACCTGAACCCCGTATTTCCTGGCTATCTCCCAGAGGCTTTCCTTTTCCTGCACCTTGTGTACCTTGGTCTCACGGGGAGGGCTTTGCTTTGAAGGCTGGGTCCTGGTCGCCTCAAGCCCAGGCTTTGGCCTTGCTGAGGAAGCCTTGCTTCGAATGAATTCTTTCAGCTGATTGCCTTTCCCCTCTGGGACGTACATGCGGTAGTTCCCTTTGGGCAGCCAAGAATCCCTGAGGTGGGGGTTGATGCTACGCAAGGCCCGGTACGTGATGCCGCATGCACGGGCCACTGCGGCCAGATCCAAGTCCCCTCCCGTCTCCAGTTCCACAACCTCCAGCTTGAAAGACTCGTAAAGCTCCTCGGGATCCAGCTCAAAGCCGTACGCCTTGGGATCGGACAGAATCAACTTGGCCGAGGCGATCCTGAAAACGTAACGCTCTGTCTCTGGAGGAAGCATCAGGTCGAAAAAAGAGCCCACCTCCTGCCTGAGCATCTCCCTTCGAACCCTGTCTTCCCCGGCGTTGTAAGCTGCCAATACCAGGGGCCAGTCTCCGAACTTGGAATAGAGGTATTCCAGGTAGCTCAGGGCAGCCTCGGTGGAGCGCACCGGGTCCTGGCGTTCGTCCACCCAGTTTGTGATCTCGAGTTGGTACAGGCCTCCTGTTGTGGGCATGAACTGCCATATGCCCCCTGCCCCAGCACTGGAGCGTGCCTCGGGCCTCAGAGAGCTTTCCACTATGGCCACATACTTGAGGTCCTCGGGCAATCCCCGGAGCCTTATGCGCTCCTCTATCAGGGGGAAATACCTGTTGGCCCTCTTCATCCAAAGCAGCACCTGGGGCACGTCATTAACAAGAAGTAGGAACTCCCTGTCCATGCGCTCCCACAGATCCCTCCTTTGCAAAGGCAGCTTTACCCCAAGCAGCTCCAGTTCGTTGGGAAACCGGTAGTGGGCCATTCCCCTCAGTCTTTCCAATTTTTCTATGCGCTGGATGGCCTCCTCGAGTTTTTCCCTCAGGAGCTGGATCTCAGCCTGTGCCTGTTCTAGCAACTGCTGTCTGGGTTTGGGCTTGCGAATCTCTTGGCTCAAGCCTTCTGTCCAGCCAAGAGAAACCCCCACCAGAAGGATCATCCCTGGAACAAGCCTGCGGATCATACCGGGGCAACTCCATCTTCTAAGAAGTCGTGACTTTCCTGAAACCTCCGGCCAGATAAATACCAAAGAAAGCCGAGGGAATCAACCGGGCAGTCTCCCCAGGGCCAGAATCTCTTTGGGCCTTTTGCACGATTCTCTCCAGGCGCAAGAACGAGTCTGGAATCCTTAGCAGAGCTTGGAGGACTGTGGCCCGCACCTAGGCCCTCACATTTCGCTTACCGCGCTGTTGTACGGGGATCTCAATGCACTGGTTTGTCCGGATCCGGGGGAGGTAGAGCCAACTTGAAGAACTCCACCCCTTCCTGGCGCAGCATCTGTTCTTCAGCCTCGGTGGTGGTGCCTCGAATGTTGCGCGGCTCCTCCACTCCGTAATGCATGCGAAGTGCCACCTTGGCGAAATCGCTTCCCACGTTCTGGAAATGCTTCTCAACCACTGTCTGGATGGCACGAAGTAGGGTCTCTGTATCCTTGGGCGACTGGGCCTGCGCAGCTCCCTGCCCCCGGCCACGTATGGTTCCTCCTGTGGAGAGTCTTTGTGTCACCTGGGATGTCCCGCACGCCGGGCACTGCACCAGGCCTTGCTCCAGCTGCTCCTGGAAACTGGGGCCGTCCTGGAACCAGCCTTCAAACTCGTGGCCTTGCTCACAAATCAGATCGTAGATGATCATCTCTTCTTTTTCCCTACCCAGAGGCTAATATCTCTCCAAGCTCCGCGACCCGACCCATAGGGGTCACTCCCTTCGCATCTCTCTCAAGAACTTCTTGAAAAGGCCCTTGCACTCAGTGCAGCGCATGGTTGAGCCTTTGGGGTAGAGATTGCTTCGGAAGGCGAAGACCATGACTTTCCTGCAGTAAGGGCATATGATCTTGTGATAGATCTCCCCCTCTCGGTCCAAGACCTCTATGCGAACCGCCTTCAGAGCTGTTTCCTGCTCTCTGCGCATGCAAATCTCCTGCCCTGGATCATTCCCCAAAGCCGACCAGGATGAGGGCTCTTGCCCCAAGCCCCGGGAACATCAGAGATCTGCCCGGCCCAAACCCCCTCTAAGCCGGTATTGAATGCTCAGGGCATTCTCAAGCACACTCGCACTCGAGTAAACAGATGCAAATATTAGACTGCAATGTCTGGTACTTCGAATCATTTGAGGCTAACCAAGCCGCCCATTTCCATCCCCCAGGTGGCTTACAAGCTTGGCAGCCACTTCGCGGTCTGCTTCCAACAAATCCATTTTCATCAAGTCTTCTGAGTGAATCCACTCGCACGCGCTATGTTCCCTGAGTTCTATGGGACCGGGCTTCCATCGGCACAAGTAGGCCAGAAGCAGTATGGAGCGGTCCCCTAGATCCTGGTTCACAGCGTGAAACACTCCTTTGACCTCGGCCTCGATTCCCAGCTCCTCCTGAAGCTCCCTTCTCAGGCATTCCTCCGGGCTTTCCCCCCGGCGTAATTTCCCCCCTGGAAACTCCCAACGCGCACCATGGGGATCCCCCTCTGATCTCCGCGCCAAGAGCACCTTCCCGTCAGCATCCAGGATGATGGCTGCGGCCACAGGCACTATCTCCAATCCAGCCTCACTTCCCATAGATTATTCCCACGTATCCCACGAAATCCTCTGCCTCCATGACATCCCTGCTTGTGGCATAAGAGACCACTTGGGCTGTCTTGGCCCCGAGGGCTCTTATGCAGGCCACGGCCGCAGCAGCAGCCCCAGGGCAGCAGGCATTTTTTTCCTTGAGGGCCTCAAGCAGGATGCCCTGGGGTTCCATGTCCAGGAGTCTTTCTATCACTGCCCGATCCAGCACTTCCCTTACCCATGGCTCTGCCTGGGAGGCCCGACCCTTGGGGCAAAAGCCGTATGCCGGCCCGTAGTGGGTCAGATCCGTAGAACCCAGTATCAGGGCTTTCACTCCCCTTTTCAGAATCAGCTCCGCACACCTGCTCCCAATACGGATACCCTCTGTTGTGGGAGCCACCCCTATGGGCAGGATCCGGGACTTGGGGAAAAAATGACTCAGAATGGGGAGCTGCACCTCGATGGTGTTGTCAGGCTGTGCATATCCGGGAAGTTCCCTCTCCAGTGGGAACTCTGCCATGAGCTCTGCAGCCAGCTCCTCGTCAACCTCCACGGGTCCGAAGGGAGTCTCCCAGGAGCCCTCTGGCATTATCCAGGAAGGATCTCGAGGGCCCAGGTGGCCTCCAAAGAGGACTATGGTGTCAGGGTGGCCAGAGCTCCTCAGGAGTGCCACAACGCTGGCCGCAATCCTGCCTGAGAAAACCCATCCAGCATGAGGCACTATGCCTCCCAGAGGCTCCAAAAGGCCCAAAGAAATTGCGGGGGCCGAACCCAGGAATGACTCTATCTGCCTTCTGCACGCATCAGGGTCTGAAGGATACCAGCTCCCTGAAAAAAAAGCCTTCCTGCTTTGCACCTTCCATCTCCTCGGGGAGACTTCCTTGCCAAGTATATCCTTTGGGTAGAGCTCCTGCAACGCGAGAAGGGCTTTGGGGAGCAAAATACCGGAAAGTCTTTCTCCTTGGCAGGCTTGCTCCTTTGGGTACATCACAGTTAATCCCGAGCTGGGAGTTGGTCCATAAGGTCCCACGGCCGCAGCGGGCTTCCCCCCCCTCCGTGCGCAGCGGCTTACAAAAAAAGGCCTCCATATGATTAGGCCCTCTCGGCAAGGCTTTTTTGTAGGCCCGCTGTAAGCGGTTGACATGCCTCGATGTGGTTTTCTATAATGCCGCGGATTTCCAGGGTAAGCGTAAGGCAAAGAAATCGTCTCAAGGGGACGATAATCTCATCACAGGGCGAGGAGGTGGAGGATGCCGTTGGACCCAACCAAGTACGCGGATTGGCAGATAGCAGAAGAGGCCGAGAAACACATGAAGCCAATTGTGCAGATCGCCGAGGAGCTCGGGATAACAAAGGACGAGCTTCTCCCCCACGGTCACTACGTGGCCAAGGTTGACTACCAGAGGGTTCTAAACAGGCTCAAGGACAGACCGGACGGGAAGTTCATAGAGGTTACGGCCATTACCCCAACCCCTCTAGGAGAGGGGAAATCCACTACTACCATGGGTCTGCTCCAGGGGATTGGAAAGAGAGGGAAAAAGGTTGTGGCAGCCATCCGGCAGCCCTCGGGCGGGCCCACCATGAACATAAAGGGCTCGGCCGCGGGAGGGGGTTTGTCCCAGTGTATCCCCCTTACCGAGTTTTCCCTCGGCCTCACGGGAGACATCAATGCGGTCATGAATGCCCACAACCTGGCCATGGTGGCCGTGACCTCCAGAATGCAGCACGAAGCCAACTACACAGACGAGCAGTTGGCCCAGAGAAAGCTTCGCCGGCTGGACATAGACCCCAAGAACGTGGAGATGGGCTGGGTCATAGACTTCTGCGCCCAGGCTCTGCGCAACATCATCATCGGCCTGGGAGGCAAGATGGACGGGTTCTTGATGCCTTCCAAGTTCGGAATAGCAGTCTCCTCGGAGGTCATGGCCATACTGGCGGTATTCAGCGATTTGGCGGATTTCAGAAAGCGCATGGGCGGCATAGTGGTGGCGTATGACAGGAAGGGGAATCCCGTAACCACAGAGGATCTGGAAGTGGCAGGAGCCATGACAGCCTGGATGAGGGAGGCCATAAACCCCAACCTGCTCCAGTCCATTGAGGGGCAGCCTGTGTTCGTGCATGCAGGACCCTTCGCGAATATAGCGGTTGGACAGTCCTCGGTGGTGGCGGACAAGATAGCCCTCAAGTTGGCCGACTACCATATCACAGAGTCGGGCTTCGGGGCCGACATAGGATTCGAAAAGTTCTGGAACGTGAAATGCCGCTACTCGGGCAACATCCCCAACGTCTCTGTGATAACCGCCACCATAAGGGCCCTCAAGAGTCATGGGGTCACTGCAGGTGCCCCTCTGGTGATCCCCGGCAAGCCGATCCCCAAGGAGATTTTCCAGGAGAACCTCAAGTGGCTGGAAGCCGGGATGGTCAACGTGATCCACCACATCAACACAGTTAAGAAAGCGGGGATAAATCCAGTTGTCTGCATCAATGTTTTCCACACGGACACTGAGGAGGAGATCAAGCTCACCAGGAAAATGTGCGAGGAGGCCGGGGCCAGGGTGGCAGTTTCCAGACACTGGCAGTTCGGAGGAGAAGGTGCCCTGGAGCTGGCCGATGCAGTGCTGGATGCTTGCAACGACAAGGTGAACTTCAAGTTCCTGTACGACTTGAACACTCCTCTTCGAAAGCGCGTTGAGCTCATAGCCAAGGAAGTCTACGGAGCCGACGGGGTCAGCTATTCTCCTGAGGCCACGGCCAAGGCGGAGAGGTTCGAGAAGGATCCCAAGTTCAACGAGTACGCCACAATGATGGTCAAGACTCATCTTTCACTCACGCACGATCCAAACCAGAAGGGAGTTCCAAAGGGCTGGACCCTTCACATAAGGGATTTTCTGACCTACGGGGGGGCCAGGTTCATCTGCCCCGTGGCCGGGAACATCAGCCTCATGCCCGGAACTGCCTCTGACCCAGCCTTCCGCAGGGTGGACATAGACGTGGAGACGGGAAAGGTGAGGGGGCTGTTCTAAGCCCAGCCTTGAAGAGGAAAGTAAAAAGGGGGCCTCGGGCCCCCTTTTTCATGTGGGCAGGGTCCCAACAGGGTTCAAAGCCCGGGTGGCCTGGGGCAGGCTCACCTCCAGGAGGACCTCCCCTGGGGAAGCTCCCCGGCTCACCCTGACCAAGGCCCCGTGTCTGTAAAGGATGGTCCTGGCCACCGGCAGGTCCAGCAAGGACGGGTCAGGAGTCTCCTGGGCCAGGAAGGGGTAAAAGTAGTGCTCCAGATCGTCCGGGCCCAGGGATGGTGCCCTGTACCGGAGCCGCAGGAGGATCCTGGCCTGCTCGGAAGAAAGGGATACATCCAAGACCCCGTTCTCCTCCATGTGGAAGAGGGGTCTTCTTACCAGGGTCTCCAGGGCGCGGCGTATGGCCCTTGGATCCAGCAAGGCCAAACCCACCGGCTCCTGGATCTGCCATGAGAGTCTCATTCCACGGGATTGGAACTCCGGGGCCAGATCCTGGAGCAAGTTGCCGAGTATGCCCTGCAATTCCCCGTGGGAAAGCTCCACGTCCACGGGTTGGATATACGCCAGAACCATGTACAGCATGGCCTCCAGACGTTGCACCTCATGCACTATTGCCTGGGCCAGCTCTCTGGCCTGGTGCCCCTCGTCCAACTCCTTGAGTATCCTGCGGGAAAGACCCCCCACAGAGGTGAGGGGGTTTCTGATCTCGTGGGCCAGGCGCGCCGAGATCTCTCCCAGCGTCTTGAGCTGTTCTGCCTGCAGGCTCATTTCCTGAAGATGCCTCTGAAGAGTTATGTCAGAGAGGATCCCCTCCACCCGAAGCGTGCGGCCTTGCTCATCCTTAACGGGCGTTGCCTGCTCCCTCACCAACAAGACTCTTCCCTCTGGGCTCTGAAGCCTGTATTCCTCCACCCACGCCTCCCCTCGGGAGACTGCTTCCAGGAAACCGCCTCTCACCCTGTCCCTGTCCTCCGGCAGGATCAGGTGATCCCATCCCTGGGGCTTTTTCAATAGCTCTTCGGGATCCATGCCCAGTAGTTGTCTTGAGAAGTTGCTGGAGAACTTGAGAACCCTGCTCTCTGTCATCTGGTACACCACCAGGGGGAGCCTCTCAAGCAGGCTTCTGTAACGCTCTTCCGAGGCTCTAAGCTCCCGGGTGCGCCTTTCCACCTCTTTTTCCAGGTTGCGGGCATAGTCCCTTGTGCGCTCCCTGGAGGCCTCCAAATAACCCACCATGCTCCTCAAGGCTTTGGCCAACTCACCCAGCTCATTGCGGCCCCCCGGCGGAATATGAACCCTCTCCCCAGAGGCGATCTCGGTGGCTGCCTTCACCATGGCCCGGATGGGTCTCAGGAACCTCTGTACCACCACCCAAACCAGAACCGCTGCTGCCAGAAGTCCCACCAATTCCACAATGAGCATCTCCCTCAGGTGCTGCTTCATGAGACCCAGAATCGGGGTGCGTGACAGACGGATCTCCACCAATCCAGCCGGATTCCCCGAGGGGTCTGGGATGGGCCCCAGCACTGCAGAGGTGTGCGGCTTGCCAGGAACAGGGAGCATGACAAAGGGCTCGCTTGAGGCAGCAAACTTCTCAAAATCTACCCTGCTCAAGGCTTCAGGGGCCTCCAGGGTGGAGGCCAGCACAGATCCTCTTGTTTGCTCCTTTCCAGGAGGAAGGTGCAATGTCAAATCGCAGCCCCATTTACTCTTTAATTCTCTAAGCAGGGCTGACTCCAGGGAAAGACCCACCTCCAAGGTGCCCAGCCGGCTGCCGGCAAGATCCACCGGAACCACTGCCCTGATGCTGTAGCCCGTGGCCCCCTTGACCAGTCCATCTGCTTCCTGGCCCCCCTGGAAAACCTCCAGCAGCTCCTTTCTGGATTCGCTCAGGAGATCCCCGTGAAGGCCCGGGGAATGAACTCTCAGGAAAGAGATCCCGGCGGGTTTGTGAACATGGATCTGGCTCAGGCCCACCCGCTGTTGCAACGTTTCGAAAAGAGAACTCAGGTGATGCAAGAGGCCTTGTCTGTCTTCCCGGGCCAGGAGTTCCGCCACATGAGGGTTTCTGGCCAAGGCCCATGCCAATACCGAGGCCTGCATCCGCAGGCTTTCCAGGCTTTGCAGGAACTGGTGATAGTGCCCTTGCAACAAGGACCTCTCACCCTGGTTCACCAGCACCTCCTGGTACCTGTGGGCCACCAGCACCAGGCTGGTGGTACCCAGGAAAGAGAGTACAAGAATGGGAATCAGCAGCCTCCACTTGAGACTGAGATCGCTCAGTGCCATTGGCCAGGGACTTCCTCCAGAACATCTTGAGATGCTCGGGTTCTTATATCAGCAGCCCCTGATTCTTGACAAGCTTGAAAAGACCCCGGCCGTGCCTCAAGAGCCAAGTGCCTTGAGAAACTGTGGAGCCGGTGGAAGCGACTTTTCCTTAGATTCTCAAATAGTTGCGGCCAATGGATTGGCAGACTTTTTCTTTGGCCTACTCTTCTCAGGCCAAGAATACACGCCTGTTTCCCGGGCATGATCCACTCCTGTGAACAGGAAGGCCGGATTGCGGAATCCTGGGAAACTGGGGCAGGAAAAAAAGCCCAGAATTTTCCACTTGACACACCCAACATGTTGGGTGTAAAAGAGCAAGCCATACAATATGGAGAAGGAGGGGCTGGAGATGATCTACTCCATGCAGGAGGCCAGGGAGGCCCTGGAGAAGGGTTTGGACACCACCGACATGGCCCTTTTCGTGAGGACTTCCAGCGAGGACATGAAAGGGTGGGATCGTCAAAGGATCGTGGAAGCGCTCCTTAGGGAGACTCGCATTGACCCCGAGACGGCCCAGCAGATCAGTCTGGAGGTGGAAGATCTAATTCGGCGCTCCCGCATCTCGGTGGTAACTGCTCCCCTCATCAGGGAATTGGTGGACGCCAAGCTCATAGAGCGGGGGCTGGAAGAGGCCCGACGCATGCATACCCGTCTTGGAGTGCCCTTGTACGACGTGGAGCAGCTCGTTTTGCATCCCAACAGGGAGAACGCCAACGTGCCTCACGGGCCTGAGGCCACCAACCTGACCCTGGCCGAGAGGATCAAGAAGGAGTTCGCGCTGCTGAGGGTGTTTTCCCAGGAAGTTGCCGACGCTCATATGCGCGGGGACATACATCTCCATGACCTGGGCTTCATGGACAGACCCTATTGTTCGGGACAGTCCCTGGAATACTTGAAACGCTTCGGCCTGAACCTTCCCAACTCCCTGGCTGTGGCAAAACCAGCAAGACATCCCGAGGTCCTCCTGGCCCACATGGTTAAATTCGCAGCAGCTCTCCAGAGTCATTTCGCAGGGGCCATAGGCTGGGATGCAGTGAACCTCTTTTTTGCCCCGTACCTGAGAGGCTTGGGCCAAAGAGAGGTTGAGCAGCTGGCCCAGATGCTGGTGTTCGAGTTCTCCCAGCAGGCCGTGGCCAGGGGTGGTCAGGCCATCTTCACGGACATCAACCTCTACTGGGAGGTGCCCAAGCACTTTGAGAAGGTCCCGGCCATAGGGCCTGGAGGCACCTTTACGGGGCTGACCTACGGAGATTATCTGCCAGAGGCCCAGCGCTTTGTCTGGGCTATCTTCGAGGTGTTCAAACAAGGTGACGGGATGGGTCGGCCTTTTTTCTTCCCCAAGCCTTTGGTGCACATGACAGAGAAATTCTTCCGCACGGCCGGCCACGAGGAGTTTCTGGCGCAAATCTGCGACGTGGCCGCGGAAAAAGGAAACACGTACTTTGTTTTCGACCGTGGGGAGACGGCCAAGATCTCGGAGTGCTGCAGGCTCAGCTTCAAGCTCCAGGAAAGTGATCTCAAAGACGCCGAGGAGCCTTGGCGCATGCGTTACTGTGCGCTTCAGAACGTGACCCTCAACCTGCCCCGCATCGCGTACCACGCCAAAGGAGAGGACAGCAAGCTTTTCTCTGAGATCAGCCGCAGGATGGAGCTGGCAGTGCAAGCCCACTTGCAAAAGAGAGCTTTCATAGAGAAATTGCTTTCCCTGGGAGAGGGTGGACCACTGGGGCTTCTCACCATGAAACAGGACGGGCAGCCCTATCTGCGATTGAAAAGGGCCTCCTACCTCATCGGCATGGTGGGCCTCAATGAGCTGGTCCAGGCACACCTGGGGCAAGAGCTCCACCAATCCCCGGAGGCTTTGCGGTTCGGCCTTAGGGTCATAGCCCACATGAAGCTCCTGGCAGACAAGCTCAGCCAGAAACACCAGATGCACTTTGTGCTGGAGCAGACCCCGGCCGAGAGCACTGCTTACAGATTTGCCAAGCTGGACCTGGAGCAGTACAACGGTGATGCCTCCAGATGTGTGAAAGGGGACCTAGCCTCAGGTCATGTTTATTACACCAATTCAACCTACCTGAACATCGGGGCCCCTGTGAACCCCATAGAAAGGGTGAGGCTGGAGGGTCTTTTCCATCCCATCATAGAGGCAGGGGCCCTGAGCCATGTCTGGCTGGGAGAGCACAGGCCTTCGGCTGAATCTCTGGCCAACTTCGTCACCAAGGTGTTCCGCTGGACCCAGAACGACCAGATAGCTTTCAGCCCGGAGTTCACGACCTGCTTGGACTGCGGCCGTACCCAGAGGGGCCTGAGGGATTCCTGCAGTCTTTGCGGTTCCCAGAGGGTTGAGGGCATAACCAGGATAACGGGCTATTTCAGCAAGACATCCAGTTGGAACAAGGGAAAACTGGGGGAGCTCAGGGACAGGCACAGGCAGGGCCCCGAGGATTCAAAGTAGAGATACTCATGCATCTGGACACAGCCGGCATACCCAATTCTTGAAGGAGGGAACGAGATGACCCTTTTTACCAAAGAGGGATGTCCCAAATGCGATTTCTTGAAGTCAAAGCTAGACTTGGGGGGACTGGGGGTTCAGATCGAAGTTCTGGGGCCTGAGAACCCTGAGGCTCTGGCTCATCTGGCCTGGCACGGGCTTGTCTCCGTGGCTGAGAATCACCTCCCCATATTGGTCCTGGACGACTGCACCTACCTGGCGGATGTGGTGCCCATATTGAGGCACTTGAGATCCAAGGAGCCCCAAGCTCAGGTGGCCTGATGCTGGAGCCGGATCAGGCCCATGGAGGCAAAGCCGTGCCCATGAAAGGCGTCAAGGGCTTCTTGGAGAGCTCCTTCCTGGACTGGCAAGGCAGGATCTGCGCAGTGGTGTTCCTGGGGGGATGCAACTTTCGATGTCCTTATTGTCACAACCCCCAGCTGGTCATTTCGCCTGAAGAACAGAAGGATATCCCCTGGGAAGAGGTGGCGGCAAGTCTTTTGGCTCTCAGAGGCTGGGTGGACGGGGTCTGCATCACAGGGGGGGAGCCCACTTTGTACCCATGGCTGAATACGCTTCTGGAGCAGATAAAGGCCTTGGGGTTTGAGGTCAAGCTGGACACCAACGGATCCAGGCCCGAGGTCTTGGCCCGTCTGATCAAGCAGGACCTGATCAGGGCTGTTTCCATGGATGTAAAGGCCCCACTCAGGTTGGTGCCTTACAGGAGGGCCATCGGGGTGGATCCCCCCCTGGAGGAGATTTCAGGGAGCATCCAGCTATTGGGAGCCTCATCCCTGGAGGTTGAGTTCAGAACGACCCTTGTGCCTGGCCTCTTCCGTGAGGAAGATGTATTGGAAATAGCCTCCTGCCTGCCCCCGAAGGCCAGATACACACTCAACGGTTTCAGACCGGGAAGGAGCCTGGAGCCCAGCCTGGACAGGGGGAAGGCCTTCCCTGAAAAAGAATTGAAAAGGCTGCGTGAATCTGTGAGAGAGCTCAGGGGGAACCCGGGCCGCGCTCTAACTTGTCCCCTCCCTGAGCAGGCTTATGGACTCCAGGTGGAAGGTTTGGGGAAACATGTCCAGGGGTTGAACCTTATCCACCCTGTAACCCCTTGACTGAAGGCGGCTCAGGTCCCTGGCCAGGGTGGAAGGTTCGCAAGATACATATATCACGGCCTTGGGCCTGATGGAGGCCAAGGTGTCCAGAAGCTCCCAGGCCCCTGACCTGGGGGGATCCAATATGACCAGATCAAAGCTCAGGGCCTTTGCAGCCATTCTTGATAGCTCCCTTGGGGCAGATCCCAAGATCCATGTCACGTTTTGGACTCCGAGCTCGCGTGAATTGGCCATTGCGTTGGCCACGGCCCTCGGATTCACCTCCACGGCCGTGACCCGGGAGGCAAGGCCCGCTACGGCAAAAGTGAGATTGCCCATGCCAGCGTAAAGATCCAGAATGGACTCTGGAGCCATCTGTCTTGTCCAAGAGGCCATTGTTTGGGTCAGGATCCGGTTCACCCTGGGATTCACCTGAGCGAAAACCCCGGGCCAGACCTTCAGGGGAACCTCGCGCTGGTCAGCATTCAAAATGGGAAGCAGGACTCCCTCGTGTTCGGTCCTCCTGGACCAAAGACTCCAAACTTTTCCCCCTCTTGCGCGGCCGACGCACAAGGAGCTGAGGCCCTCTATGTTTGGGGCCCATGAGGCCATCTCCCCAAGGAGGCTGGGGTTAACCCGGCCTGAAGTTGAAAGAAGAAAGGTTCTCGCGTGCCCGGACTCATCGCAGGTCATCTCCACGCGCATGAGCTTTTCACAACGGGCCTTGGAGAGAAGCAATTCCATTTCCTGAATCGAACTATTGAGCTGCTCCATGGCCAGAAGGCATCTTCTCACCGGGATCAGCTCCGAGGAACCCCTTGATGCAAAGGCGAGCCTTGGAGCCTGCTTCCAAAGCACATGGAGATCCATGCGGCACCTATAGCCCAGCTCCAGGGGATCCCAGAGCATGGGCAGAACCTTTTCTGCCTCGATTCCAGCCTGGGCTTTCAATATCTCCTTCAGGATTCTTTCCTTGTGAGCACGCTGGTGAGTGATTTCAAGGTGCTGAAGCTGGCATCCCCCGCAGGTTCCATAGTAGGGGCAAGGGGGATGCCGCCGCTGGGAAGAGGGCTCCAGAAGCTTGAGGATTCTGGCCTCGTCGTAGCTCTTGTGGGATCTGACTATTTTCACTTCCAGTTTGTCCCCAGGCGCGCCAAAGGGGACCATGACCACCTTTCCTCTGTGGCGGCCTATGCCAAGACCTTTATGTCCCAGGCTTTGGATTTCCAGGACCAGTTTCAAGAGGAATCTCCTAAGCCGGAAGGCATGCCTCCGCTGCTGCTGAAACCTTCCACCTTCCCCAATGATCATGCGGGAGCGGCTTCTTGTCCAGGATTCCCTGGGCCAAAAAGGGGGTGCGTGTTCGGCTTTACAGATAAGCCTTCCCGTGCTAAGTTGTGCCCGCTTCTGAATAAGGGGATTTTGGCTCCGGGCTCTTCCCCTCGGAGTCTTGGGCAAGGGATTCTCCAGGGGCCTGGCTCGGAGCTCGGAGAAGCTCCTTTGCAGGCCCAAAGGGCTCTGGGAGGGCCTGGGAAGGATCCTGGTTGAGGGCTAAGGGATGAGGCTAAAGGACAGGGTTGCCGTTGTGACCGGGGCAGGGCAGGGCATAGGAAGGGCTGTTGCACGAAAGATGGCCCTGGAAGGGGCCTGGGTGGCCCTGGTGGAGTGGAACACTGAAACAGGGGCCCAGGCCCTGGGGGAACTTCAAGGCAGCGGCTCCAGGGTGATTCTCATCTCATGCGACGTGGCTGACCGCATAGGAGTGGAAGCCATGGTCCAGGAGGTGCTGGAGAAGTGGGGCAGGCTGGAGATACTGGTGAACAATGCAGGCTTTGACAGGCCTGCAACACTCTTGAAAGTCACAGACCAGGACCTGGATTCTGTTTTGGGGGTTCACCTCAAGGGGAGCCTCAACACCATAAGGGCTGCCGCCACTCACATGATAGAGAGATCTTATGGAAAGATAGTGAACGTCTCTTCCATCTACGGCAGGACAGGGGCAGTGGCTGCCATAAGCTACAGCGCTGCCAAGGCTGCAATTCTTGGACTTACAAAGTCTGTTGCCCGGGAGCTTGGAAAGCACCAGATAAACGTGAATGCTGTGCTTCCTGGTCTCACGGCGACCCCCACCATCTCCAGGATGCCCGAGAAATACAAGGAGATGATTCTCAGGGAGACTCCCCTGGGAAGGATGGCGGACCCCATGGAGATAGCCAATGTGGTGGCCTTCCTGGCCTCTGACGAGGCCAGCTTCATGACAGGAGCCTGCGTGGAGGTCACAGGAGGCTGGAGGATGTGAGGAGTTACGGGCCTGATCCCCTCAAAAGAAGGCGCTTTGCGGGGGATCAGGCCAGCAAAGAGCGCCTCTAGGATGTTTCCTTCCAGCGACGTTCCACCTCCTGCTTGGTCAACCCGAATCTATTCTTGAGAAAATTGTAGGTGTTCTCCAGGTCACGATTGAGGTCCTGCAGGTTCTTCTCCTCCTTGTGCAGGCAGGAGTAGTGCGGAATTTCCTGGTTAGGCTCTGGAACGCAGTAGATGTCCATGAGGTCGCCGTTTCGCTTTTCCCTGAATCGTATCTGCACCTTTTGGCCCACGAACACATTGGTAGGGGCTGTGATGATCTGGATGGGCAGTGCGGTGTGGGCTTGCTCGACCTGAACGTATCCCAGCACGAACGGAAGCTGCTCCAGGAAGGCGTCCGCCGAAAAGAGCATCACCGAGAAGGTGTGAACGACACCCCTTAGGGGCAGCTCAATCCACTGGGTACGTTCTACCTTGCACCTGGGATTCCAACAGTGCACTCTGGGAGGGCAGTAAACGGTCTCACATTTCGTGCACTTGGTTCCGTAAAGCTTTCCATCCACCAGGCCTTTGAAGAACTTCGACACCAGTCCATAGCTGTGGTGATAAAGGACCCCGTGGGGCCTGTAGATCACCATGTAGTCCTGTTCCTCGCCTTTGCCAAGCGCCTCAGGTCCGGAGATCCCCCTGACCATCTGATAGCCCTTGACCGTCCAGTTCCCCTTGCGTGCGTATTCCTCCCATTCCTTGAGGATGGGTGTGGCCTTGTCTTCCAGAATCTTGATCTCATCTGCCATGGTCTGCCCCCCTTTATATGTCTAGTCCTTGGAATAGATGATGACGCCACCCTGGCAACCAGTCCCACCATGACCTGTCATGAGCGCTCGTCGCGGGTTGCTCAGCTGTAGTGTGGAATCACCGAATTTCTCGGGGATCCGGCCGGCCAATTGCCAAAAGCAGAAAAGCGCCTGATACAGTGAAGTGGCTCCAACCGGGTGCGCGAAGGCGGTCAGGCCCCCGCTCAACTGGCAGGGAAGATCGCCCCCTCTCTCCGTGACACCTTGCCTGACTAGAGTCTTGCCCTCCCCTCTAGGGCAGAACATGAGATCCTCATAAAGGCATAGCTCGACTCCATCGTATGGGGCGAAAAGCTCACAGAAATCAATCTGTTTCACCGGATCTGCTATCCCGGCCTGGGCGTATGCCTGCTTGGCAGCCTCCCTGGCGAAGCCGAAGTTGGCCATTTCAGGATATGGGGTGATGGGCTTTGGAAACTCTTGGGGATAGATACGCTCTTCGGCCTTGAAGGCGCCTTGGTACGCCCAATTCACCAGGCGGTCTCCCGGCCTCATGGAGTCGGTGCCCAGGCCAACACCTGCAATCCACATGGGATGATCTGAGTATCTGGCAGCCACCCTATCCGACCCCATCAAGATACAGCATGCCCCTTCGCTGATGAGGGCACAGTTCCACCGCCTGTAAGGCCAGGCGATGATCCTGTCTTTGTAATAGTCCTCGATGGTCACGTAGGAAGTGCCATGTTCGGATCTCCATTGGGAGTATGGGTTGTGAACAGCGTTGTTCCTGTTCTTGACGGCGATTCGCCCCAGATCCTCGATGGTTTCACCGTAAAGCTGCATGTGTCTGGTCTCCAAGGCAGCATAGTAGCCGTTGTAGAAGCCGCCCACGGTGAAGTCCCAGTCCGTATCAGACGCCGAGGCTATGAACTCATTGGTGGTGGCCGTGTCCACTTCCGACATCCACTCCCAGCCTAGTACCAGGATCAGGTCGTAATGGCCTGACTGAATCAGGTAGTAGGCATTGATGATAGCATCCAGGGGAGTGCTGCCGCCCGCCTCCACCCTGAAGCCTCCTTTCCGGTGCAGGCCTATGTAATCCTGCACTATCCAGGCCATGCAGAGCTGCTGGTTGAGGTGGTCACTGAAGTAACTTGATTGCACAAACTCGATATCCATAGGGTCCAGGTTTGGCACGTCCTTTAGTAGCTGGCGATAGGCCATGGCCACCCCTTCCTCTGCCACATCCAGCCTCACGCGATCCGGGCGGTATATGCCGCCCCCCAAGATAGCCACCCGTCTCATCCGTCCACCTCCTCTTCATGGGACTTAGCCCCTGGCCTCGGGGCGATCTCGCCTAAGTGGTTGCACTGTACCTGCAAGTCAATTAATCACAGCCGTCAGCGCGAGCTGATGAGCTTTCCAGCTCACCACCCGATCCGCCGCGGCGGGAAACTGTCGGGATTCTGCCCGGGAAAGCGAGCGACAGTCTAGAGGATGGGAAGCAGCAAGTCAATCGGATTTTTCCCCTTGCCGAGCTCCTGCTTGAACCCCCGCCGAGCTTTCGATGCAACAAAGCCTGGGTCCCGGAAGGCTGTAAAGGCCAAGAAAAAGAATAAGAAGCCCCAGACACACTGAAGGGCTATCGGCTCAAATCCCTCCAGCTTCCTCCTTGACACGGCTTTTAGGGATATGGTATCAAGACGCGAATGAATGATCATTCATTCGGGTGAGGTCTGGGATTGGCTCGTCAGCGTCATGAAGGCAAACATCAGAAGATCCTCAATGCGGCCGTCAAGGTCTTTGCCCAGAAGGGTTTCTTCAACGCCAAAGTCTCCGAGATAGCCAAAGAAGCCAGGGTGGCAGACGGCACGATCTACCTTTATTTCAAGAACAAGGACGACATCCTGATTCACCTTTTTGAAGAGGAGATGGAGAAGATCATACGCAACATGAAGGAAAGCCTGGGAGCCAGTTCAGATCCGCTGGAGAAGCTCCGGATATTCATCAAGACCCACCTGGGCCTTGTGGAAAGTAACCCGGCTATGGCCGAGGTAATACAGGTGGAGCTCAGGCAGAGCAACAAATTCATGAAGCACTATGACAACCGCAAGTTCCATGAGTATCTCAACATTTTGGCAGAGATAGTCAGGGATGGCCAGCAAAAGGGTCTCATCAGGCAGAACATTCTTCCCTCAGTGGCCAAGCGGGTCATTTTCGGGGCTCTGGACGAGATGTCCACTTACTGGGTTTTTTCCAAGAGGCGATCAAAGGTCTTGGAGGAGGTGGCAGCTCAAGTCTGCGAGATCCTAATCCAGGGCCTGGCAGATGGTTCCTCTTCCCTGGTGGCCGGGGCAGCGGCCTCAGGAAACTGACCAGGAGCCTGTGCCAAAGAGCAAGCTGGGAGTGCAACCCAGGGTTCCCAGGCACTGCAGCCTCAAAGCGGGGCCATGGCTCGAGAAGGCAAGGTTCCTGCTTCAAACAAGAGAGAAGCTTTGTGAATCTAACCAAACACTAGGGGGTGGCCATGGCAGAAAAGAAGATCAGCTACAAGGTTGAAAACCGCATTGCGCACGTAACCATCAACAACCCACCCATGAATGCCCTTAGCCGGGAGGTCTTCCTGGAGATAGAGGAGACTTTCGGAAAGCTAGAGGCAGACGAAAACGTCAAGGCAGTGATTTTCTCCGGGGAGGGAAGGGCCTTCATAGCAGGGGCTGACATAAGGATGCTTCAGGCGGTCAAAGATGCCAAGGATTCCAAGGAACTTACCGTTATCTTTCACAGAACCCTCAACCGCATAGAGGAGATGCGCAAGCCAGTCATAGCAGCTATCCACGGATACTGCTTGGGAGGGGGGCTGGAGTTTGCCCTTGTGTGCCACATGCGGGTGGCAGGGGAGAAGGCCCAGTTCGGGGTGCCTGAGATCAAGTTGGGGGTGTTTCCCGGGGCAGGGGGGACACAGAGGCTCCCCCGCGTGGTGGGAAAGGCCAAGGCCCTGGAAATGATCCTGACCGGGGAGTTCATTTCGGCCCAAGAGGCCCTTTCTCTGGGTCTTGTGAACCAGGTAGTTCCCCAGGACCAGGTGCTTGCGGCTGCCCGCTCCTTGGCAGAAAAAATTGTCTCCAAGGGACAGCTGGCTGTGAAATATGCCATGGAAGTGGTAATAGAGGGGCTCAAGAAAGATCTTTACTCAGGGCTGGAGCTCGAGGCAGATTACTTTGCCAGGCTTTGCGAGACCGAGGACCGGGCCGAGGGCATGGCAGCCTTCTTGGAGAAAAGGGAGCCCAAGTTCAAGGACCGTTGAGGATTCTGCCTGGCAAGAACAAGGCATTGCCAAGAAAGGCCGGTGAGGCTGGGAAAAGTCCCAGTTGGTTGAGAAATGACTTCTCGTAAATCCAGGAATCGAAGGGAGAGCGGAGCAGATGAGCGAGGTATGCGTGGTGGCGGGAGTCAGAACGGCCATAGGGGATTTCGGAGGTGCCTTCAAGGATGTCTCGGCAGTGGATCTGGCAGCCGCGGTAATAGAAGAGGCCATACGCAGGGCCGGAATCCAGAAGGATCAGGTGGAGGATGTGATCTTCGGCTGCTGCCTCCAGAAGCCCAACGAGCTCACCTTGGGAAGGCTGGCAGCCCTCAAGGCCGGGCTTCCCATAGAGGTGCCAGGGGTCACCATCCAGAGAAACTGCGCCTCGGGAATGCAGGCCATAGCTTACGGAGCCCAGGTGATTCAGGCCGGGGATGCTGAAATAATAGTGGCCGGCGGGGTAGAGGCCATGAGCGATGCCCCTTATTACATAGAAGGGGCGAGGTGGGGCCTGAGGCTTCGTCCATCCAGACTGGGTGATGGGGTATGGGACGGCCTGACAGATGCCTGGAGCGGGCTGGTCATGGGGCTCACTGCGGAAAATCTGGCCGAGAAGTACAACATAAGCAGGCAGGAGCAGGACGAGGTGGCCCTTCGCAGTCACAACAATGCAGAGGCGGCCATCAAGTCAGGCAAGTTCAAGGAGGAGATAGTCCCCTTCAAGGTGCCCCAGAAAAAAGGCGAGCCCAGGATAGTGGACACAGACGAGCATCCCCGCATGGGTCTGACCATGGCGGATCTGGCCAAATTGCAACCCACCTTCAAACCCAACGGCACAGTCACGGCCGGGAATGCCTCTGGAATTAACGACGCCGCCTCTGCGGTGGTGCTTATGACAAGACAGAAAGCCAAGGAGTTGGGAATCCAGCCCATGGGAAGACTGGTGGCCAATGCTGTGGCAGGGGTGGAACCCGAGCTGATGGGCTATGGTCCTGTGCCTGCCACCAAGAAGGTACTGAAGAGGGCGGGCATGGATTTGAAGGACATCCAGCTGATAGAATGCAACGAGGCCTTTGCGGCCCAGTACCTTGCCTGCGAGAAGCTTCTGGGTTGGGACCGTTCCATCGTGAACGTGAACGGAAGCGGCATTGGCTTGGGCCACCCTGTGGGAGCTACGGGGTGCCGCATAGTGGTGAGCCTTCTCCACGAGATGCGAAGGCGGGATCTGAGTCTGGGTTTGGCCACCCTTTGTGTGGGGGGAGGCATGGGAATGGCTACAATCTGGGAGAGACTCTAGGATCTACCTCTGAGGGAGCTCTTCCCAAGAACTGAGAAAAGGAGGGTTGAAAGTGGAGATCGTGGCTTTGATGAAGCAGGTGCCGGACACGGAGACCCAGATCAAGGTGAACGCGCAGGGGACCTGGATCGTGGAGGATGACATCAAGTGGATCATGAACCCCTACTGTGAGTTCGGGGTGGAGGAAGCCCTGCGCACAAAGGAGAAGCACGGCGGGACAGTGACAATAGTCTCCATAGGGCCTGCCCGGGCAGTGGAGGCTATTCGCACGGCCTTGGCCATGGGGGCTGACAAGGCTGTGCATGTGGATGATCCAGCCCTGATGGGTGCCTCGGACAGCCTGGGCAAGGCCAAGATCTTGGCCAAGGTCCTGGAATCCATTCCTTTTGACGTGATCTTCGCGGGCAAACAAGCCATAGACGACGACATGGCTCAGACCGGAGCCGCTGTGGCAGAGCTCCTGGGCATACCGCAGCTCACCTTCGTGAACGGCCTGGAGTGGGTGGATGCCCGAACTGTGAAGGTAAACCGCCAGGTGGAAGGGGGAAGCCAGGTGATCCAGTGCCCCTTGCCTGTGCTGATAACCTGCCAGAAGGGTCTGAATGAACCCCGTTATGCCTCCCTTCCCGGCATAATGAAGGCCAAGAAGAAACCTCTGGATACCAAGAACCTGGCTGCCCTGGGCCTGGAGCCGGCCCAAGTGGGCAAGGCCGGAGACACCACGGAGATAATGAAAGTGGAATTGCCCCCTGCACGCAAGGCTGGAAAGATTGTGGAGGGGGAGACCCCGGAGGAGAAAGCCTCCAAGTTGGCAGCTTTGCTGAGGGAAGAGGCTAAGGTGATTTGAGAGGGTGATCAGGGGCGGCGAACAGATAAAACAGCTCATGTTGCCTGAATGCCGGGAAACCGGCTAAGAAGCCTTTAGGGAGGTTGAGATGGCACAGGGTGTATTGGTGGTGGTGGAACAGCGAAATGGGTCCATAAGAAAGGTGAGCTGGGAGGTCCTAAGCGAGGGGAAACGTCTGGCCGACCAGCTGGGCCAGGACATGGTGGCCGTACTGGTGGGTGCAGATGGCATCTCTTCACACGCGGAGGCACTGGGCCATTGGGGGGCCAAGAAGGTATTTGTGGCTGAGCATGCAGAGCTAGGGGATTACAGGACAAGTCCCTATGCCAGGGTGGTGGCGGATGTGGCAAAGCAGGTGGAGCCCAGGATCATCCTCATGGGAGCTTCTTCCACAGGGAAAGACCTGGCTCCCAGGGTGGCCGCAAGACTGGGGGTGGGGATGCTTTCAGATTGTGTGGCCTTCCAGTTGCAAGATGGAGCACTTGTAGGCAGGAGGCCCATGTACGCAGGGAAGCTCTATGCGTACGTGGCCTGCAAGGGGATCCCCCAGATAGCCACGGCCAGGCCCAATGTACTTCCAAAGGCAGAGCCAGACCCCTCTGCCAAGGCCGAGGTGGTCAAAGTACCCGTGGAGCTGGATGAATCGGATCTGAAGGCCAAGGTTCTGGAGCTGAAGGAAGAGGCCAGCGGCAGGCCAGACCTCACAGAGGCCGAGATCATAGTCTCTGGAGGTCGAGGCATGAAAGGGCCTGAGAACTATGCCATGCTGGAGACCCTAGCGGACTTGCTGGGAGGCACTGTGGGAGCTTCCAGGGCCGCTGTTGATGCTGGTTGGAGGCCCCAGTCAGACCAGGTGGGACAAACAGGGAAAGTTGTGACGCCCAATCTCTACATAGCTTGCGGCATCTCAGGTTCCATCCAACACCTGGCCGGCATGGGCACCTCCAAGGTCATAGTGGCCATAAACAAGGATCCGGACGCCCCCATATTCCAAAAGGCAGACTACGGGGTGGTGGATGACCTGTTCAAAGTAGTGCCCCCTCTCATCGAGGAGGTAAAGAAGCTCAAGGCAGAGTAAGGCAGAGAATCCAAGAGGGGGGGGATTGGGCCTGCAACCAAGGGATCTCCTCCAGCGCCAAGCTCCTGGCGTTCCTCGAAGGGCAGGTTCACCTTCCATCCTCTTAGGCAAAGCGGCTTTGCCTGCTTCAGTCAGCAAGAGTGGACAGTGCAGGCTAGGGCATTGGGGGGCAATTGAGTCTTCGCTCGATTCTGACTGGGTCTTTGGTGGTGCTAATGGGTATGGCAGCCGGGTTGTTGCTTTCCCTGGTTTTCTGGCCCTCTTCCCCCCAACCCCCCAAGGCTCCCCAAGGACCTGTGAGCAAGAAGCTTCCCCCAGAGCCTTTCCTTGTGAAGGAGCCGCCCTTAAGCCCAACGCCACAGCCCCAGGCAACACAGAGTCCGCAGAGCGAGCCCAGCTTGGAAGCTCCCGCCGAGGAGGTTTCTCTCCCATGGGCCAACCTGCAAGAACTCGTGAGTGAGGAGCCCCCCCCCCCGGCCGAGCCGCTGGTGCAGGGCCAGGAGCAGGCTAAGGAATCCATCCCCAGGCAAGAAAGGGTTGCCCCCGGCCCGGCAGCCAGGGGGACAAGAGCTGGAAAGTCACAAGGGGTCAAGAATTCCTTTTCTTTTACCCTGCACGTGGAGTCTTTCAAGTCTGCCGAGGCTGCTGCCAGGAGGGTTGAGGTCTTGAAGGAGCAAGGTCTAGATGCCTTCAGCCAGCCAGCCCAGGTTCCCGGCAAAGGGCTTTTCCATCGGGTTTTCGTGGGGAAGTTTCAAGACCGGGCCTCGGCCAAGAAGTTCCTGGAGAAGCTCAAGGCCGAGGAGAAGCTGCAACAGGGTAGGGTGCTGGCTCGCTCGGAGATGGAGAGATAGGCTGTTTGAGCCGGACTCACGGAATTCCATGGGAGGCGGGGGATCTCAAGCACGGCTTGACTTCTCGGGAAGATCGAGATAGAGATTCTAGCTGCGAAACTCGGCAGAACCCTCGGAGGAGATCATGAAGGTGGGGGATTGGATGGTCCGGGATGTGGTCTCGGTTACCCAGGACCATACCATCCAGGATTGTGTGGACCTCATGAAGAGACATTCCATAAGGCACCTTCCAGTGCTGGAAAACGGGAAACTGGTGGGGCTTGTCACAGAAGGGGACTTGAGGCAGGTCTTCCTGGCATCCCTCATAGAGGAGTTGAGCATCAGGGATGTCATGATCAACGACCCCATTACAGTCACCCCTGACACAGAGATAGAGGATGCTGCAAAGGTAATCTTTTACAACAAGATCGGCGGACTTCCTGTTGTGGATGACCAGGAGCGGCTCCAGGGCATCATCACCGTGGCCGATATACTGGCCGCCTTCATAGAGCTCATGGGGGTGCTCAAGTCCAGCTCCAGGATAGATGTAGTGCTAGGGGAGGATCCCGAGGCTTTTGAAAGGGTCTCGGGGTTGATTCGAAGCAGAGGGGGCGAGATTGTAAGCGTTGGGATCTCGGGTCACAGGCTGCGACGAAAAAGGGTTTACTACTTCCGCCTGAAGAAGTGTAACGTGAGACACATAAGCCGGATCCTAAAAAAGGCCGGATATGAGGTTATATCCGAGGTGGCCTGAGCCCCCAAGAGGCTCGGCTCCAGAGAGTTCAGTCTGATTCCTCCTCCAGATGGCATCCCCTGCTAAGCTTAACTAGCCTCATTTCGGTAATGGCAACTCCTAGGGCAGTTCATGGGCCAAGGCCGAGGGGAATGCAGGCCGGGGGTCTGGCAAAGGCTTTGAAAGCTTGACCCCTTGGTGTCTTGGGCTTTGGGAGGTGATCCTGGCTAACCTTCTTGGTTTGCAGAGAGCCATCTATGCAGTATTTTTCCGTCCACCCCGAGGCTTTCGGCCTTTTTCAAGTATTCCCGGGCTTGAGCTGACTTTCCTTTTATGGCCAGGAGGGCTGCCATGGCATAGAGGAAAGGCCCATTGCTGGGCTCTTTGGCCAGGGCTTTCTCCAGGGCCGCCAAGGCCTCGTTCACGATGCAGTCGCTTTCCTTCATGGGGCAGTGACGGCCCTTATCAAACATTCCACCAGATTTGGGTCCAGCTCCCGGCCGGCCTTTTCCCTAAGGGCCTGGAACACGTGGTGGGGAGGCCTCTGGGGAGAGCTTAGCCGGGCGCTCAGCATATGGTGGTAGGTGTCAGCCACAGCCAAGATCCTTCCCTCAATGGGTATGGCCTCACCTTGGGCCCTTGCGGGCTGTCCTGAGCCGTCAAAGTGGGCATGGTGATAAAGCACCCCTCTTATTATGGCAGGGGAACGCACGAGATTTTTTAGAATATAGGCCCCTATGGTGGGATGGATTTTTAGGTTCAATGTTGGAAGCTTTGAATATCTGGGCTGTAATCCCCCGTTGGGATCCGGAAGGGCCATCTTTCCCAAGTCGTGAACCCAGCCAGCTATCCCCAGTTCTGTTCTTTGTTGCGGAGTCAGGTTCAACTCGTTGGCGATGAGGGCGGCGTATCTGGCCACCTCCCTTGCGTGAAGCAGCACGAACGGGTCGCTCTTGGCTTGGGCTGTCAATAGCTCGAAGACCTCTGACAAGGCCGGGTAAGTCCTTGTGATGGCCTCGGGGGTAAGACCGTCCAGCTCCATGCGGCCGGTGGGAAAGAGCCTTATCTGGTTTGGTCCCTCGCGACCGGCCAAGAAGGCTGACAGCTCTGCGTTGTCAAGCAATTCCTTGGGCTGGCTTGCATGCTCCGGGTACGAGGCTGCCCCAATGCTAAGGCAGACCGGCCTTTCCCCAAGCCCTTCAATGCGGGCAGTGGTAAGCCTCTCCAGCAGCCTTCTGGCTATGGTCATGGCCCCTGAAGGGCCTGTGTCCGGAAGGATTACCGCAAAGTCATTCAACTTGTACCTGGCAGGCACATCCACGTTGCGTATGGACCCGGCCAGCTCCCCGGCTATGGCTCTGAGGTAGGGCCTGATCATCATCTGTTCTGCCTGGTCTATGGCACGCTCGGGCCTGAAGGTCAGGTAGAGAAGGGAGAGGCAGGATTCGTGTCGGGCAGCCCTTTTTAATTCAGCCCGAAGTCTGTCCAGGAAGTACACGTCATTGTAAAGACCGGTCAGCTCGTCCCGGATAAGGTTTTCCCTTATGCCCCTCAGGGCCCCGGCACGTTGCAGAACAGCGGCCAAAAGCCCTGCCAGCACTCTGCAGAATCTCACCTGCTCCTTCTCTGGGAAGGCCTGCCTTGCAGGGAACAGAGCCAAAGCCCCTGCTATCTCGGTCTCCCCCAAGAGAGGAACCAACATGAGGCTCCCAAGTCCCGAGCCCAGGAAATATTCCTTGCAGGAACCCATCTCACTGCCGGTTGTCTCCTTTATCCACACGGGGTTTCTTTCCTGGGCGAGCCTCAGGAAAGGGCCCTGGTCTGTCAGGTGCGGGTGACAGGCCTGAACCGACTGGGGCAGGCCAAAGCCTTTGAAAAATACGAACCTATCCTCCTCTCTTAGCCAGAGCCCTGCTGCCAGAGCATCGCAAGTTTCGGCCACCTGCTGGAGCAGTCTTGCACAAAAGGTGCCCGCGTCCATGAACCCCGTCAGCATCCTGGAGAGGTCTTCCAGTGTCTCGGTCAGAGCCTTTCTGGCTGTGGCCTCCTGGCAGAAAGCCTGCAGGAAGGAGGCAGTTGCGGCATGGACTACCTGAGTCCTATCTGGTTTGAGTTGATGGATAATGGCCTCCACTGTCTTGTCCGGGATGAGATTCAGGATCAGATCCAGGTCAGGTCTTTCTATCAGCTCTGTGTAGTCCTGTGATGCCTGGATACCCCTGGCCAAAGCCTCCTGGATTGACTCGTTGCGCAGGTCAAAATCGGCCACGGCCTTCACTTCCAGGCGAGTTCCTTCCAGTTCCTTGAGCAAAGATGGGTATTGGGAAAGGCCTATTATGCCTAGCCTGATGGAATGGGCTCGCAGCCCTGCCCCGGCCCCTTGGGTCTCAGCCATGGGAGGATCCCCCTATTTTTTCAAGTGACCTGCAAGTTTTTGTACTCCATGCAAATTGTAAATACAACAAAAATTCAAGTCCATTAGGCCATGGCCCCTGAAGCCGCCTCCAGGGAAGTGGAGCCAAGGCCTGGCTCAGCCCTTCAGGCAGCAGGCCTAGGCAGGGCCAGGCAACTGAGCTGTGTCCTAGCAAGATGAATGCCAAGTGGGTATTCCAAGAGCTTTTTCCAAGTCGGGGGGGGGGGGGGGGGTTAAATGATTGGATGACCCAAAAACCTTTATGGGATTGTG